>NZ_PVRA01000002.1:0-577492 GCF_002998555.1 Bacillus sp. NMCC4 | reverse complement strand
CTTGGTATGAAAAAGCACTCGACTATGGCGGAAATATCGTGAATGAACTGACTGGCGTGAACGATGCAAAACGCGCCGCAACAGGCGTTGATCCAATCACAGGGGAAGAACTCACCGCAGGACAGCGGGTCGCCGCAGGCGGCATGGCAGCCGCGGGTTATATCCCAATCGTCGGCTGGGCAGGCCGCATTTTCAAAGGTGGCAAAGCCGTTTATAAAACGACTCAAGCCACATCAGCCGCAGTCAGGGCAGTCGACGTCTACAAGACGTCACAAAAGTCCTTTGACGCCTTAAAAACATCACAAAAAGGCTTATACGGCCTCACCGCCACCAACGGATTCAGCGAAGCAATTACAGGTAGAGACATGTTTGGGAATAAGGTCTCGAAAGAACAGCAGGAAGCGAGCATGAACGCGGCGCTGGGAATGCTTTTGCCGTTTGGGGCGAAAGGGTTTCATGGGAAGATGGGGTTAAACGCTCAAAGTCCAGAAGGATTTAATCGAAAAAGGGCTTTGCGGCACGCTAAGGATTTAGGGGGAATACCTAGATCGCAACAGCCTACTCGTCAATGGCAAGTAGGAGATAATGTTTTTAAGAAGGGGCAAGAACATCGTAATTATGAGTACAGTTCTAACCAAACTCATCATGGGCGGTACTATGAATTTGATACCCCAAAAGGAAAAAGAGTTATAGTACAACATACTAATGACGGAAAATTACACACTCACGCAGGGAAACCGAAAGAGGGTGCCGACCCATTTAATTATGATTTTAAAAAAGAAAGGTATTCAAATATTTATGGGCCAAATGGTGATCACCATATCTATTACAATGAATAATGAGGAATGAAAAATATGGTATATCAAAATGAAAAAATACAAAAGAAAATAGCTTTTATGAATGCTAAAAAGAAAATACAACAATTAGCTTATATTGAGGTAATTGATTTTGAAAATGATGCTTCTCAATGGCTAAAATTATGTGAAGTAGTATTAAAACAATTTCGTCAAATAGACTCTACACCTTCTGATATTTTAACAATTACAGACAAAGAATCTGTTATGGCTTGGTTAAAAAATTCACTAGATTTTCTGAAAGAGAAAAAAGAATGGTTTATTTTAGTTGTAAATGACCCTTTTCCTGTTTGGGCAAATGTAAAAGCTCTAGATTTCAATAAGGCAATTGAAGAGATTTGGCTATCTTCAGAGAATCACAACGTCATTGTAGCAGATAAAGCAACTGGTAAAATCGCTCAGATATTTTCAGAAGAAAAACACTTTGAACTGCATATTGGAAACTGCGCGATTTAATTATAATCCAGGTTAATTGATTAAGTAGCAGCCACAATCTGAAAACCCGTATTTAACAATGATTTGAATAACCAATACCTTGATTTTAATAGAATCAAGGTTTCACTTGTCTAATATAATTGGTGATTTTAATTATAATACATTGTAGAGGTGATTCAATGAATGAGAGCTACAGTTATTTAGAGGAGTTAGAAGAGTTTTTAGGTGGGACATTTCAACAAGATATTGATTCACCAGAGGAAGCGTTAGATGATTTTATCGATGAAGCTAGCAAAGAATGTCTGCTGTCTACTATAAAGGATTGTGAGGATTTTTTGAATAGTACTTTAACATTACAAGAAAAAGAAAGCTTTATCGAAAATAATGCAGAAATTTACTTTCCGGCGATCTCATTAAACCCTCTACAGTGGTTTAATAAAATAATTGAGGAAATGAAAGAAGCAGTGAAAATGAAATAACAAAACGAAATTAGAATTTTTTTACATAAGAAAGAACCTGCAGACACTGATCATTGGGCACTTAAGGCCTTGATTGGTGTCCGCTTTTTTTGGCGGCGATGATGCAGTACATATGTGTGAATCAAGAATGCCAAAAGCATTGTGAAGGATCAAAAAAATTCAAAAAGATTTTTCAGGACATTCATGATCTCATTACAAAGGTTTTCTATCACATTAAAGAAAACAAAGGATTCTTTTTGTAAAAGTCTCAAAGCACACTCAAGCGGGTGTGCTTTTTCTTATGGCAAAAGAGCACCCAAAAGCTGCACTGCATGTGCTGAAGACATTTGGGCTTCTTTGATGCATGTGAGTTGATTAGACTTATAACCAAAGGGAAGAAGGGAGGAATTCCAACTGTATTTAACCAAAAGGGGCACGACTTTACTATCAATGCTGATTCACACGACATCTTATTTATCAATTGAAGATTTACAGAATCGACTGAATGTCTCTACTCGAACCGTCTACTCTGAAATCAAACGCATGAATAGCTGGCTGGAAACTCAGCAGCTGAGTGGTATTCAGCGAAAAGATCAACTTGGCTACTACTTACACCCACATGAAAAAGAAGTCATTATTCAAAAAGCGAACACCATTCTCGTTGGCCATGATTATGAACCATGTGTAAAGGAAAGAAGGGCCATCCTGCTCTTATCCATTGCATGCAGTGAGAAACGCCTAAGAATTGATGATTTTATGAAGATGACCAAAGTGAGCCGGAATACATTGCTTGAAGATATGAAACAGCTAAAAGAAGCACTTTCAAAGCAGCAGCTTATCCTCCACTATCAGGCAGCCTGCGGTTATTTGATTTCAGGAGAAGAAAGAGCGATTCGATTGGCGCTGAAACCTTATATTCATTCCATTCGCACAATGATAAAAAACGAAAAAGCGTTTCCACCTTTTTGGTTAAAGGGGCCAATTTCATATAAACGGTTAAAGCATCTCCTCGAGCAGTCAGAACAAGAGCTTAAGCTCGAGTTTGCAGATGACATGCTGGATCAGCTGTCTTTGGATCTCTTTTTCTACTTTAAGCGGATGAAGCTAGAACGTGCTGTACACCTTTCAAACGAAGAAAAGCGTACATTGCAGGAAACAGATGAATGCTTTGCGGCTATTCGTTTCATGGCACGAATTCAAAGAGAAACCGGCCTTCATGTTCATGATGATGAAATCTATTTTCTTACTACTCTATGGCTCAGCGCCAAGAAACAAAAGCTTCCATCAAGTAAAAAACCAGAAGAGCATCTCATTCGCACCATTGCCAGACAAATGATTTTTGACTTTCAGCGGTATGCATGTATTTCCTTTCAAGAGTACGAAGCCTTGGAGCAAAACTTGACAATGCATCTCATCCCGGCCTATTACAGACTCGTCTATCACATTGATATCAACAATGAATTAACAGAATCTATTAAAAAAGCACAGCCAGAGGTGTTTGACATCACTCAAAAGGTCGTATGCCATTTAGAAAAGGCGACCAGTTCAAAGATCAGCGACCATGAAATTGCATATGTGGCGATGCATTTTGGTGGTTGGATGAGAAGAGAAGGGATTTCACCAATTGTGCGGCGTTCTGTATACATTGTCTGCGGCGAAGGAATTGGCACAAGTCACATGCTGAAAACACAGCTTATCGAATTAATCGGTTATATCGAAGTACGTGAACTATTATCAAAGCGTTCATATGAAGAAATGTCATCCATTGATGTCGACTTTGTTGTGTCAACAACACCTATTTCGTTTAAAGGAAAACCTGTTCACCTCGTTCATCCCATTCTCACTGCCTATGAGAAAAAAACCTTACTTCAATATGGGGAAGGTGCAGAAATCAGGCTTGATGAGAACAATGTGGACGCTTTATTCAACATCATTCAGCAGCATACCATCGTACAAAATGAAAAAGCACTGCTTCGTGATCTTAAAGAGCTACTTCATCCCGCATATGTATCCCATCAGAAAGGGTGGAAACCAGTGTTAAACGATTTATTAACAGAAAAAACCATTCATCTCCAGCAAACAGCAGATACTTGGCAAGAGGCCATCACAAAAGCAGCGCAGCCTTTACTCGATCAAAATGCCATTCAGAGAGGTTATGTGGAGGCCATGATTCAGTCTGTGCATCAAAATGGACCTTATATTGTGATTGCACCACAAGTAGCCATTCCGCACGCCAGACCAGAGGACGGCGTGAACAAATTAAGCATGTCACTCATGTCATTTGAACCGCCCGTTTTTTTCTCTAAAGATGGAAAAAAACAGGTTCGTCTCATCATTGTGCTAGCAGCCATTGACAGTATGACCCACTTGAAAGCACTCAAACAGCTGACCATGCTGTTAAGTGATGAAAAACGGAGGAAACAACTGGTTGAAGCAAAGGAATTAGCATCGGTGCAAAAACTAGTTGATCAATTTTCACAACTATAAAGGAGGAAAAAGAGAATGAAAAAAATTCTTGTTGTGTGCGGAAACGGATTAGGAAGCAGCTTTATCGTAGAAATGAATGTCAAAAAAGCATTAGAAGAGTTAGGACTTGTAGCTGAAGTGGATCATACCGATCTCAGCACAAGTAAAAATGAACAGGCCGATCTATATATCGGAGCAACAGACATTATCGATCAGCTGGATGACGGCACAAGAAAGGTCGCTGGATTAAATAACTTGTTAGACCAGGAAGCCATTAAAGACGTCCTTCGTAAACACATATAAGCCACAAAAAAGGGGGATCACATCATGATGGAACTGATCATGAACGATATATTGGGCACACCGGCAATTCTCATCGGTTTGTTTGCACTGGCCGGTTTACTTTTGCAGAAAAAATCAGCCGCAGATACCGTGTCAGGCACCTTGAAAACAACCATGGGTTTTTTAATATTAGGAGCGGGCGCCACGGTCGTGTCTGATTCACTTGGAGTTTTTCGAAAAATGTTTGAAGCAGCCTTTCACATTCAAGGGGTTGTCCCAAATACAGATGCCATGGCGGCTATTGCTCAAAAGGAATTCGGTACACAGACGGCTCTCATTATGATTTTTGGCATGCTGGTCAATTTGTTATTGGCAAAATTCACGCCCTTTAAATACGTCTTTTTAACAGGGCACCATACCTTGTATATGGCTGCAATGCTCGCAGTGGTTCTCTCGACAACTGGAATGCAAGGAGCGTTTCTTGTCACCACCGGTTCGATTATATTAGGAACGGCTATGGTCATTGCACCCGCTATCCTTCAGCCATTCACAAGGAAAGTCACCGGAAGCGATGATCTCGCGCTTGGACACTTCAGTACCTTTGGTTATTTTACAGCGGGAATGATCGGCAAATGGATCGGTCGTCCAGAGAGATCAACGGAAACCATTCAAGTGCCTAAATCACTCGGCTTTCTAAGAGATACATCTGTTGCCATTTCGATCACGATGGCTTTGCTGTTCTTTGCGATTGCACCGTTTGCAGGGATTCCCTTTATAGAACAAATTAGCGGGGGCACGAACTTCGCTGTCTTCATTCTCATTCAGGCTATTACCTTTGCCGCTGGTGTATACATTATTTTAGCCGGGGTGAGGATGGCAATCGGTGAAATCGTGCCTGCTTTTAAAGGGATTGCCGATCGTTTTGTGAAAGGGGCAAAGCCGGCACTTGACGCGCCAACCGTTTTTCCATTTGCTCCAAATGCAGTCATTATCGGTTTTTTATGCAGCTTTGCAGGAGGCATCGTATCCATTTTTCTTTTACCTTTGTTTGGTTTAACTGTCATTGTCCCTGGTCTTGTCCCGCACTTTTTTTGCGGCGCTACAGCAGGAGTGTATGGCAATGCAACAGGAGGGGTGAGAGGGGCTGTCGCTGGGGCCTTTGTGAACGGATTGCTTCTTTCCTTTTTACCTGCTTGTTTATTACCTGTGTTAGGGACCCTTGGCTTTGAAGGGACAACTTTTGGAGATACAGACTTTGGTATCATCGGAATCTTAATTGGATTGATCAAGCTTTTATTTCAACTTTAAAAAAGAGGAGCCTGAGAATGAAAGCCATTTTTTCACCTTCACTAATGTGCATGGATTTAACGCACTTCCGCGAACAAATTCATATTCTCAACACAAGAGCAGATCGATATCATGTCGACGTCATGGATGGTCATTACGTGAAAAATATCACCTTATCGCCCTTATTCATAGAACAGCTTCGAAAACTGACAGATAGACCAATTGATGTTCACCTTATGGCGGAATACCCCCAAGAATTTTTAATCGATGCCTGCATTGATGCAGGCGCAAGCATGATCTGCTTACACCCAGAGGTCGTGCAAAGAGACGTTTTTAGAATCATTCGGCATATCCATCAAAGAGACTGCAAGGTCGGCTTTGTCTTAAATCCCGCCACACCAATTGCGGCGTTAGATTCCTTTATTCATTTAATAGACCGAGTGACGATCATGACGATCGATCCAGGATTTGCTGGACAGCCTTTTATTAAAGAAATGCTTCGTAAAATCAAAGAGGTGAGAAAGATAAAAGAGCAAGGAGGATACTCATTTTCAATTGAAGTAGACGGCTCTTGTAATGAAAGCACGTTCCGGCTGCTTGCTGAGGCTGGAAACGAGATCTATATTATTGGCAACTCAGGTTTATTTGGACTTCACCAGCAACTCGATACGGCTTGGGAGACAATGAAGCAATTGTTTTCAAAAGAAACAGCCTCAATTGAATCACGTTAGTAAAAGAGGATGTAATCCATCCTCTTTTTTACGCAATTTTACTAAAACACTGCAATCTCACCGAAACATACCCAAATACAAAATAAAAAATTACAAATCCACAATTGAAAGCGCTTTACTTATATGTTATCCTTCAAATATCTTTAGTAAATATTTAGTCAAAAACCAAGAGGAGTTTGCCTATGACCACACTCAAAGATATTGCTCATGATGCAAAAGTGTCCGTTTCTACTGTATCCCGTGTGTTAAATGGCGATCAAACACTTGCCGTTTCACACGCAACAAGACAAAACATCCTCGACATTGCGAAGAAGCTAAACTATACCCCAGTGAGAGCAAGAAAAGCCGATCAAGCAGAAGAAAAAAGCCCATCTGAATCCCCAGTGATTGGTATCGTTGTCGCTCAATCCATTGACGAAGAATTAAATGATCCCTTTTTTTCATCGATTCGAAAAGGAATTGAAAAAGAATATGCCAAACAAGGGCTGTCTACCCTCCATACCTTTCGCCTGAGAAGCATGGACAAAGGGGCGATGCTAAAGGATATTGACGGTTTGATTGTCATTGGACGAATCAGCCCTGATACGGTTGAAAAAATGACAAATCGAATGGAGCACATTGTTTTTATTAATCATTATGCGGATGAGGATTTGTATGATTGTGTGCATGTGGATTTTGTAAGAGCGGCAGATCGAGCAATTCGCCATCTGCAATCGCTTGGCTATACACATCTAGGCTATATTGGCGGAAAGGAGCGGGAGCATTACTTCGAAGGAAATGCTGTGATTGAGGACGAAAGACAAACGACGTTTATGAGAAGAATGCAGGAGGCGGGAGGTCTTCATCTGGATGATATCCACATTGGGGAATACTCCATGCAAGAAGGCTATACGCTTATGCAGCAAGCCATTAAAAAAGGAAACCTTCCACAAGCCTTTTTTATCGGAAGTGATTCAATGGCGATCGGTGCAATGCGTGCGCTCAACGAAGCCGGTCTGCGTGTTCCTTTCGATGTATCCATTGTTGGGTTTAATGACATTGAAGCTGCTTCATTTTCAAGTCCGCCGCTTACAAGCGTAAAAGTATATACAGAAGAAATGGGGGAAGTCGGCTTGAAGCTTTTGCTTGAGCGAATAAACGGAAGAAAGCTCCCTCTAAAAGTCGTCGTGCCAACAAAACTCATCGAACGAGGCAGCACATGTCTCATCCATGAAAGGGGGTGAACCAAGATCTCAGCAAACAAAAAAGAGACAAAAAAGCAGAAAGCAGCTGCTCAGCATGATGGCCAGATCATGCTGAGAACAAGGCAGCCTGCCGTTATGCTCTCTTATCTCTTTGAAAAGAATAGAATTCCAGTATAATGGACTTCTTTTGTTTTCGCAACTGCATGAATTCTACCGATTATCGTCTGAATTTTCAGTGATCAAAAGGAGGAAACCATGAATAAAAAAATCATGCTGCTCACTGCGGCCTTTGTCTTGACCATTTTTTTGTCTGCTTGCAGCAATAACGGTACGTCTGAAGCAAACGGAAAGGTCACCTTGACTCTCTTTTCGACAATGAGCAACAGCGGGGAAAGAAAAGCGTTTGAAGAAGTGATTCGTGAGTTTGAAAAAGAGCATCCACATCTTCGAATCGATGCCAACTTCCCAGGCAACAGCTATGAAGATACGATTCGTGTCAAAATGGGGGCAAACGATATGCCGGATCTGTTTGACACACACGGCTGGGCCAAACTCCGCTATAGCGAGTATGTCGCTGATCTAAAAGAGATGAATTGGGTGAAACAACTTGATCCATCACTCGATCAGATTTTAAAGGACCAAGATGGCAAAGTATACGCGTATCCGCTGAATCAAGCAAAAGACGGGCTTAGCTTTAATGCCAATCTATTAAAGGACTATGACATTGAGGTACCTAGAACACTTGATGAATTCCAATCGGCTTTGCTGACAGTGAAGGAAAAGAGCAAAGGAGAGGTTGTGCCGCTCTGGATACCAGGAGGAGACAACTCAAATATCGCCCAAGTCTTTGATGAACTAGCCACACCTTTATTAATCACCGATCCAAAACATCAATACGGAAAAGAACTTGAAAACGGATCTTTTGATTGGTCTCACTATACACCGCTTGCACAGTTCATGAAGGAGCTGAAGGATCAAGATCTTTTAAACAAAGATGTCCTGACAGCGAAACTATCTCAAGCACCTGAACTGATGGCACAAAACAAAATAGCCTTCACCTTTGTCGGAGGTTCTTTAGGACCTGAAGCGTCAGAACTCAATCAATCGATCAAAGTAGGCACGATACCTGTTCCTGCCATTCATGAAGGAGATGAGCAAAGCTGGATTGGGGGAGAACGTTTTACTGTTGCTGCCTGGAAGGACTCCAAGCATCTAAAAGAAGCAAAACAATTCATCGATTTTCTCGCAAAGCCTGAAAATGCGGAAAAAATCGCAGAAGGCACATCCTCTGAAGCAGCCTTAACGCATGTAAAAGCGAAAAACTATTACTCTACGTTTTACGATCAATACGAACAGGTGAAGATTGAACCTTACTTCGATCGAAAATACTTACCAAGCGGAATGTGGGCTGTCATGGCAACGACGGGTCAAGAATTATTAGCAGGCTCCATCACACCAGAACAATTATCGAAGAAGATGGAAGAGGAATATAAGCGTCTGAAAAAACAATAGCAGGCCCATGCTGAAACAGGAGTGAAGCCAATGAATGACATCACAAAAGCAAAGCAGCCAGCCGCATTTACCTCTTTACCAAAACAAAAGATGCAAAAAAGCCGGAATTCATCACTTTGGTGGATGTACATGCCAGCTGTACTCGTCGTCAGTACCTTTATCATTTATCCTTTTTTGAACGGCATTCAGCTATCTTTTACGAATTGGAACGGGTTCTCACAAACTTATGAATGGATTGGGCTTGATCAATATAAACGTCTGCTTCAAGACCCAACGACATGGCTTGTTGTCAAAAACACGCTTCTCTACGGAATTGGGAGTACAATCTTACAAAATATCATTGGACTTGGATATGCTCTCTTATTAAACCAAAGTTTAAAGATAAGAGGCATCACAAGGACGGTGATCTATCTACCTGTCATGATCAGTCCGATTGCCATGGGCTATATTTGGTATTTTGTGTTTGCTTACCAAGGCGGTGCCTTAAACGATGTGGTGACGTTTTTTGGATTTGACCAAATGAATGCGCTTGGCAATCCGCAATTAAACACATGGATCATTGTGCTTGTCAACACCTATCAATTCGTCGGAATTGCGATGATCATTTATTTAGCAGGCCTTCAAAGTATTCCTAAGGATTATTATGAGGCGGCACAATTAGACGGCGCATCAAGCCTCCAGCAATTCAGACGGATCACATTGCCGCTGCTTATGCCGTCTATCACTATTAATGTTGTGCTTAATGTCATTGGCGGGCTGAAACTTTTTGATGTCATTGTGGCACTAACAGGCGGCGGACCTGGAGATTCCTCGCAATCGATGTCGACCTTTATGTATGATCTGTATTTCAAACGTCAGGATGCAGGCTATGCAGCAACGCAAGGAGTCTTCATGGCGGTCATCATCCTTGTCATTAGTGTCGCAGCACTGATTTATTTCAAACGAAAGGAGACCGAGGTGTGATGGATAACGCCTTTAAACGCAAAAAGAGATGGTACACCTTCCTCGCACTTTTGGTGACATTGCTTCACCTCATTCCATTTTATATCTTGGTGACGACATCATTAAAGGGGATAGGAGATTTCAGTTCAAAATGGCTGTTTCCGAAAGCGCTCCATCTTGAAAACTTTCGCACGGCATGGACAGAGGCTCAGCTTGGCCAGTCCTTTTTGAATACAGTGATGATTACGTTTAGCTCCGCTGTATTACTCATCATACTTGGATCTCTTGCAGCCTATCCGCTCGCAAGAAGAAACACAAAGCTAAATAAAGCAGTTTATGTTTTATTCATCACCATTATGGTCATTCCACCGCTCACAGCCCTTGTCCCGCTCTATAAAATGGTCGTTCAAATCGGGATGATGAACACCTATCAAATCGCTATTTTAAATAATGTCGCTGCTTTTTTGCCGCTAACCATTTTCTTATACGCAGGCTTTATCCGGTCGACCATTCCAAAGGAGCTTGAAGAAGCAGCCCGTATTGATGGAGCGGGGACACTCAGAGTTTTTTTCACTGTCGTTTTTCCTCTTCTGAAGCCCATTACCGCTTCTGTTTTAATCATTGCCTGTGTGTATATTTGGAACGACTATCAATTTGCCATCTTCTTTTTGCAAGATAAAGAAATGCATACACTCACAGTCGCCTTATCCCATTTTTTTGGTCAAAATCAGCATCAGCTCCAGCTCGTTGGTGCCGCTGCGCTCATTGCGATGCTGCCAATGGTTACGATGTTTTTACTGTTGCAAAAATATTTTATCGCAGGGCTTTCACAAGGCTCTGTCAAAGGGTAGTTCAATATGGATGTAAAAAGGAGAGTCGTCAATGTCTAAAATTACATTTATCGGTGCAGGGAGTACCGTGTTTGCTAAAAATATATTAGGAGATTGTTTGTTGGTCCCTGCACTTAGCGGCTTTGAATTCGCATTATATGATATCGACCACAACCGGCTGAATGAATCAGACACGATGCTTCGGCATTTAAAAGAGAACTACGGTGCAAATGTGACCATTAAGCCCTATCACAACCGAAAAGAAGCCTTAAAGGATGCGAAATATGTCATCAATGCCATCCAGGTTGGAGGCTATCGGCCAAGCACTGTGATTGATTTTGAGATTCCGAAAAAATACGGATTAAGACAAACGATTGCGGATACGGTTGGCATCGGCGGCATCTTCCGCTTCCTTCGAACAATTCCTGTGATGTTTGATTTTGCAAAGGAGATGGAAGAGGTTTGTCCAAATGCTTTATTATTAAATTACACAAATCCAATGGCCACACTGACAGGTGCGATGCTGCGCTATACACCGATTCAAACGGTGGGTCTTTGTCATAGTGTGCAGGTGTGTACAAAGGATCTATTTGAATCACTTGAAATGGATCATGAAGGCATTGAAGAAAAAATTGCCGGCATCAACCATATGGCATGGTTATTAGAGGTGAAACGGGACGGAAAAGATTTGTACCCAGACATCAAAAGAAGAGCGAAAGAAAAGCAGCAAGCGCGGCATCATGATATGGTACGTTTTGAGCTGATGGATAAATTCGGCTACTATGTCACAGAATCCTCAGAGCACAATGCCGAATACCATCCTTATTTTATCAAATCACGCTATCCAGAACTGATCGGTCAATTTAACATTCCGCTCGATGAATACCCGAGACGCTGCGAGGAACAAATCAACAACTGGAATACAATGAAGCATGACCTTGTGGGCAATACACAGATCACACATACTCGCTCAAAAGAATATGGTTCTCGTATCATTGAAGCGATCGAAACGAACGTTCCCTTTAAATTTGGCGGGAATGTGCTGAACACAGGAGGACTCATTCACAATCTGCCTGAAAAAGCGTGTGTCGAAGTACCATGTGTTGCAGATCGCAGCGGCATCATGCCTTGCTATGTCGGAGAGATCCCTGAACAATTGGCTGGACTCAACCGGACCAATATCAGCTCACAGCTCATGACAATCGAAGCAGCAATTAGCGGCAAAAAAGAGCACATTTATCAAGCGGCATTACTTGATCCACACACAAGCGCTGAACTATCCATTGATGACATCATCAAATTATGCGATGAACTCATTGAAACACATGGTGAGATGCTCCCGCATTTTGCAGAACCGAATCAATATGCTGCATCAACCAACTTACAGAAATAAACCAGCCTCTACCTGATGCAACGCGCATCAGGTTTTTTATGCTGCAAAAAGAGGATTGACTGAAAGCGTTTTTAATATTATGATTTTTCTAAAGTTAACCAAAAGTTAATCGAAAAATCACCATGAATGAATCACATTCGGGAATCATTTCTCACAAACAAAGGGATAGGGCGTCAACCTTTCACACGTTAGAGCAAGCTTTTATCACAACGTAAACCAAAACGACAATAATATTTGACAAAGAGTGTATACAGATGGGCGCCCGTTAGATGAGACAATGACAACCATACACATCCTATAAGCATGACATTCTTTCATAAAAAGGAGAGAGGGAACATGACCAAAACAGATGTACAAATGTTGAAAAATTATATTGGCGGACAATGGATTGAGGCAGAAACAAGTCAAACAGAGGCAGTATATAACCCAGCTACTGGCGAGATCATCGCAGAAGTGCCGCTTTCAACAAAAAAGGATGTCGAACGTGCAGTACAGGCAGCAAAAGAAGCATTTACCACTTGGTCGAAAACACCCGTTCCCCGCCGTGCACGCATTTTATTTAAATATCAGCAGTTACTCGTTGAAAAATGGGATGAACTGGCTGAACTCGTAACGCTTGAAAACGGAAAAAGCATAACAGAAGCAAAAGGAGAAGTGCAGCGAGGGATTGAATGTGTCGAATTTGCCGCTGGTGCACCAACCTTAATGATGGGAAAACAATTACCAGATATCGCATCTGGACTCGAATCTGGCATGTACCGCTATCCAATAGGCGTCATCGGGGGGATTACACCATTTAACTTTCCGATGATGGTCCCTTGCTGGATGTTCCCGCTTGCCATTGCCTGCGGAAATACGTTTGTTTTAAAACCTTCAGAACGAACGCCCATTCTTGCCGCGCGGTTAGCCGAGCTATTTGAAAAAGCAGGTCTTCCAAAAGGTGTTCTCAACATTGTCAATGGGGCTCACGATGTTGTCAATGGTCTGCTTGAACACCAAATTGTCAAAGCCATTTCATTTGTCGGCTCTCAGCCAGTCGCAGAATACGTCTATAAAAAAGGCACAGAGCATGGCAAACGTGTCCAAGCACTTGCAGGTGCAAAGAATCACTCCATTGTCCTCAAAGATGCAGATTTAGATGCGGCAACGAAACAAATCATTGGTGCTGCCTTTGGATCAGCGGGAGAGCGCTGCATGGCCGCGGCCGTTGTCGCGGTGGAAGAAGAAGTGGCAGATGAGTTCATTCAAAAATTAGTTGATGAATCGAACGAGCTCGTCATTGGAAATGGAATAAATGAAGATGTCTTTCTTGGTCCAGTCATTCGAAAGGAACATAAAGAACGAACGCTTCAATATATCCAGTCAGGGATTGAAGAAGGCGCAAGTCTCATTCGAGATGGCAGGAAAGATCACGAAACAAATGGAAAAGGGTATTTCGTTGGACCAACGATCTTTGATCATGTGACAAATCAAATGAAAATTTGGCAGGACGAGATTTTCGCCCCAGTCTTATCAATTGTTCGTGTCTCTTCACTAACAGAAGCAATCGACCTGTCCAATCAATCAAAATTTGCGAACGGTGCCTGCCTTTACACAGACAGTGCATCAAGCATCAGAGAATTTCGCGAAAACATCGAAGCAGGGATGCTCGGCGTCAATATCGGTGTTCCCGCACCAATGGCATTTTTCCCGTTTTCCGGCTGGAAGGATTCTTTCTACGGGGACTTACATGCGAACGGAACAGACGGAGTAGAGTTTTACACAAGAAAGAAAATGGTGACCGCTCGTTATATGTAATCTACATTCATTGAATAAGAAGAAAAAATGCAGTTCCAAAGTGGAGGACTGTATTTTTTTATTGTCTCCTAGTCAAAAAGTAAGGGTTTTCATGATGGTTTTAGCAGTGATTTTCCCTAGAAATCATCCTTTGTATTCATTCTTCATCAGCTCATATCAACATAATTTGAAATTGGGCGTAAACCCCAATATTAGGAAGATGAAAACAGGAGGAAAAAGACACGATGAGGAAGAGGATGAAGTGCGGTGTAGGTTTTTTGATTCTTGCTTTGGTGCTGAGCTGTATACCGGTATATGATGCGAGTGCAGCAAGTACCCCCATTGCAAAACGAGTAGGAAATGCAAATCCACTCATAGACCATCACCTGGGGGCGGATCCGTTTGCGCTCACCTATAACGGAAGAGTGTACATTTATATGTCGAGTGATGACTATGAATATCACAGCAATGGAACGATTAAGGACAATTCTTTTGCAAATTTGAATAGGGTTTTTGTCATCTCTTCCGCGGATATGGTGAACTGGACAGATCACGGAGCGATTCCAGTAGCTGGCGCAAATGGGGCCAATGGCGGGAGAGGGATTGCCAAATGGGCAGGCGCTTCCTGGGCTCCATCCGCTGCGGTGAAAAAGATCAATGGGAAGGATAAATTTTTCCTTTATTTTGCTAACAGCGGCGGAGGGATTGGCGTCTTGACAGCAGACAGCCCGATTGGTCCTTGGAAAGATCCTATCGGAAAAGCGCTCGTCACGCCAAATACCCCAGGGATGTCCGGTGTTGTATGGCTGTTTGATCCAGCCGTATTTGTAGATGATGACGGGACCGGTTATTTATATGCCGGAGGAGGCGTTCCAGGCGGTTCAAATCCAACGCAGGGACAATGGGCCAATCCTAAAACAGCAAGAGTTCTGAAACTAGGACCTGACATGACTAGTGTGGTTGGCAGCGCATCAACCATTGATGCTCCTTTTATGTTTGAAGATTCGGGTATGCATAAGTATAACGGTACCTATTACTATTCTTATTGCATCAATTTTGGCGGCTCCCACCCAGCAGATAAACCACCTGGTGAGATCGGTTATATGACGAGCTCAAGTCCAATGGGCCCCTTTACGTATAAAGGACACTTCCTGAAAAATCCGGGTGCATTTTTCGGCGGCGGCGGTAACAACCATCATGCTGTGTTCCATTTTAAAAACGAGTGGTATGTCGTGTATCACACGCAAACGGTGAGCTCTGCCTTATATGGAGCAGGGAAAGGCTACAGATCTCCACACATTAATAAGCTTGTGCATAATGCTGACGGCTCCCTTCGAGAGGTCGCAGCCAATTTTGAAGGCGTTAAACAGCTTTCCAACCTGAATCCTTATCAACGGGTAGAAGCTGAAACATTCGCTTGGAATGGACGCATTTTAACAGAGGCCTCCTCAGCACCAGGTGGACCAGTCAATAACCAGCATGTCACAAACATTCAAAACGGTGATTGGGTGGCTGTCAGTAATGTCGATTTCGGATCGAGCGGTGCCAGAACCTTTAAAGCCAATGTAGCATCCGCTTCAGGCGGACAAATAGAAGTACGTCTTGGCAGTCCAGACGGCAGAATTGCCGGAACACTCAATGTCCCTTCCACAGGCGGAAACTGGCGAGAAATAGAAACGGCAGTGAACGGAGCAACAGGAGTGCACAACGTATTTTTTGTCTTCAAAGGAAATGGTGCCAACCTATTCCAATTTGATTCCTGGCAGTTTACTCAAAGGTAAACAAAATCAGATGCTGCGGCATCGATCACTGGTTGATGGGAGAGTGGGAAAATTTGATGTCCATAATCAAAAAACCAATTTGTACTTTATTGGTCTGCTGCACTATGCTGTCTGTCATGTTCATAGGACCTGGGGTAACTGAGGTTTCAGCAGCAAGTGATGCGAATATTAATGTCAATGCGGAAAGACAAGTGATTCGCGGCTTTGGCGGAATGAACCACCCGGCTTGGATTGGTGATTTAACCGCCCCTCAAAGGGAAACCGCCTTTGGCAATGGGCAGAATCAATTAGGATTCTCCATTCTACGAATTAATGTAGACGAGAACAGAAATAATTGGCACAGAGAAGTTGCTACCGCCAAAAGAGCAATAGATCATGGCGCTTTAGTGATCGCTTCGCCTTGGAATCCTCCAAGCCATATGGTGGAGACTTTCAACCGTAATGGTGCGTCTGCAAAGCGGTTGAGATACAATCAATACGCCGCATATGCTCAGCATCTGAATGATTTTGTGACATACATGAAAAATAATGGTGTCAACCTCTATGCCATTTCTGTACAAAACGAGCCTGATTATGCACACGAATGGACATGGTGGACGCCTCAGGAAATCCTGCGATTCATGAGAGAAAATGCCGACTCCATTAATGCACGCGTGATTGCACCAGAATCCTTTCAATACCTTAAAAATATATCAGATCCTATCTTAAACGATCCGCAGGCGCTTAGAAATATGGACATTCTCGGTGCCCATCTGTATGGAACCCAGATCAGCCAGCTTCCGTATCCTCTTTTTAAACAAAAAGGAGCGGGGAAAGAGCTGTGGATGACAGAGGTATATTACCCGAATAGTGATAACAATTCAGCGGACCGCTGGCCTGAGGCATTAGGGGTGTCAGAACATATTCACCATTCGATGGTGGAAGGTGATTTTCAGGCGTATGTTTGGTGGTACATCCGCAGATCATACGGTCCTATGAAGGAAGATGGAATGATTAGCAAACGTGGCTACAACATGGCGCATTTCTCCAAGTTTGTGCGTCCAGGGTACGTCAGAATTGATGCAACGAAAAGCCCTGAACCGAATGTTTTCGTCTCAGCCTATAAAGGGGACAATAAGGTCGTCATTGTAGCGATTAATAAAAACAATACAGGCGTCAATCAACACTTTGTCATGCAAAATGGAACCGCTTCACAAGCGTCAAGATGGATTACGAGTAGTAACAGCAACCTTCAGCCTGGAACTGACTTAAATATATCAGGTAATCAATTTTGGGCTCATCTCCCGGCTCAAAGTGTGACAACATTTGTGGTCAAACGCTAAAAAAACACCAAAAGCCAATTTTCTCATTAAAAAAGAAAATTGGCTTTTTTCTGTGCAAATAGAAAGTTGATTTTTCACGATGTCTACACTTTGGGTATAATAATAACAATGACTTCAGGAGAGTGATCATAATGCCAAAGCTTCAAAGCAAAGTATTGATTATAGATGACGAAAAAGAAATTTTGGAATTAATCCATACAGTATTAACAAGAGAAGGCATTGACCGGGTGATAACAGCTTCAACTGCCCGTGATGGGCTCACGCAATTCCATCAAGAACATCCCGATCTCGTCATACTGGATATTATGCTGCCAGACGGTGAAGGCTACGATATTTGCAAACAAATCAGAGACGTCTCGCATGTTCCGATTATCTTTTTATCAGCAAAGGGAGAGGAATCAGACAAAATTGTAGGACTTGCCATTGGCGGCGATGATTACATTACAAAACCTTTCAGCCCAAAGGAAGTCGCCTACCGGGTAAAAGCCCAGCTGAGACGGTCATCATACTTACAGCCTTCTCAAGCTGATCCCGTGATCAAAAAAGGGCCATTTGAGTTAAACGAGCAGCAAGCCGAACTGACGAAAAATGGAGCGGTGATTGAGCTCACACCGAAAGAACTTATGCTGATGACCTATTTCTTGCAGCATCCGAATCGAGTGATCAGTAAAGAAACGCTTTATCAAACCGTTTGGGGAGAAGATTTCTTCGGTTCTGACAATACGGTGATGGTCCATATACGAAGACTTCGGGAGAAAATAGAGAATTCCCCATCTACACCAGAATTTCTCGTGACGGTCAAAGGGCTTGGCTATAAATTTGTTGTAAAGGATGCGTAAGGATGAAATGGCGATTAACAGGCAGATATATGGTCTCTGTCATTATCGTGACCATTATCACGGTCTTTATTAACTTATTTGGATTCATGATTTGGCTTGTACTACAAGCAAGCAGCCAGCAAAACGAAGAACATACGCCCGAAACCTTCACAAGATCATTTGAACAATACATTCTCTTTTCCGATCAAGGCATCACTGTCAGCAAAGAAGGACAGCAAGCCTTAAAACAACAAAATGCGTGGATTCAAATATTAGACGAAAATGGACAAGACGTCTATCATGCACACGCACCTAAAGGAATAAAGAGCAAATATACACCTATAGAAATCGTGAACATACATAAATATAAAGATAAGCAATTGCTATCGACCATTTATGCCGGCGGAAAAAAAGGAAAGGGCAGGGAATACAGCTACTTTATCGGATTTAAGAACCCTGCCATCGGAAAATATTTATTCTCGTTCGACACGAAGGACTTAATATCAAGATTCAATATCGGGACGATGATTTTATTATCAATAGATGCCATCATTGCCTTGCTCATTGGATACTTATTCAGCCGGCAGCTCATCAAACCGCTCGGCCGTGCCATTCATGGAATCCAGCGGCTCGCAAACGGAGATTATACGACAAAGCTGCCAACTAAGGGAATATATAAAGATGTCTTCTATAATGTCAATCACTTATCAGAGCAGCTCGCTTCAAGCCAAAAAGAAAAAGACAAATTAGAGCAAATGCGGGAAGAGTGGATCAGTCATATTTCTCATGATATTAAAACACCATTATCCTCTATTCAAGGCTATGCAGAAATCATCAAAGATCCAAATTATCCTCTTTCAGATCAAGCCATTAGACATTATGCCAGCATCATAGAGAATAAATCACTGTACATCAAAGATGTCATGGAGGATCTAAATTTAACAACAAGGCTGAAAAATAACGACGTGATGCTGCATAAAGAGCTAGTGAACATTGTGCCGTTGCTGCGGGAAACGTTAATTGATATCCTAAACAATTCGAGATATGCAGAACAGACGATTGAGCTGCAAACGAATGTAGACAAGCTCATGCTAAATATTGATACGATCCTCATACGAAGAGCGGTCACCAATCTCATTTTAAATGCCCTTGTTCACAATGATTCTGATGTGAAAATCATTGTACAGCTGGAACAAAAAGAAAATACCCACATCACGATTAAAGATAACGGCAAAGGAATCGAAGAGGCAGAGCTAGAAAAAGTGTTTGACCGCTACTATAGAGGGACGAATACAGGAGGGACACATGCAGGCTCTGGTCTCGGAATGGCCATTGCAAAGGATATTATCCAAAAGCACGGCGGGGATATTACGATACGCAGTATAATAGGTGAAGGAACAACGATTGATATCCAATTACCCGCATGAATGGACATACAAAAAAACGGTTCTGATCAATCACAGAACCGTTTTTCCCATCTATTATTCTGAAAACACTTTAATGCCTTTGACAATGTTCCAAATAAAGAAGTAGATCGCCACAAGGAATGTCACAGCATACGTTGCAATTAAGAACGGACCAGCATGTCTGATATCGTTCATGCCAAGTAAACCTGAACCAAGGATGCCAATGCCAAAAATCAAATAAGGAATAAAATGTGTCCATAGCGATTTTTTCGCATGATATTTCACTTCGTCCTTCCCTAAGAAATAGACGATAATCGGAAACAAAAATGGCGCAAAAAAGATACTGAAGTAACATAATGAAGACAAAATTTTATTTTCTCTCAAACCTTTTCACCTCTATGATTGATTTAGAAGGAGGACCATTTGACTCATCCCTCCCTTCCTTACAAACCCATTGTACAACCTCAACCTTAACCTGTATTAATCCGAACCTTACAGCAACCTTAAAAATGTTAAACGATCGAACGATACATGAAAGATAAAGGAAATACAAGTTATGGAAGTGCTGAGTCAAGACATAGAACCTGATACTTTAAGAAGGATTGTCCATCACAAACACGAAGAAATTGAAAGGAAAATCAAACGCTTCAGTCAAATTCAAGACCTTTTATCTAACTTGTTAAAGACCTCTGATAAACAAATACAAGTCTACCTCGAATCATTTCGTGTGATACATCAGGATGAACAATAACACAATTGACTTAAAGGAGAGAAAACAAATGAGTGTGGAAATTGTTAATGGAGAACGTTCTGAAGAAAGTATTCAATTTGAAAAATTATTCGCTTCCCAAAGTAATAAAGAGAGTTTTTCTAGTATTGAAAACACAAAAAAATTTCTTGATCAAAAAGGAATAGAAAATACTAAGCCTTATGCCATTGAGGATGATGTGAAGTTAATTAGTGAGATAAAAGAGCAGACATTCGAAGGCATGCAAGTTTTCACTTTGAATGACCAAACGTCACAAAAACAAAAAGTCATTCTATATATACATGGCGGCGCGTGGACAAATCAGCCTTTGAATTTCCATTGGTGGTTCATGGATAAGATGGCGCAATCACTCAATGCGAAAGTGGTGGCTCCTATTTATCCAAAAGTGCCTCATTATAGCTGCCAGGATACCTATCCGAAAATCCTAAACCTATATAAAGACCTTCTGAAAACTGTTGAAAGTGCCAATCAATTGACGATCATGGGAGATTCAGCTGGCGGAAATATCTCACTTGGTCTGGCGCACCTTTTAAAGAAGGAAGGTCTGCCGCAGCCGAAGGATATTATTTTATTATCTGCATGTGTTGACATGAGCTTAAGCAATCCTCTAATGTTTGAATATGCAAAAAAGGACCCGATTCTAGGTCCTGAAGGAATGGAAGTCATTTCAAAGATTTGGACAGCTGATAAAAATGTAACTGACCCATTGATCAGTCCCATTTACGGTGACTTTAAAGGACTTGGGAAGATTACTCATTTTATTGGAACACATGATATGTTATATCCAGATGCCATAAAGCTTGATGAAAAACTAACAGAACAAGGAATTGACATAAAAACCTTTGTTTATCCTGAAATGCTTCATGTATTTGTTGTCATGCCAATCCCTGAGGCACAAGATGCTCAGGAGAAAATCATTCAGGTGATCAATCGATAGGGGTTGAGTTTACACCACAAAAAGGTAGAATGATTTGATTAAAATAGTCGAAAGTTTAGTGAATGGGCTGCTTACTGGAAAGCAGCCTTTTTCAATTCAACATGAAATACATTCAGATAGTCAATTCACTTCGGGTAAAGTAATCCTTAAATTCCAATTTTTGTTTAAAACATACATATTTCCTATTAATATAATGAATGTTCACTTCTTCACTGGAGTTGACGAAGTGTCACCACTCCCTCAAACGTTATTTCAACTAGCTGATATTCGCTGCCTGTAAAACGCGGTCATTGAATCTACATTGATAAAAAGTACAATCGATAAACATAGCATTCTCCAATGTCATTCCTCTCATATCGCAGGAGGAGAATTCGCAATTGGTGAAAACGGCTTCGATTTTGGCAATGCCCACAGAGCGCAAGTCGGAACGAATAAAGGTACAATGATCAATCGTACTACCGTTGGGGTGAAATCCGTCCGAGCAAAGAGCGGGTATCTATTTCAATACAGCTTGACATGTGAATCAATTATCGATATGGTGTGAATGAGTTCACATTTTACATAAAGGAGTCATTTATGCCAAAAATTACTTTCTTTCGATTGAATGAAGCAAGGCGTGAGGACATATGTAATCGTGCTATGCATCTTTTTGTTGATCATCTTTACGAGGATATAACGATGAAGATGGTTTTGGATCGTTTGTCCATGCATCCCGGAACTTTTTATCGGTATTTTGAAGACAAAGATGACCTTTATTGTCTCTTAATACGACATGTGACCAAGAAAAGAGCTGCGTATTTTCATAACAACAATGAAGATTCTCTTTTTCAATTTTTCCTTACTGGCTTATTTGACAACACTAATGGCATTGCGACTGAGCCATTGAATGAACTGGAAATCAAACTCGTTGAAACATTTTTACACATTCCAGAGAACACCTTACTAAAAGTATATTTGAATGTGCTAAAGGGCGAGTCATTCCCCTTAATCAAGGACATGTTACGCCGCATGAGGGTTGATGGATATCTACGACCTGATATTGATGACGACCTCATTTCTTTTATGTTTGAATCTATGCAGTTTAATTTAGTCATGTTTTTTAGGGAATTCGATATTAAGGATTCTAACCTGCAGCATAAGATGAGCAAGTACTTTGCTGACTTTATGGGTCATGGGCTGCTTAGAGATGATAAATATGCTGAAGTTGTTAGCGATCTCAAGAAAGCCAAGGAATAAGGATGATGAACTGAAGATTGGATGTAACCATTTTACAGTTTTGAAAGCACTTATATCGCCATGTGTATTTCACATTCGCACTTTCATTTATTAAGGGGGAACAAAAGGATGAAAAGGTATGACACATTCCCAGAACCAATCGGCATCTATACCGCCGCTCGTACCCAGATGGATTTTGAGTACACAGCATCAGATGACTCAAAAAGAGAATTGACCGCGTTTGTGTACTATCCGTCCGATAGCAGCGAAGGGAAGACTCCATCAACGTACATGTTTCCTGAAGTCTACGAAATGCTTCATGAGCAGCCACTTGTCACTGAGTATCTGAAAGAGAAGAATTTTTTCTCTATCGATATCAAGATTCATTGTTACGACGACCTTGCTCTTTCTGGGAAGAAAAAGCGCTATCCAGTGTTATTTTATGTTTGCGGCGGGGGCGGTTCACCGGAATGGGGGACAGCCATCTGTACAGACCTGGCAAGCCTGGGTTATGTTGTCGTCAGTATCGGCCATCAGAATAGCACAATGTATAAACGGAAAGATGGGAAGCTGTTGAATGTATCAAAGGATTTTTCGGATGTCATTATGGCGTTTTCTGAAGATCCGGAGATGATGGAGCTGGCTGGCAAGATGAAGATGCGGCCTGATGATGAAACGGCCATTGAGATGTGCCGTAACGTCCTGGCTCTGCCAATCATTAATCAGTTAACATTATATAGTGAACGACAGGCAGAAGATGTAAGGTACGTAGCCGATCATCTTCACAAACTAAACTCTGAAGAATTGGATTCTATCTTTCATGACAGACTGATGCTTGACGTCGGCATGGGCATCGTCGGACACTCTTATGGAGGACCTACGGCAGCGGTTGTTTGCAGGGATGACGACCGGTTTGCCTGCGGGATTGGCTTGGATAGCGGGGCATTCGGCCTTCTCGACAGCGACCTCAATAAACCCTTTTTGCTACTGTTTTCTGAACCGAACTATCATATGAATGCGATCATTGGCGCTAACAACAGCATGGTAACCTATTATTTCTCCGTTGATCGTGCTGCACATTTAGATTACTGTGACATCGTGTTTACCGGCGTAGATGAGCAACTGAGAGGCACAAGGGAGGCGGTAGAGATGCGAAATCTTGTGACGGACTATACGAAAACCTTTTTTGATCATTACATCCTGCAAAAGGCTGCACGTGTGGAAAGCCTGTCATATGATGGCGTAGACTTAATCAAGAAAACCAGCAACAAGTGAGATAACGGAGAAGCTGCTGATCAAAGCCGTTTCAAGCGCCAGCTTAAAGTTGAATATCTCAGCTTTTCCGTTAAATACCAAATGCTGATTGTTTGGAAAAGAAGAGACCGTACTAAAAGATCTGTATTCCAAACAGCTTGTAGTGAATGAAGAGAAAAAAATGTAAAGTGGATCAATCCATCATCTTGATGATTAAATTAAAAGGGAACCAATTCAATCATTGCTCATATTAGCCTACAAATACTTCTCCCTCCGGATAACGTATTGGGCTTTTGGTTCGTTTCATAAAGATAAATACAATGGTCAGAGAACCTACTCTGCCAATAAACATCAGAATCGAAAGAATCACCTTACCTAAAAACGTTAACTCCGGTGTTAATCCCATAGGTCAAATGAGTGCATTGGCGCTTTGATGATCCAGCAAAAGCAGAAGGAACAGAAGAAGAGAAATGGGCATTTTCCCAAAGGGTGAGAGATGAAATTGGGGGCTGATCACAGCAGTTTGCTGTGACTGAAAAATATAGTTTTACATGATAAGCCATATTGAATCAATGGCTTATTTTTGTTTCGATCAATTGAAGACGTTCAGGCAGCTAGACTTTAAAAAACTTGATATTTAGTAATAGCACATTTACAGCCATCTTGAATGAAACAGGAAGATGATAGCAGACAAGATAAAAACATTTGATCCAACTCAAAAAGATATCTAGTGAATAAACGCCGCAAAAAACGATTTTTCATTGTTCTAATGAGCGATTGAATTGTTTTCGAAAAACTAGGCATGAGACAGCAAATACTGCGAATGCGCCTGCTGATCCAGCAGCAAACATCAGCTCAAATTGTTCTGGTTTGGATTTGAATAACAAAGGGACAGAAAGAATGAGAGCAGCACCACTAAAGCTCAATCCAAATATCAACATTGCCAATAATTTATTCATAGAAACACCTCGCAGACTCAGCATTGAAACATTAGGAACCGACTGATCTAAGAATCATGTTATGATTTGAAATCCTTTAAAATCCCTAAATCGAAGTGTCCAATTTATATCCTATGGGTGTCGGATGATTGGGTTCATTACAATTAAAGCACACATTCATGAAATAAACCATTTTAAACGAACACTGTTCTTTACGAACTATGTTCGTTATAATATAAATGAGATGTGGTTTTACACTACTTCCATAAAGAAGAGGAGATGCATACGATGCAGGCATTATCTAAAAAACAAAAGCAAATCGCTATCATTGGAGGAGGACCAGGAGGGCTAACACTCGCCTTAATTCTGCAAAATTACGGTATACAAACAACCATCTATGAACGGGAGATGCATGACAAGAGTCTTGAAAGAGGAGGCTCACTGGATATTCACGAAGAAACAGGTCAAAAAGCCTTAAAGGAAGCAGGAGTTTATGAGAAATTTCAAAAGAACGCTCGCTATGAAGGAGAAGATTTCCGGTTATTTGATAAAGCAGGAAGAATTTATCTAGACGAAGAAACTGAATCACATGAAAAAGGCACTCGGCCAGAAATTGATCGTGGTGTTTTGTGTGAAATGCTGTTAGATCAAATTGATGCTGAAAACATCAAATACGGATATAAACTAGATAGATGTGTTTCAGTAGAAAACGGCATGACAGAACTTCATTTTGAAAACGGGGTTGTCGAGACGGTTGACCTTTTGATTGGGGCAGATGGTGCATTTTCTCGTGTACGTCCGCTGTTAACAGATATTGATATTGAATACTCCGGGCTCACGATGCTTGAACTGAATGTCCTAAGCGTAGAGGTGAACCACCCTGATTTAGCTGAATTTAATAAACGTGGTAAGATGTTTGCTTTAGCAGATCACAAAGGAATTATTGGTCAGTTAAACGGAGATGGACGAATAAAAGTGTATGCAAGCCTTATGGTAGAACGCAGCTGGATCGAGACTTGTGGCATTCCATTTAATCAAGCGAATGAAGCGAAAGAACCATTATTAGAGTTATTTAGTGATTGGGATGATCAGCTGAAAAATTATATTCGTTATGCAGAAGATGTCATCATTCCAAGACGTATTTATACGCTTCCTGTCGGTTTTAAATGGAACCGTCATAAAGGAGTAACGCTTATCGGTGATGCAGCCCATGTCATGACACCATTCGCAGGTGAGGGTGTAAACATGGCGATGTTTGATGCAATGGAGCTTGCACTTGCTATTGTCCGAAATCCTAATGATATTGAAAAGGCTATTGAAGAGTACGAAGAAATGATGTATGAATATTCATCGGAAAAGGCTCAGGAATCGGAGAATAGTTTAAAACTGTGTTTTTCAAAAGACGCTGCGGTCAAGCTTGCAGATATGATGAATTCTTTTCAAGTAAACGGTGATTGATGCTCAATTTACTATTTTACTTTGACATGTTATAAAGAGAGTATGAACAATTCAAATCGTCATATTATAAGTCGCCGGTCTCGGCCGGCTAAAGAGCCCTTAAGCCGTGAGCTTATTGTTAAAACTGCCTATGCGCTTCTTAAGGAGCAAGGGATAGAGGGCATGAGTATGCGTAAGGTGGCTAAAGCATTGGATACGGGACCTGCATCCTTGTATGTCTACGTGAACAATTTTCAAGAACTAAGTGCTTACGTATTGGATTATGGTCTCGGCCAAATGGTTTATCCAGATTCAGTGGATGGCACATGGAAAGAAAAGTTATGTGAAATATTGCATACTTATTTCCTGCTGCTATTAGAAAAACCTGGTCTTGCTGAAATTTCTCTTTCCACCATTCCACAAGGAACGAACTTTCTTCAGTTGACCGAACATATTCTCGCTGCATTGCATGAAGGCGGGATCAAATCTACATCCGCTGCATGGGGAGTAGACCTGTTACTGTTATACGTATCTTCCGTAGCTTACGAAAAGGTCTCTTGGAAGAAACAAGACTCTTCGCAGATTTTAGACACAAAAAAAGCATTTCATGATGCAGACAAAACGCGTTTTCCTTTCATTCATAGTGTAAAAGAAGAAATGTTTGCAGGTGATCCCGTATCAATGGAACGGTTCCGATGGGGAATTGACGTCATTTTGTATGGAATCCAGAAAGAAAGCAATTAGAAAGGAGCACAAGCAAAAAGCAGTCAATGGCTGCTTTTTTTATATGGTTATTTTCACATTTGTGATCTTGTGAGCATCATGATATATAAATAAATCTATATATATTGCCTTTGTATATAAAAAATTATATAATTTAATGGAATAAAAAAATGAGGTGCTTAGGCATGGAACATATGAAGAATTTATTAGAGAGTTATATTCCTTTAGCAAAATCTACTGCAAAAATGTTTGGACCAAATTGCGAAGTGGTTATTCATGATTTAACGAACCCTCAAGCATCTGTCATGTTTACAGTAAATAACCATGTGACAGGAAGAGAAATCGGCCAATCATTTGATCATCTAGTAAAGACTGTATTACAATCAGAAGATTTTAAAGAAGATTATCTGGCTGGTTATACATTTGTAACAGAAGGTAAGCGTACGATTCGTTCTTCGACTTCATTAATACGTGATTCAAAGCAAAAGGTGATTGGTGCTTTCTGTATCAATTTTGATGTTGAAGCACTGAATCAAATGCAGCAATTTATGGATACTTTTCTTTCTACACAAGTGGAAGCTCAAGAGAAAGAAACAACATCAAATGATGATCTTGAAAATGTGGAAGAAATAGTAGATCAATTGATTCAACAAATCATTCAAAACAGCGTTCACCCAGTCATGAAACGCCATGAAAAAATTGAACTAATTAAATTTATGGATGAAAAGGGCATCTTTTTAATGAAAGGATCTGTTGAGAAGGTCGCATCTATGTTAGGCATTTCCAAAGTAACCGTCTATAGCTATTTGGATGAAATCAAAAATAAATCGAGGTAAGGAGTGTCAAAATGAAAAGCATACTCGAGGTAGGAAATCTAAAATCAAACGGACACTATGCATTCGCAACCATTCATCAAAACACGGTCTATGTTTCAGGACAATTTGCCATCAATCCCGAAACGAGAGAAAAAGAGTTCGGCCACATTGAAGAAGAGACATTACAAGCGCTTAAGAATGTAGAGATGATTGTAGAGGCTGCTGGAAGTAAAAAAGAGAAGATCTTGCGCATGACATTATACATTTCGAATATTCATTTATGGGACAAAGTAGATGCTGTTTATACTAATTTTTTCGGTGAACATAAACCAGCACGTACTATTGTACCAACGAATGAATTACATTTTGGTTTCAAAATTGAAATTGATGCCATTGCATATATTTAAGATATTTTTTTGCCTACTCTATATAAAAAATTATATTTCATATAAAATAATATTCGAAGGGGTAGATGATCGATGAATCAATTGATTTGTAACCATTGCGGGAGAAAGTATGAGATGACACCAACTCTATGGAAATGTGATTGTGGTGGAGTATTAAATCTGGTGAAAGATACTCCGAAAATAGATGTTGCAGCTTGGGATCACTATCCAAACTCATTATGGCGTTATGTTGAAACCATGCCATTTTCAAAAGGTTCTAAGACTTGGGAAACTGTCACAATGGGGGAGGGTCAATCACCTTTAATCGTTCTAGATCCTAATGAGCCAAACACTTATGTAAAAGTTGATTATATGATGCCGACCTTATCCTTTAAAGACCGAGGAGCCGCTGTTTTGATGACAAAAGCTAAGGAACTCGGGGTATCAAAAGTGATTGCTGATAGTAGCGGGAATGCAGGAACGGCGATTGCAGCTTATGCAGCACGTTGTGGTATTGCCTGTGACATCTATCTAAGCGATGAAACTTCGCCTAAAAAGGTCGCTCAAATAAAAGCACATGGAGCAACGATTAAAGAAATTCGCGGTACACGAGAGGACATTGCAGCTGCGGCACAAAAGGCAGTAGACAATGAAAACGTTTTTTATGCAAGCCATGTGTATAATCCTTATTTTTTTGAAGGAACAAAAACATATGCCTACGAAATCTATGAGCAACTAAAAGGAGCACCTGATACTTTAATCATTCCGGTTGGAAACGGTACTCTCCTCCTAGGTGCATATTATGGCTTTAAAGAGTTATTTGAAAATGGGCTCATTCATAAAATACCGAAAATCGTTGCCGTACAAGCGAAAAACTGTGCACCCCTTGTGAAAGCTTATCAAAATGAAGAGGAATCAGCATCACCTGTGACGAATAAAGGGACCTTAGCAGAAGGGATTGCCATTGCTGCTCCAGCACGCTCCAAACAAATTTTAGAAGCTGTACTAGATTCCAATGGTACGTTTATTGATATTAAAGAAGATGAGATTCTAAATGCACGCTCTAAACTAAGTGAGAAAGGATTTTATGTAGAAGTGACATCTGCAGTCAATTTGGCTGGCTACATGAAATATAAAAAGGAATCAGAAGAAACCATTGTCATACCTCTTTGTGGTGCAGGGATTAAATCAAAATAACCCTATTAGAATTGTCTCTCCTTGAAAATATGGAAATCCGTTGGTATTGAGTCTATTGAAAAATACAAAAAGTTGCGTGCCCCGTTGACCTACTATATCATCTATCAGGAGTGAGGTTTGCGAGTGCTGGAGCCATTAGGATTTATATAAGAATAGGAATTGTCATATGACAGACCATTGAAAGAAATGAATAACTATAATATGACTTTATTAAAAAGGATGTTTGAGAAGAAAGCTACTGAGAAAGCATTTTTAAGCCGTAGTAGCTTTCTTTCCAGTCTACCTAATTATTTTTCATTTGTTCCTCTCCCCAATAACATATCTCATCTAATACAGGCATCAGTGATAATCCCTTTTCAGATAAACGATATTCTACTTTTGGAGGCACTTGAGGATATTCTTTACGATGAATTAAGTGATCCGCTTCAAGTTCTTTTAGTGTGTTGGTTAATGTTTTAAATGAAATTGTTCCGAGCGTACGTTTCAGCTGATTATAGCGAACAGGAGCACCGTTTGTATATAAAGCATACAGAACCGGCATTTTATATTTCCCGCCAATTAATGATAAAGTATACCCAAAACCAATATCTTTTAGGTCAGCTTTCGTCTGAAAGGACTCCTCATTCATTTCACACTCTCCTTTGGGTTAGTATCGCACTTTGATTACCGTACTTGTAGTATGTTATAGCATACAATAAAATAATTGTACATCAAAATATGATGCAAAACTCAGAAAAAGGGTGAATGAATAATG
Organism: Bacillus sp. NMCC4; assembly: GCF_002998555.1. Classification (NCBI taxonomy): domain Bacteria; kingdom Bacillati; phylum Bacillota; class Bacilli; order Caryophanales; family Bacillaceae; genus Bacillus; species Bacillus sp. NMCC4. The sequence goes on along the minus strand of NZ_PVRA01000002.1, from coordinate 547,590 downwards.
AAAACGATTGTCTATGCACATCCTTGGGATGGAAGCTATAATCATGCCATTTTGACTTCCATAACAGAAAATCTAGAAACAAAGAAAGAACCATTTCAAGTAATCGATTTATATAAAGATGAGTTTAATCCTGTTTTTACAGCTGAAGAATTGAAGTATTTTCATAAAGGAGAAACACCTTATCAATTAGTAAAGGATTATCAAGAGAAATTAAATCAGTCAACTGAATTGATTTTTATATTTCCTGTCTGGTGGTGGGATTTACCTGCTATTTTAAAAGGATTTATTGATAAAGTGATGTTAAGGGGTTTCGCATTTACGGAAGATCAACACACTGGTGCTTTGAAAGGTTTATTGACAAATATAAAAAAAACAACCGTGATTTCAACATCTACAACAAATAAGGATTATATTGAATCTGAAGCCGGAAATGCCATTCAAAGCGTTTTTATTAACAGAACTCTAGCTGATTTGGGAATGAAAAATGATTCCACCAAATGGATTCATTTTTCTAGAGTGAACTTAACAACAGATGAAAAGAGAAAGCAATTTTTAAAAGAAATATCCCAGAATATTTGATTTACAGTACAACAAATAAGGCCCAACTTCTACGACCGATTTAATTTATTGAGAAGGTCGTAGAAGTTTTGAAATTTAAAAGAGATGAGATTTAGACAAACAAAAGTAAACTTGTAAAAGAAGGTAAATGTAGATCCATTGTATGACCTGATAAACAATAGCCGTATAAGAATTCCACAATTTAAAGTAAAGCTTTATAACTTTAGTTCTACACGTTCAGCAGACTCTTTATCACCAGTCATTCAATTAATCATTGCTTTCTCCTCCAAAAAAAATTCGAACAGCAACTCTTTTTTCATTTTCTGTCATAATCCCTTCAGCATTTATTGGGTTAGGGTTTTTCCACGTACCAGTGGCATCTATAACCGCCTTTGCCTCGTAAGTTTTTTCTTCTTGATTATTTAATTTCACTCGAATGATAAAAGGCACTAGATCTCTGTCTTTTGTTTTTATCAACACCTTTTTTGCCAATATGGAGAACTGGGCTATTTAAATAAATATGTGGTTTCATTTGAAGAAGAGAAGTGGGTAAATCAATAATTTTAACGCGAATAAATTTTTGTTCAAATCATATAATCGATTGATTATATAAGTATTCAGTTATATAATATTGGAGGATTTGATAACAGGGACCGTCACCAATATTTAAAAGAGGGAGGGAATCATTGTGACTTCAGATGTTTCAATTGGTTTGTTACATATGTCGAATTGTTTAAAAATACTCAGTGATCAAACAAGACTCATTATGATGAAATTGTTTTTGGAGAAGGAATATTGTGTTTGTGAACTGGTAGATATGTTCGAAATGAGTCAACCAGCGATTAGTCAGCATTTACGAAAATTAAAAAAAGCTGGATTTGTCCATGAGAACAGAAAAGGGCAGTGGCGTTATTATTCAATCAATACACTGTGTCCAGAATTTGAGACGATTTGTATCATCTTAAATCAAATTGATAAAGAAGATGACCTTTTAAAAAGCATACAACATAAAGCAACAAACATTTCTTGTTCGTAAGGAGGGATGGGTTTGAGTTTTGCCGTTTTATCATTACTCATATTTTTGTTAACTTTGGTATTGGTTATTTGGCAGCCAAAAAATTTATCCATAGGGTGGTCCGCATGTGGAGGGGCCGTTTTAGCATTAATCGTAGGTGTTGTGAATGTTGACGATGTGATCACCGTGACAGGCATCGTTTGGAATGCGACTTTAGCTTTTGTTGCCATTATCGTCATTTCACTCATACTTGATCGAATCGGCTTTTTTGAATGGGCAGCATTGCATATGGCAAAGGCTGCAAAAGGCAGTGGGCTGCGTATGTTTGTGTATGTGACCATCCTTGGTGCAATCGTCGCTGCTTTATTTGCAAACGATGGTGCAGCACTTATTTTGACACCCATTGTTTTAGCCATGGTCAGAGCATTACACTTCAATGAAAAAATTGTATTCCCTTTTATTATCGCGAGTGGGTTTATTGCAGATACAACTTCGCTTCCCCTTGTCGTAAGTAATTTGGTGAACATAGTAACAGCCGACTATTTCAACATTACGTTTATTGAATATGCATCCAGAATGGTCGTTCCAAACCTTTTTTCATTGCTAGCGAGTATCACTGTACTGTACCTTTTCTTTAGAAAGAGTATACCTAAACGCTATGATCTGACTGAGTTAAAGCACCCTAGTGAAGCAATAAAAGATCCAAAGATGTTTAGATTATCTTGGTATATATTAGCTTTTTTATTGATTGGTTATTTTGCAAGCGAGTTTTTATCTATACCTGTATCGGTCATAGCTGGTGTGATTGCCATTTTATTCTTGGTCATTGCACAAAAAAGCCCTGCTGTTCAAACAAAAAGCGTTCTAAAAGAAGCACCATGGGCGATCGTTTTCTTTTCCATAGGTATGTACGTTGTTGTCTATGGCATGCGAAATGCAGGGCTCACTGATGCTCTTTCAAGCGTGATCCAAGCTGTAGCAGATCAAGGTTTATTGGCAGGGACTCTTGGTATGGGATTTATCGCAGCAATTCTTTCATCTGTCATGAATAATATGCCGACGGTCATGATCGATGCATTGGCCATATCCGGCACCGATACACAAGGAATGATGAGAGAAGCGTTAATATACGCAAATGTCATTGGTTCTGATTTAGGACCAAAAATTACGCCCATTGGCTCCTTAGCAACACTACTATGGCTCCACGTCCTTTCTCAAAAAGGTGTGAAGATTTCCTGGGGGACATATTTTAAAATAGGGGTCATTTTAACTGTACCAACGCTATTCATCACACTTTTAGCATTGTATTTCTGGCTAATGATTATACATTAAAGGAGACGATCAACATGTCAAAGAAAACAATTTACTTTTTATGTACCGGTAATTCTTGCCGCAGTCAAATGGCTGAAGGTTGGGCTAAAAAACATCTTGGAGATGAGTGGAAGGTCTATAGCGCTGGTATTGAAGCTCATGGATTAAATCCGAATGCTGTAAAAGCAATGAAAGAAATAGGGATTGATATTTCTAATCAAACGTCTGACCTGATTGATCAGAAAATATTGCATCACGCTGACTTAGTCGTAACACTATGCGGGGACGCAGCTGATAAATGCCCGATGACTCCACCTCATGTCAAACGTGTCCATTGGGGCTTTGATGATCCAGCAAAAGCAGAAGGAACAGAAGAAGAGAAGTGGGCATTTTTCCAAAGGGTAAGAGATGAAATTGGAGATCGATTGAAACAGTTTGCTGAGACTGGAAAGTAACGTTAAAGAACCTTCGAGATATCCATGGTGTTAACAAAACTTAGGCTCACCTCATTTTGTGACCCAATTGCTCATTTAGGATATTTCCACGAAGAGTATGTACGCAGAAGAAAAATGGTTAAAAAAGTAGCACAGATTTAACTTATGTCAATGCAAATAGAACTTAATTTGATGAAAGGGAGGGTTCCGATCAACGAACCCTTTTTCATTTGTTGAGAGTAAGATCACCCTTCATCCTCTAAATATCTGTATAGAGTTGTTTTACTTATACCCGTCTCGAGTGTAATTTGAGCGATGCTATATTTTTTACTTTGATACATATCTAATGCTCGCCTGACATTAGCATCAGGCTTTCTAGGGCGACCTGTATTTTTTCCTTTTCGTTTAGCTTCATAAATACCTGCCTTAGTACTCTCGCTTAAAACATCATATTGAAAATCTCCAACACTCTTCATAAGCTTAAAAAACACTTTACCTTCATTTGTTGATGTATCTACTTGATCAATGATAGATATCAATTGAACATGCTTCTGCTGTAGTAATTGAACTAATTCAATTAGGTGTCGTGTAGAATCAGCAATACTATAAAATTTATAGACAATGACTTGATCTCCTGCATTTAAAGAATTCAGCAAATGATTGAGTTCAGGTCTATTTTTAGGAGAAATGGTTTGTTCATAATAAATCCTATCACAACCTTTATCTTTAAGAGCTTTCGTTTGTAAAGACATATCTATATCCTGACTAAATGGACGTGCATAACCGAAAATCACTTTATCATCTCCAAAAAATTGCTTACTGTAATTATAACAAAAAATCAATTTGATTATTTCTCAATGATTTACAGCACCAAAAAAGTTCATTTTTGGGACAAAAAATGATGGACTTTTAAATCCTGGTCTGTTAAATTTGAAGATGTTATCAACGGACCTGACTTCTATGAGAGTTAGAAGTCAATTTTAAAAAGAAGGAGTGTTTTTCATTTGTTCGTACAAAAACTTCATAATGAATGGTTTCCCAATGTAAAAGGAGATATTTTAGCAGGGATCGTCGTTGCCCTTGCTCTTATACCAGAGGCTATTGCTTTCTCGGTGATAGCAGGTGTAGATCCAATGGTCGGACTTTATGCATCTTTTTGTATCGCCGTTGTCATTTCTTTTGTAGGCGGTCGTCCTGCAATGATTTCTGCTGCTACGGGTGCTATGGCACTGTTAATGGTGACCCTAGTGAAAGATCATGGGATTGAGTATTTATTTGCTACGACAATTTTAACCGGGATCATCCAATTTATATTTGGTGCACTTAAAATTGCTCGCTTTATGAAATTTATACCTAGATCGGTTATGGTTGGTTTCGTAAATGCACTTGCCATTCTAATCTTTATGGCACAGGTGCCCCATTTTGTTGGAATATCGAACCTCACTTATATCGTGGTTGCGGTTACTTTACTCATTATTTATTTACTTCCACGGTTCACTAAAGTGGTACCTGCTCCACTTGTCGCCATTGTTGCAATGACTGTTTTAGCTATTTTTGGTCATCTCGAATTACGAACTGTAGGCGATTTAGGTAAAATCACAAGTTCTTTACCGAGCTTTATGATTCCTAATATTCCTTTAAACATTGACACAATTATGATCATCTTTCCAACAGCATTAGCACTTTCTATTGTTGGGCTTCTAGAGTCTTTATTAACTGCATCTATCGTAGATGATATGACAGATACAGAAAGTGATAAAAATAAGGAAAGTCGTGGTCAAGGTATTGCTAATATTATTGCCGGATTCTTCGGAGGAATGGCAGGATGCGCTATGATTGGTCAATCAGTGATTAATGTGAAATCAGGGGGCAGGGGACGCTTATCCACATTTTTTGCAGGTGTTTTCTTGATGTTTCTCATTATCGTCCTTGGTGATTGGGTCGTGAAAATTCCTATGGCTGCTCTAGTTGGTGTGATGATTATGGTTTCTATCGGTACATTTGATTGGTCATCATTACGAACAATTACTAAAGTTCCATTATCAGACACTATTGTGATGGTTGTCACCGTTGTCACAGTTGTAGCAACTCATGACTTATCTAAAGGCGTTTTCGCAGGAATCGTTTTGAGTGCTGTCTTCTTTGTAGCCAAAATATCAAAGGTCAGTGTAAAAGCTTCTTCAAAATCTTCAGATAAAGAAATAGTCTACGATATTAAAGGTCAACTGTTCTTTGCCTCAGTACAGGACTTTGTTCAATCATTTTCGTTCAGTGATCAACCAAAAGAAAAAGTCACATTAAACTTTACTGATGCCCATATATGGGATGATTCAGCTGTCGCAGCGATCGATAAAGTTGTATTGAAATTGAAAGAAAATAATAAAGACGTCCTTCTAACAGGATTAAACGAAGCCAGCAAAAAATTAATAAAAAAATTAGCCACTTATGATCAGCCAAATGCAAAAGCATCAGGTCATTAATGAGGGGGATGAAAGATGTATAAAAAAATACTATTGGCTGTGGATGGTTCAGTCCATTCTGAAAGATCAACGGACCATGCGATTCAATTAGGAAAATTAACGACAGATGCAGAAGTAGAACTCATCTATGTTTTGGATTATTCTAAATCTAAAAGCGAAGTGTTGCATAGTGGAAGCGCAGAGGCACTAGAGCAAGCTAGGAGACTGAAGCTGAAAAAAATAGAAGAAAAATTTCAAACTGAAGAATTCCCTTATAAACTAATAATGAGACATGGTGAACCTGGGCCTACAATTGTTTCTTACGCCAATGACAATCATTTTGATCTAGTCATTATAGGGAGCAGAGGATTAAACTCCTTTCAAGAAATGGTTCTAGGAAGCGTCAGTCATAAAGTAGCCAAAAGAGTGGACTGTCCAGTTTTAATTGTAAAATAAGCAAAAGACATAAAATAAGATTTCACATTCTAAAAAATTGAAATAAGCAGATATATCGCTTCAAAATAAAAAATATTTAAAGTTAAAAATAGACTCCACCTCATTTATAAATTTAAGTGAGTAGAGTCTATTTTTTTACTTTGTGATCGATTGAAACAGGAAAGAGAAGATTTAATTTTAAAGGGGAAGTTAAAGGTATTTAAACCCTTAAAAGGATAAGAGGTTATGGACCCTTATTCATGTCCTTGTACACAAGTACAATGATTTTAGAAGGATTTAAAGAGGTCTGACTAGAATTACATTCACGGCTGAAAAATAGAATATCTAGGAAAGCACATTGTTCTATCTAAATCAAAAGGAGAGGTTATTTTTGAATGACAGTAGAAGGAAAGATATCCAACAAACAGGGCGTGAGTTAGCTCTTGATACTTTTTTAAATGTTAGTAGTGACACAGCTGCTGATATTGCAAAGGAATCTATAACAAGCATGACAGGTGATATTCTTGTTGATGCAGCAAGTTCACTCATTCCTGGGATCTCAGGTGCAGTTCAAAGTTATAAACGTGCCCGTTTTGAAAGAAACATCAAAACATTCACAGAAGAATTGCAATCTAAAATAGAGGAAATACGTTTAAATCTAGAATTAAAAACATTTGAACAAAAAGAACAGATTGATCAGTTATTTCAATATGTGCTGGATTACGTTATAGACGAACAACAGGAAGAAAAAATTCGATATATGGTAAATGGATTCGTGAATATTACTGAACATCACCATGTTTCGAATGACTTTATCCTAACCTATTACGACGTCTTAAAAGAACTTAGAATGGTGGATATATCTGTCCTTAGACTTATGTATGTTTCTCGTTTTGTATTTGATCAAGAATCAAAAGAAACGTTTCAGGAATTTATGGACAGACATGGTATAAGCTATGAGCAATATAAAGCAGTTCGTAGAAATCTACTTAGGATAGGAGTGTTAACAACAAGAACCGACTTGGAAATCACGGATGATCTTGAGGAAATTTCAAAAGCATTTAAAGAACTACACTCCTTTTTAAACAAGTTCACAAATCCGAAATTTAAACGTTCATTACCAAAATTAAAAGAGCCAAAATTTAAGTCAAAAGACAATTTTGAGATCTCCAAGTTTGGACGTGATTTTGTAGAATTTTTCTTAGAGTCAGAACAACCACTTAGTGAACAGGACATTTAATAAATTTGTGTTTTGCTCTTAATTTTTGTAGGAATCATGGTAACAAGTATCACTGGCTAACAGTATATAGGAAAATATTAAAACATCATAATGAACGGTATTATATGAGGAAAACAGAACTCTAAAAGGAGATGCTAAGCTCAATAATACTTAGTGGAAAGTCAACAATGACGAAAATTTAGGCGATATATATCATGGAAATGTGATCATTGGAAATTTTAAAGATTGGATTAATAATGGAATGAATGAAACAAATTAAATAAACCGTAGGGAAAGTTAAAGATCCTCCTGAGAACCTTTACGACCATTTTAATAAGGACGTAGAGGTTTTTAAATATTACATTTGGACATAGAGGTTTTTGATTTTTGATATTACATACAAAAGGGTAGTTGGAGATGGAAGAGAGGGAGTGCACAACAATGGATCCACATTTACCTTCCGAATGGATCTACATTTACCTTCTTGTACAACATATGAAGCTATGAAGACGAAATCTTATTCATTTCTTTTTATTAGTTTACATAATATATATTCTAGGAAGTTACAGCACAAATGAATTTCTCTTGTCTCAAATCTAAGTATACTTATCTTATTGAGACAAAAAAGAAAAAATCAAAATCCTTGTTTATTCGCCAGATTTTAATTCACCAAGATATTTTATGATTTTCGCAGGATTTCCGCCAACCACGACGTTTGCTGGAACACTTTTTGTCACAACGGCACCAGATGCTATGACAGCATTGTCGCCAATCCATACGTGGTTTCCAATGGTGACTGGTTTGCCGAATTCAATGCATTTTGCACGTTCTATCGGGTCAAGCGGGTGTTCAGCCGTATAATTATGTACATTCGGACCTAATAAACAGTGATGTCCAATGGTAATTTTGCAAACGTCTAATAATACTGCATCAAAATTTGCAAAAAATGCTCGCCAACCTCGATATTGTATCCGTAATCGCACTGCAGCCTTCCTTCAAAAACGACATCATTTCCGCAAGCGCCTAATAATTCCTTTAAAATGGATGTTCTTTTTTCTGGCTTATTGGTTTGCTGGTATGTAAATGTCAAATGTCTCGCTCTTTTTCGATCTGCAATTAGGGTTTGGTCACACTAGATACATAATGTTCTCCTTGGATCATTTTTTCCTTTTCACTTTTCATGTTGATCCTCTCCTCCCCTTCTATTTATCCTGATACATCATTTGGTAACCAATTGACCATTCGACATATTCCAAATGACGTCTGAACCTGTGATAGCGCTGCCTTTAAGTTTGTTTGTACATTTCTGGCTCAATCCCGTCTCCTTTCACCGACATGCTTCCTCCCTATTATGTTTATTTTAAAGAATTGGGAAGGCAAGATTTATTTTGACTAGAATTGGTCATGTTCCTGCCTCAAGTTATTTACGAATCAGCCCATCTCATTTATAATCGAGTAGATTTGTTCAGTTACAGATATATCTTTAAATGTGAGGGATTAGATGGAATTAAAGTGGTATAAAGCGATTATAGTTATTTTCACGATGTCTGGTATTTCCATCTCTACATGGTTTTCACGGACACCGGAAGTTAGAGATTTATTACAAGCCAATACAGGAACGATGGGACTTATTTTACTTGGCTTATCCGTTGGTTCAATTGTCGGGCTTATTCTTTCAAATGTATTTGTTCGAAAAAAAGGCGGCCGCGTGGCGATTGTGATTAGTGCTTTTTTGATGTTCCTTGGATTCACCACTCTTGCCATTGGTTCAACACTCTCTTCTATCTTTGTTGTCACTGCCGGTCTATTTCTTTTTGGAGCAGGCTCAGGTATGTGCAATGTGGCGATGAACCTAGAAGGGACAGAAATTGAATACAGTATCAAGAAAACCATTTTGCCTATATTGCACGCTTCCTTTAGCATTGGCACTTTAATTGGAGCAGGAGCTGGCATTCTTTTTATCCATCTAGGGGTCTCTGTGCTGAATCACCTACTAGTCATTGCCCTTCTTTTCTTTCTCAGCATCTTGATTTGCACACGGTTTATTCCGCACGGTACAGGAAAGGATCAGCATGAGAAGCAGTCAGATACAATAGATGATACTCAAACGCCATGGCTGAACAAACGAACGGTCTCTCTTGCGATGATCGCCTTATGTCTTGCGTTTGTCGAAGGGTCTGCCAATGATTGGATTCCACTTGCGATGGTGGATGGCTACCAGGTTTCACATTCCATGAGTACAGTCATCTATGCTTTATTTTTATGCGGGATGATTAGCGGCAGACTAATCAGCGGACGTTTGATCGATCGTTTCGGCAGGGTGTTATTGCTAAGAATTGCGATTTTATCAGCCGCCGCCGGACTATTTCTGGTCATTTTAAAGATTTCACTTGTTGTATGTATGATATCGATCTTTTTATGGGGACTTGGCGCTTCTTTAGGCTTCCCGCTAACCATTTCTGCAGCTGGTGATGATAGCCGGTACGCCGTGAAACGCGTCAGCATTGTGACCTTATCAGGTTATACAGCCTCTCTTTCTGGGCCGCCTATATTAGGGCTGCTTGCCAATCAAGTAGGACTGCTTCATGCCTTTATTTTTGTTTTATTCGCAATATGTATTGCAGGAATCTTTACAAAAGCTGTAGCAAAACCGCGTTCATTACAAGTTCACTAAAAGTGTCTGATCCTCGATCATGGCACTTTTTTTAAATTTAAAAAATAAAATTGAAACCTTTCATGAAGTGAAACAGTCCTATAAATGTCCTGATGTTTATCGCTTTTTTAAAGAGGGAAAGTAAAAAAATAAGACTTTTCAAATAACAGAAAACGTGGTAAGATCATGAAAATAAACAGGAAGGGGTGAGAAAAATGAAAAAAAATATGCTGCTAAAATTAGCTGTCTTATTCATAGCACTCGCAAGTTTTCATTTGTTCTCAATGCCTCATTCCGTTCAGGTATACCATCATGCAAAGGTGGTTGCCGATCAAGAATCACATGAAATGAAAATCGCTCAGACAATGGGCGATGAAAAGAAACAAAAACATGTGAGCGCAGTATTTGCCGCATTTACAGTACTGCTGATGATTGGCAGTATGACAGCTGGATTTGCACGCATCACTCATACTGATCAATTTGACCGGAAAAAGAAGCATTTACTTGCAGTATTCTATCAATCTTCTTATTTCCGACTATCTCGTGTTTAACCCAACCATCTAAATCAAAACAAAAATTGGGAGGTTTTACACGATGTTATTTTTCTTAAGAGTATTTATTCTAGGTCTATTCTCTGTCACTTCACTTTCTCTTTTCGTCTACCAAGGAATTGAAGTAGTGCACGCCATTACAAGCATGTTTGGCAACCACGAGAGCTAAATGACCCGTATATAAAAGAAACCCCCTGTTTATCGCAGGGGGTTTTCGTTTGCTTATTTATTGTCATCTGGCGCAGGTTGAGGTGTGACAAGGACATGTGTTACTTCTCCCTGCTCTTCCTCATCTACAATAAATGATCCATTGCTATAGCGGTCATTCGCTCTTAAAGTAGAGATATCAAGCGGAATCGTTGTACCCTTATCCGTATCAATCTCAAGTGTATCGTGAAGTGATGCAGCAATAACAGCCACAATACGGTGTGGGTTTTTCTTTAATTCTCTTAGCATCAGAACTCCGCGTTTGGCTCTAGATGTTTTATCAAATTCAGAGAGGTTCATTCGCTTCACAGCCCCTCTTTGAGTCGTCAGCACGAGGACATCGTTTTTCGGATCAATGATCTGACCAGAGACTACTTCGTCCCCATCCTTCAAGTTGATTCCTTTGACACCAGCCGCTCTCGGACCAACAACACTTACTTCTTCTTCATCAAACCACAATCCATAGCCATTTTTCGTCGCAATAAACAATTCCTGCTGTCCTGTTGTCACATGGACATCCACGAGTTCATCGTCTCCTTTTAGGTTCAAGGCGACAAGCGGTTTCGAATAGCGCTGCGCTTTATATTGAAGAAGCTCTGTTTTCTTCACCATTCCGCCTTTTGTAAAGAACAGGAGATACGACGTTTCATCAAATTCTTTAATTGGAATGGCTTTTTGAATTGATTCATCACGATCAATTGAAATGATATTTGTAATATGCTGCCCCATGTCTTTCCAGCGTATGTCTGGCAGCTGATGAACTGGACAATAAATATAGCTCCCTTTATTCGTGAACAATAGGAGGACATCCGTTGTATTCATTTCAAACTGATGAATCAGGCGGTCTGTATCCTTCATGCCAAAGTCCTTACCGTTAGATGCAGCATAGGAGCGCTGGCTTGTCCGTTTGATGTACCCATCCTTCGTCACCGTGACGTAAACATCCTCTGAGGCGATCATCACTTCAAGGTTAATCTTAATTTCTTCGATTTTTTCCTCAATGACAGATCGTCTCTCATCAGCATATGTCTTTTTGAGCTTTTTCAAACTGTTTGTAATGACCTTTAGCAGCTTTTTCTCGTTACCTAAAATGTCTTCAAGTTCTGTTATACGCACATCAAGCTCACTAGCTTCGTCTCTTAATTGCGTAATATCCGTATTCGTTAAACGATATAACTGGAGGGAAACAATCGCTTCTGATTGTGCTTCTGTAAAGTCATATTTCTCCATCAAGTTGTTTTTCGCATCTCGCTTATCATTAGAGGAGCGGATTGTGGCAATGACTTCATCTAAGATGGAAAGCGCCTTAATTAATCCGTCTACAATATGGTGGCGTTCCTTCGCTTTTCGAAGCTCATATGCTGAGCGGTTCGTCACCACTTCTTTTTGATGGGCAATATATGCATCAAGTATAGTTGTCAGCGTCATTAAGGTTGGTCTACGATTATGTATCGCCACCATATTAAAGTTATATGGAATTTGCAGATCTGAGTTTTTATATAAGAAATTCAAGACACCATTTGCATCTGCTTCTTTTTTCAGCTCTACCACGATTCGAAGCCCAGTTCGGTCAGTCTCATCTCGAACCTCTGAAATTCCTTCAACTTTTCTTTCAATTCGGAACTCGTCCATCTTTTTGACAAGATTGGCTTTATTCACTTCATAAGGAATTTCTGTGATCACGATTTGCTGGCGTCCGCCGCGGATGGTTTCAATTTCCGCTTTTCCGCGAATCATAATCTTTCCTTTTCCTGTTTCATAAGCCTTCTTAATGCCGTCGACCCCTTGAATGATACCGCCTGTTGGGAAATCTGGACCTTTGATGACTGTCATTAAATCCTCAACCGTACAATGCGGCTGTTCGATTCGTTTAATGACACCATCAATCACTTCTCCCAGATGATGCGGCGGGATATCGGTGGCATAACCTGCTGAAATCCCTGTTGATCCATTCACGAGAAGGTTTGGAAACATCGCTGGTAAAACAACTGGCTCCTTGCTTGTATCATCAAAGTTTGCGACAAATTCGACCGTTTCCTTGTCTAAGTCCTTTAATAGCTCTGAAGCAATGGCAGAAAGCCTTGCTTCCGTATAACGCATGGCAGCAGGCGGATCTCCATCGATACTCCCGTTATTCCCATGCATCTCAATGAGCACATTTCGTACTTTCCAATTCTGACTCATTCTCACCATCGCTTCATAAACAGATGAGTCACCGTGCGGATGATAGTTACCAATCACGTTACCGACTGTTTTCGCGGCTTTACGGAAGTTTTTATCTTGCGTGTTTCCTTCTGCGTACATCGCATATAAGATTCTTCGTTGTACAGGCTTTAGTCCATCTCGCGCATCTGGAAGCGCACGGTCTTGGATAATATATTTACTATAGCGACCAAACCGGTCTCCGATCACTTCTTCTAATGGTAAATCATGAAATCGTTCTTGTTGTGCCATGTTTAAACCTCCTCAGCTAGCGACAAGTTTTCATTTTCAAGAATGTTGCTTTCCTCATCAAGTCCAAAGGCGACATTCTTTTCAATCCATTTACGTCGTGGTTCTACTTTGTCACCCATCAATGTCGTGACGCGGCGTTCCACACGTGCAGCATCGTCGATTTTGACCCTGACAAGTGTTCTCGATTCTGGATTCATTGTCGTTTCCCATAGCTGGTCGGCGTTCATTTCACCTAAACCTTTATAGCGCTGAATCGTGTACCCTTTTCCAACTTTCTTCAGTACGTCATCCATTTCTTCATCAGACCATGCGTACTCAATGATTTCTTTTTTCCCTGAGCCCTTGCTGACTTTATATAAAGGCGGTAGTGCAATAAACACTTTGCCATGCTCAATCAGCGGCTTCATATAGCGGTAGAAGAACGTCAGTAGAAGCACTTGAATATGCGCTCCATCTGTATCAGCATCTGTCATGATCACGATTTTGTCATAATTGATGTCTTCTACATTAAAATCGACACCGACGCCTCCACCGATCGCATGAATAATGGTGTTGATTTCTTCATTTTTGAAAATATCAGCAAGCTTCGCTTTTTCTGTGTTGATGACCTTTCCACGAAGCGGCAGCACCGCTTGGAATTTACGGTCACGCCCTTGCTTTGCTGATCCGCCCGCTGAGTCGCCCTCTACTAGGTACAATTCGTTTCTTGCTGGGTTTCTAGATTGAGCAGGTGTTAATTTTCCGCTCAGTGTTGCTTCGGACTTTTTCCGTTTCTTGCCGCTCCTTGCTTCTTCACGTGCTCTTCTAGCAGCTTCTCTTGCCTGCTGCGCTTTAATCGCTTTTTTCACAAGAAGAGTGGCTGTTTCCCGGTTTTCTTCAAGGAAATAAGCCAGCTTTTCAGAAATAACAGCATCAACAGCCGAGCGAGCCTCACTTGTCCCAAGCTTTCCTTTTGTCTGGCCTTCAAATTGAAGCAGTTCTTCAGGAATTCTGACAGAAATAATTGCTGACAGTCCTTCGCGAATATCAGTGCCTTCTAAATTTTTGTCTTTTTCTTTTAGAAGGGCTACTTTGCGCGCATATTCATTAAAGGCTCTCGTCATCGCCGTTTTGGCACCAGACTCATGCGTACCGCCATCTTTTGTTCTGACGTTATTGACGAAAGAAAGAATATTCTCCGAGTAGCCGTCATTGAATTGAAAAGCAAAATCTACTTCGATGGATTGATGCTCTCCTTCAAATGAGACCACTTCACTCAGAACATCTTTTTCTTCATTTAAATAAGCAACGAAGGCTTCAATGCCCGTCTCATAATAAAAGGTTTCTTGTACATCATGTCGTTCATCAATCAGCTCTATTTTTAATCCTTTTAATAAAAAGGCAGATTCTCTTAAACGTTCTGATAAAGTATCGAAGTTATAGGTCGTGACACTGAACATAGTTGGATCAGGTTTAAAATGAATCAGTGTTCCTGTTTTTTTCGTTTTTCCGACTTTTTCAAGTGATGTGGCAGGCTTTCCGCCGTTTTCAAAGCGCTGATGATAAATAAAGCCGTCGCGTTCAATTGTGACAGTGAGCCATTCTGACAGCGCGTTTACTACAGATGCCCCAACTCCGTGAAGCCCACCACTTGTTTTATATCCGCCTTGACCAAATTTTCCGCCTGCGTGAAGGACCGTTAAAATGATCTCAGGTGTCGGTTTTCCAAGCTTATGCATACCAGTAGGCATCCCGCGTCCTTTATCTTGGACGGAAATGCTATTATCTTTATGTATTTTGACAATGATATGATCTCCATGGCCAGCGAGCACTTCATCGACAGAGTTGTCTACAATCTCATAGACAAGGTGATGAAGACCGCGTGAATCCGTAGACCCAATATACATCCCTGGACGTTTACGGACCGCTTCAAGTCCCTCTAGCACCTGAATAGAATCATCGTTATAATCTACTTGCTGCTTTTTAACCAAATGCTTAATCCCCTTTCACTAACAAACATAACCGGCAAACCATCAAATGATCTCTCTAGATTTTAATGATGATCATGCTGCTCATTACTGTCCACTTTAATAAGCTGCATCATCACCATGCATGTGTGAATTAACAAAACATGCTCTTTTGCACGGCTATGAGAATGTTCTACATTCTGCAATCAGAACTAGAAGTCCATTATAAACAAGACTGTTTGATAAGCCAAATGCAATCATATGATGGTTTTCATAAAACAGAACAAACGTTCTACCGTTATCTTATCGCTCTTTTTCTTGATATGCAAGGTCACCGCTATGTCCCTGTCGCCTTATTTTATCGCTTTCTTCTAGAATCGCAAATATATTTCTGCAACAAAAAAGCAAAAATCCTTGAAAACCAAGGATTTTTGACGATTTAATGAGTTTTTGTCATTGCATGAGCCACCTTGATACATAAATCCATGATGGCGACCTTGCCATTTTCCTCAATCAGCCTTTTCGCTTCCTCGTGATAGATGCCTTGCTGCGCCCAAAAAACAGGTGCGTCCATTTCAAGAAATTCTTCTGCCACCTCGGGCAAAAACTCTGAACGTCTAAAGACATTGACGATATCAACAGGATCTTTGATGTCCTTTAAAGAAGCGACTGCTTTCACACCAAGTGCTTCATCAATCGTTGGGTTCACCGGAATGATCTCATATCCGGCATCTTGCATCGCTTTAGACACCATATAAGACGTACGGTGCGGCTGATCTGATAATCCAACAACAGCAATTCGTTTACTGCTCTTTAATATACGGCCAATTTCTTGTTTCGTAGGATGATTCATCCAAACACCCCTTTTCCTCTATTTTAGCGAACTTCTGCTTAAAAACAAAGCTGAATCCATCTGCTTTTGATTTTTTCAAAAAAAGATCCCCATGTTTTTCATAAGATCATGTTAAAATGTAAGACAAGAGGGAGAATATAAAGGAGTTATGCAGATGTTAATTGCTTTGATGTTTATTTTGGCTTATCTTCTCGGCAGTATTCCATCCGGTCTCATTGTCGGGAAAGCTGCAAAGGGTATCGATATCCGTGAACATGGCAGCGGAAACCTAGGTGCAACGAATGCATTTCGTACACTTGGCATAAAAGCAGGGTCTATCGTGATTTCAGCTGATATTTTAAAGGGGACCCTTGCTTCTGCTTTACCGTTTTTCATGCAACTGGACATTCATCCCTTATTAGCAGGAGTTGCTGCTGTTATCGGTCACAGCTTTCCTGTCTTTGCAAAATTTAAAGGGGGAAAAGCAGTCGCTACATCTGGCGGCGTGTTATTATTTTATACCCCATTCTTATTTATTACGATGATCGCTGCTTTTTTCTTATTTTTATACATTAGTAAATATGTTTCACTATCATCTATGCTGACCGGCATCTATACATTCATTTACAGCATATTCACCAAAGACGTATTCTTAATCATTGTTGTTGCCGTTCTTGCTGGTTTTGTGATCTACAGACACATCGCCAACCTCAAACGAATCCTCAACAAAACTGAACCGAAAATCAAATGGCTCTAGCCGTTTCATAAGTTTCATTCTGTGGTAAAAGGAAAGAAAAGCTGTTTTTTGCATCCTGCATTTTAAAAAACAGCATGACTTCAAAAAGGGGCGATCACATTGAAATTAACAATAAAAGAAGATGCACTCAATTGGTACAAGGATGAATTAGATTTAGAAAAAGGTGATCAAGTTCGCTTTTTTGTGAGATATGGCGGGTGCAGTAATGTACAAAAAGGCTTTTCTCTCGGCGTCGCAAAAGATGAACCTCAAAATGCTGGCGCAACCGCTGAAATAGAAGGTATTACTTTCTTTGTTGAAGAAAGTGATATTTGGTATTTTGACAACCATGATCTGCATATTGATTATAACGAGTCCGTGAAAGAACCAGAGTTTCATTATGAATAAACAAAAAAGATACCTCATCCCTCGGGTATCTTTTTTGTTTTATCCTTCAATATATAGCCCATACTCATGAATGTTTCCTAAAGACCGCTCCTTTTGCAGGATTCTTTTTTGTGGTTCACCAATCAAGTCAAAGTGTGGAAACCCTGCGCGGTCATGAATCCATTCTTTTTTGAGTCCATGTTTTTCTCCCCACTCAATTAACTGCTTCATATCCTGACAGGCTGCTTTAGTGACGGTATTGGCATGCGGGAAACGGTCATCAAGCCAATAATGGGTTAAAAAGGCCAGTTCTCCTTGCTGGACAGCTGATTTCCACGCATTTAGATCGCTTCTTTTAATACCAAACGCCATGAATTAAACCTGCTTCTTCGACTGTTCGTATACTTTGTGCCAGGCAGGAAAAGCTTTTCTAAATTGAATAGGTCTAAAAGTTTCTTTGTCTACACAAATATGTGAGGTTGTCCCTGTAATCGCTGTTTGCCCATCAGGCTTTTGAATTTCGTAGCCATACACCGTTTTGAGTCCATTGTATTCTTCAATCCATGTATGAACTGTCGCTGTTTCACCGTACAGCAATGGTTTTTTATATTGCACCTGTAAATCTATAACGGGTGCAAGAGCGCCGTCTGCTTCTAGCTGCGCATAGGAAAATCCTAATTCTTTAATCAGTGCTGTTCTGCCGACTTCCATCCAGATTAAATAATTGGCATGATACACGATGCCCATTTGGTCTGTTTCTGCATAACGGACTTCTATTTCTTTTTTAGATACATACACGTTTTCATCGCTCTCCTATCAAAACCTAAGGTCTCTGCCATTTTACCACAATCGAAATGGTTCTTCTAAAAGGAGGCAATAAAATAAACCAGGAATCCCTGGTTTATTCGGTATAGCCATTTTTTCTTGCTGCTTCTTCGTCCTTGATCTCAGAACGCATGGCATCAATACTCATTTTTCTATTTTCATTTTTTTGCTTGATCATCTGTTTTTCTTGATCTGTCGAAAGGGCCATCGCTGCTTCAGATTCATCGATATTGTCAAGGGTGTTTTCGATCATATCTTGCAGCTTTTCAACATTATCAGAACGATCATCTGGATTGGATTGATATGACTTTCCATTCATCATGATACCCTCCTTATTCGCCCTTCGTCTGTATGACATCAGGCTGTTCATTTGATTTATTATGCATCTTTTTTCCTTTATTACGTTTGTATGCTACAGGTTTTGTCCCTAAATGGTCTGGTGTAAACTGCGCTTGTTTATCATGCTCTCTACCCATCATTCATCCCTCCCTCTTCTTTAGGATGAACGAAATAGGATAATTCATAACTTATTTCTGTCTAAAACGCTCTTCCAACTTTTCTTCAAGCTGGTTTAAAAACTCCTCATTGCTTAATAATTCTTTTTTATTTTCAAGTACAAGCTCTTCAAATGTACGGCGTTTTCTTCTTCTCATTGCACTCACCTCCAGTGTTTGTATTTCATTTTCGCCAAAACATTTAGAAAATAAGCAAAAAAGCTGAATCATTATAGACCCAGCTCTTGCTCAATTTCTTTTTTTGTCAGCATTTGATGCTTTACAGACACGATTCTTCCTTTTTCATCTAATATGTATGTCGTGGGGTATGAAAGCACCTGATATCGTGCTTGAATGCCTTTTTGATCCAATAAAATAGGAAAGCTCAGCTTTAATTCATCTGCAAATGCTGCAACATGATCTACACTTTTTTCAGTGGTCGTCAAATTCACCGCAAGTACTTCGACCTGATCATATTCGCTTCTAATTGCGTCTAGATCCGGCATTTCTGTCCTGCATGGCTTACACCATGTCGCCCAAAAATTGACGAGCACCTTTTTCCCTTGGTAATCAGATAACGAGGCCGTTTGACCATCTAGGGTTTTAAGTTCAAAATCAGGGGCTTGATCCCCTTTTTCAAGACCGATTGCGGGCTCTTTTGGTTCAAGTAAATTCCACACAAGTAAACCAATCAACACAAGTAAAACAGCGCTTGCCATTCCTTTTTTCCACATGATTGATCCTCCACTATTTTAAAAAAGAAGAGAAAGCTGTCTAGTCGCCTTCTCTTCTTTGCTGTATGAGTATTAGTTGCTTGCCAATTTTTCACGAAGTACCATTTGAAGGATACCACCATGACGATAGTAGTCAATTTCGACTTCACTGTCAAAGCGAACAACCACTTCAAATGTTTTCTCATTGCCATCTGCATCAATTGCTTTCACAGTGACAAGATCACGTGGACGAACTGTTTCATCAACATGAACTTCAAATGTTTCTGTTCCTGTTAGTCCATAAGTTTCTGCACTTTCTCCGTCTTTAAACTGTAACGGAAGTACACCCATGAAGACAAGGTTACTTCTGTGGATACGCTCAAAGCTTTCAGCTAGAACGAATTTAATTCCAAGAAGGTTTGTTCCTTTTGCAGCCCAGTCACGCGAAGAACCCATTCCGTAGTCTTTACCTGCTAAGATCGCAAGACCTGTTCCATCTTCTTTATAACGCATGCATGCATCATAAATGGATGTCACTTCACCAGTTGGCCAATAAGTTGTATATCCGCCTTCTGTTCCTGGTGCGATTTGGTTCTTAATACGGATGTTTGCAAAAGTACCTCTCATCATGACATGGTGGTTACCACGGCGAGATCCGTATGAGTTAAAGTCTCTAGGCGATACGCCTCTTTCTTGCAAGTATTTACCCGCAGGTGTGTCTTTGCCAATCGCTCCAGCAGGAGAAATATGGTCAGTTGTCACAGAGTCACCGAACTTGGCAACGACGCGCAAGCCTTTAAGCGGTTCAACCTTACCAGGTTCAACTGATAGGTTTTCAAAGAATGGCGGGTTATCAATGTATGTGGAATTTTCATCCCATTTATACAGTGCATCATCTGTCGTTTTAATTTCATTCCAGCGGTCATTGTTGTCAAAAACAGTTTCATACTCTGAACGGAATAACTCAGGTGTGACAGTGCTTTTGACGACGCTGTTGATTTCGTCCATTGATGGCCAAATATCATCGAAATAAACGTTCTCACCATTTTTATCCACACCGATAGGGTCTTTTGTTAAATCAATATTCACCGTACCAGCAAGTGCATACGCCACAACTAATGGTGGAGATGCAAGGTAGTTTCCTTTCACAAGCGGATGGATACGCCCTTCAAAGTTACGGTTACCTGATAAAACAGAAGTGATCAGCAGATCATTTTCAGAGACAGCATCCTCGATTTCTTGCGCAAGCGGTCCTGAGTTTCCGATACATGTTGTACAGCCATACCCAACGATGTTAAATCCGAGGTCTCTTAAGTATGGAAGAAGTCCTGAGTTCACGAGGTATCCTGTCACAACCTTAGAACCTGGTGCTAGTGACGTTTTCACGTAGTTTGGCACCTTCATACCAAGCTCACTTGCTTTCTTCGCAACAAGACCTGCTCCGATTAAGACGTATGGATTCGATGTATTCGTACAGCTCGTAATCGCTGCAATCGCAATCGCACCTGTCTTCATCACAGCTTTTTCACCATTTGCAAGATCAAATTCAATTTGTTTATCCAGCTCCGATTTTTCTAAGCCAAAACCTTGGTTACCAGCTGGGCTTTCAATGTGCTGATGGAACGTCTCTTTCATTTCAGAAAGTGGAATCAAATCTTGTGGACGCTTTGGACCAGATAAGTTTGATTCAATTTGAGAAAGGTCAATTTCCACAACATCCGTAAAAATTGGCTCTTCTGCATCTGGCGTATAGAATAAGCCATTTGCGCGAGAATATTCTTCAACGATATTAATTTGCTCTTCATCACGTCCAGTAAGGCGAAGGTAAGCAAGAGCTTCCTCATCTACTGGGAAGAATCCGCAAGTAGCACCGTATTCAGGCGCCATATTCGCAATCGTTGCACGATCCGCTAACGGCAGTTGTGCAACTCCAGGTCCGAAAAATTCAACGAATTTGTTCACTACGCCTTTTTCACGCAGAACTTGTGTCACTTTTAATGCAAGGTCAGTTGCAGTCGTTCCGTTTGGAAGCTCTCCAACTAATTTAGCACCAATGACTTCTGGTACTGGGAAGTATGAAGGCTGACCGAGCATACCAGCTTCTGCTTCAATACCGCCAACGCCCCATCCAAGTACGCCGATACCGTTGATCATGGTTGTATGAGAGTCAGTACCAACCAATGTATCTGGGTAAGTGATGATCTCACCATCTTCTTCAATCGCATGAACAACACTTGCAAGGTACTCTAAGTTTACTTGGTGAACAATCCCTGTTGCAGGCGGAACAGCTTGATAGTTATTAAACGCTTTCTTTGCCCAGCTAAGGAAGTTATAACGCTCTGCGTTACGTTCGAATTCTAAATCCATGTTAATGTTTAAAGCATCTTCAGTTCCAGCTTTATCAACTTGTACTGAGTGGTCAATGACAAGGTCAACTGGAATTTCAGGGTTGATTTTATCCGGATCCCCGCCTACATCTGCCATTGCTTTTCTTAAAGAAGCAAGGTCAACGACGGCTGGTACACCCGTGAAGTCTTGTAAAATAACACGAGAAGGTTTAAATGGAACATCAATTTCTTTGACCTCGGCAGTTCCCCATTTTGCCAAGTTTTCAACGTGTTCCTTCTTGATCACTCTACCGTCTACTTGGCGAAGCACTGATTCTAAAAGTACCTTAATGGAATAAGGCAGCTTAGAAACATTTCCGATTCCTTGTTTCTCTAGTGCTTCTAACGAATAATAGTGATACGTTTTCCCATTTGTCGAAAACGTTTTTCTAGATTGAAAAGCGTCTTGTTTAGCGACTTGCTGCTGTTTCGACATGTCCAAAATCCCCCTTTTGATGATCAAGATCAATTTCAATTCTCAGAAAAATCGTCGTATTTCACCACAATTTTCTCACAATTTCATCTTAAAACAAATTCATACATAAGTAAATAACAATGCTTTTATTAAATTCAATAAGTTTAGCTTATCATCAGGAAATGATTACTCTTCATAAACCAAGCAGGGCGGGATCATACTACAATTGAGGTGATAGAACATGACAAAACGCAAAGCAAATCATGTGATTGACGGCATGAACGCAGCCAAAAGCCAAGGGAATGGTGCAGGTTATATTGAAGATGACCAACTCGTTTTAACAGAAGAACAAAGACAAAACAATAAAAAACGTAAAAAAAACCAATAAGAAAGGAGCAATCACCATGACGAATAAAAACACAGGAAAAGACATCCGTCAAAACTCACCTAAGGAGCATCAAGGCGGACAGCCTGAGCCATTATCAGGCAGTAAAAAAGTGAAAAACCGCAACCATACAAGACAAAAGCACAATTCTCATCACGATATGTAAATATTCTCCTCTCATCCCGTGGCAAAGCGGGATGTTTTAGGTCTTTCACACATTTCAGTTCTCAACATATCATTTATTATGAGATGTGATGGAGGAGTGTTTATGGAGAATGAAAAGCAATCGAATTCCTCTGATTTTCTAGAAATAGATGATTGGCTCAATGTTTTAATGGATGATCCATTTGCCTGGTATGATGAACACCTCCCAATTGACCTTTATGAAACAAGCCGTGATTATATTATTGAGATTGATGTATCCACCCTATCGATCACTGATGTAAAGCTGACCTTCGCTGGACATGAGCTGACTCTCGCTTACACGGTACAAAAGCCAAATGATGAAGGCGAACAGCCAATTGAAAAAAGTGTCATGCTCCCTTTTTATTTGAACGACAAAGATATTGAAACAGAATACGAAAACCGAATCATTTCGATAAGAATTAAAAAAAGTTCTGACCATCCAAGCGGGGCATTTTCCTTTCAAATCCCGCACTTCAAACATTAAGAGCCCACCTTCATTTGGTGGGCTCTATTCCGTTCGTGTCAAGTCAATACCTTTTGCGAACCACCATGGCCAAATAGTAGAGTCGCTATATGATAAGGTATTCTCTTTCTACTAGATGGTTTGGGTCTTTCTAGTAAATGGGCAGTTATTAATGAAAAAAGGCGTTCATAGAGATGAGAGACATACATTTTTGTTATTTTCTTCTATCATCTCTTCATGTAAAATAAGATAAGAGACGAGGGGTATAAGGAGTGAGAACATGTTAAGCGGCTGGTTTTTGTGGTTCATTTTATTTTGGGGTACGGTGATGATCGGATTACTCGCAATCGGTGGCTTTTTTATGTTTCGCAAATTTTTAAAACGATTGCCGAAGGAAGATGGGAAATCAGAGCTTGATTGGCAGGATGAATATATTCAAAAGAGCCTCCACCTATGGCGGGAAGAAGACAAAAAGCTTTTAAATGAACTCGTATTACCTGTTCCAGAGCTGTTTAGAGATGTAGCCAAAGAAAAAATTGCGGGAAAGATTGGCGAGCTGGCTTTAAAAGAACAAGCTGCCAGCATTAATTTAGATTTAATCATTCGCGGCTATATTATCGCTACCCCAAAGCGGGATCATAAGTTTTTACTGAAGCGCCTTCAAGAAAAAGACATCGATCACACGCCATATGAATCGTTATTAAAATAACCTCCTTTATCAAAAGGAGGTTTAATTCATTTGAACCTGCTGCGGATCTAATTGCTTAGACAGCTTTCTAAACGACAAATACATAGCAACGCGCCAAGGTACGATCATGCCAAAGGCAAGAATCCAAAACATCCCGCTTAGAGAACCATAATCAATAGAAGAACTCAGGATGGTCTTCATCCCGATACGAAGAACAAGAAGTCCAATGAGAATAAACACAAATGCTTTTGATCGCTTTAAATAAATGTCATTCCCTCTAATTTCAAACTTCGATGTTTTGATTAAAAAGATGGAGAAAAACATCCCCACTGTGATCGCCTCTAGAAATTCAGCCCCAGTTACTCGAAACATAGGAACAAAAAACATTAGTGCCCCAGTGCTCATGAAAATAGGAGGTAATATAATTTTTTTTGCGGTTGCAGGTTTTGCAGATGACTTAATGCGAATAAACATGACGGCTACCGCCATACATATCGCAATTATAGAAGAGATCAAGACCATCATATCAAATCATTCCTTTATTCTTTAAGGTCAGCCTATGTATAATATACTCCAATTGACGAAAAAAAACCATTCGCCGCGACTGTAGAAAACGATTTCAAAAGCCTGTAAATCCGCCGAACAATGAGGAGAACATGATGATAATCCATGTCAGAAGATCAAAGAACAGCAATATCCCTACCACAATCATAATGATCCCGCCAATTCTCATGATAAGCTGCTGGCGCTTTCTGATCCACGTCATTTTCGTGATGAAAAAGGATAGAACAAAAAACGGAACGGCAAATCCGAATACATACGCAATCATATATGTGACAGCCGACTCCGGATTGTTACCAGCAAGTGTGATAACAGCAGATAAAATAGGTCCTGTACAAGGTGTCCATCCAGCGGCAAAGCCCATTCCGATGAGAATTGACCCAAAAAAACCAGCAGGACGATTTTTGAACTGCATTCTCTTTTCCCCCATAAGGAAAGAAGGCTGGAAGACACCAAGAATCATAAAACCAAAGAAAATAATGAGAATGGCTCCAACCTGGCGAATTGCTTGATGGTAATCATAAAAAAACTTCCCAACATACGATGTCCCAAAGCCAATCGCAATAAATATAATAGAGAATCCAACTAAAAAGAATAAGGTATGAAGCAGACTTCTTCTTCTCAGCATCACCTTCTCAGATTTCACTTCATCTATACTAACGCCCGTAATATACGATAAAAAGGCTGGATAAAGCGGCAGACAGCATGGTGAGATAAAAGAAAGAAACCCTGCTCCAAAAGCTAAAAAGTAATTCAAATCTGTCAAAAGAACACCCCCTTCTTACAATATACAATAAGAGATGACAAAATCATTTCATTTTTTTTACATCCTCTCAATAAAGATGGTCTATTCTCTTAAAACCTTATATAATTTAATTTGACATCAAGATAACGAATCCTTTAAATTTGAAAATAAACCTTAAAATGGATATAATAAAATCGATTCTTTTTATCAAGATTTGCATGAAAGGAACATGACTTTGGTAAAAACATCATTATTAACTCAAATCGAAGAAAAAAGAGAAGAGCTGATGAAAGTTGTCTTGCATAATGGGATGACATCAACAGTGACCATCGAACATAGCCAGCAGCTAGATCATCTTCTCTTACAATATCAACGACACTTACACTCAAACTCAGCCAACTAATCATATCTCATGATATCTATCATGCTGCACGATTTTTAGAACAGTTGATATGTGACCATAAACGAAACAAAAACCTCTGATTACAGGGGTTTTTTGTTTTTAACAGGAGGCTGACGCAAAAATAAAAACCACCTTCCCTGCTTCATTCATGCAAGTACAGTGGTTTTAAAGCGTCTGATGAAGGTGAATTCAATAAAGATAGGACAACGCTTGTCCATTCTTTATAACCATGTTCCATCTATGATCATAATATCGTACGTATTATTTCGCTTGGTTGTTCATGGCTTTCATCATTTGATTGATTTTCTTCTGGGACGGTTTCATGCCCATTTGCATCATCATCATTCGAAGCATTTGTTCATTAATTGGTGGATTCTTTTTCAAGTAGCTCATCATATACTTACGAGCAATAAAGAATCCGAGTGCAACTCCTGCAAGCAGTGCAACAACGCCTACAAGGATGACAACCCATAAATCCATAATTCTTCCTCCTTCATGTTGTCTCGTATAAAGTGTACTAAACAAAAGGCTATTATACAACATTTCACGTTCAATTTTATTTTTTTAAACAAAATTCCTCACTTTTACCGGATTGAGCCACCCATGCTTCTTTGAACCAAAGTCCATCGCAAGAAAGCAAGGACTAATTTTTCTCAGCACTTCAAAAAACACCGCTTCTGCCTCGTAACTGCCGGTGGCAGACATTTGGATATAACGGTCTTTTATAATAAATGCAGCCGTTCCTTTTCCATCAGGTAAGGAAGCGCTGTATATCGAGCCAATTTGTGTATAGTGAATGTTCGTTAAGTTGTTCATTAATCGCTGGTGCATATGAAAAGCAGGGATTCGTTTCGTCACGTAATCCACTTGTTTCACAAGCATCACCAATTCATCTTCCGTGCGGTTCGTCCAGTGTAACGACTCAAACAAATGAAACAAAATCGATTCTCTGCCAAAATAATGATGTGCAAATTCATCCTCAATCCAATAAATATAATAATGGCGTTCCATGTCTATCCCTTCCTTTCACATTTCGTCAATCTCGTATATTGCTTGTATTATACAAAAATGCGAAAGAAAGAATTGTCTATATATGAAGCAAGAAGAAACTAGTTTTGTCAAAAAAACAAGAAAAAAGAAAAAAGTTTGCAGAGCGGATGAAAATGCTCTGCAAACAGATGGAAAAAAGCATGATGCTTGGAGACTGGTTATTTGTTCAGCTTTGCTTTCACACGGCTGACCACATTGCTGACAGTAAATCCGTATTTCTCAATAATGGTTTCACCTGGTGCAGAAGCGCCAAATTTATCAATGGCAATCACGTCACCATCAAGACCAGTGTAACGCTCCCAGCCAAGTGAAGCTCCCATTTCAATCGCAATACGAGCCCGCACTGCTGTAGGAAGGACTGATTCTTTGTATTCATCTGACTGCTGATCGAAACGATCCCATGCAGGAAGACTGACAACAGACGCGCGGATCCCTTCTTTTTCAAGTGCTTTTTGCGCTTCAATCGCTAAACCGACTTCAGATCCAGAAGCGAGTAGAAGTGCTTCGGGCTGTGCATCAGCAGCTTCAACGACGACGTATCCACCTTTTTCTACTCCCTCATACGCCTTCTCTGGTGCTTGGTCAATCGTTGGAAGGTTTTGACGAGTCAGAACTAGTGCTGTCGGTTTATCCGTTGAAGATACCGCAAGTTTCCACGCTGCAGCTGTTTCGTTTCCATCCGCTGGGCGAATAACAGAAAGATTAGGCATCGCACGTAATGAAGCAAGCTGTTCAACCGGCTCATGTGTCGGACCATCTTCACCAACAGCGATACTGTCATGAGTAAAAACATATGTGACTGGAAGTCCCATTAAGGCAGCAAGACGAATAGCTGGTCTTAAGTAATCTGAGAAAACAAAGAACGTTCCGCCGAATACACGAAGGCCGCCGTGAAGTGCCATACCGTTTAACGCGGCACCCATTGCAAATTCTCTGACACCGAACCAAATATTCTTGCCGGCATAATTATCTTTACCAAAATCGTCTGTGTTTTTAATCGTTGTTTTGTTTGAACCTGCAAGGTCAGCAGACCCACCAATAAAGAAAGGTACTTGCTTCGCAATGCCATTTAATACTTCGCCTGAAGAAGCGCGGGAGGCAAGACTTGAACCTGCTTCATAAACAGGAACCTCTTGATCCCAATTCTCAGGAAGCTTTCCTTCAATCGCAAGCTTCAGTTGAGCTGCAAGCTCAGGGTATTCTTTTTCATATTGTTCAAATAGTTCATTCCAAGCTGCTTCTTTTTTCTGACCAGCGTCTTTTACAGCTTCTTTGAAATGATCGTACACTTCAGAAGGTACATGGAAATCTTCTTCAAACGTCCAAGAGTAAGCTTCCTTCGTCAGCTTGGCTTCATCGCTGCCAAGCGGTGCACCATGCACACCAGACGTTCCTGCACGGTTAGGCGATCCGAAACCAATCGTTGTTTTCACTTCAATCAGTGTAGGTCTGTCTGTGCTTTGTTTAGCCTTTTCGATAGCAGCCGTCACTTCTTCAATGTTGTTGCCGTCTTTCACATAGAGAACTTCCCAGTTCATCGCTTCAAAACGATTCTTCACATTTTCAGAGAATGAACGATCTAGGTCGCCATCTAATGAAATATCATTTGAATCATAAAGAACAATTAAACGGCCTAAGCCTAAATGACCAGCAAGTGAAGCAGCTTCAGAGGAAATTCCCTCCATTAAGTCCCCATCTCCGCAAATGCTGTATGTATAGTGATCTACAACATCAAAGTTGTCTTTGTTATACGTTTCCGCAAGATGTCTTTCTGCAAGTGCCATACCAACTGCCATGGCAATCCCCTGCCCTAAAGGACCTGTTGTGGCATCTACGCCCTCTGTGTGTCCAAATTCAGGATGTCCAGGTGTTTTGCTACCCCATTGGCGGAATTGTTTTAGATCATCGATGCTCAGGTTGTATCCGCTTAAATGGAGCATGCTATATAGAAGCATAGAACCATGCCCCGCAGATAAAACAAAACGGTCTCTGTTAAACCAATTAGGGTTTTGCGGACTTACGTTTAAGTGATTCGTCCATAAAGCGTATGCCATTGGTGCAGCACCCATTGGCATTCCAGGGTGACCGGAATTCGCTTTTTCAATTGCGTCTATGGAGAGAGTACGTATTGTTGCAATAGATTTCAATTCAATCGTTTCCATATAAATCCCCTTCCGTATCTTGTGTACACCATTATCATAAATCTACTGTCCTTTTTTCACAACTATTTCACGCTGAAAAAGAGTGATTTTGTCACATTTAGTTTATCGATCACCTAAAAAGTTATGCAAATATGAAAAAAGATGAGAATATACTTCCCATCTTTTCAAAATTTAAGAAATCACAGACTTAGTGAAGGTTTTGATCTCTTTCTCTTTTTAATTTTTCTGGTGTGACATCGTTTCCTTCAGGATCAACGATTTTCACGGTTTTAAGTGTATTTTTCATAGAAGAACGAAAAGCTTTTAAATACTCTTCTCTCAATAGCTTTTGTTCTGTTTTTTCAGCGTCTGATAAACCGGTCTCTTTCGACTTTTTTGAAAGCTCATTGATTCTTGCAAGCTGCTTTTTAGAAATCATGACAAACTCCTTTAAAACATTTTCTCTACATACTACTAAATATCAATCATTTTGACAACAAATCAAGCTTTAGGTGGTCAGACCTTTTTCATATTCTTGATACCTTCTATGGACCGTTGCTTTTGAAATGTCAAAACCTAGTGCCTGAAGAGTTGCTGCAATTTCTGCGAATGTCATGTTGTTTTTTCTTAATCGAACAATTTCTGAAATCGGCACTTCAATACGCTCACGGCCAGGCGCATGATCCTGCTGTTTTAAATTCAGTTCGGGCTGATACCCGCGCTCAACAGCTCTTCTCATTCCCCGCTTGATTTTCAGGTTATGAATTTTTCGTTGATACTCTTCAACTACTCCTACGATCTCAATAACCATTTCATCTGCTTCTGAAAGCTCAAGCTCGCCTCTATGAAACGTACTGTACACCTTTACGTTCTCTTTAAAAAGACAATGAAGAAGCGCAATTTTTGCTTGTCCTCTTCCGAGACGCGTTTCATCCTGGATAAGAACGGCATCAATTGACTCTTCTTTTAGTGTAGCTAGCATATCAAACACACCATCACGATCTAGATCATATCCGCTTGCTTTTTCTTTGATGACTTTCACCACATTCATCTTGTGCATAGCAGCTAAAGCCAGCAGTTCTTCTTCTTGTCTCTTCAGCGAGGTTTCCTGCTCTTCTTTGACAGTGCTTACTCTCGCATAGATGATTGCATTCATGACTTCAATCGACCTTTCTATTGTACTGTTGCAAGTTGATATACGACTGGATGCTCTTTTTTGACTGGTATGACAAGAATGTCACCAGGCTGGATTTCCGTTGAAGCAAGATCATTGTGCTGAGTGACCCAGTCAATAAACGCATTTTTGTCGATTGATTTGCTGTCGTTTACTTGATCAGCTAACCCCCAAAGAGTATCACCTGATTGAACCTCTATTTTAACATACTGATTTGGATCATTATGGCTTGTGACTGCAATAAGTGAGAGAAATATGCCAACGATGAATGAGAATACCCCAATAAAAATAATAGATTCTTTTAACCTCATAATGTCATCTCTCCTAACAGAATATGTGTTCGCTCTTTCTGTCACTCATTATAAATACGAACAAACGTTTCTGTCAAACGTTTTTTTCGAACCTATGTTTGTACTGTTAGGAAAAACATGCTATAATTTCTTTAAAATTGACGTTTTGAGGTGCAAAAGATGACGAAGCTATCAAAAAGACAACTCGATATCCTGACATTCATCAAAGAAGAAGTAAAAAGTAAGGGCTATCCCCCATCCGTTCGTGAAATTGGAGAAGCTGTCGGTCTAGCATCCAGTTCAACGGTTCATGGACATTTAGCTAGACTAGAAACAAAGGGCTTAATTAGAAGAGACCCGACAAAACCTAGAGCGATCGAAGTACTAGATGAAGAGGAAATGAATATTCCTAAGAGTGCTGTAATGAACGTACCAGTCATCGGAAAAGTAACAGCAGGCCTGCCTATTACGGCTGTTGAGAATGTAGAAGAATACTTCCCTCTTCCAGAGACTTTTGCAGCACCAGATGAACAAGTATTTATGCTTGAAATTATGGGAGAAAGTATGATTGATGCAGGAATTTTGGACAAGGACTATGTCATTGTGCGTCAGCAAAGCACCGCTAACAATGGAGATATTGTCGTCGCCATGACAGAGGAAGATGAAGCGACAGTGAAACGTTTCTATAAAGAAGATACACACTTTAGATTACAGCCAGAGAACCCATCTATGGAACCGATTATTTTACAGAATGTAAGTATACTAGGTAAAGTGATTGGCGTATTTAGAAATATTCACTAAAAAAAGCCGGTATTTCATCAGCTGCTGATGAGAACCGGCTTTTTCTTTTATGAACAAGAATATGCTAGAATACGCGAGCTTGGGAAGGAACCAAATGTAAAGTTTGGCCAAATAAAGCCAGTTGTTCTCCCGAAAGGCTGTGAGGATAGGACATACATTAAAAACACTTGACCGTTTCTCATGAACACAATCGTCCATCTTCTATTACATCCCGCTGCAAATTGAACAGATTGCTGGCCTCCACCTGTTTGCCCTGAAATAAGTGACTGCATGCTTTGAGGCTGTGATAATGCTTGCTGATACTGCGAAATGATATGCTGCGGCGGAGCTGGCGGAGCTGATCCGCTTGATCCGGGTCCAGTGCCTCCTCCTCCGATTGGAAACCCTGGAAATCCTCCAACTTGAGGAATAGGGAGTGATGGCCATCCTTGCATCTGCCTGTCATATGAGTACCCATTCCACATACCTTCATACGGATAATACATATTCAACACCACTTTCTTAGACATTCATCACGATAGTATATGTCATAAATGAAAAAGCGTGTTGAACGTCCAAACAAAAATTTTTCCAAAAAACGTTTTGTTCTTCTTTAGAACGGTTAAATAGTAGATATAAAGAAAAAATAAAAAAATGAAAACTTTTTGTCTCCCTCAAACGTTATATATATAGAAAGAAAAGAAATAAAAAACATTTAGATTTAATACTTGTAATATCACTGTAATTGTTGTAACATTTGTAACATAAGAAGTTTTCATTGAGAAAAGGAGGCAATCGCCTTGAAAAAATTATTCGTTTTATTAACTGCTATTATGCTTATGATCTCATTACAATCTACAACATTGGCCGCTTCTAAAAAACCAGCCGCTTTGACAAATAAAGAAGCGTTACATATTGCCCTTGACGCACGAGAACACTTTTGGAGTGCGATGTCAGGCTACAAAATTAATGAACATTCCGATTACAAATTAAAATCATTTAGCTATAAAGACATGACATACAACTATCTTTCTAAAACATTTGATACAAAGAAAAAACTAAACAGCTACCTATCTCAAGTTTTCACAAAAGATGCCATCAATCAAGGTTTAAAAGACTACCAGTTCATTGTTCATAAAGGAAAAATGGCTGTTCCAGTCGGTGACGGAGACAACATGCTTAATTGGGATAAAGCCACACCTAAACTTGTCTCTAAAAAACAAACGGTCCGCACATATGAATTCACCGTCCCAACACTTGATGGACGCAAAGTAAAACGAACTGTTACGTACGAAAAAGTACAAAAAGATTGGAAAGTCACAAAAATTGACGCTGTCATCTAAATAAGAAACCAGGCCATTCAATCGGCCTGGTTTTTATATTGGAGAAAATTCAGTCATGCGATCCAGCGCGTGAGCAAGTGATGATGCCGTGCGAAATTCATTAAAAGGAAGCCCAAGCTGCACGGCTGTTTGGGCAATTTCTGGTCTGATTCCTGAAATGGTCGTCTCTACTCCAATTAACCGAAGTGATGTGACAAGATCAAAGATTTGATGAGCCACCATTGTATCAATAATGACAACGCCCGATAAATCAATACATAAATGCTGTACACCTTTTTGTGAGCACTGTTTAAGCGTATTTTCTAAAATCATCTTTGCTCTCGCTGTATCAATGTCACCTACTAACGGCAATAACGCAATATGATTTTTTAAAACAATGACAGGTGAGCTCAGCTCGTCAATCATGTCACTTTGTGCCACGAGCTTCCTCGTTGTATTTTTCACATATTGCTGGATGAACACATGAATTGAAATATTAAACGCCTCTGAAATTAAATCATACCAATAAAAGATGCGGTCAATATCAATTTCATCTTGACGCTGTTTAATAAATTCTTTTAAGTAATGAAGGACCACTCTTTGATTGGACATGTATTCTCTCACAACATAATCTAATGGTGTATTTAAATGCTTCGGGTCACTGGCTAAATCTTCAGACCACTTTTTAAACTCAGTATGTAAATATGTCTTGTCTTCAATAAGAGCACGTATAAAATACTGGTAATAATCTTGATTTTGCCGTTTCAGCTCTGCTATGATGCTGGAATCTGTTGAACGATATATTGATTCTGGATCATTATCCTCAATTGATTCATACCAAGTTTCAGTCAGTTTCTCTGCATGTTGCATGAAAAAATCGTATAATGCACGGTTCTTATCCATAAGCATATGTCCCTTCACATTTTCTTCTTGTCAGTCTTTGTACCTTATAGATCCATTGTACCACTGAATCTTTTGTCCCTGCTAGCTCCAATACGCTCTGATCATCAACAAAAAAGGCACCTACTCACAGGTGCCTCTCTTCCAGTTTTATTTCACAATAAATAAAATTCTTTTCCCATCAGGATAACTGCTAATCTGGTGTCCAACCCATGAGCCTGCTCCCCTATTATCAGATGGGCTGACATATTGAACACTCGCACCTTTTCCTCCCTCAAGACAAACCGCCATCGGCCACTCATCCCGGTCAAAGCCAGGTTTAGTCGGAATTCCTTTTAATGATTCTTGCCTGCGGGCATCTGCTCCATTTCGGTCTATCGTACACACATCTGAATGCCCTTTTCGAATGGCTTCTTGAATATGGCTGCCTGTTTCAGGGTACCGTTCCTTTGGAAATTGAATGACATGATCATATCGATCCGCACCTTTTGCCGCATGTTTCTCCCCAAATCCACCTAACAACGTGCCCATCCATATCACAAAGCATAGGGCGACACCAGTGATCCAGCCTCTTCTCATTTTCAAAAGTGTGAGACCTCCTCATTTTTCTCAAGCAGAATCTTGACTTAAAGGAAATGTGTCATTTTAATGTATGAGCGGTTCACGAATGACATGTGAAAAAAATGATGAGGCTGAGAACTCAATGAATCTCTCAAGCGTAGACAGTAGAAACCAGTGATTCTATCCATATAAAAAAGCTTGTCCCCTATGAAGGAAACAAGCTTTGTGCTCTAGCTTTTATTGCGCTTTTGCATAGTTGATAAATTCAACAAAGGCAGCTGTCGCTTTTGGACCGCCATTAATCGTTCCGTTTGAATACCCTGCGTTATGAACCCCAACGATTTGCTGATTTTGATCTAGCATCGCTGAACCTGAATTTCCGCTAAATGTATCAATCGTATAGTATGCGAGATTTGTATCTTCTCTTGTCACAGAACCTGACATCTCCCACTGCGACACCTTGCCAGTCGATCTCATTTTATCACCTGGATATCCAGAAATTTTAATCGTTGTCCCCGTTAAGTTTGTCACCTGACGGATAGAGCGGTAACCGACCGTATTGCCAATGTTCGTATCTGTTTTGATCACGGCAAAATCATATTGGCTCGCGCCTGTATTGATATATCCGCTTGGTACATAGAACTCCGTCATGTTTGCTGAGCCATTCACCGCAGTACTATCGTTCATGCCTGGATACACCGATCCTTTTGCACTATAACTTCTCGATGCTGTATTGTACACGCAGTGCCCGTTTGTCAAAATTTTGTTAGGGGCAATGAGTGTCCCCGTGCAGCTTGAGCCGCCAAATGTAATATAAGCAATTGAATTATATGGTGCCACTCTTGTGTTTGTTACTTTTGTTCTACCATCGTCTCCAATGACGACTTTTGTTTGAAAGTCTTTTAAATATTTTGATAGTGGTTTTACTTTTTCGCCAACAGTAGAAGAAAGATCATCCACTTTGTCAAAGGATGAGGGGGATTTCGTATCATTGTGGAAATCACTTGAAGAGATCACCTTTCCATCAGAAGTCACCATGTCATAATCAGACGTTAGTACTGAATCCGATGTGGCATGGGCAAAACTAGGCTCACTTAAAGCACCAAAAACGAGTAGAGAAGGGAGTAACATTTTCACCTTTTTCATCATATTCCTCCTTTATGTCCTATATCAAAAATCATACGATTGTTTCATATTGGAGTAAATGAGAGAATATTCTTATTTTTTACAAAATATTTCATTTTTAAATTAGGTGTTTTGTATCTTTCCAACCTTCATTCTATTGATCTCTCTCTGAAATAGAAAAAACCGCCTAATTGGCGGTCTTCCTAATTTTTCAGCTCCACACATCTTTTACATATCTATTGTCATTTGCAAGGGTTGTCAGCCAATTTTCAGCTGTTTCCTTCGAGCAATGTTTCTCGTTTTGATAGAGGTCGATAAGCGTAGCCTCTACGTCTGGTGCCATAATTTTTCCGTCCCCGCACACGTAAAGATACCCACCTTGGTCAAGTAACTTGATCAGCATGTCGCCGTCTTCTTTCAACAAATGCTGGACATATACTTTTTGCTCTTTGTGACGAGAATAAGCCCGGTGGATGTGAACAACTCCTTTTTGCGCTGCAAGCTGCATTTCCTCAAAATACAGATCATCTTCAAGAGGGTGACGGCAGCCAAAATACAGGTGAGCTTCGCCTAGTGGTTTTCCTTCCTTCTGCCACACTTCTCTTGCCTGAACAAACCCTCTAAATGGAGCGATTCCTGTACCCGGTCCGATCATGATCATCGGTACTTCAGATGAAGGTGGCAGCTGGAATCCTGCCTGCGCTTCGTGGAGGAAGCAGGCGACTTCTTCTCCTGCCTGCAGACCGCATAAATAGTTTGATGCGACTCCGGCATATTCTCCGCGGCCGCTCCACGCTTTACCTTTCACAACCGCCACTGTGATACTGACTCTTTTTTCTTCGACCTTTGGTGAGCTAGAAATTGAGTAATAGCGCGGCTTCAAACCTGGTAAAAGTGCTAAAAAGTGCACAAACGGCAGCTCACACGCTTCATATTGATCTAATAAGTCCAGCATGGTTACTCGTTTCTTTAAAACGGCTTCTTGATATGCTTCACCAGCCATTTGCTCAAGCTCCACGCGGTGAGGCGGACAAACTGTATATGCTGCGAGCTCTCTTAGCTGCGTACGTGTTGCAGGCTCTTGAAGCTCAACATGTGACGCAAGTAATTCTCTCATTTGAATCGGCTGATCTAAAGGTAAATGACTTGCTTCTTTCTGAGAAGAAAGCTTGATGTGCTGCTTAGGATCAAGATTGAAGCGATTGATCACCCGCTGCACGAGTGCATCACTATTTTTCGGAACAATTCCGATATGATCCCCTTCTTTGTATTGTTTCCCTTCAGGCAATTGCAGTTCAATATGTCTTGTTTGCCGCTCACTTTTTTCAGATTGTAATTCCTCATTTTTCAGTACAACAGCTGAAAAAGCACCATACGTTTTCGCCACAGGACGTTCTACTAGCTCATTTGTATAAACAACTGATAATTTTGGATTTTCCTTACCTTTCTCTTGGAAGGTGAGCTTAAATTCTTTTGCAAGCTGCTTGAAGACCGTTTTCTGGAATGTTTCTTTATCCTCATCCATATCTCCGCCTGCATCGCCTTCTCCTAAATCAGCTACACGCTTTGCACTTTTTCTTTCAAGTGCTTCATCAATGAGACGCGGAATACGCTGGTACGTACTCGCCCAATTTCGATCTCCGCATCCAAAAACAGCAAATGTCACGTTTGATAAATCCTGCTCTTCATCCTGCGTGACCCAATCCACAAATTTTTTCGCATGGTCAGGCGGATGTCCATTGTATGAAGCGGTCACGATTAAGACTGCACCTTTATCTGGTAATTGGCGTGTATAGTCATCAAGCGGAGCAGTGGTCACGTCAAACCCTTTTGCTTTCCCGTCTTCAGCAAATTCGTTTGCGATTTGCTGCGCCGTGCCAAGATTTGATCCATATAGAACAAGCAGTGGTGTACCGTGACTGGCCACTTTTGACTCATCAGATTTTGTGCTTTTTTTCGCCTCTTCTTTCGGTGGTGCCATAAAGAGTTTCTGCTTCCGTGGCCGCACTTTGATTTTAAAATCGTTTGGCTTAATCGTCAGAGATTCTTTTAAATCAAGTTCATATGATGTGTGATCAATCAATTCCAGATTATGCAGAACCATCGCTAGCACCATTGTGGCTTCATGAAGGGCGAATTGCATGCCGATACATGCACGCTGCCCATTCCCAAAAGGCTTGTAGGCATGCTGCGGGATCTTTTCAGGGTGCAGAAACCGCTCTGGTTTAAATTCTTCCGCATCCTCTCCCCATACCGCTTGATCACGATGTAACTTAGGGAGCAGCACGGAGACACTTTGATTCTTTTCAATCGAATATTTCCCTCCGATGACGGTGTCCTCTTTCGCATAAAGAGAGAACGTAGGCGCTGTTGGCCATAGGCGAAGTGATTCATTTAAAACCATACGAGTGTAATTTAGTTTTTGTACCTGCTTAAATGTTGGCAGTCCGCCTTGCAGCACATCATCTGCTTCTTGGACGGCTTTCTTTAATTTTTCTGGATTCTTTAATAAGAAATAAATCGCAAAGGATAGCAGCCCGCTTGTTGTTTCGTGCCCAGCTATTAAGAAGGTAATGATTTGATAGCGGATATTTTCATCTGACAGGCGCTCTCCTGTTTCAGGATCCTTTGCATGCAGCATGAGGGACAGTAAATCATCGCCCGTTTTATCTTGTTTTTTTCGTTCTTGAATAATGTCATCTACTAATTGCTTCATAAAATCGACATTTTGGTCAAATTTTTTTCTTCTTTTGATCATTAGCTTATCTGCAACCGGCAACCGGCTCGCCTGATCCATCGCTTCGTTTAAACCATTCAGCATACTTTCGATGAATGGATGCTGATTTTCTTTATAAAAGCTGTTAAATCGAAAATCAAAACCGCAAAGTCCGATCGTATCTAAAGTAAGCTTTGTCATATCCTCTGCTACTTCAATTTCTTCATCACGGCCTGTTCTTTGCCATTTTTGTACAAGCTGTGTGGCAATATCGAGCATCATCTCATGATAGCCCTTCATGGCCTGCTGGCTAAACGCCGGCATCAAGATGTGGTGAGCCTTTCTCCAGTTCGGTTCTTCTGTCCAGCTCGTAAATAACCCATCTCCTGCAAATGCTCTTACTTTATTGAGACTGCTCCCAATGTATTTATCAAAACGGCTCTCATCACATATTTCTTGGACAAGTTCATGGCTGGAAACAAAAATACTTGTTGCTTTTGAAAATTCAAACTGAAAGATCGGTCCTAATTCATCTGCAAGACGCCAAAAGGTTTGAGAAAGCTCCCCCTTTTTGATATGGGGAATATTTTTAAAAGGTCCGTATGTTTTTGGTTTTGGAATGATTGATGTTTGTTGCATGTGCCCACTCCCTTTATATCATTAAGAAGCAACGCTAATGGCGCGCCATAAACATTGCTCAATGTCCTCTAGAAATTCAATCGTTGGCTCTATTTCTTCTGCAAGAATTTGTTTATGCAGCTGTACAAAGGCACCAAATACAATCGATAAAATGGTTCTACCTGAGAGATTTGGATGAATCCCATCCTTTTTCCCTTCTTCAAAGATAAGGAATAGCTCATGTAACAAAAGCTGCATTTTCTCTTTGCTCGTCTCGTCTAAGTAATGGGATCGTTTATCAATTTCTAAGAAATATAGCCCGCTTGGATTCTCCTTTGTAAATAAAACCAAGCAATAAAATACATGCTTAAAGTACGCCCGAATACTTGCCTTTGGATCTGGACTGTTTGTGTTCATTTTTTCGATAAATGCAGAAAGGCTGCGCTGGTACAAAATATTAACGAGGGCCTCTTTACTGTCGAAATAACGGTAAATGGTTCCTGCTCCGACGTTTGCTCTTTTTGATATCATCGGCATCGTGGTCCCATCAAAGCCCCGTTCAATAAATAAATCTAGTGAAGCCTTCATAATCTGTTCTTGTTTATCAGTCACTGCTGGCACTTCATCCCCTCCTCATTTCAGGAATGAATGTTCATTCCGCATGCGGTATATTATATTAATATTTTAATTTCTTCTATATATACTTAAACACACTTATTTTTCTCCGTCATCACATTTTCTGAAAATAATAATAATTGAGAAATGATGCCTAGTCAGACAGCATCCAAAGGACTTAGAAATCTTGGCAGATATGTGTCATGCGGGTGACCTCTGCACTACACGTTCATTCTTGATCAATCGGAGACTGAATATGGCCGTCATATGTATCAATATGTTTGCTTTCCAAGAAGACGTGCTCCACCAAATAAAATCGCAAAAGCAAACATCGTTCGAAGAATCACTTCAATATGATCAGGCATATATGGGTCTACCTTTCAATTGCATCAAAAAAAGCCTTTTCCTTAGAAAAGACTCATGTTTAGACTATGCATTTATTTCATCATTATTCAATTGGGCAGCATCGCTTTGCTCAAATTGTGTTCGCAGCTCAATAATTGAGCTATTCCTGACATCATTGGCATCTTGCTCAAGAAGCCACGTATAAAATCTAGCTTGCTCCGCTGTTTGCAATGCCTGCATATATTTTTGTGTGGAACGTTTCTCGGCGACACGCTGCTTAATAGCACGCATCTGCTTCCAGAATTGATAATAAGGAAGCTTGAGCTTGGTCATAAAGCCTCTGTCATCCTCAATGACATATCCCTCTTCTTTAATAGAGTCGTCATGAGATACTGCCTGATACCATTTATAAAAAGACGTCCAATTATGGAACACAGCCACTTCCTGCTTGCAGGACATTCCAAGCTGTTCGCTTAACCTTTTCACTTCAGTGAATGGTGCTTTTTCATAGCTTAGCTGACGCTTCACAATATCAAGCAAAATGAGTTGATCTTGATCATATGTGATAATATGTGGGTCTTTCTCTGGTAAAATGACTTCAAACACAAGAGATACATTGTTGTCACGTACGTATGATTTGATGTAGTCGACCTGCACATCGTCAAAGGTTGCATAAAATAGCTCTTCGACCCAGGAAGCATGCGGATTTTGCTTCACATGTGATGTATACGATTTGGACGTAAACACCAATTCATTTTCCATTTCGTTATACCCAACCGTTCCTAAATATCCATTTGCTTTATCATAGACGGTAACAGGGAATTGAAGATGGTTCACTAGATGATGCATTTTTGTCTCCGGACGCTCGTCAATATTAAAAAATTTGTTGTAGCTTCTTGAAACAATCTGCTTTGACACCATATTGACAAACAAACCTCTTGCCTTCAAATTCACATCATCCCACTGCCGTTCACTAAAAGCTTTTTTCGTAAAATTAAAAGATGAAATATGGTGCGGAAGCTTTAATTCCTGTACATATTCATGCTGATCTAAGTGAGCTAAAAAGTCATCCAGTGAGATATCTGGTTGAAGAGCAGCCGATGGTTTTTTCTCAGAAGCTCTATAGACTGGGTTGTCAATTTCATGAGTCTCAATCCCGTCAGCTGTGATTTTCAAGACCCTCAGCTGCCCCCCGAATTCAACCTGGCCTTCTAGATTATAAGATCTTTCCGATGCTTGAATAGGCAGCCTGTATAAATTACGATGCCCGTGAATTTGAATGACATCTAATCCAGCGGTGTTTTGAACAAACAAGTGGTCAATGTCATCTGAATATTCACCTACACCGTGAATGAGCTGCTGTGTTGAGACATGCAGAAGCTCTTCTGGCATATGAGCAAGCCCCCCGTGGGTAACAAGAAATGTCTTGCCATGGTACGTAAAATAAGTAAGCTGATGAAATGTTCTGACAAACTTCCGTACTTCTTTTAAATCAAAGTCTGCTGCTTCGATTTCAGGTGCAGTATGCCGGTTAAACATATTGCTTCTTACTTTTTCACCATGTGCAAACCGGTATAAATGCTGATCATGATTGCCCTCAATCACGATGACATTCCGGCATTCTCTATGTGCGAGCATCCATTCTAATACTTCCTTGTTTTCTATTCCTCTATCAAGCAAATCACCTGCAAAGATATAAAGTTCGTTTTCTTTAATATCTCCTTGTAAATAGGTGGTCAGAGCGGTATGACAGCCGTGAATATCTCCAAAGACATGAATGGCCTCATATTGATCGAAGGATCGAGGCTGATAGGTCATCACTTGCGGATATTCCTCAGGCTGCAAAACAGTCACCCACGATGGGACCTTTTCTGTTTTTAACCGCTCGTTCATTTGATATAAAACAGACTCCCGCACAACTTTGTGAGGTTCCCGTGAGCGATTTTGCAGAAGGGCTGTTTCAAGCGGCACCTGCGTGAAATCGACGACATACACCCTGTAACGATACGTAGTAGCTAACGACTTATATTGAGAAATCGACTTGCTTGTGACATGTGTCGCATCAATCACAGTAAAATCTCCACGTTCCATTCGGGCTGTGAGTAAATCAAATAATAAAGACCACACTTTATGATCATGCTTGCTCGTAATTTCCGGTTTCCCATTGACAGATAACTGCGGCGGCTGGGTCAAAAGACGGATCTGATCAGCTGATAAAGTATATGGCTCTAAGCCTTGCTCTTTGATCCAAGTTGATTTACCTACGCCTGGGAGACCTCGTAAAAGGACTAAAGTTCTCATATTGGTTCTCCTTTAATGAGTGATATTTTACCTATTATAGATAAATTATGGATAAATCTCAATCTTTTATTGATTATGGTAATATATAGATAGAAAGGGAGGTTTTACGTATGTCTAATGGAGAGAATATGGCATTCAATCTTGGAGATTTTTTATTTCAAGTGTTCTCTCTTCTATTCATTGCTGTTATCGTGACTATGATTGTCACCTCTTTTCGAATGATCAGAAGAAGACGAATGGAATTGAAGAAGGTTGAGGAAAGATTGAACAAAGTGATTGAAAAAAATGATTTAAAAGAGTAAAAAATCCGGGATTTAACCGGATTTTTTTGGTTTCATCACAATTCCTTGACGCTGCTGCATCAAAAAGAAAAAGACGCCTAAAAGGACAAGAAGACCGCCACACATTTGAAGCAGTGTAATCTTCTCTCCAAGCAGCCACACAGCAAGAATCGTGGCCCCAACAGGTTCGCCAAGTATACTCATTGAAATCGTTGTGGCATTGACATAGGTTAAAAGCCAATTATTAATGACATGAGACATGGTGGGAATGATGGCAAGCAATAAAAAAATCCCCCACTCTTTACCCGGATAGCCTGTAAAAGGAGTTTGCTGCATTAGGTTGAATAGAATTAAAAAAAGACCAGCAAAACCAAACACACAAAAACTATAAATCCAATGAGATATTTTCCTTACAGCCTGTTGACCTATTAATAAATAACAAACAACCGCGATCACACTTAAAAAGGATAAAATGTCTCCTAGGATGGCTTCCTGGCTATGACCTATGTCTCCCCATCCAATCATGAGTGCACCAGCAATCGCTGCACACATCGTCAAGAGTACGGGCAGCGTGGTTCGTTCACGGAAAATGAGAAAGCCGCCTAATAAGGAGACCATCGGCTGAAGGGCGATAATAATAGTAGAGCTTGCCACAGTCGTCAGCTTCAGTGAGCCAAACCACAACACAAAATGGAGTCCTAAAAAGAAGCCTGACATACATAAGAAAAACCAGTCTCTGCGCTTTATTGAAAGAAATTCTTTTTTACGTGGCAGGATAAACGGCAGCATAAAAGCCGCGGCAAAGATCATTCGATACATGCTTAAAATAGCAGCAGGTGCATTTGACCATTTCACAATGATAGCAGAAAACGAAATGGCAATAATTGAAATCACAAGCGGTAGTGCAATTGATTTCTTTTGAGCAGTTGACTTCATTTCCATAAGCAGCTTCCTTTACATCAGCAGTAGATGAGAAGTTCATCTTGTATGTCGTCATCTTACTATGTCCAATCCGCTAGAGGCAAGATGATTTTAAAACTTGTGTGAGCTTTTTTGCATGAAAAAAAGGCTTTCATCTCGAAAGCCCTACTCATCATCTATCAATAGATAAACGGCCCGAACTGGACCATGAACACCTACCACTAAATTCATCTCAATATCCGCAGAGTTACTCGGACCTGATATGAAATGAATAGCACCTTTCGCCTGCTCCCCCTCTTCTACCGAGCGATTAAGAGCCGAAACAGCCTGAATCATCCGCGGAACCACTGTGCTTTTTTCGATACACACGATATACATCATCGGTAAAAAATGCAGCGCTCTGCCTTGGCCCTGATGGGATGAAAGGACGACTGTACCTGATTCTGCAAGGGTGTAATCACTGAATACAACCGAATATGTCGCTTGTTCTGCCAGCCTGATATTTTCTTCCCTTGATGCCTCAGCATTCCATCTGGTGACTGCGAATCCTTCGTGCTGCAAGCTGTCAAACATCGGATGAAATCCATATTGTTCAAAACGATGATCGACAGGCGTCATCACAGAACCCTCTCCATACTCTGTCATCAATAATCTTAATACAGAGGGCGCTTCCTCTGGTGTTGTTTCGACCACTCTTGTGTGAATTCGTTGACATTGCTTCTTCAGTTGCTCGACTAGTTCTTCTTTAGACAAAAGTCCGTTTGTTTCCCACTGGACTTGATGCTTCCAAGCTGGACGCTGAATAGATGCAGACGGGGAGGAATCTTTACCTAATTGCTTACGGATATGAGCTAAAAACGACTCTCGGTGAGAAATGGTTCCCTTCATCACTGCTCCTCCTTCTGTCTCTTTTTAAACCAATCTCTGAATCTTTCTT
The DNA here is from genome assembly GCF_002998555.1 of Bacillus sp. NMCC4. Lineage (NCBI taxonomy): Bacteria > Bacillati > Bacillota > Bacilli > Caryophanales > Bacillaceae > Bacillus > Bacillus sp. NMCC4. The sequence goes on along the minus strand of NZ_PVRA01000002.1, from coordinate 504,051 downwards.
TACTTGGAGCTGGCAGGTCACGAATATCTGTCCAATTCTTTAAAGGACCTATTCCTTTTGAAATCTGTCCGTTTGAAGCCATACGATTCATCAATACAGGGGCTGCTTTTGTTCCGAATTGATACATTCCGGGAGTCGATGCGCCCATTCCGAACATTTTCATCGCCATCATTTCAGCTTTAGACGCTCTCCCCTCTTTTTCAACGATGACTTGTCGATGTTTTATTAATAACTCGTGAAGCGGGATCTTTACTGGACAAGCATCTGTGCAGGCTGCGCAAAGGCTTGATGCAAAGGGGAGCTCTTGGTAGTCATCATAGCCGCCAAGAAGCGGCGAAAGAACAGCGCCAATTGGCCCCGGATAAATCGATCCGTATGAATGTCCGCCCACATGCCGGTAAACTGGGCACACATTAATACAGGCTGCGCACCGGATACATTGGAGAACAGGCTGAAAGGCAGTACCTAATATATTGGACCGCCCATTGTCTACAATGACCAAGTGAAATTCTTCTGGTCCATCCACTTCTTCTTCTCCTTTTGGCCCGACGACAGAAATATAACTTGTTAATTTCTGACCAACTGCACTTCTGCACAAAAGACCAACAAGGACATCCAGTTCCTCCATCGTTGGAACAATCCGTTCCATGCCCATAACGGCGATATGTGTCTTCGGGATAGCCGTGACAAGATCCGCATTCCCTTCATTTGTCACAAGGCAGATGGAACCTGTATTGGCGACAGCAAAATTACAGCCAGTGACACCAATATCAGCTTCGAGGAACTTTTCACGTAATATGGCTCTCACAAAACTCGTCATGTCTTCAGGTGTCTCTGACATCTCATATCCGAGCTTTTCGTGAAAGACTTCTCGTATTTGTTTTTTCGTCATATGAAGAGCAGGTGCCACAATATGTGAAGGAGGTTCATGATCATCTACTTGCAGAATATACTCGCCAAGATCGCTTTCCACCACCTCACAGCCGATCTCTTCAAGCACTTGATTCATTTCAATTTCTTCTGTGACCATTGATTTTGATTTAACGATCTTTTTGGCCGCTTTTTTCTGTGCCACATTTTGTATATACGCCGATGCCTCTTCCTTTGTTTTTGCAAAAAAGACATGTCCTCCACGTGCACTAACGCTTTCACTTAATTGGTATAAGTAGTCATCAAGATGCGTCAGCGTATGCTGCCGGATTTCCTCGCCAAGTTCTCGCCACTTTTCCCAGTTGCCAAGCTCTTCGCTCGCAGATAGCCGCCTTTCATACAGGCGTTCCTGCGCTGAGGAAACAGCACCTCTCATGACAGTATCTTCTAACCCTTCCCCGATTCGTTCTTTAAAGCCCTTCTCTCCAATTTTCATACTCATTTGCCGTTCCCCCTCTTAAAGTCAGCGGCTATTTAATACTTCTGCGATATGCATCACTTGAATGGGCTTATCAAGACGATTCAGCCTCCCGCCAATATTGAGCAGACAGCCGCAGTCAGCACCAATGATGTATTCAGCGCCTGTCTCCTCTATGCTTTGGACTTTCTCATCGACCATTTGCTCAGAAATAGGTGTCATTTTTACTGAAAAGGTTCCTCCAAAACCACAGCAATTTTCTGCGCGCGGCAATGGTGTCATCGTCAAATCTTTGACATTTGACAACAGTGTGAAAGGTGCTTCCTTAATTCGCAGCAGTCTCGTCATATGACAGGATGTGTGATAGGTTGCGTTTCCTTTCAGGCTCGCCCCTACATCTGTGACGTGTAATATATCAACAATAAACTCGGTTAATTCATATGTTTTCTCAGCAAGTGCCTCAGCTTTTGCAGTCCACACTGGATCTTCTTTTAAAAGATGAGGATATTCTAAAAACATCGCCTTACAAGAACCTGACGGCGTCACGACATATTCAGCAGATTCAAAGGCTTTGATCATGTTTTTTGCTGCTTTGATGGTTTCTTTTGTATAGCCGCTGTTAAAGGCTGGCTGTCCGCAGCACACTTGTGCCTCTGGAAATTCCACCTCTACACCGAGCCTTTCTAGTACTTTCACTGTCGCCTTTCCTACATTTGGCTGCATGGTGTCAATTAAACAGGTAACGAATAAATGGACTTTCATCGGCGAACTTCCCTTCTTTGCTGCAATTTGAATCATCACTTTGGTCATCTGATGACGAAATAACAGGCCTTATTTTCATTTTAATCCCAAATTTCTGAAATTTCAACGAAGTGATTTGTCTAAATTTGGACATATGGCATGTGTAGCTTGAATGAAAAAAACGCCCTTTTGATAGGGCGCTTGAGAAGATTTATTTTGAAATCAATTCACGAATTCTTTCTTCGATAGGTGTTAAGGGCCGGCCTAATAATGTTTCGAAATCACGGCTTTCAACAGCTAAGGCACCATCGCGAATGCCGCTTTGAATGGCTTTGACAAATGGCACAGCTTCTTTTGGTACACCATTTGAAGCTAAAAATTCTCCAAATGTGTCGACATCAATTTGCTCGACTTTGATCTCTTTTCCGCTTACCTCACTGACAATGTGTGCAAGTTCAGTATGCGTCCGAAGAGGTCCTGACAGCTCATATATCTCCTGGTCATGTACAGGAAGTGTTAACGCATTTGCGGCCGCTTCTGCGTAGTCATTTCTTGTTGCCCAGCCAACCTTGCCATCACCAATTGGACTTAAAAATGGTGCGCCGCTAACGGCTGCTAGAATCGTATCTTTTTCGTTTTCTACATACCAATTGTTTCTTAAAAACACATGAGGAATGCCAGAGGCCACAATCGCTTCTTCTGTTTTTGCATGGTCATGTGCAAGGACAAGCTGACTCTCTCTTGCACTCACAACGCTTGTATAAGCAATAAAGGATACACCAGCTGCTTTCGCCGCTTGGATGGCAGCCGTATGCTGCTGCACGCGGTCTCCTTCTGCAGTTGAAATGATCAAAAGACGGTCAATGCCTTGAAAGGCTGCCTTAAGGATGTCTGGCTGAGTAAAGTCTCCGTGGCGTACATCCACCCCAGCTTCCTTCAAATGTGCTGCTTTTTGCGGGTTTCGAACACTGACCGCAATTTGTTCAGCCGGTACCTTTGTAAGCAAATGCTGGACGACGAGCGATCCAAGTTGTCCTGTTGCGCCTGTTACTAATAACTTCATTTGTTTGACCTCCTCATTTTGTGATTCGACGGTGATGTTTTTACAGCTTTACGTATCCGTTTATTCGTTATAACCATATCGATTACAACAACTGGTGTAAAAAAAGCTCAAGTTCAGCCTGAGCTTCTTTTATTCTGACTCTGTCAACAATTGCTGGATGGTCACTTGTTTGAGGTGATTTTCAAGCGCTGCCTGAGCTTCTTTTAGTTCACTCCTCAGTTTTGTATCCATTGCTTGACCAATCGGACATGCGATGACTGGCTGATGGAAGTTAAATAATTCTTCATCCTCGCTTACATCGACAGCACGGTACACATCTAACAGCGTGATTTCCTCTGCCGGTCTTTTTAAATAAGCCCCGCCTACTCCACGGCGAATCTCAATAAGACCCGCCCGTTTGAGCATTGCCATCATTTTTCGAACAATGGCTGGATTTGAATTCACACTTTCCGCAATAAAATCCCCTGTACACTCTTTTGGAACACCTGCAATAAATGACAAAATATGAACAGCAATTGGATACCTGCTGCTAATTTGTTTCACAATCTTTCACCACCGTTGTAATCAATATAGTTACAATGAGTGATTTTGTCAATCAATAAACGGATTTTTCTTTCGATCCCAGTCCTCATATGTCATGATATCGTAGTCTTCTGCTGTATCAAGTTCAAGCGGGGCAATGCATTCAAGCAAATTCTCATCTGGGTCAAGAAAATAGATCGCTGCATGAAATTGCGGCGGATTATCCAGAACTAAAGGCTGTTCCTCTTCTGAAAAGCCAAACATTGGGTGAATACTGATGCCTTTTTCAACCAGCCAAGCCTTGATCTGTTCGATACTGGACGTTGTAATTTGAAAGGCAACGTGCCGAGTTGATGGATGGTATGGATAGGCGTTCATATCTACTTTCCACAAGCCAAGCCAGCTCTTTCCTTTCTCAATCCATAAAAAAGCAACTCGTTCATTTTCGTGAGCAAGTGTCAATTCCAATTTTTCATAAAACGCAATAGATGCCTTCAAATCACTCACAGGTAAATGGGCTTCATACAAACCTTTTATCATCATCAAAACCACTCCTTTTCTCCCTTCTATTCTGCTGGATTTGATGAGATTCCGCCTCAGCAAAACGATGTATTTTATCCCCTTCATTGGTTTGAGAAGAATGATATGTTTGATCCATTGCAGATGGGGGAAGGTGTTCAAATAAAAGAAAGGAGCGTTTCATATGCCTTGGACGATGAATGATTATCCGGCTTCATTTCAATCGTTAGATAACGTCATTCGAAAAAAAGCGCTTGAGATTGCCAACAAAATGATACAGGAAGGCTATGACGAAAATAGAGCCATCCCAATTGCGATCAGTCAAGCGAAAGAGTGGAAAAAGAATGCAACGAAGAATGAGATAGAGAATTTCTCAGCTCATGGTTCAGTCACGCCTTCTAAAAACAGCAGCTCCGCAAGACCAGAGCTCATGGATCATGCGCAGCATGTCGTCAAACATGAAGAAGGCTGGGCGGTTCAGACAGAGAAAGCGAAACGAGCAAGTGAGGTCAAAGAAACGAAACAAGAAGCAATTGACCGGGCAAAGGAGATTGCATCTAATAAAGGGACTTCTGTTGTTATTCACAGAAAAGACGGGGAAATTCAGGACGTGTTAAAACCGCAATAAGACCGCCCGTAAGCGGTCTCAGCGTGTAGGCAAACCCTCGCATTCGTTGTCAGGTCTGCGCTCCGGTGCTCGTCCTTCCTAGACTTCAAAGGTTTTCTATCACGCTGAAAAGAAGAAAGTGAAGACCGCTCGAAAGCGGTCTTTTCTTATGCATTCTTTTCTTTTTTCGCTGGTGCTTTTCTTTTTTTAGGAGCCGCTTTTTTCGCTTTGGCTGGTTTTGATCGGTCGATTGAAGCCTGTAGAGCTGCCATTAAATCAGTCACATTGGATGCAGGATCTTTTTTGCCTGTCGTTTCTGGCTGAACCGTATGTTCTCCAGATATTTTATCGCCAATTAAGTTCATCAGCTGTTCTCTGTATTCATCCTGATATGCCGCTGGATCGAAAGTTGTGGTTAATTGCTCGATTAAAAGGAGCGCTGTATCTAACTCCTTTTTCACAATGTTCTCCTCTTGGGGGATATTCGGTACATCAGATACTTGTCTAATTTCGTCAGGGAAATGAATGGTTTCCATCAGCAAAATATGTTCATAGCATCTAACGATCGCTAATTGCTCCTTTGAGCGGATCATAATTTTTGCCACGCCAATTTTCCCAGATTCCTCTAAAGCTTTTCTTAATAATGAATAAGCCTTCGCACCGCCCGTATCTGGTGATAAAAAGTAACTTCTTTCATAATAGATTGGATCAACCTCTTCTATTTTCACAAAATCAATGATTTCAACCGCTTTTTCTTCATTTTCTTTTCGCAGTTTTTCAAGCTCTTCCTCGTCTAATTCAATGAATTTATTTTTCGCATACTCGTACGCTTTGACGATTTGTTCTGGTGCCACCTCTTCCCCGCAGTTGGCACAAACCTTTTTATAGTTAATGGGCGTGTGACACTCTTTATGCAGCTGTCTTAATTTAATATCTTTGTTCTCTGTAGCAGTAAACAGCTTAACTGGAATATTGACTAGTCCAAAGCTAATGCCGCCTTTCCAAACTGTATGCATCGCGTCGCCTCCGTTCTTTTCTCCTTACTATGTAATGTTTTCGTTAGACTTATGTATGCGAATGAAAATTTCATCCCACTCTAAGAACACATCATATGAGGAAGTGACATGACAATGAAACCTATGCGATTAACGGCGGCACATGATATTCCTACCGGTTCAGACTGGGTGTATGAATTAAAATATGATGGCTTTCGGACCATCCTGATATGGGAGGAAAACGAGATTCATTTAGAAAGTAGAGCCGGAAAACGATTAAACGAACAGTTTCCTGAGGTTATTGAACAGTGCGAACAATTAAGGGACCAGTTTGCTCCTTTTTTACCACTTACGTTTGATGGGGAATTGGTCTTTTTACTGGATGAACAGCAAAGCGATTTTGCGAGGGTTCAGCAAAGAGGCAGGCTGAAAAACAAAGAGGCTATAAAGCTGCAGGCTGAGTGGTTTCCATGTCATTTGATTGCATTTGATCTATTAAGATGTACAGGGAGATCCCTTGTTGATTTACCGTTGATGGATAGGAAAAAACAGTTACAGCAAGTTTTCCAAGAAGCAAAACTTCCGCCAACTGTTCAGCTGGAGCACCCTTCCCTTCTTCAACTTATTCATACAGACACAAATCATGAATATATGAAAAAGCTGATGACGACGTATTTAGCAGAAGGACTCGTTGCGAAAAAAAAGACGAGTAAATGGCACGACAATACCCGGTCAAAAGAATGGCTGAAAGTCAAAAACTGGCGCTATGTCTCTGTCATTGTGACTCGTTTTGATAAAGAAAATGGCTATTTCCAAGGCTGTATTTATCAAGATCATCATCTCACCGAGGTTGTCCAATTCAAGCATGGGTTTTCTAAAGAAGAAGAACAAACGCTGCGTACACTCTTTCAAACAAAAGGCCAGCTAAAAGGAGCATCAGGATATGAAATCCCTCCTTCTATCGTCGCCAGCATTGCTTGTATATCCTTTGATGGATCCGCCTTAAGAGAGCCGCGTTTTTCTTCCTTTTTACTAGATACTGACCCAGCAGCATGTACGTTTCAGCAAATGCTCAAACAGCTGTATCCGCTCCCTGCCGTGATTGAGGTCACTCATCCTGAAAAACCGATTGTGCCGGCTCTTCATCTGAACAAGGCAGATTACTTACTTTATTTGAGACAAGCGGCTCCCTATCTCTTGCCCTTTTTACGTGAAAGACGACTTACTTTAATTCGGTTCCCTCATGGCGCTGGGGATGAATTCTTTTATCAAAAGTCGACACCTGATTATGCACCAGATTTTGTGTTGACCGATCAAGTTGATGATATTGCTTACACGGTCTGTAATGACCCGCAGACGCTTCTTTGGCTCGGTAACCAGCTGGCGATGGAATTTCATATTCCTTTTGAAACAAGGGATACGGACCGGCCGGTCGAAATCGTCTTTGATTTAGACCCGCCATCTGTTAACGAGTTTCATCTAGCCATAGAGGCTGCCAAGCGAATCAAAGCGCTTTTAGACGGTCTCTTTCTCACAGCCTTTATTAAAACAAGCGGCGGTAAAGGACTGCAAGTGTATATTCCATTAAAGAAAAATGCCTTCACATACGAAGAAACGAGATCATTCACCGCGTTTATATGTCAATTTTTATGTGAACAAGCCCCTGAGCTATTTACTCTAGAACGTCTTAAGAAAAAACGCGGCAATCGCTTGTATTTAGACTATATTCAGCACGATGCTGGAAAAACAATCATCGCGCCCTATTCACCAAGAGGAAATGAGCTTGGACTTGTAGCGACACCGCTTGAATGGGACGAACTCCATCAAGATGGACTTCATCCTTCTTTGTTTACCATGCCAGTTGTTATAGAGCGTCTAAAGGAAAAAGGCGATCCATTCCGCCGCATGAGGCATCTTGTAAATGATGACACTTTCAGACAAGTCTTACATCGGCTTGAAGACATCATACCGGCACATAAGATGGACATACGCGGTCATTAAGCGTTACACTTATTCATTAGAGAGTAAGAAAGGGATGACCATTTTGACCGCACATTCATTTCGAAATATAGCACTAATCTTCTTGTGCCTTTCCGCAGGAATTGTGGATGTGATTGGCTATTTGAGCCTAGGGCATGTGTTTACAGCCAATATGACAGGTAATATTGTGCTGCTTGGCATTGCAGCAGGAAGCTCCTTGCAGCTAACAGCCCTTCATTCCATCACTGCACTGAGTGGATTCGTTCTAGGGGTTTTACTTGCTGTTGTGATAGGCGGAAAGCATGAGAAAACATTTTGGCCAAAAGCCGTTACACGTATCTTTATCATAGAAGTCATGATACTACTTCTATTTGCTCTCATGACCATATTCCCTTATACACAAGGTGCTTATTTTATGCTGATTATCCTTTTAAGTATGGCCATGGGTCTCCAGACAGCGGCCGCCCGCAAATTAAATGTGGCTGGCATTTCCACAACGGTTCTAACGAGTACACTCGCTAACCTATTTGAAGATTTGGCTCAGCGCATTTCACACCGGGAAAAAAGAAAAGCTCCTATTCAGCATGTCAGTTTCATGCGAATAGGCTCTATTGTCTTTTACTGCCTAGGTGCCGCTTTAGCGGCATACACAGATGCGTACGATCCGTTTATCATCATTTGGCTGCCTATCTCAATCCTTGGGGTGATTGTGATCACTGCTGCATTGAAGCATTTTCACCAATTGAAATAGCCAATCGTTAGATGGCTATTTCAACGTTCACTCATAACTTCTCACATAAAAACCAGGAGGACGCCCCATAATGAACGTGGAGCCATACGGATATCCAGAAAATGTCCCGAATCCCCCGTATCCAGGGAAGCCGCCTAAACCAGAAAACACACCAGGGCTCACATAATATCCGCCAAAGCCGATATGAGAACCAACCGATCCGATATGTGCTCCCCCACCGCTAAAACCGCCTCCATGAAAACCTCCATAAACTCGTGGATACATACAATCACCTGCTTTCGTCTAACAACTCATCACATCATATGCATGACAAATGGAGCGGTGTTCCGACTTTTTCTTTTACTTCTATGTACAATAGACCAATTTGATAAAATGTGAATGAAAAGTCCTGCAAAAAATTAAATTAAGCAAAGAAAGGTGACCTTTTTAACTTGTTGCGCTGCCCTATGTTTATTTAGAATAATGGGGCAGGTAACAAATTTGCACACCCCCTTTGTTGCGAATTCTTCTTATTAAACGTTCTTGTAGCGTTTAATAAGAAGAGCCTATTAACAACATACAAAAAACCCTTGCTGACGATGATCAACAAGGGCGAGAGATAAATGGTGGATTAACCACCAATGATTTTTTCTGCTACTTCGAAAGAACCCGCAACGTTTTGAGTCAGAACTGACGCAGCGATCGCTAAACCTACAACGAATAATACTTTTAAACCTGTTTTCATCTTAAATCAACCCCATTCTTTTCATATGTAAATCCGCTTCTAAACTTTTGTTCAAGTAAAAAACAGACTGCTCATAAAGTGCTTGCTTTTCACAATACTTAGCAGCAAAATGTGAAAGCTCTTTTACTTCATGATATTCATTCTTCTCTTCTAACTTTCTTAATTTCTCATCAATTTGCTGAAATCTTTGTGGTGCATTCGTTAAGTAAAGGTCATGGACGATGCCTATTTTCAGCTGAAACACTTCATGAGAAGCATCTTTTATTCTGGCATACGCAGCCTCTATATATTGGCTTGCACGCTGCTTTTCACCAATCACACAGAGTTCCCGGCTGATCAGATACGTAGAATGGAAAAAGAAATCCGACTCATAATATTCTTGATGGGACAGTGCTTTTTCAAGATGACGTATTGATTCTTTCGGTTTGTTCCAAAATGAATATAAAATGGCTACATTGTGATGGAGCTGAGCCAGCATAAAGTCATCCTGCTCGCTTGTCAAAACCTCTTCCGCCAGGCGATAATTTTCAAGCGCCTCTTCATACCGGCCGATCTCTGTTTGATTCGCCGCAATGAGAGAGTATGAAAGTGCCGTTCTTCTTTCATAATGCTTGTGCCGTTTATAGACGTGAAGTGCTCTGCGGATATAGCTTAATGAGAGCATGATATGACTAAGCCGGTAGTAAAGCCAGGCCACCTTAAAATCGAAATCAGCACGTTCGATCTCACTTGGAATTTTATCTAAGAGCTTTTCAGCACTTTGATACATTTGCAATGCAACCTCGTAATTTCCTTGATGCTGCTCATACACACCCTCATAAAAATCAAAATAGTAGGCAAGTCGGTTAGACAAGTCATCCTCTTTTTTCCTGTGATGACCTTCTATACTTCTCGTTGAAACACTGCCCTTTTGCCCTCTTAAATTGTACATGAGAATGTGATGCCTCTTCTCAAGAAGAGAATAGTACATAAGGATGTCCGCATCGTCAATTTCCTCTACCGCTTGTTTCGCTTTAGCAAATAACCGTTCTGCCTCATCTGCATGATCTTTTTTGATTTCCATGTTCCAGTCATTTAATAATGATGCCAATTCCGCAACAGGAATCTTGCTCATTCTACACCCCCAATCACTTTCAGCTGCATCACATGATTTCACTAAATATGGAACTTCTATTAGCAATTGCTAATTAGTCCATTTGAGATCATTTTAATATGAATCACTTGAATCTTCAATAACCGTTTCCATTGAAAATGCGTTTCTTTCTTCTAGTCAATGATGTTTGCGTAAATATTTCACCTTTTTTCGGTTTTAAAGTACCCAATCATCTCGTGATGAAATGAAAAAAGCCCTTTTTTTGGGCTTTTTTTCCTTATTCCAATCGTATGATGGTGAGTGCCGCTCCAACCGATCCTCCCCCAAGTAACACTATTGTTGCGACTAAACCGAAAATTTGGAGAGAAATCTGGTTACCTGCTGCAAGTGTTGTAATGAGTGATACGTTGTAGGTAGATGCCGATAAAGCGGGTGTTAATATAGAACCAGGAATGGCAGATCCGCTGTTAATGATCCTTGTTCCGGCAAGCAACGCTACACTTGTGTTCACTTGATATGTGATGAAATAGCGACCTGAGACAGGCACTGTAAAAATCGTATTTCCACCACTTGCCGTAAAACCATCTAAGCTCTGATTATTAGGCAAGGAAACCGCTGTCCCGCCTATGACAACAAGCACTGTACTTCCCGACGTATTGGACGCGTACATTGAGTTAGCGGTCACAATTGTGCCGGTTGGACCTGTTACTCCTGTTGGGCCCGTTGATCCTGTTGTTCCCGTTACTCCGGTTGGACCCGTTATTCCGGTTATTCCCGTTGGACCTGTTACTCCGGTCCGGCCGGTTGATCCTGTTGAACCCGTTACTCCCGTTACTCCGGTTACTCCGGTTGCTCCCGTTGGACCTGTTGCTCCGGTTATTCCCGTTGCTCCTGTTGGACCCGTTACTCCGGTCGGGCCGGTTGATCCTGTTGGACCCGTTGGACCTGTTGCTCCGGTTACTCCGGTCGGGCCGGTTGATCCGGTCGGGCCGGTTGCTCCCGTTGATCCTGTTGGGCCGGTTGCTCCTGTTGAACCCGTTGGACCTGTTGCTCCGGTTACTCCGGTCCGGCCGGTTGATCCGGTTGTTCCCGTTGGACCTGTTGCTCCGGTCGGGCCGGTTGCTCCCGTTGCTCCCATTGGACCTGTTATTCCTCCACACATATTAAGTTGGGCGCACATGCCTCTCACTTCTTTCAAACTGTGGAATCTTTAAGACATACACACTAATACTGATAATTGAGAGAAAAAGAAACGACAATACTTCCAGTCGAGGTCCCGCCAGTAGCTACAATCCCAATGGAGTTAAGATCGCTGAGCGTAATGGATCGACTCTCTCCTGGAGGTACAGTGAAATCTGGAACAGCCGCACCGTTGACCTCTAATGTCACAGTTGGTGCTACAGCCACGATTCCGTTGTTTTCCACCATAATGGTCCCGTTTATGACAAATGGTGTTCCATCCGTCCAGACGACAACTGGATCCGCTGCTGCTGCTAAATCGACTGTGAAGCATACCGCATCATTCACAAAGCCTGTTTGCTCATTACTACACCCGCCTAAAATAGCCATTTTAACCCTCCTTCAACCTATTCTTGATAGACTATGATCTAGTGATCTATGAAGATTGTGCGATTATCCCAGACTCAAAGCCTTATTTTTTTCCTTTGTACCATGTTTAATTGAATGTCTAAGCGCGCTTGCACGTTTTCAGTGGCTTGTTTCTTTAAAATCAACATCATATCTTTTACAGTAATCGATCGACTTTCTCCTTTTTGGACACATATGTCATGACATGCTTTTTTTGTTTGAATGGTGATAGAAACTGGCACTTCTTGATCATCATGATGATGCAAAACCACTGTTGCTGTATTTAGTAATCTTGTTCCATTACGCCAGATTTCAACCGAACTGGGAGATGTTGAAAAATCAAGAAGGAGGTGGTGAGGTTCTATGTTCTTTAAAATGAGCGCATCATATACTGGCAGCTCTGCTTCAATCATTCCGCATAAAAAAGAAAGATCAACAAGGATCTTTGAACTGGATCGATACAAGACTTTCTGACAGCAAGTCGACCTCATGCAGCATGGAACAAGGAGCTCTAATACCACACAATTCTGTTCTTCATTGATGGAAATCAAAGAAAAATAGCAAGTCTTAAACACACTTCTTTCAACGAACACCCAGGAGTAGAAAGGTTCCCCATTTTCCATGATGAGCAAAAAAGGAGAACTCATTGAACGTTTGTGAGTAAAGCCTTCATTTTTTGTTTGATTAATTATCTCTTTCAGTTTACTCATCAACAGGTTTGTCACTTTCTATCAGCCCAATTCAATGCTGTATACAAATCCATATGGTCTTTTATCATATGTGCCTTTGACTATTTTGTGCGATTCGCGTAAAGATCAGCGGCAGAAAGAGAACCCATGGAACTAATCGCAAAATTTACCGAACGAAAAGTCACTTTTAAAAGCTGTTCAATTCATCTATCGCATAATACGATATTACGTCATGCTCCGCAAAAAACGACGCCAGTTATACGCAAATAAAAAAACAAATCAATACACCTTTAAAAGTGTTAAAAGGTTTATTCATACATTGTGAAAATTATCACCTTATATAAATAGGTAAATTTAAGGCATTTTTACAAAATTCGACACAAAATGCTTTTTCTCTTTGATACTATTGAATTAACCTATTTACAAATAATAGGTTAATTCAAATTAAGGAGTTGTTTTGTTTGAAAAAATCAACATTAAAAAAAGCTGTATTATCTATCGCCTTTTCTGCAACAATGTTATTTTCTATGAATACTGCAAGTGCTGCTCCGTTAGAGTGGGTCAGAGATGCTTATCCTGATCAGTGGGATTACGTATTAATTAAACAAAATGGGGTAAGTTACACTCAAGTTTGGACAAGTAGTAACAGTTATTTCCTTGTAAAATGCGAAGTATTATCTAACGGAAAATGCTTTGTTTCAAAATAAAAATATTTACAAAACGACTTCCAATTTTGGGGTCGTTTTTTACTTCAAAGTCAAACTCCTCTAAACGGGTGCTTTAAATTAAACCTCATTGAGAGCATAATCCAGGTCTAGGAAAGTCTTTGCTTTTAAACGTGTATACAATCTTTCACTCATACCGATTTCATTATATACCTTGTAATAGTTAATTTTGGAGCATATTTTGGTTTAATCTCCCTAATCTCTTTATACATAGGTTTTTCTTTACAATAACCCTATTAGCATTTTACTATATATAATAAGATCAATAACTTCCGCGCCTCAGCAGCTCTAGAAGGCTAGAGCACTGTAAAACGAATTATAGCTGGCGAGCCGCAAGGTAAGGGTTCAGAAGCATCGAAAAGCACACTAGCTGCGACAGGTGAAATTCCGTAGAGCGGCGTGTTGCCCCTAACCTATGCTTACGAAAGGAGTGCGGGTTCGAATCCCGTCTGAGACGTATGAGGTCAATGGAATTGGAGGATAAAACATCATGCATGTGTTTGAAGAATATGTAAGCAATATCGGTAATCCAAAGCTGAAGCAGCGCACACAAGACATTTTACAATGGATTTTAGACACATTCCCTCAATTAGAGCCAAGAATTGCTTGGAATCAGCCCATGTTCACAGACCACGGCACATTTATTATTGGGTTTAGCGTAGCAAAACATCACATTTCTGTCGCACCAGAAGGTAAAGGAATCGATCACTTTTCAGCTGACATTGTACAAGCGGGTTACGATCATGGAAAAAAGATGTTTCGCATGAAGGAAAGCTTGCCAGTTGATTATCCTCTCCTAAAAAAAATCATCGAATTTAATATCGAAGACAAAGCGGATTGTTCAACGTTTTGGCGAAAATAAAAAGCACCCCGATCTGAGCCATTAACAGATCGGGGTATTTTGCTGCAACATGTTATTTTGTTTTCTTCCTTACAACTTTCTGCTCAAGCCACTCATAACATGACAAAATGGTATTAACGCTCCTTTGGCATATCGGCAAATATACAACAGCGACCGCTGTTAAACACGCTATGACAGCACCTGCTAAGACATCAAATGGATAATGGACACCTACCCAAATCCTTGAAAAACCAACGGCGCACGCAATGATCAGCCAATAAACATGGCGTTTGTGAAAAAGCCAAAAGATCAGACAAACAGAAAAAATAAAGATGGTATGATCACTCGGAAAAGAGTTATTTACTTCCTTCTGAATCAAAAGATTGACATGACTCATTTCGGCAAAGGGCTGCTGGTTGGAATAAAAAATTCCTGCAATTTTGCCAATTAACTCTGCCAATATGAAAGTAAATCCGGCAGATACGACCACCCGCCTATTGGTTCTGATCCGATTTTGAAACCATATGAACAGACACATGAGCGCTGCTAACAGCACTGTATATTCAGCTAGTCCAATGAATAACGGATTCAAGTAACCATGATCGATACTGAGCTGATTCACCCACCTAAATAAATCTTCATTATATCCCTGCATCTCATTTCATCCCTTTTTCCTCGATTTATGACAAGGATAATTGAAATGAGATGACCGCTCCATCGATCGAACGAACAAACCATGGAATCATATGACATGTTTGTCACTTTGCTGTCACCTGCACATCATTCACTGAGTGCTCTATAGAGAGTGATGCTGCTCCCATTCCTTTTTTAGCAAAGCATATTGATACGTATTTTCATATTTAGGGGTGCCGTCCTCATAAGTAGTAAATGAAATAAACTCAAGAAAAAGGCCTTCTTTCCGCATGCCTAATCGCTCACATAATGCCTGTGAACGGACATTATCATCTTCTACATAGGCATAAAGCCGCCTTGCTCCCTTTTCTACAAATAAATAGGTCAAGAATGCTTCAGCACTCTCACGTGCATACCCCTTTCCTTCATATGCTGCATTGAAATTCCAGCCGATTGAATACGTATCAGGCTCCTCTTTTAAATGAAACAACTCACCGATAATTAGTTGACTTTCTTTTAAACAAACCGCTACATATGAATGATCTTCTTTTCTCTTTTGCACTTTAGCCACAGCTTCTTCTAATGAAAAAATTCGATCACTAAGAAAACAATTTACTCTTGGATTAGACAAGTACTCCAGCATCCCTGCCGCATCTTCTTCGCAAAACGGTCTAAGAATTAAACGATTCGTTTCTAATTGATTCATAAATGACTCCTCTTTGCATCATTTCGTGTTTTCTAGTCTCTCCATATTTTAGATGACATGCACCTGCTTTGACAATCAAGTTGTTGTGAAGTGTCTTCAAATAAACGAAACTCATAAAAAGCATTTTTGCTATTAAATAATTTGATCAAAACTGATAAAATAGAACATAAGTTTGTATTTTATTAAAAAGGGGTTACTTGATGTGATCAAAACAGTGGATGGTAACATTTTAGAGGCAAGTGAAGACATCTCTGTCATCAGGTGAACTGTAAAGGGGTCATGGGCGCTGGATTAGCCAAACAAATCAAAAGCAAATACCCCAATGTATACAAAAAGTATAAACAATTATGTACAGAACAAGGAGATGACTTGTTAAGCTCCGTTCAACTCATTACAACTAATGACGGAAAAACAATTGCCAACTTATTTGCTCAAACTGGATACGGTAGAAAAAGAATGCAAACGGACTACGATGCCTTACGCAGCTGCTTACAAAGCCTAAAAGACACAGTAACCCATTCAAATGAAAAGAAAAACCAAACTTCCATCGCCATTCCTTACGGGATCGGCTGTGGATTGGCGGGCGGCGATTGGACGATTGTTGAAGACATGATTGAAGAGGTATTGGGTGATTGTGAAGTGACGGTTTATTGGTTTCGATAAAGGGAATGAGGTTTTTATGAAATATATAAAATACAGTCATACAAAAACCCTCCTTAAATTGGAGGGTAATGTGTGTTAGCTGTTATTTTTATTTTTTATATAATTTAACACAGTTTCTTTATCTTCCTCATCTTCAGGGAGAATGCCGAATGTTTCATATTCCCAAACCTCTATTCTCTGAATGCCATAAAGCCCTATATTGAGAATATCTTCATAGCCGTACTCAATTGAAAACTTCCCTGACTTCTCCAGCTGAAGGGTAGCTGTTGTCCAAGCTCCTAAACCATTTTTTATATACTCCTTTTTCAAATCTTCAAAGACTTCACTGAGTTCAACTAATAAATGGTCATAAGTAGAGTCACTTACTCTATATCTTTCTGGAATATCATGTCCATAAACACATTCTTCATTATTAGGTTCAGTAAAATAAAAAGTAATTCCAGCTGAATCGTCTAGAATTTCAGCGTACATCCAAACTTTATCCCAATCACATGGTATAATTTCATTAATTGCTTCTGCAATTTTTTTATAATATTGTTCTATTGATTCCACTAGTATTAACCTCCAGGTTGATTTTTAATAGTTTCACGAACGGAACGTTTTCCAATTTTATATCTCACTACAAAACTTTCAGGTCTTAATGAATCATCTTTATAGATAGGCCGAATACTAACCTCTACATGTTTAGGTGGGTCTTTCCTCAAGGCTGCTAACCACTCTTGTTCTATCTGATACCATTTCCCACCACTTCGATTGATCTGTGAATTCATAGGTATGAGATTATCAATATCCCCAGACCCTTTAAAAATAGAGGCAATCAAATGACCTCCATCATCATCTAGTAATCGATCAGGCTTTCCTGAATTGGACTGAGCATATTGGTTTCTTTTGATCTCTCCGTATTTTAAATCACTTGCTTCGACTTTGACAATTCTTCCGTAGTGGTCGGTTGTGTAGGTGTACCCTTGCTTTGTTGAATAAACGACATTTGGTTTTAATACTTTTTTACGTTTCCACCTCACATAGTGGTCTCCGTAACTGACAACGGTTGGCGGTGATTTTGGTGCTGGTAATCGTCTGCCTGTCTTAGAGATTCCGTATCCTGAATTGTTGTCTAGACGCTTTGCCATGGAGAGGAGTTTATTTTTAAGATTTTCTCCGTCAAAAACGTTATACGGTAGCTTCGGTCCACCAGCCATTTGAAACTTTGGTGAATATGGCAATAGGCTAGGAATGGAGACTCTGTCTAATGATTTTGCTCCTTGTTCAAGCCCTTTCTTCACCGTAGTTTTGGCCGCTGTTGTCCCCGTTTTTGTGATGGCTCCTGCCCCTTTAGAACCAAAGACGATTTCTGCTAGAGAACCAGTCGCATAGGCGAACCAGTGTGAACGAGAATACGCATCACCATCTATGACTTCTTTTTGGAATGAGTCTGAAATTGATTTTCCAATCGCTTTCGATGTTTCAATTGGGTGAGAAACAGCCGTAACGACTGATTCAACGGCACCTCCAGGGTCTGTTACAAGATCGTAGATGCCAACTACTGTATCTTTGGCCACATCATATAGACCCACTGCAGCACCTTTTACACTATCAACGAATACATCTGAAGCTTCTTCCTGCTCTTTGATTTGGAGCAGCTGGCTGTAATACATTTTTTGATCGTAAGAAAGATTTTCATATCCAATTTCATCTACAATCTCAAAGTATTTCTCTACTGATATACACGAAGGATCATTGAGCTTTTCTTTCAATTCTTTGATTCTTCGTTTCTCTTTTTCTTCTTTTTTTACTTTTAAATATGCTTTCACCTGTGCATCGATTTTATCATGATTCTTGTACACATCTGTCTCGTGAAATGCTTTTGCATCATAATACATGGGCTGAGCGTTCTTACCTTTTCCTGTAGCAGCCATCATTTTTGAATAAAAAGTTGCAAGATGTTTTTCAATCGCTTCTGACTTTGCGTATTCTGTTTTTAGGGCATGATCTAATGTATGTATAGCCTCAATTGCATCTTTTCTTTTTTTGTTCGCATCATCTAAGTGCTCGTCTACCTCTTTGCTCGAAAATGTCTGCAATTCAATCAAATCACTAATATCGTCAAAAATAGCCGTAAGGGCTTCTTTTTGTTCCTTCACCATATCTTTATTGTTCTGAATGCCTTGCTTCAATTGAGCGTCTAAGAAGTGCTCGTCAATAAATGTACTACCGCCTAATGATTCATCATCAAGCTTTCCTTTCACTCCATCTAAAAAAGCCTTTTGCATATCGATAAAATCAAGATAAGTGTCCGTGTATAGTGCAAGATCATTATAAAAAGCTTTGATATTATCTGCACCTTTTCCAGTAAACTCGTCACCTAATCCCGATACACTTTTTAATGCTTTTTTCACAAGTTTCATTTCTTCTTGAAGCTCATGATAGGCCTTTGACCTCTGTTCAACAGCTGATAGTAAAGATGGAGCATCTAATATTTTCATATAAAAAAGACTCCTTTTATGGAATATTCTTTTACTAGAATACCATAAGGAGCCTGACACTTTATACCACTTTATCCATTTATGAATATCCTTTTTTACTTCAGGGGCATTCCTTAGTTTTCTTAATTAGATCTTTATTTTATAAAGTAATTTTCTCGTTCTAAACCCTTAATAATATCTTTTATTTTTCGGTCACCTCTTGAATAAAAAGCCAAAAAAATAGTTTTAAATATTTTAGGCAATAATTTATAGGTTTCAATTTTTGAACAAAGATGAATGAATTTATCCTTTGATTTTTGTAAGTTTTCTATTTGATCCACTGGATAAAGAATATATTCATCTTCAATAAAAATTGATTGAATTATTAATTCCTTATAAAAAATATCAATATGAATTTGTTCTGTATTTTTATTTACATCGTGATCAAAATTCATATTTTTAACTTTCTCAAATATTTCTTTTTTTATTAAATCTAACTTTTTTTTGATTTTTATGCGTTTTATATTTGGTTGATAATGAGATACCTTTGTTTGAATATAATTCATACCAATAACTTTTGCTACAACCGTTCTATGATTACCATCTCCAGAAGTGAAGTAACAATCTAAATCTTCTAAATAGCTAAGATGAATTTTCCTATCCTGATCTTCCTTAAATGACTTTTTATAGCTTTCTAAACCTTTTTTCTCTAGGCTATCTATAAGATAATCCACTCTACTTCCCATCGCATCAAAATTTTCTAACCAAGAGTCTTTACTTTTAACTCGGTATGCTCCCACAATTTTACTTACCTCAACTAATCTCTCCTTCTCTTCTTCCATTTTAGGCACATACTTATATAATCTAAAATCAGGATAATTATGTGGATATGTAGTACTCATATTCTCTATTTGACTTTCAGATACTCCTGCCCTAACAATTTTTTTTATTCTCTCAGACATTCTCTTTCAACTCACTTCTATTTAAGATTTGCAAAAATTTTATTTATTAAAAGCCCCTCCATTTGGCGCTGTCCCCCCGTTTTTACACTTTTAGAATCTTGGGCATCTATGAAATATGTTCAGGAGCGACTTGGCCATAAAAGCATTCGAGTAACATCTGATATTTATTCTCATATTAGCAAAAAAATTGACATGGATTCAATGAATAAATATGAAGAGCACATCTCCAAGATCATGGAGTGATTTTTTCATCATTTTTTGTGGGTGATACCTGTTTCATTTTAAAAGATAAGAAACACCCCCAAAAACAATAAACCCCTGAAGCCAATGGCTCCAAGGGGTTTTATTTATTAATACTGAGACATATACTGATCGCGTTCCCATGGGTGTACTTGGGTTCTAAACATATCCCATTCGATTTCTTTTGATTCGATGAAGTGCTCGAATAAGTGATCGCCTAGTGCGTTGATCATGACTTCGTTTGATTTCAGCAGCTCAAGTGCTTCTGCAAGTGTTGCAGGCAGGTCAGAGATGCCATTTTCAAGACGCTCTTCTTTGTCCATGACATAAATGTTTCTGTCGATTGGTGCTGGTGCGTCCAATTTGTTTTTGATTCCGTCTAGACCTGCTGCAAGTAATACGCTTAGTGCAAGGTATGGGTTTGCAGATGGGTCTACGCTGCGCACTTCTACACGTGTGCTGATGCCGCGTGATGCAGGGATACGGATCAATGGACTGCGGTTTTGTGCACTCCATGCAACGTAGCAAGGTGCTTCATAACCAGGTACAAGACGCTTGTAAGAGTTAACCGTTGGGTTTGTGACCGCTGTGAAGCTTGTTGCGTGCTTGACGATACCTGCGATAAAGTGTCTAGCAGTCTCGCTTAATTGTAAATCTGCTTTTTCATCAAAGAATGCGTTTTTGCCATTTTTGAATAATGATAGGTTACAGTGCATACCAGAACCGTTTACACCGAACAATGGTTTTGGCATGAATGTCGCATGAAGACCGTGCTTTCTCGCAATCGTTTTGACAACGAGTTTGAACGTTTGAATGTCATCACAAGAACGGATGGCGCCTGCATATTTGAAATCAATTTCATGCTGTCCAGGTGCTACTTCATGGTGAGACGCTTCAATTTCAAAGCCCATTTCTTCAAGCTCAAGCACGATATCACGGCGGCAGTTTTCGCCTAGATCTGTTGGTGCAAGGTCAAAGTATCCACCTTTATCGTTTAGTTCAAGCGTTGGCTCGCCTTTTTCATCTAATTTAAATAAGAAGAATTCTGGCTCAGGTCCAAGGTTGAAATCACTAAATCCTAGTTCTTCCATTTCCTTTAAGACACGCTTTAAGTTATTACGTGGGTCTCCATCAAATGGTGTCCCGTCCGGCTTGTAAATGTCACAAATAAAGCGTGCAACTTTACCTTTTTCTGCTGTCCAAGGGAAAATAACAAATGTGTTGAGATCTGGGTATAGATACATATCTGATTCTTCAATACGTACGAAGCCTTCAATAGATGAACCGTCAAACATACATTTGTTATCGAGAGCTTTTTCTAACTGGCTCACAGGAATTTCAACATTTTTAATCGTTCCGAGAATGTCTGTAAATTGCAGACGAATGTACTTTACGTTTTCCTCATTTACTAATTTTACGATATCTTCTCTTGTGTATTTTGCCATTTCGTAAAACTCCTCCCCTACAAAAGGTAAAATTGTATAGCAATGCTTTTGCTAATTCGTTAACGGAAGAACCTTGACATATCCCCCTGCCTAAAGGTCGTTCCTTGTTGGAAACGTCCAGCCTGAATGAGTTCTTTCTTCAGTAGCTTCCTGAGTTCATCATCTGTCAAGTTGTGCTTGGCTGTGGTTTTCTCCTCGGCCTTTGTATTAGACGCTGGATGTTCTGCCTCAGCTTTGGCAAAAAGTTTTTTGATTCCTGCCATGTTTACACCTTGTTCGATGAGGTTTTTAATTTCTAGTAATTTATCAACATCATGGAAAGAAAATAATCGGCGATTCCCATCACTTCTTGCTGGAAATACTAATCCATTTTCCTCATAATAGCGAATTTGCCTTGCAGATAATTCTGTTAGCTGCATGACAATCCCAATTGGGAATAAAGGCATTGAGCGGCGAATGTTATCACTCATCTCAACTGTCTCCTCCTCTTTGCTTAAATTTATTATATGTCATGTTATATTATGTGTCAACACTATGTTAGGAATATTAACATGGATTTTTTTATTGAGCAGGTATGTCGATAAAACCTTGTTCCAATAAGGCATCTACAGCACTGCAAATCGCATTTTTCACATGGGCATACGTGAGTCCGCCTTGAACGTAGGCTGTATAAGGCGGTCTGATCGGTCCATCGGCTGACAATTCGATACTAGCTCCTTGGACGAAGGTGCCCGCTGCCATGATGACATCATCCTCGTAGCCCGGCATATAGCTCGCATGCGGTGTGACGTGACTGTTGATCGGAGATGCATATTGAATCGCCTGGCAGAACACAATCATTTTGTTAGGATCGCCAAATTCGACTGATTGAATCAAATCCGTTCTTTTCGCATTCCACGCTGGGTTCGTTTGGAACCCGAGCTTCTCAAGAAAACGAGCCGTGAACACTGCGCCCTTTAAGCTTTGCGCCACAACATGCGGTGCTAAGAAAAATCCTTGATACATTTCCTGGAGCGCATACAGCGATGCACCCGCTTCACTGCCGATGCCCGGAGATGTCATTCGATAAGAGCAAGCTTCTACCCATTTTTCTTTTCCAACGATGTAGCCGCCTGTTTTGGCAAGGCCGCCGCCTGGGTTTTTAATGAGAGAACCTGCCATAAGATCCGCTCCCACATGACATGGTTCTTGTAATTCAGTAAATTCACCATAACAGTTGTCCACAAACAAAATGATTTCTTCATTGATCTCTTTTACAAATGAGATCATTTGCTCGATTTCTTCTATTGTAAAGGAGGGTCTTGACGCATAGCCTTTCGAACGCTGAATGCCGATCATTTTTGTTTTAGAGGAGATTGACTCTTTTACTTTGTCATAATCGACGGATCCATCTTGTCTTAAATCAATGGCCTTGTAATCAATCTGGAAATCTTTTAATGAGCCTGTCCCTTCTTTGCCGCGGATCCCTACAATTTCTTCTAGCGTATCGTATGGTTTTCCTGTCATATAGATCAATTCATCGCCAGGTCTCAGCACACCAAATAACGCAATGGAAATCGCATGTGTGCCGGAAATGATCTGCGGACGCACAAGGCCGCTTTCTCCTCCGAAGACATCCGCGTAGATCTTTTCTAACGTGTCTCTTCCCATATCATCATAGCCATATCCAGTTGTCGGGTTAAAGTGAGAGTCACTGACTTTATGCTTTCGGTAGCTTTCAAGCACCCGCCACTCATTTTGTTCGCTCTTTTGATCAATTTGCTGATGCATGTGTAAAATGTCTTGTTCTGTTTCTGCTGCTACTTTTTCTAAAATACTGCCGTGTTTTAATGTATGAAACATCTTGATTTAATTCCTTTCTTACAACATATACTTCTTGATTTGACCTAATATGGTCTGCTCCTCACCACTAAACCCGGTGATGTCATAAAGTTCTGCTTCTTTTTGAAATTCTAGTGATTCCACGAGGGTTTCTGATTTTAATGCGGAGATGAGCTTTCCTTCATAAGCTGGAATCTTCACATGATATGGCTTTAAAAAGGTTTTTTTCAGTTCAGCCATGATATCCGCTTTTAACCGTTTCACATCTTCTTCGCGTCTCGCACTGATTAACAGATGACGATGCTTTGAAGATGGGATGAAATCTGGTCTGATTTGATCTTCTTTGTTATAAACCGTCAGCATCGGAATACGGTCTGCGTCTAGTTCTTCTAATAGCTCATGAACCGTCCGTTCGTGACCTTCGTAATCCTCATTAGAAGAATCGATGACGTGAAGCAAATAATCAGCTTCCTTCACTTCTTCAAGAGTGGAACGAAATGCCGCAATCAGTGTTGTTGGAAGGTCTTGGATAAAGCCAACAGTATCTGAAATCAGCACACTGTAGCCAGATGCTAATGTCATCTTACGTGTCATTGGATCAAGCGTCGCAAACAGCAGATCCTCTTCATGACTATCTGCTTCTGTTAATTGATTAAACAAAGTAGATTTTCCGGCATTCGTATATCCGACAATGGCAATTTGGAACACCCCATTTTTCTTCCGGCGTTCCCGGTATCTTGTACGGTGTTCTTTGACTGTAGATAATTGCCCGTTAATTTCGTGAATGCGGTTTCGAATATGGCGTCTATCTGTTTCAAGTTTTGTTTCACCTGGACCTCTTGCGCCAATTCCGCCTCCTTGTCTTGAGAGGCTGATCCCTTGTCCACTTAGTCTTGGCAAGGCATACTGAAGCTGGGCAAGCTCTATTTGCAGCTTCCCCTCTCTTGTACGAGCCCTTTTTGCAAAGATGTCTAAAATCAATTGTGTACGATCAATAATTTTCACATCTAAGGCAGTTGCCAAAGCTTTTAGCTGACTTGGAGACAGTTCGTCATTAAAAATAATGACATCACATTCGAATTCCTCGCAAAGCACTTCAAGCTCTTCTACTTTGCCTTTACCGATATATGTTGCGCTGTCTTGTCTATTTCTCTTTTGCGTCATCACGCTGACAGCTTCACCGCCAGCTGTTTTGGTTAAGGAAGCTAATTCTTCCATTGAGTATTGAAAGCGTTCATCCGTGACATGCGGCAATTGACAGCCGACAAGGATCGCTTTTTCTGTCATTTCATGTTCATTCAACGTCAGTTGTTTCCTTTCTGTACTTAAGTTTTCAGTAGTACCATCATACCAAACACATCACACGTATACCACTATTCGGATGGTTTATTTTAGTATCTCTTTATAAAAAGGATACGCCATTTTAAGTAGGCTTATCCTCTTTCATTTGCAGATCGTGACTTTTAATGGTGAGCAAATCTTTTTTATCATAATGATCCACAAGCAGAAGTCTCATCGCTTGGGTTCGAATGGCCTTTTCAATCGTGTTTCGCACAAACCGGCCGTTACTGAATTTTGCAGGGCTTGTGGTGCTTTTAATGTGCATTAAATAATCTCGCAGCTTCCATTCAGCTTCTTGCGTAAATATATATTCTCTGTCAGCCATCATTCGTTTGGCAATGTCCATGAGCTGATCGACAGTATAATCAGGAAAGCTGATATTGATTGGAAATCTTGATTGCAGGCCGGGGTTTAATGATAGAAAATGATCCATTTCCTTGGAGTAGCCAGCAAGAATGAGAATGAATTCGTGCTGTTTGTCCTCCATATGTTTTACTAGGGTATCAATCGCTTCTTTCCCAAAATCCTTTTCTCCTCCGCGGGCAAGAGAATAGGCTTCGTCAATGAACAAAATGCCACCTAGTGATTTTTTAATTAACTCCCTTGTTTTTTGCGCAGTATGACCAATGTACTCTCCGACAAGATCTCCGCGTTCCGCTTCAATTAAGTGCCCCTTTGAGAGGACATTCATTTCAAAGAAAAGCTTCCCGACAAGCCTTGCAACCGTTGTTTTCCCTGTGCCTGGATTCCCTTTGAACATCATATGAAGCGCTTGTTTCCCTACTTTCAACCCTTGTTCCTGCCTTTTTTGATTGACAAAAATCCAAGCATAAATCTCTTTTATGTTTCGTTTCATTTCATCCATACCGACAAGGCTGTTCATTTCACGCTCTATTTCCCGTAAGATGCTGTGTTTTGCCTCATTTTTCTGCAAGGCTTCTAGGTATTCTGCCTCTGAATCTGCATCAACCAATACTTGCTTTTGTCCGTTAAGTATAATATTGATTTGGCCGTTGTTTTTATATGTGACAGCTCGCTCCAACGTATTCACCTCTCGCTCTTCTCTCTTTATTCTATTCGGGTGGAGCTGTAATCGTGACAATCGCCCGCTTAAGCCCAAGTTTGCTGTCAAAATGACCCGAGATACCGGATATTGTAGGGATTTCTGCGGTTTCCCAGGAAATGATGTGCTATTTCCATTGTATTCATCCAATTTAGGCGGACAAACCAACAATTTGCTTTTTCTTAGAAAAATGTAGCTTTCTCATCACAAATTATGCAGAAAAGAGTCTCAATGATTTCCGCATTTTGTACAGGCAATTCTTCTATTTTCTCATAAAATAAAGACGAGGTGATGAATAGATGGTGAAGATTTTTATTGATCCTGGCCACGGAGGAACAGATTCTGGAGCTGCTGCTAATGGACTTTTGGAGAAAAACATCACACTTCAAATCGCGCTTTTACTGAGAGATATCATGATTAGTGAATATGATGGGGTTTCCGTCCGCTTAAGTCGTTCAATTGACCAATCCGTCACTTTGTCCCAGCGTACAAATGCGGCAAACAGCTGGGGAGCTGACTATTTCGTGTCTATTCATGTTAATGCAGGCGGGGGCACAGGTTTTGAAAGCTTTGTGTATCCTGGCGTTTCAGCACCGACCACCACGTATCGCAATGCCCTTCATGATGAAATTGTTCGCTCGGTGGATTTTGCCAACCGCGGCAAGAAAACAGCGAACTTCCACGTTCTTCGAGAAACTTCTATGCCCGCTATTTTAACAGAGAATGGTTTCATCGATACGACAGCTGATGCCAATAAGCTCCGCAACGCGACCTTCCTTCAAGGCATCGCTCGCGCTCATGCCACTGGATTAGAGAAAGCCTTTCAGCTGAAAAAAAAAGCAGGTAATCTTTATAAAGTACAGGCTGGGGCTTTCAAGGTGAAAGCCAATGCAGATGAATTAGCAGCCACACTTAAATCCAAAGGCTTTGACGCCTTCGTTGTATTAGAAGGCGGTATGTTCCGAGTGCAAGCTGGGGCTTTCCGCACAAAGCAAAATGCGGATGAGCTCGTCGCAAGATTAAAGCAGGCCGGTCACGACGCATTCGTTTTCCAATAAGCTGAAGCTGTTATAACGAAACAAACCGGCTCAAGTCTGCTGCTGAGCCGGTTTGTTATTGATTCATTTATGCTAAAATGTTCACGACAAATTGAGACCATGTTTCAAGTCGATCGAAGTATTCAGGCTTTTTCAAATCGGATGCTTTCATCCATTTTCCTGAGATTTGATCTGTTTCTTTTACTTCCACATGAGCACCTGGAGATAGTTCAAGCGCTGATAACAGGCCAATGTGCACACGGCCGACACTGTTGTCATCATCATTAATTAATCCAAGGGTTTTCACCTCAAGTTTGTCTTCTTCTTGAATAGAAAGTTCCTCGTCTAGTTCACGATCCGTATTTTCTTTTAGAATTTCAGCAAAGTTTTTTCCTTCGATAAAATTCATGTGACCACCAAAGCCAAGAGATAACTTATGATGCAATCGAGTCTCTCCCCCGCCTTGAAGCCTTTCATATACATACACTTCGTCCTCACGCTTAATCACGACATAAGGAATCGGCTGCTTGAAGTCAGGATTTTCTTCCGCATCGCCTCTGCGCATCTGCTTGAAGTGCTCTTCGATTTCTTTCATAATGGTGTTGATTGTTTTCTCTTCACTATTCACACCATTAAACGCAAGCGTTTCGTTTTGGAACACGCGTGCGCGCGGTGCAACTAGTATGATTTCATCCATTTTTCCCATGTTCGGTAACCTCCAGTATGTAACGCATTGTATGAAATGGCAAAAAGCCAAAACGAGTGATGCGTTTTGACTTTTACGCCTTACTTATGATTCATCTCCAAAGAAGAAGTCGTCATCTTTTAACGGCTCAACCGTCGCTTTTTTGTAGCCGTTCCCTTTCATTGAGAAGAAGTCATGCGATTTTGTTTTTGTATTGAGTCCGTTCAATACAATTGGATTGATCTCTTCTTCTTCAAAGTAAGGGGCAAATCCAAGGTTCATTAACGCTTTATTGGCATTGTAACGAATGAACTTTTTCACATCATGCGATAAATTGACTTGGTCATATATATCTTCCGTGTAATGAAGTTCATTTTCATAAAGCTCGTTCAAGAGGTCAATTGAGAAATCGTATAGCTCTTTTTGCACGTCAGGTGTTTGTTTGTTGTAAATTTCTTGTGCTAATAATCCAACGTATACACCATGAATCGCTTCATCACGCAAAATCAAGTTGATGATTTCACCACTTTGCATGAGCTTTCCTTGTCCATAGAAATAAAGCGGGTAGTAAAAACCACTGTAAAATAGGAAGCTTTCTAAATAAACAGAAGCAACCATTGCTTTAAAGAGGGAAATCGGATCGTCCTTTTGAATCGAACGGTATAAACTGACAATCATATCTGCTTTCTTTTGCAAGAATTTATTTTTCTTGACCCATTCAAACACTTCACTGATCGTTTCAGTTGGTGCGAGTGTCATGAAGATATTTGAGTATGATTTCGCGTGTACCGCATTTTCCATCATCGCCATAAAGTTTAATACAGCTTTACGCTGATGGCCGTCTACATGTTCAGCCACAATCGGCATCCCTGTATTTCCTTGTTCTGTATCAAGTAAAGTCAGGCCAGCAAGTACCTTCATGTACGTATCTCGCTCTTTTTCACCTAAATATTTCCATGTTAAGAGATCCCCGTTTAAGGAAATCTCTTCAGGAAGCCAGAACTGCTTCACATTTTGGTTGTAAAACATTTGTGTAAAATCGTCTTCGTGTTTTGACCAGTTGGCTGCATCATAAATTTTTGTCACGTTAAACTCTCCTTTAATCAAACAACACAAGAAAGACAGCCTTCCTGCCCTGTATCCTTCGTTCTTGCATAATAAAGTGTCTTAATGCCTTTATGGTGTGCATACAGATCGATACGGTTTAAGTCACGCGTTGTCATCGTATCTTTCAGGAATAGTGTAAAGCTGATTCCTTGATCGACGTGCTGCTGAATCGTTGCGATCATATCGACCACTTTAAACATGTCCATATCGTACGCTTCTTTATAGAAGAACCAGTTCTGCGCTGAAAGACCTGGCATTGGGTAATAGGTTTTGCTGTTGCCGTATGTTCTTTCTTCGATACGTTCCATAATTGGCATAACAGAGGCTGTGGCCGATTGCACATAAGAAATGGAACCTGTTGGTGCAATACATAAGCGGTAGCTATGGTACATGCCATTTTCCGCTACAAAGTCTTTGAGTGCTGCCCAGTCTTCTTTTGTTGGAATGTGCATGCCTTCAAATAGTGCTGCTGCTTTTTCTGTTTTTGGTGTGAAATCATTCTCCACGTATTTATTGAAGTACTCACCCGTTGCATAGCCAGAGCCTTCATAACGATGGAATGTTTCTCCTTTTTCTTTTGCAAGCTCACTTGAGCGTTTAATTGAATAATAGTTCACCATCATAAAGAAAGTATTCGCGAAATCTCTTGCTTCTTCACTTTCATAGGCAATTTGGTTTTGAGCCAAATACCCGTGAAGGTTCATCGCGCCAAGTCCGATTGATTTCATCGCCTTGTTCGCTTTTCGAACAGCCGGTGCATTGCGAATGTCTGTTGTTTCAGACACAAGTGTTAGTGAGTCTGTTGCAAGTTTGACCGTTTTTTCGATCGATTTGTTTTTCATGACATTCATGATATTTAATGAACCAAGATTACAAGAAATATCAAGACCAATTTCATCTTCTTGGTCATAGTCCGTGTAAGAAGAGACCTCTGAAGCCTGAAGCACTTCTGAGCAAAGGTTTGAGAATTTCACTCGTGAAATATGGTTTAATGCATGCTCTCTATTCACATTATCTTGGAACATGATATATGGATAGCCTGATTCTGAGCGAAGAACAGCCAATTTTTCAAGAAGCTTTCTCGGATTGACTTTTTCTTTTTTGATTTCCGGGTTTTCTACAAGCTCATCATACATTTCTTCCATGTCCATCTCATCAAGATGCTGTCCATATTCTTTATAGACTGTGTGTGGATAGAAGGTGTAAGCTGTTTTATCTTCTCTTGCCAGCTCGATAAATTTGTCCGGGATGACAACACCGATGGACAATGTTTTCACACGAACATCTTCATCAGCAGAGATTTTTTTTGTATCTAAGAAATCATTGATATCTCTGTGGAAAATATTGAGGTAGGCACTGCCTGATCCTTGTCTTTGTCCCATTTGATCTGCATATCTGAATGCATTATCAAGAAGCTTCATCACGCCGACGACACCTTTTGTCGCGTTTTCAACATCTTTGATTGCTTCGCCTTTTGCACGAAGTTTTGACAGGTTCAAACTGACGCCGCCGCCTAGTTTTGAAAGCTGCATTGAAATATCAATCGCTCTTGAAATATCGTTTAATGAGTCATTCACTTCAAGCAAGAAACAGCTCACAAGCTCACCGCGTCTTTTACGTCCAGCGTTTAAGAATGTTGGTGTACTTGGCTGGTACTCCTGATTGATCATCAGTTCTACAAACTCAAGTGCTTTTTCTTTATCTCCGCCCGCAAAGAAAAGCGCTACAACTGAAATGCGGTCTTCATAGCGTTCAAGGATTTTCTTTTTATCATTTGTTTTCAGTGCATAGTCGTTGTAAAACTTAAACGCACTCATGAATGATGGGAATCTAAATTTCTTCGCATATGCAGCTTCGAATACTTCTTTAATATCTGCCATGCTGTATTGTCTTAAAAATTCTTCCTCATAGTAGTCGTTTTCTATTAAGTAATCAATCTTCTCTTCTAAGTTGTGAAAGAAGACCGTGTTTTGATTAATATAATCTACGAAATAACTATGTACAGCTTCTTTGTCCTTATCAAACTGAAACTTTCCTTCTTTTTGAATCATAATCTCGTTATTTAATTGTATCCACTTTGGAACCTGATTTTGTGACAATTCTTTCTACCTCCTGTGTAAACAATTCAACATCCCTTTTTGTTCCGCTTAGTTCAAAGGTGTGCAAAATAGGAACTTGATATTGTTTAGAAATCGTATCGGCGCTTTTGGCAAAATTATCTCCCCACACTTTGTTTCCACTCACCGCTACACCTAGTAAAAGGTGAGCATTTTTCTCTAAAAAGGACTGAGTGGTACTAGGGACTTGTCCAAATCCTGTCGTAAAGGTGACGAGAATAAACGGCGTATCCAAAAACTCTTCTCCAGTCAATTTTCGTTTGTCTGTAAAAGGGGTCTTGTCCAAAAAGCGTTGAACATTTCCCGTTTTTGAATCAAATACGATTTGAATCAATTCCATCACGACCTAGTTTTTAGTATTGTTGATCATTTCGTTATTCACTATATATAGTATACTATGTTTTTTCAAAACACAACATATAGATGTTCGAAACGAAAAAAATCAACCAACCCGGCCGAACATTCATAGCCGAACTCGTACGTTCAAATAAATAGAGCAGAACAGGATCTAAAAATAGACTGCTCTACTCCCTATTCAACTGAAACCGAAATCTATCATAACACGAAAAAAAATCGCTTAGTAGACTAGACTTTTTGTTTTATTTTTTGTAGGCGTCGCACTGTAAATCTTCTGACACTTCTGTAATTTCCACTTCAACACCTAATTCTTTTAGCACCGCTTCAAGCGCAGAGACGATTGAAGCTTCTCTGACTAATTCTTTCCCATTTACAGAAACGCTTGTTCCATATTCGAAACAGGAGTCGTCTTCACAAGTTTGTTCCCAGTGATTAATTTTAATTTTGTGTGTCATGAACTCATCCTTTTCTGTCTAGATGTCTGATGCATGATTATAGTGTAGCGACTTCACATTCATTTGTAAATTTACGTGCTTACTCTTCAACAGAATCATCATCATATTCCTCGTCCCATTCATCTATGTACTTCGTTTTAACGAGGGTCAGTTCTCCCTCTTTTTCATCAAACCGGTACACATGTACTTCATCATCTTTCACAACAGCAAAGTGATTATTTTTTAGTGCAACAGCTGATTGTAAAAGGCCTTCTATATGTCCATTATCATCTTGATTAGCATAGTTATGCGAGCTTTCCTGTCTCGATTCAATGTTTGAAATGGCGCACGATCCAAATAAGACAACAATCCCAATCAATAGAAGGATCACTCTAATCCTTCTTAATTCAAGCTCTGCATTTTCCATATCGCTTCCCTCACCTTTCTTCATATCCAATAAGGGATTATACGTAAAATAGACAGAAAAGTTTCACGGCATGCAAAATAGCCCCTCTGCACTGACAAAAAACGTAGCGGGTTCCGGCCGGTTTATTCGCAGATGCATGGGGCTATTAGGTCGAACATATCCTATTCTAATTCTAGATTTACATTCTTTTGAGGTGCAAATGTAGAAATGGCGTGTTTATAAATAAGCTGCTGCTTCCCTTCTGTTTCAAGCAGCACCGTGAAATTGTCAAACCCTTTCACTTGACCGCGAAGCTGAAAGCCATTCAGTAAGAATACTGTGACAAAGGTATTGTCTTTACGGATTTGATTCAAAAATTGGTCCTGAATATTAATCGGTTTCATGTTTCGTCCTCCTTGATTCTGATAACTACAGTTTCGCTTTAAGTTCAAGCTTTCCTGCTATATATGCGAAAATTTCCTCTTTTTTGTCTGAAAAGTGGCAAGGCGGTGTCATGTCGAACCAAGTGACATCCATTTTATTACGAAACCACGTGAACTGACGCTTCGCATATCTGCGGGAATTTTGTTTTAATTGCCGGGTGGCTTCATCAAGTGAGCAGTCACCTTTAAAATACGCATACAGCTCTTTATAACCAATCGCTTGAACCGATTGACAATCCTTCAAGCCAGATTGATAAAGTGCGCTCACTTCCTCAATTAAGCCTTCATCTATCATCATATCAATTCTTTGGTGAATGCGCTCGTACAAAAGCTCTCGATCCATTTTCAGCCCAATGAAGGCTGTATCATAAAGAGGAACTTCTTGATGACCGTTTTGCATCTCCGACATTTTCTGACCTGTTGTATGGATCACTTCCAGCGCCCGGATCACGCGGCGGACATTATTCGGATGAATGGATTTTGCAGCATCAGGGTCTACTGCCTTTAGCTTTTCGTGCAGCTGAAGGGGGCCATGCCGCTGTTCAAACAGCGCTATTTCTTCTCTAAAAGCAGGATCACTTTTCTCGTCGGTAAATGTATAATCATATAAAACAGATTGGATATACAAACCTGTTCCGCCGACAATCATGGGTGTTTTCCCTCTAGCGGCAATCTCTTTGATTTTCAAACGGACCAGCTGCTGAAATTCAGCTGTAGAAAAGGATTCTTCCGGCTCTTTAATATCAATTAAGTGATGCGGGACACCATCCATTTCTTCAGGGGTGATTTTAGCTGTTCCAATGTCCATTCCTTTATAAATCTGCATAGAATCACCGCTGATAATTTCTCCATTAAATGCTTTGGCTATATGAATGCTCAGTTTTGTTTTGCCGACAGCCGTCGGTCCTACTAATACAATCACTGGTTGTTTCGTTTTTTTCATAACATCACTCTCTTTTACAAACTGCCTACAGTATAGCATAACTTCTCATTCTCTCCTATATACGGCCTATCACCAGCCGAGTGGTTCATTTCCGACCACTTCGTATGTTTTTCCTTTTAAACGGTGCGTATGCGTTGGCCGCTCTTCGTCCGGACTATAGACGACTCCTCCATACGGAATAGGGACAGAATCGTTATAGGCAGAAAACGTGACTTCCTCAATCTCGTGATAGTGCGTACCATCCACTCTCGGTATCGCAGGCCCTGTGATGCCGTAGTATCTGTGGAAATGCCCCCTCTCAAAAGAGGTGATCCCGCGATAAAAATGTGTATGCTGATCTGTATTGCTTCCATTGACAGGCTGAGAAATGCCTTCTATTAAATGATAATGCTCCTCTGTTACATCCGTTCGTGCTTTATAGGCATGAGCATGCGGCGGGCATTTTGCCCAATCAGATGGATACAGGCCCATTTTTAACATTCCTCCTTATATTAGGCATTCACCCAAACACATATAGGCCATTCGAATACACTGATGTCAGTTACAGTGATTTTATGTGAGAGGAGCCTTTTTTTATGAATTATTTTGACGCACAGCCATTTATGCAAGAAGACATGAGAAGACCTTTTGGTTTTGGCTTTGGACGCCCGGGTTTTGGGTTTGGGAGACCTGGATTCGGTTATGGTAGACCCGGATTCTTCGGACCTCCATTTTTAGGTGGTTTTGCTGGAGGTCTGCTTGCTGGGTCTCTGCTTGCGCCAGGATATGGATATGGGTACCCTTATCCGCCTCCGTACCCGCCATATGGACCATACCCTTATTATTAAATATGACGATTTAACGAAATCAAATGAATCGATTGACACACTCGTTTTTGATGGGTTAACATTTACTTTACCGACCGTTCAGTAAAGTAGGTGTTTTTTTTATGTCTAAAACCAAAAAAGAGCAAATCTTTGATGCAGCTGCCCGCACGATTTTAGAAGAAGGATTAAGCCAGCTTACCCTTCAGCAAGTGGCAGAGCATGCACATATGACCAAAGCCGGCCTGCTTTATCATTTTGCAAGCAAGGAAGAGCTCATCCAAAAAATGAATGAGCACGCGATTCTTTGCTTTCGTCAGCAGCTCGAAACGTATCAAGAAACTTACAAACACGAAAAAGCGCCTTATGTACGTGCATATATATTGGCCACATTACATGATCTTGATCATCAAAATACGACCCAGCTATGTACAAGTATGATGGCTACCATGTCATTTGATGAAGCGTTATTGAACCCTTGGCGTGATTTTTATGCGGAGTTCAAAGTGAAAGCAGCTGAGGAAATAAATGACCCTGCATTGAGTCAGCTGATCCGTCTTGCATGTGATGGGATATGGTTTTCAGAAATGTTTCAGCTTGAACCGCTGAACCGAGAGGAAAAAACCCTTTTACTTCATCGGATTTTACACCTATTAGAGGAGGGATGATGATGATCCTCGGATATCTTTTTCTAGCTGTGGCCATTTTTTCAGAAGCCATTGGTGCCGTGATGTTAAAACTCTCAAATGGCTTTACGCGCTTTAAGCCTAGCGCTGTCGTTGTTGCTGGCTATACACTTGCCTTTTATATGCTGTCATTGACACTTAACATCATTCCGCTTAGCATGTCTTACGCAACATGGTCTGGGGTTGGTACAGTCCTCACGGCTATTTTTGGCGTGCTTTTTTTCAAAGAAACCTTGAACCAAAGAGCAGTCATTGGGATGGCGATGCTTGTCTCAGGAGTCGTACTTTTAAATATGTCATAAAGGATGTGAGAGATCATGAAAGGAATGCTCTATTTAACAGGAGCCATTTTGACGGAGGTTTTTGGCAGTACGATGCTGAAGCTTTCACAAGGTTTTTCGCAACTGCTGCCGAGTATTGGGGTCCTGATCGGATTTGGCTGCGCCTTTACCTTCCTCAGTTTGGCACTTAAAACCATTGACCTTTCGTCTGCTTATGCGACATGGTCTGGCGTTGGAACAGCACTCACTGCTCTTATCGGACTCGTGCTGTTTAACGAAACCATTCACATAAAAGGCTTCATCGGCCTTGCACTTGTGATATGCGGCGTGATTGTCTTGAACCTGTCCAAAAAACAAAAGGAAGAAAACAAAGAACAAATCGATCAAACCGAATGGACGTCATAAAAAAAGTCATTTTCTCCATTTAATAAGAGAAAATGACTTTTTTGTTTTTACCCACCAACTTGAATGGTTTCTTCTAAGGAAATGGCCACATTTCCTTGAACAGCTCTTGAGATCATACATGAGCTTTCGGCTTTATGCGCGAGCTTGCGGGCCAGCTCAATATCTTGCGGGGAAGCGGATTGTTTGAGGATGATGACAGGCCGGTGAATGATTTTTTCATATGTAAACACACCATTGGTCACATCTACGACAGCCTCAGAACTCATCGTTAGATCCTCTTTCTCTAATTGGCTCCGCTCCATCATAGCGGCAAGTGTAATAATATAACACGTAGCCGCTGCACCTAAGAGCATCTCATCTGGATTTGTTCCAATGCCGGGACCGTCCATTTCTTTTGGAATTGAAATCTTCGTTTTTAACTGTGCACATGAGATTGTACCCACATCGTTACGCAGACCAGGCCAGCTCGCCTGAAGATGAAAATGATGACGCGCCATATTCGTCTCTCCTTTTGTTATACTTTTTATAGTGTAACAAGAATTCACGCTGCTTGTCTTAACATGTGCACCATCTTTATGTATATTCCTCATCCAGCACTGTCCGAATCGCCCTGACATACCGGTAGAACGTCTCGTTTTTTGTACTCGACCGCCGCCGAAAGTCAAAACTGTCAAATAAAGCTTCACGCTGACTTCTACTAATCTCTAGCTGTACACTTTGCCCTGTTTTTGTAAGATTATTAATATTATGATTGCTTGTTCCGCTCAGGGTTGCGTGTGCGACAGCCAGTTCAGCAGAAAATCCGTTCCGCTCTAATGAGTTCACAATTTTTTCTGCACGGTCGTAATCTGTTCCGCCAACGAGAGTATGGTCAATTCCTTCCTCACCTTTGTATCCATGAACTGCTAAGATATAATCGTGTGCTTTTGCCTGCGCGACGCCGACTGGCTCATCAAAGTTTGTGCTTGTAATATGAAGTTCTGACGCATTCTCTCTTAAGCCTTCAAACAAATACGTAGAGAAATCATTATCGAAAAAATGGACGATCTCGCTCACGCCGCCTTCAATCCTCCCGCCATGGGGTGACATCACTAGAAGACGGCTTCCAGGCACTGGGTTGGCTGTAATCTGATAGCTGCTTGTTGATTCGTTTTCTTCCAGTTCTTTAAAATTGCGATAAATATCATTTGAACCGCTTTCGTCTTCCCCACCTGATGACACTGGCTCATCATGTTCCTGTGCTTGCATTGTATAATAAACGCCCCATCCGATCGCAAGCAGGAGAAGCAAAGCAAAAAACTTCTTCATTCCCGTTCTCCTTTAACAGATTTCTAAGCCGTTTCTATGATTTATATTGAATCATCATTTCTTTTCATTTTTTCCACTTTTTCTCTTCAAATTTGATCATAACACTCTAGATCATGAGATTCCTCAAAAATAAGATAATTGCATTTATATACACAGAAACGCCTCTCCTCTTTGAAAACAGAGTTAGAATAGTATGACAGACAAATGAAGTTATGTTTAAAATGGCCTAGTTCTATCCAGTCTGTTTTCTTTAATTCGGCTTGTATTTATATGGATTTGATTTTTTTCCTCTGTGACAAGCCACATTTGTATGAGCATTGACCCTGTTTATCCCCCCCTTTTTTTCTGCAAAATCGATTGTTTCACCGGTTCTCTTTGAAGAACTCTCCCACCTATCATCGGCAGATTCTACATGTTTTTCACCTTTTTCTATTATTTTACAAAATGTAAGCGCTTTTCTTTTTAAAGAGAAATCAGTCAGCCGCCAATATGAAGAAAAGGAGGGGCATGAATCCGAACCAAGCAGCTCTCATTCTCATAACGTAATAGTGTACAAGAATGGATAGCTAGAATGGAGGGCATTACATGTTTGGATTTTCTATGGTGCAAATGGTCAGAACACATGCTAGTAAACTGGATCAGCCTTTAAGAGAAACCGTCCTTCACCTTTATAAACCTTTTAAATGGACGCCATGCTTTCTTCATCGTTTCTTGGAAGGAAGATTAAAGAAGAGAAAGAAGCTTCGTGTGATCATTGAATTTAAGGAAGGTGCGGTCGAAGCAGGTATTCAAAGCGCAAAACAGTTCATGAAAAAAAATAGAAAAACAAAAATTAAACGGCACTTTTCACATATCGACTGCTGCGCTGCTGACCTAACACCGGATGCTTTAGAGGAGCTGTTAGCGAATGGTGAGCATATTCGTAAAATTTATTTAGACAGGAAAGTTCATGCACTTCTGGATGTGGCCACACAAGCAAGTCATACTGATGAAGTCATCCGAAACGGTACAACCTTAACAGGGGAAGGTATTACGGTCGCTGTCATTGACACAGGGATTTATCCGCATGAAGATCTAGAAGGAAGAATTCGCGATTTTGTGGATTTAGTCAAGCAAAAAACAAAGCCTTATGATGATAACGGGCATGGCACTCACTGCGCTGGAGATGTAGCTGGAGACGGAGCTGCCTCAGATGGCTTGTACAAAGGACCTGCTCCAAAAGCTCATTTAA
The DNA here is from genome assembly GCF_002998555.1 of Bacillus sp. NMCC4. NCBI lineage: Bacteria > Bacillati > Bacillota > Bacilli > Caryophanales > Bacillaceae > Bacillus > Bacillus sp. NMCC4. The sequence goes on along the minus strand of NZ_PVRA01000002.1, from coordinate 466,287 downwards.
TTGGCGTGAAAGTGTTAAATAAACAAGGGGCTGGATCACTTTCTACTATTATAGAAGGGGTTGAATGGTGCATCCAGTTCAATGAAGATCACCCTGATGATCCGATTCATATTATGAGTATGTCACTAGGCGGAGAGGCCCAGCGTTATGATGACGAACAAGACGATCCGATGGTGCGCGCTGTCAATGCTGCTTGGGATCAAGGCATTGTTGTATGCGTCGCTGCCGGAAACTCTGGTCCTAACAGCCAAACGATTGCGAGCCCTGCCGTCAGTCAAAAAGTTATTACCGTTGGCGCTTTTGATGACCGGAATACACCAGAATCAAACGATGATATCGTGGCACCATTTTCGAGCAGAGGCCCTACTGTTTATGGTGAAACAAAGCCTGATATTCTCGCACCAGGAGTAAACATCGTCTCTCTCAGATCACCAAGGTCCTTTCTAGATAAACTCGATAAATCAAGCAGAGTCGATGACGATTACACGACGTTATCTGGCACATCTATGGCAACACCGATTTGTGCTGGTATTTGCGCTCTTCTTTTAGAGCATTCACCAGATTTAACGCCCGATGATGTCAAAACCCTGTTAAAAGAAAATACAAGCAAGTGGTCTGGAGATGACCCGATGATTTACGGAGCAGGTGCCATTGACGCAGAAAAAGCCATCAAAGAATAAATTAAAAAAGCCCTTTACGTTGATTCGTAAAGGGTGTTGTTTGTCTGTTATTACGTGTGAAGTCTTTCATCTACTTGAGCAGCTGACATGTTATGCTTCGTTCTCATACATCTCATCTCCTTTTTGAATGTGCGTACGCGCTTCGATCACAATCTCAAAAAAAGTGGAAGATTCCTTGTACATGTCGCGTTCCTTATAATAATTAGCCGCATCAAGTGCTAATTCCTCTAAATCAGCAAACATTTTTTTGCTTCGCAGACCAAAAAGGGCCGACCTTAATTGCTCACAGCTGTCTTTTTCTATATAAAGCGCCTGCAAAAATTGGAATTTCAACTGATAAATTTCATCTTCCAATAAACAAGCCTCGTTCATTCCTTTACATATAGCCTCGCCCGCCCGCTGGATATCTCCGAGTTTAAAACAAGTAAGGGCAAGTGAAAATAATGATTTGATCATCGTGGATGCTTGATCTTTTTGATAAAGGGAAATGGCTTGTTCAAAAAAGACAGTCGCTGTATGATACGTTCCCATACTATAATGACAAGCACCTAAGTTATTAAGAGCCATCGCTTTAAAATAAGATGTGCATTCTTGCCGTTCCATCGCTTCACAGACCTTTAACGCTTTTTCTAAATAAGGAAGCGCTTTTTGGTGCTGACTCACATCAATCCAATTACCTGCCATGACAAAATCACATTGAATGCTTCTTTTTCCATAAAGCTGATGTTTCTTATAAATGTCTCTCGCCTTTTTAGCATAATGCATGGAGAAATAAGTTTGTTTCATATGATAGTATACTTCAGCGATTTTATAGTAAAATTCCGCTTTTTCAATCTCATCTGTCACTAAGATCAGTTGATGTTCCGCATGCTTGTAATAGGAAATAGCCTCGATATACCGGCGCTGGATAAACGCATACATTCCATGGAAAAAATGAAAGTAATAGCCGAGCAAGCCTGTCATCTCATCTTCTCCATCTTCCATTTCTTTCGGAAAAGACACGGCTTGAAGCGTTTCACTCCCTGCATGGACTGGCGTTAAATGCTGAAGCATCATTTGATGGCGAAAATCCATTAGAGAATAGTATAGAAGTAAATCTTGATCCTCTTCCATCTCATGAATTTCTTCTTCAACAAGGCGCTTCATATCGTTTGCTTGTTCGACTTCAAATTTGCAAATATGCGTGTACCATTGATTGATCTTTACACCTACTTCGGAAGATGGTATTTTGTGTGCCATCCACTTCAGCCCCATTCTATCATATCAAACTGATAACTATTATTTTACATAATTTATGTTTTTAAGGCAAATTGTAAGTTATTACATAATTTATGTCTATTTCGCATATTTCTATCTTTTTTACCAAGTTTAAATAGAGTACTTTTGCCCATCAAAACGGTTTTTCTACGAAGATGGGTCAAATTCTCTTAATACTTCTTTTAAAGCACTGATATAACGTCTGAATGCTTTTTTCTTTCCTTTTCTCGTATCAAAATTGTCAAAAAAGGCTTCTCTCTGCGCCGTACTAATTTCTAGCTGAACACTTTCACCACTCGCATTTCGATTATTAATATTTTTGGGATCTGTTCCTGAAAGCCGTTCGCCTTCTTGCACCATTTCTGCAGAAAATCCTCGATCCTTTAATTCTCGAACAACTGCTCTTTGCATTTTTTCGTTTGTCCCGCCAACTAGTGTGTGTCTTTTATCACTTTTATAGCCGTGGATGGAAATGGAGAAGGGATACGTTTTAATCATTTGAACCAATATCGGTTCATCAAACTTGGTGCTTGTAATATGCAAATCACGATTATTGTCTTGTTTTGTTCCTTCAAACAAATACGTAGAGTACTTTTCTTGAAATGCTTCTACAATTTCACTTGCTCCTGGTTCAATTTCCCCTCCATGAGGAGAAAATACGAGTAAATCACTTCCACCCTTTTCGTGAAATTCTATTTCATAGCCTTCTCTTTCATGTCGGATAAGCTGTTTAAAGCTTTCATATTGATCCCCTTTTTTTCGCTCTTTATGATACTTTTCTACCTCTTCTTGATATTGCTTTTGCTCTTTTTTTTCTTGAACAGAATGGCTGCATTTCACCATTAAAAGAGCACACAGGATCAGAAAGATGAATCCACATATCAGTAGCCTTTTCATTTCACCGCTCCTTTTCATTCTCTTAGGTGTCATCTTATCGCATTATTTTACTATCAATGGCTAACAGAATTCAAAGGTTGTCCGGCTCATTTGAACGAATCAGGAGAACTTACCTGTTTTTTTATGCTGCCCTAGGTATTTCTGACTTCTTTGAATCATTCATTGCTTGAATAAAAACTGCATCGTATGACCTTATTTTAGCTTTAGTTAAAATCACCTACAAAAATGGACATATTCTTCTGATTTCAAACAAAAAAAGCCGTAAACAAAAGGTATGCCCTTCTGTTTACAGCCAATTACTGTATATCCATCATTAAACTCTTAGTTCATTCTCTAAAGCTGAAAGGACTTCATCTTGCGACAGTCCTTGTGCAAGAGAAATCTCACTCACTAACATGCCTCGTGCATCTTCAAGCATCTTCTTTTCACTTGAATTTAATGCTTTCTTCTGATTGCGTCTCATCAGATCTTTGACAACGTCTGCACCATCTTCGATCGCACCTGTTTTTAGCTTTTTCAGATTTTCATCATATCTTTGCTTCCAAGTAAGCGTGTCGTCGTTTGTTTCTTCTGCAAAATTGTTCATCACAACTTTCAGCGTTGCTTGATCTGCTACCGGACGTATACCTAGTTGATTGATTCTGCCTCTTGGGATCATCATCTGCATATTCGGCATTTGAATCAGAAAATATTCCTCCGTCTTACCTAAAATCTCTTTTTCTTCCATTCCTTCAATCACACCGGCACCATGCATAGGGTAAACAATTTTATCACCTATTTGAAACAAATCCGCCACCTCCGAAAGTATTCACATTATGATTATAACACATTTCATCGGTGGATAAAAATTTATATTCTATCATGTTATTTTAGCACTAGTCAATTCTTTTTATTTGAGTTTTTCAGAAAAAGCCTTTTTTTACAAAAAAAGCGCCATCATCCAGTCCCCTTGTCTTATTCTTGCATATACTAGCATTGAGTCACATTTAGGAGGGATGACAATGTGCAAATGCAAGTGCAAGTGCAAACATTCCCACTCAAACTGTTATAAAAAGCATGACGATCATTGCCATGAGGATCCATGTAAAGAAAAAAAGTTTCATCATAAAAAAGATAAATGGTTTGAGAGCGATTTCTGGGATACTTCTAGAAGCTACGATCCCTATTACTGTCCTAAAAGTGTCTGCAGCAGCTGTAAGAAGCGTCGTAGAAGAAGACATGGCTTCTCATATTAGCAATTGACGCTTTCACCTGCTTTTCGTTTTCCCGGCTGAAAAGCCGGTTTTTTTCATATGGATAGGCTCATGAAACGGATCATGCTCATAGGATATGGCAACCTGACATAAAGGATGAGATATCAAATGAACAATATGAATAGTCCAATGAATCATCATCACCAAGAAAATCCCTATCATACATTTGAGAATGTGTATACAGCCAATCATGAGCATGTGGTCGCGCCAAACATGCAGGATCCTATGAATATGCCAAAGCATGATCATACCGGTAAAAAAGATATGTACAGCGGACACTATCCGCATCATCATTCAACCTATTCGACGTTTCCAAATCAGCATGATGCCTTTTCACATGTTCCAATGAAAGATCACCATCATCTTGGCCACTATGGTGGATACGGAATGATGCCATATCATCCATACGGATATCAAGATATGCATATGATGATGCCAAATCAGCAAATGACAGGCCATGGTTATGGAATGAACCAACCAAATGCGTTTTTCCCCCGTTATTACTAAACAAGTGACAAAATAAGGGTATAATATACCATTTAATACCATATAGGAATATGGTAACCTTGTAGGTAAATAATGGGTGTAATCATCTATTATTTACCTATATTCAACAAGGGGGAAGGAAGAAATGAAAAAAACATGGACAATGATCATGATGGGAATGCTTACACTGGTCATGGCACTATCGGTACCGATTGCCGCATCCGCAGAAGGAGTCAAAACGGAGGAAGGCAAAGCATCAACGAATGCAAGACCAGCTGAACTTTATGCAAAAATTACAGGTACAAGTAAGCAGGAATGGTCTTTTTCTGACATTGAGCTGACATACCGCCCAAATTCTGTTTTAAGTATCGGTGCCATTGAGTTCACATTGCCTGCAGGCTTTCAAGCGACAACAAAAGACATCTTCAATGGAAAAGCATTAAAAGACAGCTACATTTTGAACAGTGGAAAAACTGTCCGCATTCCAGCTAGAATCGATTTATTAGGAATCTCACAATATAAATTACAACTTTCACATAAAGTACTTCCTGCTGCAGGTACATACACGTTCCGCGCAGAAAACCGTGCGCTTAGCATTGGTTCTAAATTTTATGCAGAGGACACCCTTGATATTCAAACACGACCAGTTGTGGTCACACCGCCAAATCCTTGTGGATGCTAAATAAAAAAGCGCTCTAATAAGAGCGCTTCAGCGTGTAGACAAACCCTCGCATTCTTTGTCAGGTCTGTGCTCCGTTACTCACGAATGTTCAATTCGCTCCGTTCCGGTGCTCGCCCTTCCTAGACTACAAAGATTTTCTATCACGCTGAAAAGAAGACAAAGGGCCAAAATCAAGATGATTTTAGCCCTTTGTCTTTTTTTCATTTGATCACATGACCCGTTTAAACATTTTTTCCATTTCATATGTCGAGTGATGAATGATGATCGGCCGGCCGTGCGGACAAGTGAAGGGGTCCTTTGTCTGCCGGAGTTCATCTAATAAGGCTTTGATTTCATCATGACGCAAATGGCGATTTGCTTTGATAGAACCTTTACAGCTCATCATGATCGCCGCTTCTTCTCTCAATTTTTTGATATCAACACGCTTCTCATCTAGCACTTGCTCTATAATCTCTTCGATCAGTTCAGCCTCTTCCCCTTTTGGAAACCACTGCGGATGCGACCGAACAATGTAGCTTCCTGAACCGAAAGACTCTAAGAAGACGCCCACTTTCGTTAGTATCTCTTTATGCTCTTCAATAATCAGCATATCGTTTTTCGAGTAGTGGAATGTTAATGGGACGAGCATTTCTTGCACTTCCTGCTTGATCTCTCCTACCTTCTCACGATAATACTCATACTTGATTCGCTCCTGGGCCGCATGCTGATCGATAATATAAAGCCCTCGTTCATTTTGAGCCAAAATATATGTGCCGTGCATTTGCCCGATGGGATACATGACTGGAACACGTTCGTTTTCTGAAATGGCTTCTGCTGCATCTTCTCTCAGTACTGACTCTTCATATTCAAGAGAAGCAGCGGATTCCTCTAAATGAACACGCTCAGATGGAGCATCTTCATTAAATACGGGTGCTGACGTCCCTGTCATTTCCTGCGCAGGCGTCCCGTATGTGCCCATCTGATTTGTCTCGTATACAACCGATTCGAGAGGCTCCGGTTGATAGCGTAGCGGCGTTTCCGTTTCGCTTGTGTTTACTTTTTTCGCATCAAAGGTTAAGGATTGCTGCTCATTTTTCACTGCTGGCATTGGTGCTTTCTTTGGCACTGAAGCACTTGGAATAAGCTGCTGCTTTTGAAATACTTCCTTAATTCCTTGTTTGATTAGCTCATGAAGTTCCTGCTCTTTACTTAGTCTCACTTCAAGCTTCGAAGGGTGAACGTTCACATCCACTAAAATGGGGTCCATCTTCATCTCAATAAATGTAATCGGATGGCGGCCAATCGGCAGCAGGGTATGATACCCTTCATGGACCGCTTTCACGAGCGGAAAATGCTTAACATATCTGCCGTTTACAACAGAAGACATATAATTCCGTGATGCCCTTGTCACTTCTGGCAAGGAGATATATCCTTTCACTTCAAAATCAAGTGATTGCACGTGAAGCGGCACCATTTTTTTCGCAACAGCTGTCCCGTAAATGGCCGCAAGCACATGCCGCACATCCCCGTTTCCATTCGTCTGAAGCAGGACTTTCCCTTGATGTCGCAAGCGAATCGATACTTCTGGGTGAGCCAGCGCAATTCGATTGACGACATCTGATATATTGCCAAGCTCCGTATGAACGGTTTTCATGTATTTTAAGCGGGCAGGCGTATTGTAAAATAAGTTGGTAACGACAATCTCGGTACCGCGGCGGCCAGAGGTTTTTTTCTCTGAAATGATCTTTCCGCCTTGCAGTACCAGGTGCGTTCCAGCTCCTTCACCAGTACTTGTTTTCATTTCTAGATGAGAGACAGATGCGATACTTGGCAGCGCCTCTCCCCTGAACCCGAGCGTTCTGACACGGAACAGATCATTTTCATCTTTGATTTTACTCGTTGCATGGCGCTGAAAGGCGAGCTTACAATCTTCAGCATCGATTCCAACACCATTATCAATCATTCTAATAGAGGAAAGACCTGCTTCTTCTACATCGATTTCAATCACTGTACTGCTTGCATCGATTGCATTTTCCATAAGCTCCTTTACGACAGAAGCCGGACGCTCGACTACTTCACCTGCAGCAATTTTATTGGATAGGTCATCGGATAACTGAATAATCTTTGCCATTTTGCTCACCTCACCTTATATTATAATTTCTTTTGCAATTCATATAGCTTTGTCATCGCTTCGAGCGGGGTCATATCCATTAGGTTGAATGACTTTAATTCCTCGATCACCGCTTGATCTTTCTGTTTTAGAACTGGTTTAGTTTGCGGTTTTTCTTCTACTTCAAAGAAAGAAAGCTGCTGTTTTCCCTCGGTCTTTTCTGTTTTTGGGGCTGCAGATACGTGCGGGGTCACTTCATGTGATCCGCTCTCAAGCTCCGTCAAAATGGTCTGGGCCCTATCGATGATGGCATCAGGCAATTCAGCAAGCTGCGCTACATGAATACCATAGCTTTTATCAGCTGCCCCCTCTTTGATTTGATGTAAGAAAACGACCGTGCCTTCATGCTCTTCAGCACGTACATGGACATTTTTCAGCTCGCTTAATTGAGACTCAAGGACTGTAAGCTCATGGTAATGTGTAGAAAATAGCGTTTTGGCACCAATATGATCGTGAACAAATTCAATGATTGCCTGCGCAAGAGCCATTCCATCATAAGTGCTTGTCCCGCGTCCAATTTCATCAAATAAGATCAAGCTGTTTTTCGTTGCATGCACCATCGCATTTTTTGCTTCAAGCATCTCTACCATAAAAGTACTCTGACCAGAAATCAAATCATCTGCCGCACCAATGCGTGTAAAGATTTGATCAAAGATCGGAAGGGTCGCCTTTGATGCCGGCACAAAGCAGCCAATTTGCGCAAGAATTGAGATAAGCGCCATTTGTCTCATATACGTACTTTTCCCTGACATATTCGGCCCAGTAATGAGTAAGGTTTGCCGGCCATTTCCCATATGGCAGTCATTTGGCACATACTCCTGATGATCCATCACTTTTTCAACGACTGGGTGACGGCCATCTATGACATCCACCTCATCCTCTGAGAATTCCGGACGGATATAACGGCGCTTTTCACTGACAGTCGCAAAACATTGGAGGGCATCCAGCTCACTCATTTGTTTTGCGAGCAGCTGTAATCTCGGAATATAGACTTTCACTTGTTCCCTGAGAGCTGCGAATAGTTCATATTCCAGTTCGCTTATATTTGATTCTGCCTCAAGAATCAGCGCTTCTTTTTCTTTCAATTCAGGTGTAATATACCTCTCTGCATTGGCAAGCGTTTGTTTTCTTTCATAACGCCCTTCCTCCAGAAGATGCGTATTCGCGCGTGTCACTTCGATATAATAACCGAACACTTTATTAAACCCGACTTTTAAGGAGCGAATGCCTGTGTATTCTCTTTCTTGCTGTTCAAGCCGTGCAATCCAGTCCTTCCCATTTCGGCTGGCATCACGGTATTCATCTAATTTTGCATTGTAGCCGTCTTTAATCAAATTGCCTTCTTTTAACGTCATCGGCGGATTCTCATATAGCGCATCTTCTAATAAATCAAGTAAGTCACCACAAGGGTCAATATCATTCGCTCTTGATTTCGCCATTTCCTCTGGCAATGAATGCACAAGCTCTTTAATGGCTGGTACTTGTTTTAAGGATTCCTTTAACTGAATGAGATCACGGGCATTCACGTTGCCAAATGCGACGCGTCCAGCTAAACGTTCGAGATCATATACTTGCTTTAATCGTTCTCGCAGATCCTCTCGTTCAAAGAGATGATCCATCAAAATTTGCACCATTTTCTGACGTTCTTTAATTTGCGAAAGGCGAATTAACGGCCGGTCGATCCATTGTTTGAGCAGCCTTCCGCCCATCGCTGTTTTTGTTTCATCTAGCAGCCATAATAAAGAGCCCTTCTTGCTTTTTGAGCGGATCGTCTCTGTTAATTCAAGATTTCGTTTTGAGTAAAGATCAATTTTCATTGTTTGTTCGAGCTCAAACACTTGAACTTGCTGAAGGTGATCGAGACTTCTTTTTTGCGTTCTTCTTAAATAAGCATATAATGTCAAAAAGGCCGATCTTAGATGCTCGTTCAGGTGGGACACGAGTCGCTCAGCTTCATCGATCAAATCATCACTATCTTCGTATGAAATGGTCGCTTGGCACCGATCCTTTAAGGTCTTGACTGTTTCTTCATCCAGCTGCTTTGACACCACAATTTCTTTTGCACCGACAGAATAAATTTCAGACACGACTTCATCTAATCGATCGATGAAAGCCGCCATATTTTCACCTGTAGATAAATCGGAAAGTGCAAGTCCGTATCCATTTTCAAATCTTGTAACAGATGCAATGAAGTTGTTTTCGTTTTCACTTAAGCCTTTACCATCCATCACCGTACCTGGTGTAATGAGTTGAACGACTTCTCTTTTGACGACACCTTTTGCCGTTTTAGGATCTTCCACCTGCTCACAAATCGCGACCTTGTAGCCTTTTGAAATCAATTGTTCTATGTATGCAGAAGCAGAATGATAAGGAACACCGCACATTGGTATTGTCCCGCCATCTCTGCTTGTTAACGTAATTTCCAATTCTTGTGCCGCTTCTTTTGCGTCATCAAAAAACATCTCATAAAAATCGCCTAAGCGAAAAAATAAAAAGGCATCTTGATACTCTGCCTTGATCTTTAAATATTGCTGTATCATGGGCGTATAACTTGCCATATTTCTAATCCCTCACTATACTACATTCGAATTCATACCATCTTCCATTATAGCATAAAAAATCACCTTTTTTCTCCTAGATAAGGGCACAAAAAAACTAGGGGGATATGCGCCCTAGTCATGAATTATTCTTCTGGATCACCCGCTAGGAATTCTGGATGAATATCCTCTAACTCCTCATCCACCTCTTCTTCCCACTCGTGATCATCTTTTTCTTTCCAGCTTGAATTGACCTCTACAACAATTTTTGTTTCTCCTACCACTTCAGCAATGAATTCCCGCTCTGCTTGAACGATAATTTTATTGCCGTTTGGAGAAATGGTCACTTCTAAGCAATTCGGTTGCTGCAGCACTTTTGCAATCACTTCGTGCTCATCATCAAGGAAATTTTTATCTTTATATCTCAGTTTGATGATGTCTACATATTTCACCCGTTCTGTGACGACTTCTGTTTTTGTGTTATCAGCGTAAGAATACCATACGTTAATATCAAAAGTTCCTTCAATCTCAACAGTTTTACCGACCTTTTCAGCATCATACTTATGATTAATGATCCAACCACCTAGGATGCTGGTTGGTTTTTGCGATGGAGAAATGGTGTGTGTGCTTTGGGTGAATTTCCTCCCTTTTGCAACCACCGCTTTTGTAATAATCTCTCTGTATTCAGACATTCCGGCATGCCTCCTTGTTCTTGATCGTTTTATCTTATGCTGGGCATTCGTCTAGTGTGTCACGATTTTGAACTTCATGTTCAATTAAATTCATTTCTGTTTCAGTGTATGCATGGTCGCCCATAAACTTGCCTTGAAAATTGGAAAAGTTGGAGAGTGAGAGATTTTGGGGTGACGAAGTAAGAGATAGAACGGGAAGGGTGAATTTCTTCTGTTCTTTCAAAAAATGATGGTAGCAAAGCAAAAAACCCCGCATCTGCGGGGTTTTCTCATTTAATGGAGCAACTTGGTGATGAGTTTTTCACTTTTGAACCGGTTTCTCCTAATAAGAGGTCACCGCCGGTTGAAAGAATGATTTCATCTGTTACTTGATTAGAAATCGTATGCGCTACGAGCTGAAGCAGGGAATTGACTTCCACTTGTGATTCTTTGAATTCTTGAATCACCGGGATGTCATCCAGTTCTTCTTGCAGGGCATCGATTTTTTCTTCCACTTGCTTTAAGGCTTCATGTTTGCCGTAATGCTTTAAATTCACAGCTTGTTTTTGAAGCGCCTTAATTTGATTAATAATCGTTGAAATTTTTGTATTTTCATTGATTTGCGCTTCTGCTTTCTTGAAGAAATCAACTTCTTCTGTTTCAGAAATCATTTTAGCGAGCTCTCTTGCACGCTCGACAATCTCTTTTTTTGAATAAAGCGTCATTTTAATTCACCTCGATAGCTTCTCCAACCATTTCTCCGTCAAGAGACCAAGTTTTGGCTTGTGTGATTTTCACTTTGACGATGTTGCCAATCGCTTCTTTTGGTGCTTTAAAATTCACAAGCTTGCTTTTACTTGTATATCCGGCTAGGATTTCAGGGTTGTTTTTACTTTCACCCTCTACTAATACTTCGACAGTCTGCCCTTCATATTCCTTCATTTTTTTCGCGGAAATTTCATTCACGAGGGCATTCAGGCGCTGCAGACGTTCTTTTTTCACATGCATTGGCACGTTGTCTTGCATTTTCGCTGCTGGTGTTCCTTCTCTTGGAGAGTAAATGAACGTATAAGCGGCATCAAACTCAACCTCGCGATAGAGGGAAAGTGTTTCCTCAAACTGCTCATCTGTCTCATTTGGGAACCCAACAATAATGTCCGTTGTTAATGAAGCATTTGGCATGGCTTCTTTGATTTTGCGCACAAGATCAAGATAACGCTCACGGTCATATTTTCTCGCCATGAGTTTCAAGACAGAAGAACTGCCTGATTGAACTGGCAAATGAATATGATCGAGAAGGTTCCCACCCTTAGCAAGCACTTCAATTAAGTGATCGTCAAAGTCACGCGGGTGGCTTGTTGTAAAACGGATACGCGGAATATCGATTTTACGCAGCTCATCCATCAGGTGTCCAAGACCATATTCCATGTCTTCAAAATCTTTTCCATACGCATTCACGTTTTGACCAAGAAGGGTAATTTCCTTATATCCTTCTGCCGCTAAACGTCTGACCTCTTGGATAATTTCATCCGGGCGGCGGCTTCTTTCCTTACCGCGCGTGTAAGGGACGATACAGTATGTACAGAATTTATCACAGCCGTACATAATATTCACCCAGCCCTTAATTTTTCCTTGGCGGGCTCTCGGAAGGTTTTCAATGACATCGCCTTCTTTTGACCAAACCTCGATGACCATTTCTTTTGAAAGGTAGCATTCAGATAATAGCTCTGGCAGGCGGTGAATGTTGTGTGTACCGAAAATCAAATCAACAAATGGATGTTTCTTCAAAATACGGTTGACGACAGATTCCTCTTGCGACATACATCCGCAAACACCTAAAATTAAATCTGGCTTTTCACGCTTTAATGCTTTTAAATGACCAAGCTCTCCGAACACTTTGTTTTCCGCATTTTCACGAATAGCACAAGTGTTTAATAAGATGACATTTGCATCTTCCGTTGAGTTTGTTGGCTCATAACCAAGCGCCATAAAGATACCAGCCATCACTTCTGTGTCATGCTCATTCATTTGACAACCATATGTGCGAATATAAAACTTGCGGCCGTTCCCTAAACCTTGAAACCGCTCGTCAATTTGAAATTGATTGTATTCGACTTCTTCTTTACCCCGTTTTTTTGCTTCTTTTAAGGAAGGCGGAATGTACACAGCTTCAAAATACTGGCTGTAGTCCTTCTCGGATTTTTTGTCCGATGAACTTACTTGTCCGCTCGCTTTTCTCTGCTCTTCATTCATGAATTTGTACTCCTTTCAAACCAAGCTCCACCCTACAGTATAGACTATTTTGTGATGAATTGAAAATAAATTCATATGTGCCATCACTTTTCAATCCACACGAATTCTGCATGAATATTGAGTAGGTTTCAGATGTAGATCGTCTTTGCCTAAAGGGTTTTGTATTTCTTTGACAATTTTCATCTGCTTTGTACCGACACTCTCAACTAAAGTAATCACATATGATTCTTTTTCTTCTTCTGCTACCATTCTTTCTTGTTCAGATAAGAAGAATGGAAAGTCTTGATGAGTCAGTTTAGATCCTTTTACTTCTATGAGTTTCTCTTTTCCATCGGGGTAATAAGATTTGATATCAAATCCATGACCATCTTCCGTTTCAGCCACCCAATTGACAGCTTCCGCTAATTGTTCCTGACCCGCTGCTTTTAATTGCTCTACTTCCATATGATAAACAAATTTCTCAGCTATTCTACCTGTCTCTTCGTTTTGCTTTGCTCTTTCTTCTCTTAATTGTTTATAAACATCTCTATGAATGATTCTCTTTCTTTTAAATTTGTTCTGATGTTCCACTTTTGGAGTAAGGTCCTGATCCAAATATACTTCGTAAACAAAATCATAAAAAAACTCGTTTAAAGAATTGATATCTTCTATTAATTGGTGATGGTCAAAATGATCAATATTATACTTTTTAAAGACCAATGAGCTTGCTACATATTTTTTAGGTCTTAATGATTTACCCAAATGAAAATCACCTATATGAAAGCCCTCTAATCTTTTATGGTGCTTTAATTCTGGCTGTAGCCTTTCCCTCCAAACGGCTGCCTCTTCTTTAATTTCAGACAAAGATAAATTTTCAGTTCCAGTTTCAATTGTTAAATAAAAATCTTCCCCGTTCTCAGCAAATAAAATAACAATAAATATTCCTTTTTGTGTCGTTGTTTTTTGGGAATTAGGATTTGTAGTTAATCTCCTGTCTAAAAGTGCAATCCAAAAACATTCTGCAACTTTTCCATTTCCTGTAGATGCTTTAATATCGATCCTATCCAAATTCCTCATATGACGTTTTTCTAATTCACATTGAATTTTGTTTGGTATTTCTTTATTAAACATTTTGTGAAAAGGGTGATTCTTATCTGTTCTTGCATTGTTCTTATAATCTAAAAATTGCTTATAAAACTCATCTTTATTAAATAACATTTCTCTCATCACTTACCTCAAAAGATCTTTTTACATACATTATACATAACAAACGGTAGATTTGATGAAATATGGAAAGAATAGTGCAAAAAAAGAGAGCCTGCGCTCTCTCAATCAAGTATGTTCAGTTTTTTTGCTTCTTCTTCGATCACCGTCAGTGCACGGTCTAGTTCTTCTTTTGTGTGCTCTGCTGTGATGATGGCTCTAATTCTCGCTTTTCCTTTTGCCACAGTTGGGAAGGCGATGCCTTGAGCAAACACGCCTCGCTCTATTAAAGCCTTTGAAAAGCGGAAAGTAAGGGCTTCGTCTCCAATCATAATTGGAATAATCGGTGTTTCTGTGGGTGCAACCTGAAATCCAAGACTGACGACTTTTTCTTTAAAATAGGCGGCGTTCTCCCAGAGCGTGCCAATTCGCTCCGGTTCATCTAACAGCACTTCAATCGCTTCTTCACACGCTCTAGTCACTGCTGGCGGATGTGAGGTGCTGAATAAAAACGGTCTTGCTTTATGTTTTAAATAATCAATTAAAACTGCTGAACCCGCTACATAGCCGCCAAGCACTCCGACAGCCTTACTAAGTGTCCCAACCTGAATATGCACTCTGCCGTCGAGTTTAAAATGGTTGACTGTCCCGCGGCCATTTTCACCAAGCACGCCCGAGGCATGCGCATCGTCTACCATCACAAATGCATCATATGCTTCTGCGATCCTCACAATCTCAGGAAGTGGCGCAATATCTCCATCCATCGAGAACACACCGTCTGTGACGATGAGACGCACGCGGTAATTCATAGATTTCTTTAAAATTTTCTCAAGCTCTTCCATATTGGAATGACCGTATACCTTTTTATCTGCTTTTGTTAATCGGATGCCGTCAATGATTGAGGCATGATTCAGTTCATCTGAAATAACAATATCATCTTTTGTCAGGATACTTGATAAGACCCCTTGGTTGGTCGTAAAGCCTGATTGGAACACAAGGGCTGCCTCGGTCTTTTTAAATGCAGCGAGCTTTTTTTCAAGACGTTCGTGCATCGTCATTGTGCCAGCGATGGTTCGCACAGATCCTGTACCAGCACCGAATTCATCAATTGCCTCTTTTGCCGCTTTCATCAGCCTTGGATGTGAGGTGAGGCCTAAGTAGTTATTTGAGGAGAGCTGTATGACAGATTGTTCATTTAATGTCACAGTGGATGATTGTTTTGAGTCGATCTCTTTCAATGTTTGGTGGGTGCCTTGCTGCTTCATTGTTTCCAATTCATCTTGTAAATACGTGAATTCTTTCATCATTTCTTCCCCCTTTGATTTGATGGCAGCATCAGTACGACCTTTCCGCACGTACCATTTCTCATGAGTTCAAATCCCTTTTCGAACTGTTCAAATGGCAGCGTATGGGTGACAACTGGCTGGACATCGATGGTATTCGTTCTTAATAACTCAGATACTTGACGCCACGTCTCAAACATTTTTCTCCCCGTGATTCCTTGGACGGTTAATCCCCTAAAAACAATTTGATTCGTAATATCAATTGTCACTGGCCGTTCTGGCAAGCTTAGTATATTGACTTTCCCTCCATTTGCACAAGCTTCGAGTGCTTGATTAATGGCAACTGGATGTCCTGACATCTCGCATATCACATCTGCTCCTTCCATCCGTGTGAACTGCTTAATCACCTCAACAGGATCATCTTTTCTAATATCCACGATATGGTCTGCCCCCATTTTTCGGGCAAGATCCAGCCTGTATTCGTTTTGATCGACAGCAAACACTTGGACAGCACCGGAAGCTTTCGCGACGGCGATCGCCATTAAACCGATTGGTCCGCAGCCGAAAATCACCACTGACTTACCTGAAACGGGTGTGTGCAGCACTGTATGAACAGCATTTCCAAGCGGCTCTTGGATAGATGCAAGCTCTACTGGCATTTGAGCTGGATTGTGCCACACATTTTGTTCAGGTACTTTGACATATTCAGCAAAGCAGCCGTCAATGTCTACCCCTAAAATTTTCGTTTCACTGCACAAATGCTGCTGACCGGTTAAACACATATAGCACTGATTACATACAACATGTGTCTCTGCCGATACAAAATCCCCTACTTTTGCACGTGAGACTTGCTTCCCTACTTTGACAACTTCCCCTGTAAATTCATGTCCAAAAATGTAGGGCGCTTTGACTCTTCCTTTTGCCCACTCATCCCAGTTATAAATATGCACGTCTGTTCCGCATATCGAAGTGGCTTTCACCTGAATCAATACTTCATGATCATTGATTTCTGGAATCGGCATCTCCATCAGCACCGCTCCGTAAGCGCTTTCTTTTTTAACAATTGCTTTCATCGTTCCACACATGACGTACAACCCCTTTGTTAAAAAACTTCTCCCAATGAGATTTTAACACGTCTTATTTTAGTCGTAAATACCACTGTCTACTGTAAAAAGACAAATGAACACTCCACATATTTTTTTGGATATTTTTCTAAAAAAAAAGCAAATCCCCGTAGAGAAGGAGATTTGCTTTTTGCGTCACCGTCTTTTTGAAACGGCAATATATAAGGCTGGCACAATGAAGAGTGTGAGAATCGTTGAGAAAAAGACACCCGAAACTATGCAGATTGCCAGCGGCTTAAAGAGCGGATCATTACTTAATGCTACAGGCATAAGGGCAACCAGTGCTGTAAATGCTGTTAGTAAAATTGGCCTAATCCTAGCTCTTCCCGCTTCAATGACAGCTGTCTGTTGATCGAATCCTTGCTTACGCCGCTGCTCAATAAATTCGAACAAGACAACCGCATTTCGGACCACGATACCAGCTAATGAGACAATTCCCATTGTTGCCATGAAGCTGAACGGTGTTTGTGTGACAAACAGTCCTATAACAGCTCCAGATATCGCTAAGTAAACCGTACCTAGAACTAACAATGGAAGCATCAATGAATTGAACTGAAAAGCGATGGTCACATAAATGAGCAGCAAGACAACCCCAAATAAGAGACTAATTTCAATAAAGAACTGGGTTTGATCTTCATTTTCTCCACCTTGAGAAATGGTTAGCTCCTTCGCTGCATCCGTTTTTCCTACTTGATTGACGACTTCTTTCATGTCATCTTTAAACGACTCTGACGTGCCAGGGTACGCCTTCAGCGTAATGGTCGGAATTCCATTTTCATGTGGAATGCTTTCGTACTGCTCTGTTTCTTTTTCTTTTACATATCGGCTAAGCGGCTCGAGTGAAGGCATACCACCTTCATTTAAATTGACAGGCACTTTTATTTCTTTTAGCTTTAATCCATTTTGGTGTGTAGCCATATCCTGTTTGACCACTAGGTCGATATCATTTGATCCTTGTTTAAAGCTGCCTAATGGCATGCCTTCTGTCACTAGAACGAGCTGTTTGCTGACAAACTGAGCGCTGAGCCCATCCTCTGCCATTCGGTCACGGTTTAACTCAAAGGAGATGGTTTTTACCGGCTGATTGACATCGTCAGTGATCAAGCTCGCTCCTTTTTCTTTCATTTCACTTGTGAGCGTTTCTTTGATATTAATGAGCTTTGCAAAAGAGTCACCCGCAATGGTTACTGTCACAGGCGCACCGGTTGGCGGTCCTTGAACAATGGTTTTCATAAAAATATCAGCATCTTTGAATTTCTTACGCAATGGCTCTGTCATACGATCTATCAATTGTTTACTCGTCATCTGATCATTGTCTACTCTCACGACAACTTGACCAGTATGATCACTTGCATTTGAGATACTTTCATTAAACAGGTTCGGTACACCGCCGCCTGCAAAGATCGCCGTCTCTTCAATGCCTTTCTGCTGTTTCATCTCTTGTTCTATTTTCTCTAATGTTTCATTTGTTTTGTCTAATGTTGTTTCACTTGGAAGAGTGACAGTGACAACCACTTCTTTTTTATTCGCTGCAGGGAAAAATTCAAATGGTGTGACGAAAATCAGTAAAAGGGCAAGCGTTGCAACGAGCAAACCACTTAGGCCAATAAGCAGCGGACGCTTCACAATATTCGTCAGCACACGGTCTGCATAAAAATCAGCTAATTTTTTTAACGGTTTGCCTAGGAATCCTGGCTCTTTTTGAATTTTCTTGTTCTTTCTTTTTCGGTTCACGGTATATTGATAGACTGGCACTAGTGTCAGAGAAATCACCATAGACGCAAGTACAGTCGTGACTAGGACAGACGGTAATGCTCGTATAAATGAACCGTTTGCACCTGATAAGAAAACAAGTGGCAAGAAAGCAAACACAACCGCAAGTGTTGAAGTCAAAATAGACCCTGCAACTTCTTTCACACCTGCAATCGTTCCTTTAAGCGGACTTTCGTATTTTTTCATCTGCCTTAAAATATTATCGTTGACGACAATGGCATCATCGACAAGTATTCCTAGGGCAATGATAAAGCCGATAATCGAAATCTGATTGAGGTCCACTTGTAAAAATGGCAGCGGAATCGTTCCGATTGTGATCGATAATGGGATGGCAAGTGAAACGATGAACGCACCGCCAATGGTAAGACCAAGTGTGGTGACGATAATGACAGCGATGACCGCAACAATGGCTTCTTTTATCAAATCATTAAAAATGGCATCCACATCACTTTTTTGTGAATAGTAGTCTACCCACTCCACACCATTTGGAAGCTGCTTCTCTTTCTCAATAACATCACTGACTTTGTCATACATTTTAGGAATATCAAGCCCTGGTTTGATATTGACTGTAAATGAATAGGCGGGCTTTCCGTTATACGACACAATGTCACTTTTCTCTTTTTCTACTTCTTTTAAGCTGCCAAGCTGACTGATTGTGACCGGCTCACGGTTCGATTTGGAGAAAAGCTCAATCTTTTTCACTTGATCCAAACGATCATAGGCATCAATGGACAGCTTAACCTTCTCGCCACCTGCCCGAATGTCGCCTAGTGGAGATGTGTCAAATTCCTGATTGATGGCATTTGTGACATCCGTTACATTTAACCCTTCATCCTCCAATTTACTTGAATCTAAGTTTAATACCGCTTGTTTGTCATTGAATCCTTTGATGACAACACTGTCTACCCCTTTGATGTCCTCAACCTTTTCCTTCAACGCACGCAGCGATTCCTGACTTTTTGCCAAGTCTGTTGATTGACTCGCCACAACCATATAAGAACCAACCGGCACGTTGCCGAACTCATCCTTTACATCCGGCTCCATCACTCCGTCAGGAAAGGACGACGCAGCACTTGTGGTTTCATTCTTAATTTGATTTGCCACCTCTTGAAAGTCGGCTTGATCACCAATTTCAAGCACAATATTTGAAAAACCAATGGCAGAAACAGAGCTCGTTTTCTCTACACCATTGATATCAGATATGGCTGATTCGAGCTTATTGGTTACATCAATTTCCACCTGTTTTGCATCCGCACCAGGAAACACGGTGGAAATCGTGACGATATTCGCTTGGAATTCTGGCAGTTCTCGCTTAGGGAGCTGCGCGAATAAATAGCCGCCAGCAATGAGAACAATAAAAAATAAAATAAAAACAAGCTTTCCTCTTTTCAAAAAAGCTTCAATCATCATTTCACCTACTTAAATATTTATTTTTGATGAAGTATTTTTAACTTAACCTTAATTTATCATCATGGTGAAAAAATGCAAGCTCTAATATGTCATTTTTATCTATTTCATGAACTGAATATGTTATATAAGAAATGTATAGTGGTAAACAAAAACAACCTGCTTACATGATGTAAGCAGGTTGAAAATAATAAAATTAGAATTATCGTGGTTCAACAATCAATTTGATTGCTGTTCTTTCTTCTCCATCGATAAGAATGTCAGTAAAGGCTGGAATGCATATCAAATCCACTCCGCTTGGTGCAACAAATCCCCTTGCTATGGCTACAGCCTTGACCGCCTGATTCAGCGCTCCAGCGCCGATTGCTTGTATTTCCGCTGCACCGCGTTCACGTAAAACGCCTGCTAATGCTCCTGCTACTGAATTCGGATTTGACTTTGCTGAAACTTTTAAAATTTCCATTTCTGCTCCCCCTTAAATTTACAATGGATAAGTGAGTGTTCATTAGAACAATCTTTGTTAGATGATGCTATTTTTTGAAAATCCATCCCCAAAATGTTTTTCAAAAATAGCAGGCTACCTACCATTTTTACTATATTCACGATAGAGGGCGCATATTCCTTCTTTCTGATTAATATTTTTCTGAAATAAATATGTGAACATTTATTCAAAGAAAATATGGTCATCATTTATCAAAATTCGATCAATTTTGACAGCTTTTTTCGACTGTTCGTCAATTTCTACGATTACTGCACTTAATGTTGTGCGTCCTTCTGCAATCTCAAAACGGACTGGAAGACTCGTTTTGAATCGTTTAATAATCGTCTCCCGATCAACACCTAAAATGCCATCATAAGGTCCTGTCATTCCCACATCTGAAATATACGCAGTTCCTTTTGGCAAAACGCGGTTATCTGCTGTTTGAACATGTGTATGCGTTCCAACGACACATGATGCACGGCCGTCTGTATACCAGCCCATCGCTTGCTTTTCACTTGTGGCTTCACCATGAAAATCAATAAAAATGAACGGTGTACGTTTGGATGCTTCCGCAATTAACTCGTCTACTTTTTGAAACGGGCAGTCAATTGGCGGTAAAAAAGTGCGTCCTTGTAAATTGATGACGGCCAGTTCTTTTCCTTGTTTTTTTATAAACGTAAGACCTTTACCAGGTGTGCCTTCTGGGAAGTTCGCCGGACGAACCATGTTGGCTGCGTCATCGATGAAATCAAAAATGTCTCTTTTATCCCATGTATGGTTGCCCATTGTAAGCACGTCAGCTCCTGCTTGCAGCAGCTCATGATAGATTTTTTCAGTTATCCCTTTCCCATGAGCAGCATTTTCTCCGTTGACAATGGTAAAGTGGGGCTGATATT
Organism: Bacillus sp. NMCC4; assembly: GCF_002998555.1. Taxonomy (NCBI): domain Bacteria; kingdom Bacillati; phylum Bacillota; class Bacilli; order Caryophanales; family Bacillaceae; genus Bacillus; species Bacillus sp. NMCC4. Next base: position 445,276 of record NZ_PVRA01000002.1, on the reverse strand, counting down.
TCTTCTTTAGCTTTGGTAAGTATTCTTTCAGTGTGTCTCGTCCAGGTGAACCGACGATATCTCCAACAAATAATATTTTCATGCGCTTTGAACCCTTTCTCTTATAAATTGACTTCTTATCAGTGTTGCATATTTACACAAAAAAATAAAGCGGCGCTAAGCGCACCGCTCTATTTTGCATACTCTACTGCGCGAGTTTCTCGAATGACCGTCACTTTAATGTGACCAGGGTAATCGAGCTCGTCCTCAATCCGCTTACGAATATCCCTTGCTAGACGGTGAGCTTCAAGATCATTAATTGAATCTGGCTTCACCATAATACGTACTTCACGTCCAGCCTGTATCGCAAACGATTTTTCAACACCTTCATAAGATTCAGAGATATCTTCTAATTTCTCAAGTCTCCGAATGTAATTTTCAAGCGTTTCACTTCTTGCACCAGGGCGTGCTGCAGATAATGCATCTGCTGCCGCAACAAGAACAGCGATAATAGATGTCGGTTCTTGGTCACCGTGGTGAGAGGCAATACTGTTGATGACAACAGGATGCTCTTTATATTTCGTCGCAAGCTCAACGCCAATTTCTACGTGGCTTCCTTCTACTTCATGATCAATGGCTTTTCCAATGTCATGCAGAAGACCTGCTCGTTTTGCAAGCTTTGCATCTTCTCCAAGCTCTGAAGCCATGAGACCTGCAAGATGTGCAACCTCAATTGAATGCTTCAGGACATTTTGTCCATAACTTGTACGGAATTTTAAGCGACCGAGAATTTTGATGAGATCCGGATGCAGACCGTGAACTCCGACTTCGAATGTCGTTTGCTCACCCATCTCACGGATATAATCATCGACTTCACGGCGTGATTTTTCCACCATTTCTTCAATTCGTGCAGGATGAATGCGGCCATCCTGGACTAGCTTGTCCAGAGCTATCCTCGCTGTTTCACGTCTAATCGGATCAAAGCCCGATAGGATAACAGCTTCAGGTGTATCATCTATGATCAAGTCAATACCTGTTAACGTTTCTAACGTACGGATATTTCGTCCTTCACGTCCGATAATACGACCTTTCATCTCATCATTTGGAAGATTGACTACAGATACCGTCGTTTCAGCTACATGATCAGCTGCACAACGCTGTAACGCAAGTGAAAGAATGTTTTTCGCCTTTTTATCAGCCTCTTCTTTCGCTCGGTTTTCAGATTCTTTCGTCATGACTGCAATGTCGTGGGAAAGCTCATTTTCAACTTGATCCAGAATGATTTGTTTCGCTTCATCTCGAGTTAAACTAGAAATGCGTTCTAACTCGGCTTTCTGCAAACGAATCATATCATCCACTTTGCTTTCCATCTCTTCAATATGTTGTTGTCGTTCATTCAGAGAATGATCTCTCTTCTCCAACAGGGACTCCCGTTTATCTAAAGATTCGTCTTTGCGATCAAGATTTTCCTCTTTTTGAAGTAAACGGTTTTCTTGTCTTTGAAGCTCATTACGTCTTTCACGAACTTCTTGCTCCGCCTCTACACGAAAGGAATGAATTTCATCTTTCGCTTCCAAGAGCGCTTCTTTCTTCAATGCTTCCGCATCACGCTTTGCATCCTCAACAATTTGTTCGGCCATGTTTCTTGCGCCGGATATTTTTGCTTCTGCAATGGTTTTACGAACAAAGTAGCCAACAACTAAACAGATTAGGCTCAGCAAAATGGAGATGATCGTAAACATCGTAGGCGACATATTTTCACCTCCTCTTGCTATGAACTTGGTTTTACAAATAAAGTGTCGGCATGTACATTGTTTTGTGTCTCAACATACAGGGCCTTCACAGGGAATGAGATCCTCACTGCCCTTGTCAAGTTTAAATTAGTTATCAATCATGTTAAGAAAAACAAGTGATACATTCCCATTGTAATTGTGTCGGAAATACTTGTCAAGCTAGTCAGACTGAGGCGTAAGTCGTTATTTCAAGCAAAGACAGAACTTTTGACCTGCTAGCTGTCATGTAAATGTAAAAAAAAGACGCTTTTCAGCGTCTTTAGCGTGTAGACAAACCCTCGCATTCGGTGTCAGGTCTGCGCTCCGGTACTCGTCCTTCCTAGACTTCAAAGGTTTTCTATCACGCTGAAAAGAAGACAAAGGGCTAAAATAAAGATCATTTTAGCCCTTTGTCAACCATCTAAGACGCTTTTCAGCGTCTTTTAGTCTTTAAATTTCCAATTCCTCTTGTCCTTCTTCTTCTTCAGCTGCTTTCACTCCGTTTGTGTCCAAACCGTAGTGCTCTCTAATTTGTTCTTGAATCATGAGAAGAATATCTTTGTTTTCTTTAAGGAACTGTTTCGCATTTTCGCGGCCTTGCCCAAGACGTTCCTCTTGATAAGAATACCAAGCACCGCTCTTTTGTACGATATCTAGTTCGCTTCCAAGGTCGATGATTTCTCCCTCTTTTGAGATTCCTTCACCGTACATAATGTCTACTTCTGCAATACGGAATGGCGGTGCTACTTTGTTTTTCACCACTTTAATTCTCGTTTTATTCCCCATAATGTCATTGCCCTGCTTCAGCTGTTCAGCACGGCGCACTTCTAAACGAACAGACGAATAGAACTTAAGCGCACGTCCACCTGGCGTTGTTTCAGGGTTACCGAACATGACCCCAACTTTTTCACGAATTTGGTTAATAAAGATGGCAATGGTTTTCGATTTATTAATGGCACCTGATAGTTTACGAAGTGCTTGGGACATCAAACGTGCTTGTAAACCAACATGTGAATCACCCATGTCCCCTTCAATCTCTGCTTTTGGTACAAGAGCAGCTACTGAGTCAATGACAACAATATCAACTGCACCACTACGGACAAGAGCTTCTGCAATTTCAAGTGCTTGTTCTCCTGTATCAGGCTGAGAAAGTAACAGCTCATCAATATTGACACCTAGTTTTTGAGCGTAAACTGGATCGAGCGCATGCTCTGCATCGATAAATGCAGCTTGTCCTCCCTGCTGCTGAACCTCAGCAATGGCATGAAGTGCTACTGTCGTTTTACCAGAACTCTCTGGACCATATACTTCAATAATACGGCCGCGAGGATATCCACCTATTCCAAGTGCAGTATCAAGTGCTAACGAACCACTCGGTACTGTTGAAATGCGTGTATCTGTTTGCTCTCCTAGTTTCATAATAGAGCCTTTACCAAACTGTTTTTCTATTTGTTTAAGAGCCATATCTAAGGCTGCTTGACGATCACTCATTCTATTGTTTCCTCCTTTATCAATTCCACTATCTATACTATACCTTGTTTTACGTCATTTGCCAAGAAAAAAACGAACACATATTCGATTTTTTCTTGGCAGATTTTTAAGAAAAGAGTGATTTCTATTAGAAAAAACACTCTTTTATAAAGGAGTAAACCTAACAAAAAACAAAATTAACTCTCTTTTAATAAATTGAGCAAGTGATGCAGACCGTATTTCACAGCGCGCTTTCGAATGCCCGACCGGCTTCCTGTAAACATCCATTCAAACACGTCTGTATGGTCTTTCGTAGATAGCCCAATGAACACTTTTCCGACAGGCTGTCCCTCGTGGGTATCAGGGCCTGCTACACCCGTAAAACTAATGCCAATATCACTTCCCGCGAGCTTTCTAGCACCTTCAGCAAGCTCTAGAGCACACTCTTTGCTGACAGCACCATGAGAAGACAACGTTTCCTCCCGGCAGCCAAGCACCTGCTGTTTGACTTGATTTGTATAACAAACGACACTGCCGCTTAAAATCGACGATGCACCTTCAAGATCTGTCAGCCATTCAGAAAACATTCCGCCAGTCAGGCTCTCAGCCGCTGCCACTGTTTTCCCGTGTTCGTGCAAGGCCTTGGAAGCTTCACGGACAAGTGATGTATCACCATACCCGTAGAAGTACTCACCTACCCGCGCTAAAATTTTCGCTTCTGTTTCTTTTAACAGACGCTCCGTTTCTTTTTCATCCTCATGCTTAGCCGTGAGCCTAAGTGTCACTTCACCGTCAGATGCGAGAGGTGCAATCGTCGGGTTGGTTTGAGCATCAATTAAATCTTCTAGGTCTGTTTCAAGCTGTGATTCACCGATTCCGAAGAAGCGGAGAACAACAGACACGATTTTTTCCTTTAAACCCAGTTTCTCAGAAATCAGCGGCTTCGCCTCGTTCTCAAACATCGGATGCAGTTCACTTGGCGGTCCAGGAAGCAACATATAAAATGTATCGTCTTCTTGAATAAACATACCTGGGGCCATCCCAAACCGGTTTACGAGCACATCAGATCCTTCTAGAACGAGTGCCTGCTTACGGTTATTCGGCGACATGTCTCGTCCAGTCTTTCGAAAGTAGTCTTGAATGGATTCAAATGCTTCTTCATTTAGCACGAGCTCTTTTCCGAGCGTACTCGCAATGGTTTCTTTTGTTAAATCATCTTTGGTTGGTCCAAGACCACCTGAGAAGATAATAAAATTCGATCTTTCCTGCGCCACTTGAATGGCCCTTTTTAAACGCTCTGGATTGTCACCAACTGCTGTGTGGTAATAAACATTCACACCAATTTCAGCTAGCTGTTTGCTGATAAATTGTGCATTCGTATTCGTAATTTGCCCTAGCAAAAGTTCGGACCCGACTGCAATAATTTCTGCTTTTCTCTCTGACTTCAAAGCGTACACGTCCTTTTTAGTTAGAATTCTTTAAAGCTTCCCAGTTTTTTGCAAAGTAATCCCAGCCTGAGACAACAGTGAAGAACACTGCTACCCACATCGCAAGGTCACCAAACGGGAATGATACAAGTTCAAATGGCAGGTTATGCAATAGAAGTGCTGAAATCGCAATGATTTGCGCCCATGTTTTCACTTTTCCAAGCATATTAGCTGCTACCACTTCACCGCCTCCGGCTAATACAAGCCTTAGACCGGTTACAGCAAATTCACGGCTAATGATCACAATCGCCATCCATGCCGGTGCGAGGTTGTATTGAACAAGTATAATTAAAGCAGCTGAAACAAGCAATTTATCTGCAAGCGGATCTAAAAATTTACCAAAGTTTGTCACTAAGTTCAGTTTACGCGCATAGTACCCATCAATCCAGTCAGTTGTCGAAGCGACAATAAACAGGATTGCTCCAACAAGATGCGTCACTTCGATGCTGACGTTACCAAAACGCGCAACACCCCAATCTAAAGGTGCAAGCATAATGATCATAAAAACAGGGATCAAGGCGATCCTAGAAAGAGTTATTTTATTCGGTAAGTTAAACATGAAATTCAATCCTCCAATAAGCCATTTTTTTATGTATATATAATAGTAGGAACAAAAGAAAAGTCATCTACTTGCTTAAGATGACTTTTCCTTTCCTTTATTCACAATCACAATGTTTTGTGTCATGGTGTTTTTAGGGTCTAATTCGTACTTAAGCGTTTCGTCATTCACCTTGATATCAATTCCAGTCGCATTGCCTAGACGGATATCGACCTGAGAGAGCTCAGACAAGTCTGTTTTAAACGATTCGCCATCTTTTAGTTCACCCATCTTCAGCACTTTTCCAGATTCGTCTCTGACGCGCAGCCATGAAGCTTTTGTTGCAGAAATGGTTAACTCCATCTCATCTGCACCTGACACTTCATACGTTGTCGTTGAGCCTTCCGTATTCGTTGCCTTCAAAGAGACCGTTTCATCGTCTTTGGATGAATCCTTTGATGAGTCATCTTTTTTAGATGATTTTTCTTGATCATCTGACGAAGCTTTTTCTTTTTTCTTTTGATCCTTTGCAAGAGATGAATCCTCAGATACTTCATATTTAGATTCTGACTGCTGAGGAGCCGTCTGATTGTTCTTCTGCCCGCTATCATGATTGACCGCCTGCACAATTACATAAATGATCGCGATGACCACAAGGACGCCTCCAATAATCAAGATGGTCGGCAGCAGCTCAAGCACCTTCGAGGCAGGCTTTGGCAGCTCTCTTTGCGGCTTAATATTTGATAATTTATCAGATACTTCATCGTTATACGTGCTCGGTACATCTTTACGAAATTCTTCGAACAATTGTTCAGGATTTAGTCCAACGGCTTCGGCATATTGTTTAATAAACGCTCTGACGTAAAATTTACCTGGAATAATATCATAGTTTCCTTGTTCGATTGCTAGCAAGTAGCGCTTTTGGATTTTGGTCACCGTCTGAAGATCCTCCAGCGACATCCCTTTTTCCTCTCTGGCCTCAATGAGCCGTTTTCCCAATTCAGTCAAAACAAACACCTACCATTACCATATTAAAAATCGAAGCCAGAAAAACCAGAATGATCAAACACTTGTGGTTCTTCAGCGTGCTCATATGTAATCTCTTCATCTGCACTATTACGCAATTCAATGATATAGTCGAAATCATCCATTGTATATTCTGAATTTTGAATAAAGATGTCTGGATGCTCAACCACCTTCGTTGCCGGCAGTCTCATAATTTCTCTTAAAAGCTGCAAGTGCTTCTCAGAACCTCTTCGCGTCGACACAATCCCATCAATAATAAAGACGTTATCTGGGCTGTATTCATCCGCAATCAGCTGACTTCGGATCGTCTGTTTCAAAAGAGTGGACGATACAAAAAGCCATCTCTTGCTGGCACATACACTTGAAGCCACAATTGATTCTGTTTTTCCGACACGCGGCATCCCGCGAATCCCAATCAATTTATGTCCTTCTTTTTTAAATAGTTCAGCCATAAAATCAACAAGAAGACCAAGCTCGTCCCTTTCAAAACGGAACGTCTTTTTGTCATCCGCATCACGCTGAATATATCTGCCGTGACGAACCGCTAAGCGGTCACGAAGTTTTGGCTGTCTTAATTTCGTTACTTTTATCGTTTCCATTGTATTTAAAATTGATTCAAGGCGCTTAATTTGATCTGTGTGGTCACAGCGCAAAAGCATTCCGCGTCTTGATACATCAACACCATTAATTGTCACAATATTAATTGAAAGCATCCCCATTAGAGAAGAAATGTCTCCTAATAGTCCGGGACGGTTTACCTGTATCTCATATTCAAAATACCATTCGAGCTTTGCCAAATGATATTACCCCCTTCATTGTGGCAAATTTTTACCTTCCTTTATCATAAAGCATTTTCACATTTTTAGAAAGCACAATGTTGCTAAACGGTTAAAATAAAAAGAGAGGCACAAACGACCCCTCTTTTTGTTTAGTGCGAGCTATTATTTTCAACCAGCTTGACCATTATATTGGCAATAGCGCGCTGCTCATCTTCTGATGCAACGCTCCAAAGGTCAGCAAGTACTCTTTCTTGCTCGTTCTTTGCTTCAACTTCGTTAGCTAAATATCCGCCAATTTCATACGCAAGGTTATTGATGGTATCATCTTTTAAACCTTTATCCTGCGCATGATTTAAACGGTCACCTAAAAAGTTTTTCCAATGGTCCCAGTTCTCAAGTACTGACATGTCGATTCCTCCATTCGAAAAGATGAATTACAGCCATAGCTTTTGTCATGGAGAGACGAATTATACACGTTTTTTAACAGTACCAGCCGCCATTAACGGATAAAATTTGACCTGTCATATAACTTGACTGCTTTGAGGCGAGAAACCAAATGACATTTGCAATCTCCTCAGGTGATGCAAGCCGGCCAAGCGGGATTTCTTCCTCAAGCATTGCAATATCTTCTTGTGTGAAGCTTTTCATCATGTCTGTATGGACAGCACCTGGCGAAACAGCATTTGCTCTAATTCCACTTGGGGCAAGCTCTTTTGCCAGACCTTTAATAAACGCATTTTGCGCCCCCTTCACCATGCTGTACAGCACTTCACACGATGCACCTGTTTCTCCCCATATCGAGCTTACTACAACAATATGACCTGCTTTTTTTTGAATCATGGCTGGCAATAGGTGTTGGGTGAGCTCATATGGACTTGTGACATGCAGCTGCACCATACTGGCTAATACATCTTTTTCTGTATCTGTCACTAATCCGACATGACTTTTACCGCTATTTAATACAAGAATATCTGGGGATACAGGCAGACGGCTGACGAGCTCATCTGCTCCGCCCATTTTAGCTAAATCCGCTTGAACGACGTGCGTCTGAATATGACATGTTTCTTCCAGCTGAGCGGCAAGCTGCACGGCTGACTGTTCATTTTTGTGATAATGGAGCATCACGTGGCAGCCTTCATGGGCAAGCTTTTTGGCTGCAGCCTGCCCAATCCCGCCACTGGCACCTGTTATCAGCGCCCAACGACTCATCACATGGATTCCTACTTTCTATTTGAAATATCTATTCTTTTCGTTTAAATGGGAACCAGTTAGCTGATCCGAACAATTTCACCATCACAGGTACAAACAATGGTAGCACAACGAGTGCGTACAGCAAAAGTCCTGTTAGAACAAGTGTTGCAATCTGCAGGAGAGACAGCACTCCTGAAGGAAGCATTGCTGCAAAGGTTCCTGCCAAAATAACAGCAGCAGACATAATGACAGAGCCCATATTCTTCATTGATTCGGTCATAGCAAACTGAATGTCTTTTGTTTTGTATTCATTGAACCGCTCCATTAAGAAAATCGAATAATCGACTCCGAGCGCCATTAATATGACAAATCCAAAGAATGGAACAGCCCAGTTAATGCCCGGGTATCCGAAGAAATGGGTGAAAATAAATTCTGTCATCCCGATAGCTGTAAAGTAAGTCAAAATAAGTGAACCTACCAAGTACAGCGGCATAACAAGCGAACGGAACAGGATCACCAGGATGAGGAAAATACCGATCATCATGTAAAGAACCGTCTTATTGAAATCTTGGTCTGACAGCTGTTTTAAATCAGCGTTCATACTTGATACACCTGAAACGCCGAATGATGCATCTTTTAGGTTCGTTTCAGGAAGTGCCCGCTCGACAGAAGCTTCTACTTGTTTGATCGTCGACAAGGCTTCATTGCCATATGGATTTTTTTCTAAAATGACATCAATTTTTGTCATCTTGCGGTCATCCGACATGTATGAATCAAATACTTGCTTGAATGCTTTATTTTTCAGCACGTCTTTTGGGATAAACCAGCCGGCCATGTCTTGATCTGGTGCATTTTTCAGTTCGTCTAAGTAGTCACCTGCACCCATTAACCCGCTTGAAATTTTCTCCAGGCCACTTGCGCTTTTGTTCAGCCCATCTGTCAGCTTGGTCAGGTCATCACCAAAGCCGCCAATCTTTTCTTTCATTTGTTTTTGACCATCAATCACTTTGCCAGCCCCATTTGCAAGCTTTGGCATATTATCAGCTAACTGTCCTTGACCTTTAGACGTTTGATCAAGTCCAGTTTCAATTGCGTCTAAGCCAGCAATGAGCTCATCGATTTGACTCGTCAAGACTTTCTGCTGCTCTGAAGCTTTTGCGATAAAGGCATCCGCTGCTTCAAGCTGTTTTTTGGCTTCTTTTGCTTGTTTGGCATAGCTGTCTGCCTGTTTCGCCCCTTCTTTTAACGTCGTAGAAAGTTCATTATATGAAGCTTTGATGGCTTGATACGATTGATTTTCTTTTACCTGCGGGATTTGTTTTTCGAGTGTACTAAATTGTTTATTTGCTTGTGTGATTAATGCTTTTACATCCGCTGCGGCAGAGGATGACGTATCTACCTGCGCTAATGCTGCCTTTAATTCTTTGGAAATGCTTTTATATAGCGCAACTTGCTGATTCACTTGTGCGACTTGAGCCGTTAATTCCTTTTTCGCACTTTTAATTTTTTCTTTAATCTCTGCTACACCGTTTTTGTTTTGATCAATTCCGCTTTGCAGTTTTCTTAACATTTTCTCGACATTTTGAATGCCTGTTTGTACTGATTCAGTGCCAGAAATCAGCTGGTTAATGCCTTTTCCAGATGATTTGATCTGCGGCGTTTGATCTTCAATAGATTTACTCATTGTCGTCAGTGCATCTTGGATTTTTTTCAAGCCTTCATTGCTTTTATCAAGTCCGGTATTCAGCTCTTTGGCTTGTGATTTCACGTACAGATCACTCAGCCCTTTACCGACAGGACGTGTCGCACTTCTCACTTTACTTACACCATCTGTTTGTTCAATTGCACGGCTGAGTTTTTCAACGGCAATCAGCCCTTTATTGTTGTCTAACAGATCAGCTGATTTCACGACAATCGTTGCCGGCAGTGCTTCTCCTGGCCCAAATTTGTCAGAAATGGTATTGAATGCATTGACTGATTCGTATTTATTACCGATTTCATCTAAGCTGTTATACGAAAGCGTTCCTTTATACATGAGAATGGGCGGAAGCGTAATGATTCCTACGATTAATAAACTAAAAAGTGGTTTCTTAAAGGAAAAGCGTCCTGCTGTTTCCCACATTTTTGACTGCGGATGAGCAATATCACCTTTAATCGGCCAAAATAACACTTTTCCTAAAACCGCCATAAAGAACGGAACAATCGTGAGAAGTGCCACAATCAGGACAGCGACACCAACTGCTACTGCAACAGCTGATTTATAGAGCTGGAATTGCGCCAGGCCTATACATGTAAAACCGATCAGCACAGCAATTCCGCTGAATAAAACGGTCTTTCCTGCTGTTTTATATGTAATGAGAATCGCCTCAATTTTATCTTTACCGTGTGCAATCTCTTCTTTAAAGCGGCTGAGAAGCAGAATACAGTAGTCCGTTCCTATTCCAAACATGATCGCGACCATGAAGATTTGGGTAAAGGTCGAGAGCGGAAAGTCGAGATATTTAACTAAATAAGCCACGATGGATTGACTCACCAAGTAAGACAGAGCTACTGCGACTAACGGAACGAAAGGCGCCACAGCTGATCTAAAGACAAGGACAAGGACGATGAGAATAAACCCAATCGTAATGAACTCTGTTTTCTTCAGACCTTCTTGCGAGCTTGTGATCACATCATCATCAATTAACGGCTGTCCGGTCATTTCAAATGTTAGGTTTAAGCTCTTCAGCTTTTCATTGACTTTTTCTTTAAAATCGGAAGCTTTGATTTTGTTTGAGTCATATGTAACTGGAACAAGAAGCGTTGTTTCATCTTTAGAGAGCATTTGTTTTTTGATATCTTTATTGGCTTCAAAATAAGAAGTGATGTCCTCTACATGAAGATCTTGATCCTTTTCTAAAATCTCCATTGCCTTTTTTAAAGATGTTTCTCTTTCTTTTACGATGTTCTTTTCTTGAAAGACAATGACGATTGATTTTTCTGTATCACCGTTTTCAGACATTTTCTTTAATAACTGATTCGCATATGAGGACGGATAGCTGTCTGGTACAGAAATTTGCCCTTTTTCTTTTGTTAATTGCGCCATATTAGGAGCGGTGATGAGTAACACTGCCGCTAATACGATCCATAGAATCGTGATCAGCCATCTACCCTTTATGATTGCTCTCATTAGTGCTTTGTGCCTCCTCTTCGATGATCACTTGATAGATCTTTTCATATGTTTGAATAAATGATTCCATTTCCTTTTCTTCCAGCTTTTCAAAATAAGATCGAACTAGATCCTGAAGCTGCTTTTCCATTCGGCTGACCACATCTTTGCCCTCTGGCGTGACGTATAGGTGAACATTTCTTCGATCGGCTTGATCGTGCTCACGGACAATATAGTTTTTCGTAAAAAGACGATTTGTCATGGAGGTTACAGCACTTTTGTTCACATTACATACATTTGCAAGGTCAGTTGATGTACATCCAGGATGTAAATTGATGTATCGAAGCGAGTAATACTGATCAAGCGTCAGCTCTTTATCAAGCTTTTCCGTGATCATACCCGATACCTTTTTTTCCATCATGAGATAGACGTCTGCATATCTCTGAATGAGCTGTGCAATTTTATTTTGTTCCATACGCTGCTCCTTTTTAGTTTAAGTGTTTAACTATTAAAGAGTTTAACTAACGAACAAATTGATTGTCAATGAAAATTCACACAATTAACATGCTTTTATCAATTAGACATAAAAAAGACAAACTCATTTGATCTGAGTTTGTCTTTTTTTATTTATTTTGTTTTCGGGACGACTTTGAAAACGGACATCCGTTCTTCATCAATTTCTTCCTCTAAAATTTGCTGAATGTCGGCTAATTGGATTTGTTCCAGCATGGTCACGACATCAAATAAGCTCATGTCTAAAAATGCATATCGAGTGAATTGGTTCGCAATGTATTCTGGAGAGTTCATGGCTTTTAAAAAGCTGCCGATTTTCTTCTTGCGCGCGAGCTCAATTTTCTCTTCTGACATCAAGTTCTTTGCTTGAAGAAGGGTTTCTTTTAATACTTTTGCCAGTTGATCAGGATCATTTGTATCTCCGCCAACTGACGTGAAACCAAAGCCGCCTTCTTCCGTATAATCGTAGCTGAAGGTTTCATCGATTAAGCCTTTTTCATACATTTGTTCATATTGTAAGGAACTTTTACCAAACAGCGTCTCTAAAATGAGATTCATCCCGAGCTCATGTTTTAGCAGCTGATTTCCTTTTTTATGAGGATTCTTTGTTTTCAACCCGAACATACATTTCGAGCCTTGTACGTTCATAGGAAGTTCGTATTCTTTTCGGTACACACCTTCAGGCTCATTGATGTCTTTTCGTTTGATCTCTGGCTGGTCTGTAAATGGCTTTTTCGCCTGATTCGCTCTGACTTGATCTAATATTTGCTTCGGATCAACGGGACCGACAACAAATAGAAGCATATTGCTCGGGTGATAGAACGTTTCATAGCATTCATACAAATGATCTTTTGTAATCGGCGCAATACTTTCTACTGTTCCAGCAATATCAATTCTCACGGGATGCTCTTGATATAGATTTTCAATCAGACCGAAGAATAAACGCCAGTCCGGATTGTCATCATACATGTTAATCTCTTGACCAATGATGCCTTTTTCTTTTTCGACCGTTTTTTCAGTAAAATAAGGCTCTTGAACAAAATCAATGAGTGTCTCAAGGTTTTGTTCGACATTTGAGGTGCTTGAGAATAAGTAAGCTGTTCTCGTAAACGTTGTAAAAGCGTTTGCGGATGCTCCTTGTTTGCTAAATGTATGAAATACGTCTCCATCTTCTTTTTCAAACAGTTTATGCTCTAAGAAATGGGCAATTCCGTCAGGCACTCGAATCATGTCTTCTTTGCCAAGCGGCACAAATTCGTTATCGACAGAGCCATATTTGGTTGTAAAAGTCGCATAGGTTTTGTTAAACCCTTGCTTTGGGAGCACATAAACGTCAAGTCCGCTCTCCATTTTTTCGTGATAGACCGTTTCTTGCAGCTGGTCGAATTGAATTGTTTTCACTGTCATGAAGCACCCTCCGTTCCTTTAAGAAAATAGGTCGTATCCCATTCGATTTTCTGACCCACTTTGATGATGTCCTCTTTTGTCACTCGGTCAAGTGCTTGTAAAAAGGAATCAAGCGTTTCTCCTGTTGGCACAACGGCATGCTGATACAGGTATTCTGCTGTCCCATAAGATGTATCGATCGTTTCAAGTAGCTGATTTTTGACAACAGCCTTTGTTTGGTCAATCGCTTCATCTGAAAAATCACCCTTTTGCATCGCTTCAAATTGTTCTTTAATGATGTCTACTGCCTGCTGGTAGTTGCCGACTTCAATTCCTGACATGACCATCATCAAGCCTTTAAAGCTCTCAAGTCTAGACACAGCGTAGTACGCAAGACTTGCTTTTTCCCGAACATTGATGAATAGCTTCGAATGCGAGAAGCCGCCAAATATGCCATTAAACAAATGCAGCGCCGGATAATCTTCATCTGCAATCGTCGTATGCGTGCGAAAGCCGATATTCAGCTTGCCTTGCTTCACGTCCTCTTCATCAATGACTTCTTTTGCTTCTTTTTGCGTTCTTGTTGAGTCAGCGTGTTGTTTGACCGGTTCTCTATCACTTGTTTTGAAGTATTGAGAGACCATTCGGCTGATGTCTTGTTCGTCAACATCTCCCACAACATAAAGATCAAGCTGATTCGATTGAAGCGCATGCTCATAAGCTTCAAAAAGCGAGTGAGCTGTGATCGTTTCGATATCTTCCATTTCTCCATTGACGTGCAGTGCATATGGTTCACCTTTGCACATTTCCTGCACAAGCCTTAAGTTCGAGTAACGCATTTTATCATCATACACTGCTTGAATTCGCTGTTTTAAAGTACGTTTTTCTTGATCTACATATAATTGACTAAACGCTCCATCTTCAACATACGGATGGAATAGTAGATCAGATAGTAAAGCAATTCCTTTTTCTAGTAAAGGTGTTTGATCCTTTAAATATTTTTCATTCGCCATTTCCAGGCGGAAGGTAATGATGTGATTCTCCCCTTTTTTCGCCATGTCTGCTGAAACAGTAGCACCATAAAGCTCATCAAAATAAGCACGCAATTCTCCTGTTTTCGGCATTTTTTCTGTTCCTCTTAACAGCACATGCGGGAAAAGTGAACGCATGGTGACGTCATCTTTCGATAGAGGCGCAAGCATTTTAAAAAGGATTGTGACCGTTTTAAATTTTTCTGTTTTGACAATATGAGTATGAAGACCAGGTGTGTCTAGTGTCTTCTCTTGTAAGTACGTCATGAGAAACCTCCTTTGTTCATCCTATTTATTATGTATTAGAACATAGCTGATATATACGTGAAACAGCCATTTAATAGACATTATATCAATCAGAGGAAAGGATAGGAAATAAAAACGCCTCTGCTATGAGCAGAGGCGCCGGTCGTTATTTCATTCTAAAAGGCCACCAATTCCATTTTCCGAAAATACGAACCATGACCGGAATAAAGAGAGGTAATACAACAAACGCATATAATAAAAGTCCAATGAGTATGACCGTTGCAATTTCAACAAGTGATAATACACCAGACGGCAGCATGGCGGCGAAGGTCCCCGCTAATATCGCGACTGCTGAAATAATGACAGAACCCATATTTCTCATCGCTGATATCATTGATGCTTGCACATGCTCTCCCTTCCATTCATTAAAGCGATCCATTAGGAAGATCGAATAATCAATGCCAAGGGTGACAAGAATGACAAAGCTGAAAAATGGGACAGCCCAGCTAAGACCGTCGTAGCCAAAAAATGTTTTGAAGATCCATTCTGTTAATCCGACGGAAGTAAAATACGTTAAAATGAGTGAAAGTGTTAAGTATATCGGCATGACGATTGACCGTAATAATATAATTAAAATGATAAAGATGCCAACTAACATGAAAATGACCGTTCGAATAAAGTCACCGTCAGATGTTTCTTTTAAATCTACATTTAAACTTGAGATACCAGACACACCGTAATTTGCATTCTTTAACCCGCTGACAGGTAAATATTGATCAAGGGTGTCCTCAATTTTGGCAACGCCTTTCATCGCTTCATTGCTGTATGGATTCACATTTAAAATAACTTCTAAGGTTGTTAATTTACGATCTGGAGACATATACGTTTTAAAGATTTGCTTAAATTCATGGCGTTTCAGCACTTCTTCTGGAATAAACCAGCCCGTTATTTCTTCATCTGGCGCTTGCTGAAGCTGCTTTAAATAGCCGTCCGCCTCGGTGAAGCCGCTTTTGACCTGCTCGAGCCCTTCAATACTTTCACCTAATCCATCTGTTAATAATGTAAGTTTTGATGAGAGCTGATTAAATCCTTTTTTGATGGCTTTTTGTCCGCCTGTCAGTTGATCTGCGCCATCTTCAATTTTAGGCATTTCTTTAATCAATTGTTTTTGTCCTTCATTTGTTTGTTCAAGACCGTCATAAATTTGATCGAGCCCGTCCATGAGTGCTTGCACTTGGCGTTTTACGTCTTTTTGCTTGCTTGATAAGGTTTGAATTACTTGATCTGCTTTTTTGATCTTTTGTTTAAAGTGAGAGGCTTCCTCTTCATACACACTCATTTGGTCCCCAGCTTGATCAAGCATTTCTTTTGTGTCTTTGAATACTTTCTTGATTTCTTTATATTCATCCATATCTTTTACTTCTGGAAGCCGTTTTTCAAGTGCTTCAAACGATACATTTTCATAGGAATTTTTTACTTTTTTAATGGTGGTCATCAGCTGCTGATTGGATTTCGCATGACGTTCTAGCGTACTCACCATTCGCTTAAGCTCTTGAATCATCGCTTCACTGCTGCGATATTCTTGCTCTAATTCCTTTTTCGCTTCTTTGATTTTACTTCGGATGGTCCCGACGCCATCTTTACTGCGCCTTACCCCATCTTCTAAAGAGATCAAGGACTCCCTTACTTCTCCAATTCCGCTTTTGATCGCTTTTGTTCCATCAATCAGCTGGTCAATGCCTTTAGCGGATTCTTGAATTTTTGGTTTTTGTTTGAGGAGGGCAAGATTTGTTTCGGTCAGGCCATCTGAAATTTTCCCGATTCCTTCGTGGCCTTTGCCAAGTTCTCCTCCCAGCTCTTTTGCTTGAGAGGTGACGTAAAGCTGACTTAGCCCGTCTCCAACAGGCCTAGTGACACTGCGGACTGTTTTTACTTCGTCAATGTCATTTAATTTACGGGTCAGTTTTTCAATCATGACAATCTTTTCTTGGTTATCTAACTTATTGTCACTTTCAACAAGTACATTCAGGGGCAGCGCTTCCCCAAAGCCAAATTGCTCTGATATCGTATTAAATGCAGACACTGATTCATACTTTGTCCCAATCTCATTTAAGCTGTTATAAGAAAGAGTTCCGTCGTACATCAAAATAGGAGGCACAGTAATTAGTGCAACTAAACCTAAACTGATCAGCGGCCTTTTAAATGAAAAACGCCCAGCCCATTCCCACATTTTACTTTGCGGGTGGCGAATGTTTTCTCTTTTAGATGGCCAAAAAAGGGATTGTCCGAAAACAGACATAAAAAAGGGAACGATGGTGACTAGGGCAATCAGCAGTATGCCAACTCCAACAGCAACACTAACAGCTGATTGATACAATTGAAATTTGGCAAACCCAATGCTTGAGAAGCCGACTAACACGGCTAAGCCACTGAAAAAGACCGTTTTCCCTGCACATTTATATGTGATGATAATCGACTCTTTGACATCACGACCTTGACCGATCTCTTCTTTAAAACGGCTTAACAGCAAAATACAATAATCTGTTCCTATACCGAACATAATAGCTACCATAAAAATCTGAGTAAAATTAGATAGAGGAAATTGCATATATTCTACTAGAAAAGCCACAATACACCGGCTGACGGCATAAGAAATGCCGATCGTAATGAGCGGAACAACAGGTGCCAAAATCGATCTGAAAACAATGATTAAAATAAAGAAAATAAAAATCATCGTAATAAGTTCAGTTTTCTTCAGACCTTGTTGAGAGCTTTTAATGACATCTGAATCCACAAATTTTTGACCCGTCATTTCATATGAGACATGATAGGGCTTTAAAACTTCCTCAATTTGTTCTTTAATCTTCACAGCTTTTGTTTCGTAGTGGTCGAATTTGAATGGAACAAGAAGTGTACTTTTATCCTTTGATAAAAGTTGTTTTTGAATGTCCGGATCTACATGAAAATACGAAGTAATTCCGTCAATGTGGAGGTCTGGGGCATGAGTCATGAGTGCAGATAAAGCCTTTTTTAATTCCTGCTCTTTCTCAGGGAACAGATGTTGTTCGGAGAATACAATGACACCCGTATCTTTTTTCCCGTTATGATCTGATAGCTTATCCAATAAGTGAAGTGCCTCAGCTGTTGGTGTCCCCTCCGGAACCTTTAATTGCCCTTTTTCTCTTGTTAATTCCTCTAAATTAGGCGCAGTAATAAACAGAATCACAGCTGTTATCATCCACACCACTAATACAATCCATCTTGCTTTAATTATTTGCAACATAGCTGCTTCAAGCTCCTTCTAGTTCATCAATCAATTTGCTGTATTTGAGCGTGTCTGAAGTGCTGACTGCGTCTCCTTCAACGTGCTAATGGCAGGATGACCTATTCAATTGTCTTTTCGTGTTGAAGAAACACATATTCATCATCAGCACGCGAGCTCAATTTCTGCCTGAAGAAAGACAGAAAATGAATGTTTTTGAACACCTCCTATTTGGGATAATTTAAAAGATATTACTATACATTAGTTTAACTATCAAAATTTTACATGTCAATTTATAAAAAAGAAAAAAGATGGCAAAATACCGTCTTTTTTCTAGATTAAACCGTTTTTAATTGTTCACTTTCATCCTTTTCATCTGGCTGGATGAAGAAGAGGACCAAAAATAGTGAAATAAGACTGCAAATGGTCGAGAGAATAAAAACGATGGAGTCCCCTTTATCCATGAGATAGGCGTAAATCGGAGGTCCTAATGCGACACCGATAAAACGCATACTGCTGTAAAATGACGTAATGGTTCCGCACTGCTCTTTTTCGATTCCTTCTGTGATCAGGGCATCAAGTGCAGGCAGTACAATACCGATGCCAACACCGCCAATGCTTAAACAGATAAACAATACGTAAAAGCTGTGATTCCACCATAAAAACATATAGGAAAGTGATAACAAGGCCATGCCTACGATTATAAAGATTCTCATTTTCCCTTTTTCTTTTCCAATCGTTTTCCCAGCAATGTATGAACTGATGGATAGAAAAAGGAGCGGGATACTAAGCAGGAGCCCTTTTTTGACACCCTTAATTTGATAAGCTGCCTCAAGGTTATCAGATAAGTAAAAAAGCACACCAAAAAGAAGAAACATAATAAAACCGCCAATTGCAAAAATGGCATAAAGCCAGCGTCCCTCATGTTTAAAAATGGTCTTTGTTGATTTTAAAAATTCTTTGAATGTAGGCGGATCCTCCTCTTTTTTCGCGGACTCTACCATGAACAGTACCATGAGAAAGCTGATGATTGAAAAGAACGGAATAAACCAAAACGGCACAAACCAAAACCATGAAGCTAGAAGCGCCCCAATAATCGGGCTTAATACCTTTCCAGCTGTGTTAGAGGTTTCGATGGCGCCAAGTCCCGCACTTACTTCTTCATCATCATGAAACAAATCTCCTATAAACGGCATCACGACAGGTGCTGCCCCGGCTGAGCCAACGCCTTGAAGGACCCTTCCAAATAGAATCCACATGTAAGGTTCTTTCATGATCGTTGAGGCAACTGCTGCCACAGCCCCACCAAGACCTGCGATTAACAGACACGGCAGGAGTACCTTTTTACGCCCGATTCGGTCCGATAAATAGCCGGCGATTGGAATACATAAGATCGCTACAACAGAGTATACCGTAATAATGAGGGAGACTTGAAAGGAAGTGATGGACAGTGTCTTTTCTATCTCTGGCAATACAGGTATTAACATCGAGTTCCCAAGTGTCATGATTAGAGGCACTGATGATAATGCAATAATATTCTTTTTACTGACTGTTTTCTTGCCCAACATCATTCACCCAATTCTATATACTGTTACGTATTAGTGTGGCAAGTTTTACGGGTATTATGTATGGGCAAACAAAAAGCAACCGCTTATGGAAGCGACTGCTTGTTAAAATCGTTTACGTATCACATGAAAGCTGAATTTATCCGCTCGAAAATAATTAAGCGAGTATAAGACCGGCTGATCATCCTGATCATAGTGCATTTGTTTCAGTAATAATAATGCTGTTTCAGGGTCACATTCGAGTATCGGTGAAACCTGATCGTGGTAGCCGATTGGTTCGATGTCAGCAACTGCATATTTAATCCCGCTGTGTGGTTCTCTTCCAAACAGCTCAAAAAGAGACTCTTCTTCATGTGTAAAAGAAGCGGGAAGATGCTTGACCGGAATTTTATCTAAACAATATACCACTGGCTGTCCATCTGCCGTTCGAACGCGTTCCATTGAAAAAATCTCATCAGATTCATCACACTGAAAACGAATCACATCATTCTCTGTTGGCTCCCCTTCTTGCGAGGATAAAAAGATGGTACCAGGCGTCATATTGACCTGCTCGATCATTTTCGTGACACTTGCCAGCTGTTCTATGCCTGTTGAAAAGAGTGGTCTTGAGTTGACGAACGTTCCCACACCATGCCTTCTAATTAAATACTTCTCTTCTTCTAATACACGAAGGGCTTCACGCAGTGTCGCTCTGCTCACGCCTAAAAGCTTTGAGAGCTCAAACTCAGAAGGCAGCTTTTCTTTTTCTGCATATACGCCTGTTTGTATATCTTCTTTAATACGGTCAATCACTTTCAAATATAAATGGCGATTGTCTGTTTTGGTCGACATGTTTTCCCTCCGTCTAATCAATGCAAATGATAAGATGAGAAATCTCTATTCCGAGATAAGTTGAACACAACTATATCATGTTTTTGCAAATAAATAAATAGTCTGACTTCCAGTTAACATAATCATACTATCGTTTACTTCTTTTTTAGGAAAGCTCTCTTCGATTTATGAAGAGAGCTCGTCATATTGTTCTTTTGAGAGCAGGACTTCTCTCGGTTTACTTCCTTCATAAGGGCCGACAACGCCTCGCTCTTCCATTGCGTCAATCAGGCGGGCCGCTCGGGTATAGCCGATGCGGAATCTTCTTTGAAGCATAGAGACAGAAGCCGTCTGCATGCCGATGATGAGTTCCACTGCTTCATCATATAAATCGTCATCCACAGCTGTAAGCTGATCCTGCGTTTCTTCAGTTGGAATCATTTCTTCTTGATATTGTGCTTTTTGCTGGGTGATCACATGATCAACGACATGCTCCACTTCTTCATCTGATAAAAAGGCGCCTTGCACACGAACCGGTTTGTTTGCACCTACCGGTAGAAACAGCATATCCCCTCTGCCCAGCAGTTTTTCTGCGCCACCCATATCAAGGATCGTCCTTGAATCTGTTTGCGAGGACACGCTAAAGGCGATGCGAGATGGGATGTTGGCTTTAATGACACCTGTAATGACATCGACAGAAGGTCTTTGTGTAGCAATAATTAAATGAATCCCGGCAGCACGAGCCATTTGCGAAAGTCTTGTAATGGAATCTTCTACATCAGAGGAAGCGACCATCATTAAATCTGCAAGCTCGTCTACAATGACGACAATATAAGGAAGTTCTGGCTGTTTGGCCTCTTCTGATTGATTCATTCGTTTAATGTAATCATTGTATCCTTCAATATTTCTTGTCCCCGTATGAGAAAATAATTCATAGCGGCGCTCCATTTCGCTGACTACTTTTTTAAGTGCCTGTGAGGCTTTCTTAGGGTCCGTTACAACCGGAGCGAGCAGATGCGGAATGCCATTATACACATTTAGTTCAACCATTTTCGGATCAATCATCATCATTTTCACTTCATGAGGTTTCGCTCTCATGAGAATACTTGTGATAATACCATTGATGCACACACTTTTTCCGCTTCCAGTCGAGCCTGCTACAAGTAAATGCGGCATTTTGTTCATTTCAGCCAGCACAGCTTCACCAGAAATATTTCGGCCCAGTCCAATCAGCAGCTTGGCGTTTGGACGGTCATTTTGCTTTGATTCTAATACCTCTTTTAAAGAAACCATCGCGATTTCTGCATTAGGAACCTCAATACCGATGGCTGATTTACCAGGAATCGGCGCCTCAATCCGAATGTCTTTTGCTGCGAGAGCAAGGGCTAAGTCATCACTTAGATTGACGATCTTACTTACCTTCACGCCGACATCTGGATAGACTTCATATTTGGTGACCGCCGGTCCTAAGTGGACCTGTGTGACTTTTGCTTTTACACCAAAGCTTTGAAACGTTTTTTCAAGCTTTCTTGCATTTTCGTATATATTTTTCTTGTCTGTTTGCTGCCCTGAGTGCTGCGGCTCTGCCAAAATATCAAGTGACGGCAATTCGTAATCTTTGTTTTCAAGTTCAGTAAATGTCATCGGCGGCGCCTCTTTTGGTTCATCGGCTGTATCTGATGGAACCGGTGCCCTTTGCACAGACTCTTGAAGAGGCTCTGTCTCTTTTGCCGTCTGCTCTTTTTGAACGAGCGGGGTGAGAATGTCATCTCTATCAGCAAAGCTTGAGATGATTGGCTGGCTATTGTCAGAAACCGGCGTTTCCTCTTCGATCAAGATCTGATCATCATCGTCCTCTTCCTGAATACGAGACCGTTTTTTCTTTTCACCTGTTTTTTGAGAGGGCGCGCTCTTTTTCGCCTGCCTGATTCCTTTCATATCTTCAACAAACGCTTTCCACTGCTTCACCATAAATTGTGAGACAGGGAGCGACACTTTTTTCACCATTTCTTGAAGAGATCGATTTGTAATCAGCACAATTCCAATCAGCATCAGAACGATTGCCATAATTTGAGATCCTGCCTGTGCAAATAAGAAATAAGAAGCAGCAAATAATACGGCACCGATCATGCCGCCTCCTAAATCAGGTGACCCAGTCTCACCTTTCATATCCATCAAGAAAAGCTCAAATGTATTTCTCATCACACTTTGAGAGCCTATCGCGCCCGCAGATGAAAGGTGCTGAAAGAGCTTCACATGAGACAAAAGCAAGATACTCGCAATGATGCAGTATAGCCCTGCTTTTCTCCTTGTCAAAATATCTGGGATTTGTTTTTTCCAGAAGATGGTCACGCCAAAAAGAAATAATCCGATAAGGCAGAGAATGAACCATTCACCTGCAAAGAATCGGAATAAATGTACGAAGGTTTGTCCAACGACGCCTAGCTGTAAAATGGCAATGATCGCTATGGCAATACAGACTAACCCATTTAATTCATATTTCAGTTTTAGCTGTTTATTTTGTTTTTTTCTCGTTTTCCGTTTTCTCTTTTTAGCCATACTCATCACCTTACTACGAAAGAAAATATAACCTACCGAAAAGATCAGAAAGAAAGCAGCCTGGTTTTGGCTGCATCTTGTTGTAAGTTTTCCCTTTATTATAGCATAGAATCATTCATATGAGTCGTTTTGATTGGTGCCTAATTGTAACTTCAATCGCTTGCCTGGTGCAAGCTCTTGATTCAGAAAGTCCATTGGATTGGTGCTCATGACTTGAACAATTTCTGCTTCATCCTCTTTCATTTCAACCATAACTGGCACGCCTTGGATGTTTACCTGCTGAAGTTTGCGGTCTCCTTGTTCCTCCGCGTAAATGGCTTCATATGGCATAGGTGTATATAAAATCATTGGATCAGCCCCTCGTTTTGAGATGCCCTGTCTCCAATCAGTTCGTTCAACTTTTTAATCGCTTGTCCTACGCCGCCTACTTCATTCATGAGTCCGTATTCTGCTGCCTCATGACCAACAACATTTGTTCCAATGTCTCTTGTCAAATTGCCTTTTGAGAACATGAGCTCTTTAAACTTCTCTTCTGTAATATTGGAGTGGCTTGTCACAAAGTTAATGACTCTTTCCTGCATTTTATCTAAGTATTCAAAGGTTTGCGGGACACCAATCACTAGACCAGTTAAACGCACAGGATGAATGGTCATCGTGGCTGTTTCTGCAATATAGGAATAGTCACACGATACAGCAATCGGGACACCAATAGAGTGGCCGCCGCCAAGTACAATCGATACAGTCGGTTTCGATAAAGATGCAAGCATTTCTGCAATCGCTAGTCCCGCTTCAACATCGCCGCCTACTGTATTTAAGATGATCAAAAGACCTTCAATTTTCGGGTTTTGTTCAACTGCGACGATTTGCGGAATGACATGTTCGTATTTGGTTGTTTTATTTTGTGGCGGAAGCTGCATGTGGCCTTCAATTTGTCCAATAATGGTGAGGCAATGTATATTTGTATCTTGCGGCAGCTGTGGTATGGCTGTTTCACCAAGCTGCTGTATTTTGCTCATAATGCTGTCTTTTTCTTCTGGCTTTCGCTCAGGCTGCTGTTCATTCTTTTCGTCCATTTGTCTCCATCCTTTCCTCAAACTCTCCTTCTATTATGAACAAGAAGGCCGTATTCAATCCGCATTCCTAGTGCCACATCAAAAAAGCCCAAAGAGCTTATGCTCCTTGGGCTTTCTCATCACACTTCCATAATAATTGGAATGATCATCGGCTTACGTTTTGTTTTTTCATATAGGAATTGATTGAGTACATCGCGCATGGATTGTTTCAATGTTGACCATTCAACAATTGATTTTTCCGTTTGCTCTTTGACAATTCCTTTGACCATTTCTGTCGCTTTTACAATCAGCTCTTCGGATTCTCTGACATACACAAATCCTCTTGTGATGATTTCAGGTCCAGAAATTAATTGTTTCTTTTGTTTATCAAGCGTAATAACGACAATTAAGATACCATCTTGAGACAATAGGCGTCTATCGCGCAGCACAATGTTCCCGATATCACCAACGCCAAGACCATCGATCAAAATATTGCCTTGGTGAACTTTTTCACCGATTTTTACGTTCTGTCCTCTAAACTCCACAACATCCCCTTTATCAATCAAGAAAATGTCACTTCGTTTCATTCCCACTTCTTCAGCAATACGAGAATGTGCTTTTTGCATACGATATTCGCCATTCACGGGAATCAAATACTTTGGCTTTAGTAAGTTCAGCATCAGCTTTAACTCTTCTTGGCAGCCATGTCCAGAGACATGCACACGTTTTTGCGCAAAAATGACTTGTGCGCCGCTTCTTGTGAGGAAATCCACTGTTTTTGAATATGTGAGTTCTTGTCCTGGAAGAGGTGTAGATGCAATCACCACAGTGTCATCTTTTTCAATATGAAGCTGTTTGTGATTTTGTTTTGCCATTTTTGTTAAAGCAGCAAGAGGCTCTCCGTGGCTTCCAGCTGTCAGGATGACCACATCGTTTTTCGCCATTTTCTTCACTTCTTGAACTGGTACAAATAATTCTTCGTCTGCTGTGACATAACCAAGTTTGATCGCCAGCTGAAGAGTCGTCATCATATTCTTCCCTGCTACGGCAAGCTTACGGCCATTTTGATTCGCTGCATTAATGATCTGCTGCACGCGGTTAATGTTAGATGAAGATACAGCGACAATTACTCGATTTTCAGCATTGTACATCGCATTTGAGATTTCGTCTTGGACGAGCGCCTCAGAAGGTGTATAACCTGGTTTTTCAGCATTCGCACTGTCTGAAAGAAGTGCTAAAACGCCATTGTTTCCAATTTTCGCAATCTCTCCGATGTCACAGGCTTGGTTAAGCGCTGGGGTTTGATCAAATTTAAAATCACCTGTGCATACGATTGAACCAAGAGAGGTTTTGAAGCTGATCCCAACTGAATCAGGGATGCTGTGATTCGTTCTAAAGAATGATACCTTTGTTGTTTCAAACGTAATGACTGATTTTGCATGTACCTCACGCAAGTCAGCTTTTTGATTGAAGCCATACTGCTTTAATTTTTCTCGAAGTAACGCAAGGGTCAGCTTCGTTCCGTAAACTGGTACAGACAATTTGCTTAAGCAATGGAATACGCCTCCGATTGCTTCATCATGTCCGTGGGTAAGAAAAATTGCTTTCACCCGATCAGCACGTTCTGTTAAATAAGAGATATCAGGAATAACGACGTCAATGCCTAGCATTTCGTTTTCTGGATGCATCAAGCCTGCATCTACCACATATATGTCAGAATCAATTTCAATGACATATAGGTTTTTCCCGATTTCTCCAACGCCTCCCAGTGCAATAATTCTTACGTTCTCTGTATTTTTCTTTTTCAAAATTCTTATCCTCCTAGTCTCAAGCCCGTCCATCATCGCTTAATGCTATTATAACTGAATCTAATTTTAGAAAACAAGATGAAGTCACATTTTAAGAAAGTGTTTATGTATAAAAAACGGTCATACTCAGGGACATCTGAGAATGACCGCTTACGAAATTTTTTGTTTTGATCAGCTGTTTAAGACGCTGCTTAAATCCAGTCTCTCTTCTTCTGATAAAGGTAAAAGCGGAAGACGAACCGATCCGACATCTAGTCCTTTTAGCTGAAGAGCTGTTTTGACAGGCGTTGGATTTGGCGCTGTGAAAAGCTGTTTCATGATTGGGAGCAGCTTTTGATGGATCAATGCGGCATTGGCCGTTTGACCTGAAGCATAGCTTTTCAGCATTTGCTGCATATCAAGTCCTACGATATGAGACGCCACAGAGACCACTCCTTTTGCACCAACAGATACAGCTGGAAGTGTTAAGCTGTCGTCACCTGAATATACATCGAAATCTTCTGGTGTCTCTGCAATGATTTTTGTCATGGCATCAAGATCACCGCTTGCTTCTTTGATCGCGACAATGTTAGGTATTTGCGCAAGTTTAATGGTTGTTTCTGGGGCTAATGACGCAACCGTTCTCCCTGGTACATTGTAAAGCATGACAGGAAGAGATGTAGACTCGGCAATGGCTTTAAAGTGTGCATACATGCCTTCCTGTGATGGCTTGTTGTAGTAAGGTACGACAAGCATCACTGCATCAACGCCCGCTTCTTCTGCTTTTTTCGTTAGTTTGATAGACGCATTTGTATTATTACTGCCTGTTCCTGCAATGATTTTACAACGACCATTTGCTAATTTCACCGATTGCTGAAAAAGAGCGACTTTTTCTTCAGTCGATAAAGTTGGCGATTCGCCTGTTGTCCCTGCAACGACTAAAGAGTCACTGCCGTTTTTTAATAAGTAATCAATGAGAATTGATAGCTTTTGGAAATCAATGTTGCCCTTTTTATCAAAAGGTGTAATCATAGCTGTTGCGATATTTCCGAAATTCATTTTTTTCACCTCATCATGATTCAATCACATTTATCTTGAAAGTTCAAACACTTCGTGCAGGGCATTGACAGCCGCTCTCATGTTTTCTTCGTTCACTAGCACCCAAATGGTCGTATGGCTGTCAGCCGATTGTAAAATCGGAATGTTTTGCTCAGATAGAGCCGATACAATTTTAGATGTGACACCTGGTACACCCATGATGCCTGCGCCAACAGCTGATACTTTCGCACAATTTGTTGTCACAATTGGCGTATAGCCAAGATCTTTTAGGATCGATGTTGCCTTTTCAGTCATTGCACCTGTCACTGTATACACAATCTCACTCGGTGTAATGTTGAAGAAGTCGACACTGATTTGTGCGTTAGCCATAGCCTTGAAGACCTCTGTTTGGACGCTGTACTGCCCTTCTTTTGCCGGGACCTTGATTTGCGTCACATCATTGACATGTGCAATACCCGTAATGAGGCGGTCGTACACATCATGGCTCATTTTATCTGAGTAGTGTGACGTGACGAGTGTGCCCTCATCATCAGAGTATGTTGAACGGACCCTCATTGGTACTTTTGCTTGCATCGCAATTTCGACAGCTCTCGGGTGAATGACTTTCGCCCCTTGATATGCAAGGTTGCAAATTTCCGTATATGTCACGACTCTGAGCGGCTTTGCATTTTCAACAATGCGGGGATCTGCTGTCATGACGCCTTCTACATCTGTAAAAATATCAATAAAGTCTGCCTGTAATGCAGCACCTAAAGCAGCTGCGGACGTATCACTGCCGCCTCGTCCGATTGTGGTCACGTCCCCATTTTTCGCAGCTCCTTGGAACCCAGCAACAACGACAACATCATGTTCAGACAGTGCCGCCTCGAGACGTTCACACTTCATATCAATAATTTTCGCACTCGTATGCTCCTTATCTGTCACAAAGCCCGCCTGTGCGCCTGTCATTGCTACAGCCTTTAGCCCGTTTTCATTCAGCATACTTGAAAACACAACAGCTGAAATATTCTCTCCGCAGGAAACGAGCAAGTCTTTTTCTCGATTTGTCATATGCTGCGCGCTGCCGTAAAGCAGACCAAGCAGCGTATCTGTCGCATAAGGGTCGCCTTTTCGTCCCATTGCGGAAACGACGACAACCGACTTATAGCCTTTCTCTTTTGCCGATAAGATATGTGCAAGTGCCCTTTTTCTACCTTGATCATCTTTGACAGATGTACCGCCAAATTTTTGGACAATTATTTTCACTGTTTTCACTCCAAGTTCATTCTGACGTAACAGAAGAGAGCAGGCGAAAGATGCCTAACTCTCTTCTGTTCGTCCTCATCATCCATTGAATGTTAAACTAATTTTAATGCTTTTAAGCTTTCTGCAATTTGAACTGAGTTCCATGCAGCGCCTTTTAGCAGGTTATCAGATACAATCCACATATGGAACCCGTTTGGACGGTCCAAATCTTTCCGAATGCGGCCGACAAATACGTCGTTTTTTCCAACAGCATCTGCAGGCATTGGATAAATTTGCTGAGACGGATCATCTTGCAGTGTAATGCCTGGTGCATCTTTAAGAATTGACTTAATGTCGTCAACTGTTGCGTCATTTGATTCTAGTTCGACGTAGACAGATTCTGAATGTCCTGTTTCAATTGGAAGTCTCACACATGTTGCCGCTACTTCTAGCTCTGGCATATGCATAATTTTTTTCGTTTCGTTGATCATTTTCATTTCTTCAAATGTATAGCCATTGTCTTGGAATTTATCAATTTGCGGAATCGCATTAAATGCAATTTGATAAGGCATGACTTCCGGCTTTACATCTTCTTTATTTAAAATGGCTTGTGATTGGCAGTATAGTTCGTCAATGGCTTCATGTCCTGCACCTGATACGGCTTGGTAAGTGGACACGATGACTTTTTTCATGCCATACGCCTGACGAAGCGGTTCTAATGCCGCTACCATTTGAATCGTTGAACAGTTAGGGTTTGCAATGATTCCTTGATGGTCATGCAAGTCTTTTTCGTTTACCTCTGGTACGACAAGAGGGATGTTTTCGTCCATACGAAAAGCACTTGTGTTGTCTACAACAATCGCACCTCGTTTGACTGCTTCAGGAGCTAGCGCCTTGGAAACATTTCCTCCAGCACTGAATAATGCAATGTTCACTCCTTCAAAGCTTTCAGGTGTTGCTTCCTGAACGGTATACTCTTGACCTCTGAATGTCACTTTTGTTCCAGCAGAACGTTTTGAGGATAGTAGAGTCAGTGTATCCATTTCAAAATCTCTGTCAGCTAGTGTTTTTAACATTTGTTGACCGACAGCTCCAGTCGCTCCAACTACAGCTACATGCAATCCTCTTCCCATCAGTAAAACTCCTTCCGACCCATCCATGATTCTTTTCTTTCGGATGGCCATCCTATGACTTTTTACATTTTATTTTACCATAGAAAAGCAAGGCTTGAAGCATCTTTTTTGAATCTTTCATGATTTTCTAGTGAATCTATTATTCGTTTGGTCCAATTAAAATCGGCTGAATTTGTCTATGCTGGAGTGCCTCTTCTACTGTTTGAGAAAGCAGATCCATGTTCGCGACCATGGAGGTCGGTTTTTTAAATGGATCATCTTGGCCAAATGGGATAAAGAAAATATTCTTTGTCGACATCAACCTCATAAGATTTGTACCATTTAAGCCTAGCGCATCATTTGTCGAAATTCCTAAAACGACAGGACGATGATTTCGAATGGTTGCTTTTGCAGCCATTAAAACAGGGCTGTCTGTCATGGCATTTGCGAATTTCGCCATCGAGTTCCCTGTTAATGGAGCAATGACCATACAATCAAGTGGCAGCTTAGGTCCAAGCGGCTCTGCTTTCACGATTGAGTCAATTGCCTTAAAGCCAGTCAGCTTCTCAATCCGCTCAATCCAGTCAGCCCCATCTCCGAATCTTGTATTTGTGTTCTGGACCGTATATGACACCACTGGACGCACTTCTGCTCCTTCTTTTACAAGTGCTTCGATTTGCGGATAAACAGCTTCGTACGTACAGTGGGAACCAGTTAAGCCAAAGCCGATTCTTTTCCCTTTTAATGTCGTCATGATTCCATCCCCCTTTTTTCCTCTGCAAGTTCACATAAGAGCCCAGAAAGCACTTTTGCAATGATTTGCCCTGCTGTCTTTGGTGCTACAATCCCCGGGAGTCCTGGTGCAAGAAGCGCCTTCACTCCGTGTTTTTGTGCAAAGTCAAAGTCTGTTCCCCCTGGGCGGGAGGCGATATCCAAAATGAGTGTCTTTGGTGTCATGCTGACGATGACAGATGAATCTAATACAAGGCTTGGAATGGTATTGATGATGATATCTACATCCGTTACTTCTTCTTTTAAGCGATCCATTGGAAATGGATCAAGTCCCATTTCAAAGGCCCGCGCTAAATGAGCTGTATCTGCTGCCCCTACTTTTACGTCCGCACCGAGTGCCAGAAATGTACGGGCAATGGTGAGTCCTGTTCTTCCAAGCCCGAGAACAGCAACACGTGCTCCATGAATCGTATAATCCGTTTGCTGAATGGCCATCATGATAATCCCTTCAACTGTTGGAATAGAGTTATATATGGCAATATCATCTCGCTCAAACAGCTTCACAAGCTTTCGGTTCACCTGCTTTGCCAGATTGTCTAAGTACGTATTAGAAATACCTGAGTACAAGGTACAATGGGCAGGGGTTCTTTCTAAATATGTTGCTTCCAGCAAAACCTGCTCATTTGAGAAAACTGTCGCAACAACGCCTTCATCCGTTGCCCCTGATACTGGCAGGATCATACTGTCTACCTGTTCGAATGGAAGTTCTGACATTTTCAGCTTTTCAGCACCGATAAAACCATGATCCAACTGATCAAATCCGACCAAAAACACTTTGGCATGCTGCTGTGACAGCTTGCGAATAATTTCAAGCTGCCTTGCATCTCCCCCGATCACCGCAACCGTTAAACCGCTCAACATACTGACCGTTCACCTTCTTTATTTAAAAAAGTCTGTAATATTTTCTGAATCTCCCTTTCAGCATATGAGGAGAGGATTCAGCCTGTGAACAAATCGGAGAGAGAAAAGAAAAAGAGCACCCATTTATGATGGATGCTCTTTTTCTCCGGGCGGCTGAAGCGCTTCAGGCACATCGAGAATGATCATATCTGATCCTATTTTTTGAATGTGATTCCACGGGACGCGGATGTCATTTCCTTGTTTTCGAAAGCCAAACCACTTCACGGAAGGTATGATGAGTGCTGTTATTTGACCGTCCTGTTCATTGATTTCAAGGTCGGTTTGTCCAAGCACGCCAAGCCGCTCCGCTCTTTTAATATCGACGATCTCTTTTCCTGACAGTTCACTCAGCCTCAAAATCGCATCACTTCCCTTCCGTATCATATATGCAGCAGGCAAAAGGAATAGACCAGATCTCTTTAATGACTAGTTTGGAGAGGAAGCCGCGTCCCTTTCATGTAGTGATCATGCCATAATTCCAAGTTGTAAAGCATCCAGACTTTTTGATCCGCTCCATTTTTGTTTTTCTGATTCGGATCATTTCGTAAAAATTGCTCTAGTGGCTTTCTTTGAAACAGTTCTGTTGCAAAGCTTTGTTGATCAAGAAGCTTCTCTTCGATTTCTTTCATCCTTTTGCTCATCCAATGATACACTGGAACCGGAAAACCCATTTTTCTTCTATATAATATACGCTTATCCACCGTTTGCTCCATTGTCTTT
Organism: Bacillus sp. NMCC4; assembly: GCF_002998555.1. Lineage (NCBI taxonomy): Bacteria > Bacillati > Bacillota > Bacilli > Caryophanales > Bacillaceae > Bacillus > Bacillus sp. NMCC4. Next base: position 413,868 of record NZ_PVRA01000002.1, on the reverse strand, counting down.
TTTAACATATATTTCGGAATGTCTTGTACCTCACTTGTTTTGAGACTCGACTGAAAAAATGCTTGCAGCCTGCTAGGCAGTCCCTTATAAGGAAGCTTATATTTGAAGGGCATGTCATTGACAAATTGGATGATGCGATGATCCAGAAATGGAACACGCGCTTCTAGTCCATGTGACATCGTCATAATATCCAGCCGGTCTAACAGATTTGGTAAATGAATCTGCTGAAATAAATAGAGCAGTTTATTTTCATACGACGCACCCTCCATCTTTTGAAAACAATGGGCGATAAACTTGTTCATGTGCGAGTTAGGAGGATCAATTGAATCAGCGTGACGCCTTAAAAGCTGCTCTTTTTCGCCAGCAGTAAACCATGCATACCTTTTTTTGTAATGATCCATCTCACCTTCAAGCTGGATCAATTGATGCACCTGCTGCTGAAAGGATGGTTCAAATAATACCTTTGAAAGGATGGAGGACAGTTTTCGGTTTTTTTGAAGCCATAAAATTTTCCGCCAATCTGCTGGACTCCTAAAGACACGTCCATAACCTGCAAACAATTCATCCGCTCCTTCACCACATAAAACAACCGTCACGTGCTTTTTTGCTTCCCGTGACATATGGTAAAAAGCGACTTCATGAGGAATAGAAAGAGGATGATCTCTTCGCTTCACAACTTCAGGCAATAATTGAAAGTACTCTTCTTCACTCATTCGATGTGAGTGAAGCTTGACATTGTATTGATCTGCCGCGAGCTTGGCATAGCTTTCTTCAGAAAAGCCTTCCTCTTCAAAGCTGGTCGAAAAACAATGAATATTCTCGTTTGCATATTTGGACATCAAAGCGACAATCGAAGTCGAATCCACACCCCCACTCAAAAAAGCTCCCACAGGCACATCAGACATCATCTGTTTTTGCACACTATCTTGAATTAATTCAAACAATTCCTTTTGATAATAACGTTCTCCCCGATCGATCCCATCAGCAGGGAGAGGATATTGCCAGTAGGCCTCTTTTGATATGCCTGTTTCATCTATTTTCAAGATGACACCTGGGGGTAATTTTTGAATTCCTTGAAAGAAAGTCTGCTCGCCGATCGAATAACGGAAGGATAAATAACTAATAACAGCCTCCGGCTGAATAGCAGTTTGTATATCGGGATGCTGAAAAAGAGCCTTCATTTCCGATCCAAAAATAAGACCTCCCCGACATTCTGAAACATACAGCGGTTTAATCCCAGACCGGTCTCTAAACAAATAAAGTGCTTTCTTCTTTTTATCCCATATCGCAGCTGCAAACATTCCGTTCAATTGCTCAACAAAGGAAATTCCGTATTCTTCATAGCCATGAACAAGCACTTCTGTATCTGTCTGCGTACGAAACAAATGGCCTTTATTCCATAAGTTCTCTCTTAATTCTTTGAAATTATAAATCTCTCCATTTAGAATCACACATATAGAATCATCTTCATTTGTTATTGGCTGCGGCCCAGATTGAATATCAATAATTGAAAGCCGCGTATGAACCAAACCAACTGAGTCATCTTGATATACACCACTATCATCAGGTCCACGCACAGCAAGTGCGTTTTTCATCTTCAGTAAGATGTGAGGATCAAGTGGTGCTTGGTTAAAATGACAATAGCCTGCAATGCCGCACATAGACATGGCTCCCTTCCATTAATGATCTGACTGCTGAATCGTCATTGCGAAAATATGCATAAATGGATTATCTTGAAAGCGAATTTCATCGAAAACTACTTTTTGCGAGAAGGTGAGCGAATCAAGCCATAGGTTTGATGTCAAATGATGATTAATGCCGGATACCGTATGAATATAATCAAATGCATATGCCGCTCGATCATGAAATGCAGGTTCACGTTCAATCACATCCGTTAATGAAAGCCGAGTCTCACAGACAACGTTCCCCTCTCGTAATAATGAAATCTCTTCGTAAAGATTGCCATTGGATGAACAGCCAACGACATGAAGCGCTTCTGCTTCAAGTGGCGGAAAATGAATAGACTGTCCCTCTAATTCAATATTGTCTCCTTGATCTTGATATATGAACTGAAAAGGAATCCCTTCGATAAAAAGATCTTGCACGTTCATGATTAACTCAGCCGGCAAAGAAGCTCCGCCAATTGTTAATTGGCCTTTTTCATATTCATTTTGATATGTGATGCCTCTGTTATTGACATAATCATGAAGAGAGAGAGTTTGATAGGTCTTCATTTTGAATCACCTCTTTTAGTTCTGTGAGAAGACTGGTCTCCACTTCTAATGTTTTTTGAAACCGATTCGCCGTCCTTTCTATCATACTGCGAGGATTTTTACTGAGGCCTACTCTAGCCGTAAAATTGGCGAGCACTGTCCAGCTTTGATAAGCATCTTCAAAAGCTTGAATAAGGGAATGTAAAAGCTCATTTTCATAAGTAGATAAGAATGTCACCATATGTTTTCTGGAGTTGGCCACATCCTTTAGTCCTTCAAAATAAACATTGTCTAATAAATTTCCATTTTCATTGTCTTTGATACTATCAATATAATCCCTTTGAATCACTGAAATAGCGCCTAGCCCTGTGACAGCTCCAGGCAAATCAAAATGCGGCGGTGCTCCTTCTAAGATGGCGGCATGCTCCTTTAATATCACCAGCACATCTGGTTCTTTCTGAAGTTCCACATGTTTGATCCACTTATAACGATTTTCGGTTCGAGGTGTATGTTCATATACAGAGCGGGCAGCTTTCATCAAATGGCCTTTGCTCAATGTGCCATGATAGGAGTAAGCATGGTCACTGATCACTGCATGATCATCATTCACCTCAAGTACTTCCAATGTGTGATACCCATGTTCTCTTTCGTAAAATGGACAGTACGGTAAATCATATATATCTAAGGAAACAGACACAGTCCCTCTGCTTGGATGCTGTTTAAACACACGGTTGATATAAAGGTCTAATTCCTCTTCCGTGTAAAAAATTTCTTCTAAATGAATGCCATTATGATGTAGAATATCATCACGAAAATGTTTAAAGGAACCGATCAAAACAAACCCTTGGTCTTGAGATCTATAAACAAGGCCTGCCTGCCTCCAAATCCTATCAATTCCAATCCCTTTTCTAAGAAGCATGGCTGCAATCGTTAATTGAGAACAGTTTAAGTAATTGTTCCGGTAAATAGGTGCTGCAGTAGCCACATATGTCTCCTCCTTTTTCTTGCCATCATACCCAGCGATTTTTTAACGGGATAATGCCCAGCTCTTTTTTCGCAATCACTTCTTTTAATAAATCTTCAGAAGGCGGATGAAATTTTGCCGCTTTCACATCTCGGCTTAAACGCTCGAGCAAAGATCCTTGCTGTAATGAAGAAAAACCCTCTACCTGAGAAGCTAGCTGCACGATTTCTTCTGCTGCTTGCGTCACAAAATGTTTTGTAATCAGCGTCTTTGTATACAAATCACTTGAGTAATGATTTTGTTTCTTTTCTTGATCTGCTTGCTGGGCACAGGCCATAAGCTGAGAATGTGCAACATCTAATTTAATTTTCATATCTGCAATACGAAATTGTTGACCTGGTAAAAAGGCTGATTTTTTCTTGGAAATTCGATCATTTCTTTTATATGTCATACCGAGGGCATGTTCATATGCTGCTTTTGCAATGCCATAATAAACAGCTGTAACAGCTAGACGAAACCAATAGATTAAATTTTCAGTATCTTCTATTGCGTAGCCTTCCCGCCCGATGAGCTGATGATCGGGTATAAACACTTGATCAAAATGAATGTGATGACTCATCGATGCTCTCATGCCCGAATAATTCCACGATTCCTCAATCGCAGCACCTTCACTCGGTAATGTCATTAAGAGCGCAGTCATTCCATATTGAGATGTGCATGACGACGGAGCATACTGACAATAAATCGGTAAATATTTAATGCGCGGTGCACCAGTCACTGTAAATTTAGTTCCACTCACAAGATATCCGCCATCTGTTTTTTCTGCGGTAATGGTCGGAATTCCGTCCATTTGCTTACGCTGATAAATAAAAATCACATTCGGATCGCTAACAGAAGCGATTAGCTCTCCTGAACGCCGAATATCGTCAAAAACCATGGCCTGCTGCTCACTTGTAAGCACTTCAGAAAATGCGCCGAGCGAATAGTAATGCATCGCCATAATGAGTCCTGTCGACGCGCACCCTTTAGATATGTGTGACAAAAGAGTCACCGTTTCTTCAAATCCATACCCAAGACCCCCGTCTTGTTTCGGCATATTGGCGACATGTAATCCACAATCAATCAGCTCATCTAGATTCTGATGCGGGAACTGAAATTCGTCATCAAGCTGACTCGCTCTTTCTGAAAATTGGAAAATGAGACGATCAATCGTTTCTTGACGAAGCTCCGTCAGTGTCATATTCATCCCTCCTTTGTCTAAAGAATAATCTATTTTGTTTCAATAAAAGATCATCCGAGGTCCCTCTATCTCGAATGACATAATCGTTTCCTTCAAACAAAAGCAGCTCTAGCGGAGAAGGATGACCTAAAAATAAGGTAGGGCTGTAGCAAAGTCCATATGCCCCAGATTTCTCAATACAAAGAAGATCACCTACATCGCCTTGCGGAAGCTCCACCTGCCTGCCAATTAAGTCTTCCGGGGTACAAAGTGGACCAACAATCGATTGTTTCACTACAGCCGAGGGTTTGCTAGAAGGTTTAATGAGCCGCATCGGATAATTATTGCGGAGCAGCCTGCCTCTAAACGTCATCGCTTGATGATGATGCATTCCTCCATCTGCAATTAAAAACGTCTGCCCTTTTGATTCTTTTACATATTGTATAGTTGTTAAATAAACACCACATTCCGCTAAAAGGAATCTCCCCATCTCAATAATAAACCTCGGAAATTCCAGCTCAGTTTCATACGCTCTAATCAATTCCGCTACGTTTTGAAATAACCTTTCAGCATGAAGGGGTGTCTCATGCTGAAAATACGGAATTCCAAACCCACCGCCTAAATCAACCATCTGGCATGTTAGTCCAAATTCATTCTTGATTCGAACAGCTGTGTTGAGCGTGTATTCAAACGATGATAAAAGCGATGTTTCATCAAGAACTTGAGTCCCCAAATACATATGAATCCCTTTAAATAAGAGCGAATGATCATACTTCTGAAATAGGTCAAATACGTCTTTCAGTTTGGATTCATCTATCCCAAATGGACTTGGAACTCCGCCCATTTTGATTTTTGCTAGTGACTCAATGGATTCAGGATTAATCCGAATGCCTACTGATGCCTGTTTGTTTTGATGCTTTGCAGACTCAGCGATATAGATGAGCTCTTCCTTTGATTCGGCGATAATACAATAGATCTCATGCTGAATAGCGACATCGATCTCTTGCTTCTGTTTACCAGGGCCAGAAAAAATGATATGCGTCGGCGAATAACCTGCTTTTACAGCCATAAGGAGCTCTCCTGCAGAAGCCACTTCTATACCAGCCCCAAAAGACCGTAACAATGACGCAATCGAGACATTTCCATTGGACTTAAATGAAAAGAACACCTCAGCTGATTGATGGAGCCATGCTGTAATGTGATCATAGTGATCTTTCAATGCATCTCCATCGTATACATACATCGGCGTCCCATAACAATTCGCTTTCTCTAAGAGCGTAGAGTCATTTTTCGGCAAATTTTCTCCCCCTTTCTGCTGAAAATTCCATATCATCAAACATTGTCAGCATATGAATCTGCTTGTCCTTCTTCATATGGTAAAACAATATAAACAGTCGATAGTGCCACATATCATCCGCTCTCGTTTTACCGAAAGTATAAATAAAAAACCCACCATCTTCTCCCGGACCGAGTGCTTCTGTTACCTCCGTTAATACATCTTCAAATGGCAGGTCGGCACTGCATGAGAATCTTTTAAAGCGGCTTTCCATATATTCGTAGGTTGAAAAAAAACGGCAAATGATTGGGAGTAAATAAGTAACCTGCGTGAACCGGGCATTTATTTCAATGATCGGTATGAGCTGTTCATTTGTATCAATTATCGAATCAACGCCAACCACGCCTCGATACCCTTCTTCATATAGAAGCTCTATGATTCGATGCATGATTACTTCATATTCACGTTTTTTGTCCAGTTCATAAATAGGCGCAAAATCGGTCCCTAAGTAGATGCCGTCTTCATTGATTTTCTGTTCTGTAATTGAAAGTAAGTGTGATCCTTCCTCTTGAATGAGCAATTGGGCATTTAAAGATCGCTTAATCGGATGCCACCCCTCTAAGAGGAGGTCTGTTTGGATTTTTCTTCTTTCGATAAAGGTCACTAGCTGCATGAATTCTCTCTCGTTTTTTAAAATACGAAGTCCCTTCCCAGATGATCCATAAGGTATTTTCAGAACCATTTTTGAGAAATGATTCGCCCTTAATTCTTCATACGTCTGTTTTAACTCGTCAGCATTTTGACAAACAGCACCACACGTGACAGTAAACTGATGTTCTTCTGCCCATTTTCTAGTCGAAATCTTATGATTGAATCGCTTTACGAGTGTTGAATTTGAGCCATAAATCTTTCTTTTTTCAATTGATGATTCTTGTTCAACCGATTCATCTAAAAGATAGGGTACAATGAGTCCCTTTAATTTCAAGGCATCTTCTTTTTGAATCATATGTGGAAGCTTGACACCTTTCTTTTCCAAATAGGCTAAAAAAGCAGGTTCAGGCTGATGATGCATGATGACATGATGATCCTTAGAAGCAATCAAAAGCAGTTGTTGTTCTTGCTGAAGAACCAGTTCATTTTGAACATGGTCTGTCATGACAGGTAAAGCTCTTGTTTGTTCCCAGCTTTGTTCTTGATTCATATTCCCAAACCATATCACGTCGTTTCTTCCCTTAAAATCAAATAGCGCTGCCGGATCTTTCATCACACTACTCCTTATGAACAGAATGCTTTTGTATTTCTAAAGATCGATTAATGTGAAAGAATCGTTTACGAATGGGCTGATTCCAGGTATGAACGACATCATTTGCATCCAGCACTTCAGATAAATAAGCAAGCGATTCAGGCTGAAGTGCATCCATGACAAGATCAGGAATCGTATGAGGAAAGACTTCATTCACATAATGCAAAGCAAAATAGACCATCTTTTCAAAGCCATACGCTTTCGTTCGACGGACAAACAAATCCACATCCAATAGGTCTTCTCTCATAAACATGCCATATATATCAAGCAACTTATAAAGCAGTAAGTCTTTCATTGACTCCACTTCATTTAAATAAATCGCCTCTTTGTAAAAATGAATACATAAGAAAATCAGCATATCCTCTTCTTTTAATGACCATACAAGGTGTTGATCAACAGACGTTTGAATTCGTCTAGACAGCATTTCTTGGACAATTGAATCTGTCCGGTTTCCTGTCATGAGGTCAACTGAAAACTGAACATCAATTTTATGACAATCAATAAAGCGGCATTCTGGTGTAGGTTTCATATAGGTGTAGGTTTGATGTGAGTTCATGATGAGGTAAAGAATGTCTTTTCGTTTCGCAGGTGTGACTGTCTCCGTTTCATAGTTCCAAGAACCTTGAATATAGCCTAATTCTTTTAATACATGTCCAGTTTCTTGCAGCTGATCTTGTGAGATAAAGAGGTCGTTGTCCCCAAATAAGCGAAGCCCTACATCGCCGTATGCCCACTGGCCAATCACACTTCCTTTTACAATGGCATACTCAATTCCTTTTTGATCAAGTGCTTGGAATAACTGATCGTTTAATGTGATATTGTCTCGTGCCGTTTCTAATTGACCCTTATACATAATCTCTAATGACTTTAAAAAATAAGTTGCTTTAAAATCTTTTCTTAAATGAATGGCATGACGTTTAATATTCTTCCATGCAATACCTGCTGTCCGATGAACATGCAGCATTCCGAGAATGACATTCCAGTCTTGCTGCTGATACAGAAGCTCCTGCATCTCTTCTATCTGGCTGTCTTCTAAAAAAGGAGTAGATAAAATGAGGGCTGTGTGCTCTTCTTGAGTCAGATTACTTTGCAGCATAGTGACCCTCCTTTATAAGAAGCATTTCATCCGGCCAATTCTTTCGATTTCGACCGTACGTTTGTAAAAATACTTGAACCCATCGATCGATACCAAATGCGGCACAACCCGAATAAAGCGGCATACCATCTTCTCCCTTGATCTGGAACCTTTCACAAAGCATTTCTCCACAGTCATTAAAAGAAGCGATCGAAACATCTTTCTTTTCTGTCACAGCTACTAACTCATATTTGCTGTTCGCCATTAATTGATAATTCGCTTTATCCATATCATCATAAAAGAAAAAGGGGTCATTTGCGGTCGTAACCTTTCCACTAAGGCCAAGCTGATGAAAACATTGCCATGTGTGTTCAAGAAGTGTTTTTCTTGTTTCGTTGATGTATTCGTTATCACCGATAAAGACAATTTCACGCATACTAAATTCTAGTTTCCTTAGAGGATCTACTTTCCAAGAAATTTCATGTCTAAAACACTGCCCCGCTGCTGTCATCATTTGATTGTCTGTATAGGTCTTCCCTTCCCATTCCTCATAGCAGTGATAACAAATACACGGCTGTAAAAAACGGCCTGCTTGCTGGAAGTGTTCAGGCAGAAAACCATGATGCTTTTCTCGAATGTCATCAATAATCTGGTAATCATGTGGTATTTCAAAAACAGAATAAATATTTTGCGGAAAATTCGTATGGTATTTACATTTTTCCATTAATTCTTTACTCATCGTAGAAGGGTATCTTCTTAATTTGGCTCCAAGTGAAATCCCCATATTTAAGAATAATTGATCAAAATAGTGTGAGAGTTCCATTTCAATTTCATCATAGAAGGTTCTCTTTTGGTCATCGTCGCTTAGTTTCGAATGAACAAGTTCACTGGATAAATGAATATTTGATTTCATTTCCTTTTCACGAAACCTCCGCAGTTGAGCTACATTTGACGATAACTTTAAAAACGCAGCTGATATCGCCTCTGCATCTCCCGTATGATCTACTGTTACTTCAATAACAGATTCCTCTTCAAGAAGATCAACGTGCACAATATGGGCAGATAGAAAAGAAACTCTTTCCACAAAATCCGGTATCATTGTATCTTCTAGTGCATCTGGTAAAGGCAGCTGAAGGGTTCTCAACTAAATACCTCCCTTTTCATTGATAACTTTTGGTGCTTCTAATGGTTGTAAAACTTTATCAAGATAGTCATAAATAGACTCTTGTAAATGAACATCACATAACTCAATCGCCGATGGATGGCTATCTTGAACTGCCAGCCCCCACTTGGCCTTCTTCAGCAGCAGTCTGTCATTATGACCATTTCCAAAAGCAATCACACGATTTAAATCACTTTCTCCAAAACAATCTAATAAATGGTGCCCAAGCATATCTGCCTTACAAATTCCTTTCGGGGATATCACTTGTGCATTTAAAAACTGGGCATCCGCAACATCACAATGACAATCTCTTAATAGATGAGCGATATCTATTTTTTCTTTCGGTAAAATAAATAGTTTTGTCACACGGTCAAATCTGAATTCTTTCTGATGACCAACCTCTATTTTTTCTCGTGGAAATGTGTAAAGCATACAATATTTCAACTTAGCGCTTTTACTTGATGCCACATGCTTCCCATGTGATTCCATGACAAATTCAGCTTGACCATCAAGTGACGAGATGACCTGCCGGCATAAAGCAGCATCTAGATATTGTTTAACGTCAAATGTTTTCTTTTGATGGTGGCAAATCACATTTCCATCATTCAGCAAAACATCATGATGAAATAAATCGAGTAAAGATGGATCTAAGTTCAGAGAGAAGAAAGAATCATAGGTTCTGCCTGTGACAATAATTGAAATAATGCCTCTTTGGCGCAGCATGTTCACTGCGCCATGGACATCACCAATAAGTTGACCTCGGTCATCAATTAATGTTCCATCCAAGTCAAAAGCGGCAAATTTCATCTCGCAAAAATTTAGTTCTGCTTCCACTGATCACACCTTTTTCAGCTCAGCATTTGCTACATATTCATTGAATAGACGCAATGATTCTGAATCTACTTTTCCAATTGGAGGGCTTTTGAATAAGAATGGGCAGACGTCATGTATGACACCGCTGTGATTCATGTCTTTAGCTGCTTTTGCTACACGCATTGCGTTAGCGATAACACCAGCTGAATTCGGAGAATCTTCTACTTGTAAACGGATTTCAAGCGAAATGTCTGAATCCAAAACAGAATTTCCTTCCAATCGCAGGAAGCAGACTTTATGATCCCCTAAGTAGCTGACATAGCCATTCGGACCTGCTGCCACTTCGCTGGCATCAATACCAGAGGCAAATAATGCTTTTCTCTTCGATTTTTGCTTACTCGTTGATCTCATTGGGTTGGCAAGGTTTAAAAAGTCTGTATTGCCTCCGACATTCAATTGGTACGTATTGGTAATATCAATCCCTCGGGATTTTAATAGTTCAATTAACGCTGTATGCAGTGTTGTGGCACCTAAATGACTTCTTAAGTCATCTCCAAGGAGCGGGGTATTCGACTCTTCAAACATTTTGACAAATTCAGGATCATTTGCCACCGGTTCAGGTGTCGCATTAATAAAGGCAGTTTGAGCGTGTGCACACGCCTCTGCGTATACTCGAACTGCTTCAAACGAACCTGTCGGTAAGAAGCAGACTAGTACATCTGCCTGAACGTCCTTTAATCTTTGCGTCACATCATGTGTGTTCATTTTTAATGAGTGTTCATGCGGCTGAATGCAGTTGGACAAATCTCCTTCAAGACCATCACATAAAGGACCTGCTTCAACGGGTACTTGGAAAAACGGAACATCTATATGTTTTACTGCAGCCGTTGGTTTAGTAAAAATAGCCTCTGATAAGTCTTTTCCTACTTTATTTTGATCTACTTCAAAAGCTGCAACAAATTCCACATCAGACAAGTGATAACCTCCAATGACATCATGCATAACACCGGAGAGGGTATCCATCTTTTCCTTTGCCAATTCTACAAATTGAACAATACTTGAAGCGCATGATCCTACTCCTGCAATTGCTACGCGAACTTTTGTCATTTTCATAACCCCTTTTTTTAGAATTTATAGAACCAATTTTCGCTTTTGACGAGATTGAAAGATATACCATTCTCGATAACCTAATTCCTTCAGCGTCTGTTTTACTTTCAGCCAATCATCTGCTACGCGGGCTGGCTGATGTGCATCTGAGCCAAACGTGACATCCACACCATAAAATTTGGCTCGCTCTAATAGATCCATTGATGGATACCAGCCGCCGCAGTCTTTTGTTTTGCCAGAGGTATTCACTTCAATGACAGAACCACTCTCCGCAATTGCTTGCAGTGCATCATCGACAGCTTCTGTTTTGAGATGAGCAATCTCTGGATAAAAACCTTTTAAGGCGTCAATATGGCCTAAAACGTCGAACATTTGACTCTCAGCAGACATTTTAATCAACTGGTAATATGTTTCTTTTTCAATGATTGCTTGTTGCTCTGTGATTCGTTCCCACCGTTTCCGGTTAAATAGGTCATATCCATTACTGACATGAACCGAGCCAATGATATAATCAAATGGATAATGTCGATACACGTCTCGGTAAAGGGCCTCGTGTTCTGGAAAATAGTCAGATTCGACACCTAACAGCACGTGAATTTTTCCGTCATATTCCTTTTTCAACTGCAGGACTTCCTCTATATATGATTGAAAATCACTTTTAGCCATCGCTACCCAGGGTTTAAAGTGGTCAGCCTCTTCACCAAAGAACGGGGAGTGATCCGATATTCCAATAAAATCAAGACCTAATTTGACAGCCTCATCGATATATTCTCTGATGTTCCCTTCCGCATGACCACAGCGTTGATGATGTGTGTGCAGATCAAATTTCATGCAATTTTTACTCCTCTACATGGCAGTATAGCCGCCGTCAACCATCAAATTTTCTCCTGTAATAAAACTCGCTTCATCTGAAAGAAGGAAGATGACAGCAGATGCGATCTCTTCTGGATCAGCTGTTCGTTTCAACATGTGCATCCCGCCAATATCAGGATGCTGATTTGCTTGCTCTCTTGTCAATCCAAGTTCTTCCAAATGGAACCGCTCGTTATTTTTGTTCCACACCGTACCTGGATTCACTGCATTTACACGAATACCTGCATCCGCCAAATCCATTGCCATGCACCGCGTCATATTGACAACGGCTGCTTTTGTCGCGTTATATGTTAAATATTTCGGCTGGGCAATGTGTCCTGAAATGGATGCAATATTTACAATCGACCCTTTTCCTATTTTCTCCATGTAAGGTGCGGTGTGTTTGACACAAAGAGCTTGTCCCATAATATTCAAATCCATGATGCGCCGCCATTCTTCAACGGTTGCTTCAAGACCCCGCATGATAAAAATGGCTGCACAATTCACCAGCATGTCTATTTTCCCAAAATGATTGACTGTTTTTTCTATCATTGAAACAATTGATGCTTCATCAGCAATATCAGCCTCTATAAACAAAACATCATATCCGTTTGCTTTGAGCTGTTTTTCTGCTGCAATTCCGTAATCTACATAGTGATCAGCAATGGCGACTTGTGCGCCTTCTTGTGCGGCTCGTTCTGCGACCGCATATCCAATCCCCTGAGCTCCGCCTGTCACAATAACCGTCTTTCCTTTCATACCTCGCATGTAGCTGCCTCCTCTTACCACTGAAGTCTTTGACCGTCTCTCAACAATTCTCCTGTTGGTCCATCTCGGGGCAGCTGTGCCGCCCACACTATTCCTGATGCACCTTCCTGTATGGTTTTAACAGCCTCTGAGGTCCCCATGTCCGTTTGTACCCAGCCAGGACACACAGCATTTGCAAGGATAGAATAGGGTGACCCCTCTAAAGCTGTGACTTTTGTGAGAACATGTAGTGCCGCTTTTGACATCCGGTAGTAAGGACCACTTTTACCGTCACGCCTGACATCGCCTGAAGCGTAGATCGCGGATAGCCTTCCCATACCGCTAGATACATTGACAATCCGTCCATATCCAGCCTCTTTCATGTAAGGGAAAACCGCCTTGGTCATTCTGACTGCGCCATATACATTCACATTCATCGTTTCTTGGAGTGTCGATACAGGAAGATCTAGAAAAGATGGAAATGTGTGATCCTTTATGTTGTCATGAAAGACACCGGCATTATTAATGAGCACATCCACTCTCCCGAACGAATCTTTCATAAATGCCGAGAAACGTTCAACCGATTCTTCATTTGTTACATCCAGCTGAAATGGCACAACATGCTCTGTCATTTCAGACGCAGCTATTTTGGCACTTTCAAGCTGCCGTGCAGTTAAAATAACAAGCATTCCACACTGCGCAAGCTGTCTGCATACTTCTTTGCCTATGCCCCTATTTCCACCAGTGACAACAGCGACCTTCATATTCTCATCTCCTTTTGGAGATACCAATCTTCCTTCAGCTGGTTCGATGCAGATTCTAGTGCTTGAAAAGACCAATCAATATACCATTTCAGTAGGTGAGGTGTATAGGTATGCAGCAGTGTTAAATACCGCCCTGTTGGAATATATAAAAGTCTGATAAAAGCAGATATAGAACGCCATTCATATTCGGATAAGTCATCTGCATATGCCTTTAAAAATTGAATCGTTTTCACAATATCTAGTTGAAACGTTCCTCTCTTGATTCTCGTTAACAAAAAAGCAGATATGGCTGCATCATATATTCGCGGTCTAAAGCCTGCTGTATCAAAGTCAAGAACCATGGCAAGCTTTTTGTTAAGAATTAACAGGTTGCCAGAATGAAAGTCACCATGTGTAACAGCATGAGGTAATGCTTCATATATACTAGGGTTTAGCAGCGTGATGATATTCATTAGTTCCCGTTCATACACTTTGAGCAAAGCAGCAGCCTTTTTAGAAGAAACAACCTTTTTTAGTGCGTAAGCCGTCTTGCCGAGCGTTTCGTCCGGAGAAGTAATCCAGTTCTTCAATTCGCAGTTTGGATTCACAGGCCCTTTCGGTAAGTTCTTCAATGAATGGAGCTGTTTTAATACCCGGATGGCTTCTTGTTCATCTGAACGATTTCCCATTTCATATGGTCTTCCTTCGAAATAGGGCCGCAGCTGCCAAAAGTGTTCTTTGAATAAAATGGTCTTACGACGGTCTTCTGCCTCCATCATAGGTTGAATCGGGAAGCCATGATCAAGCAGAGCATCTGTTAAATCCTCTAAATATTGAAGCCACTCCGCATCATGATTTCTTGCACATTTTTTTAAGACAAAGCGGTTTTTGATCGTTTCTACAAGCCATCCTTCATTAGGGCTTCTTCCGTTTAAAGGTGTTAAACGGATCGGCTGTTCCGAAAACCAATATTTCAGGACATTATAAGCATCATCTAATGTCGTCATGTCCTCACCCCTTTTTCTCAAGGTTTTTGATTTTCATAATCACCTGGTCTGCCTCGTCCCGCTTGTCTATGCGCAGGCATTTCACATGAGATTCTTCTTTTAATTTGTGAAAAAGCTTTTCGTTTTGATGAATCACCTCTGGATAGACTTGAAAGGCATATGAGAAAAATTGGAGCGCGTTACCCATTCTCTCCTTATTTCCATTCCAAAGTTTCTCCCTTGTGATGAGCCGTTTGAATGTCCTTTTCATGAGACGGGGGAATGTCTGTCTTCTCTTTACATCAAGCCAAATGATCGTATCAGCATATTCAGCCAATATGTGGTGAACAGATGAATATTGACCATCAACGACCCATTTCTTTTGTTTGACAATTTCATGGACGTTATCGATAAACACCGTCTTATCTGTTTTTTTCCAGTTCGCTTGCCAGAATAGGGCATCGAGCTCATAGTGAGGTAACGTTAACTCCTGCTTCAATTGATGTGCAAGGGTCGTTTTTCCAGATCCAGGTGGACCGACAATCCAAATTCGCTGGCTAGCTCCTTTATTGTTCAAGTTGTTCCCTCCGTTACAGAACACGTTCATGCTTTTGAATGTCGTTTCTCACTTTTACTAGCAGATCAAGTGCTTCATCCCAATTTAGGTTTTCTGTTAATTCAAATACGGGCGTTTCGCTTGAATGAATGGACACATCTTTACATAATAGATCTAATGCTTCCGCCGAAAAGCCATTTTCCTTTAACAGCTGGCCAAAAAGTGTATGCGCGGGAGTCATCCTTGTTTCAGGTGTACTAAAATAGTGAATCATTCCCGCCATTGCTTCTACAGGACCCGGTGACAGGTGAATGCCATTAAACCGAGTACACACGTTAGATAAACCAAACCGTTTTTGCTCCGACAGCAGCATGTGTTTAAAAGAACCCGCTTTAGCCTCTTTAGGGTCCGTTGCACCGATGAAATCTTCTCTCAACATCCTCATTGGCTGCTTTGAAAAACATTCAATGACGATAATAGACTTTGCAGGTGAAGTGAACCACTCTATTTGACAAGGGTGGAATGAATTGAGCAGAAGCATTTTTTCTCCATCCACCTCGGCCTCTATGGCGTATGTGCCCGCACCCAGCTTGTCTACCTTGACGTTCCGGGTTAAAAGCTCTAAACCATACGGCGTGAGCTCTTTGTACTCTTGTAAAAATTGATGGCCTCCATATATGAAATGTTCCTTCTTTTTAAACTCTGGGTATTTCATGTCGAGCATCTTTTTTGCTGCATCTGACACTTCACTCAGGCCATTTTTAGAAATTTTATTTAGCATCCCATATTGATTTTCAATTATTTTCTTTTCTTTCAAATATAAGGATGATATAACACGCACGGCTCCTATTTCTACATCACGATCATCTAATCGTTGGAGAAGTTCATCTAGTATTAAATCCAACTGTACACCTTTATTGATGCTTGTTAATTCAGGCTTTAGCATCAACAGAAGATGATGTTGATTCAATTGTTGTTGTTTTTCAATTTCATATGGATGAATGGTCACTGCCATAGGTTCTTTTGTATGAATACATGCATGAACGGCATCAATGACTCTTTTTTTCATCCTTTTTACCACATTGTCACGCCTTTAAAAATTAAATCTGTTGTCACATCGCCCATTGAATGAACCGCATTCATGACGAGGTCTTCAATTCTTTTTCTATCAACTTCATTTCCATCCCACTGTTGAATACGGACGGCAATTTCATCCGGGTTGTGGAGCGGTGCCTCTTTTGAAGTAAAGATATGCACTTCTGTTGGCTTTTGAATGGTCTCAAAAATTTGATCTGCCAACCGTTGTGCGAGCACCCCATATAATTTTCCTGTATGATCAAGCGGGTTTTTCCCAGCCGGCGCTTCAATACTCATAGACCGCATTGGGGTGATCAGTCCATTTAATCTATTTCCTCTTCCAACAACTCCTACATCGCCGGTATCTGCTACAGAACCTAGCGCTGTTAAGTACGGACGGCCATTACGATCTGTTGCATTCAGCATGAGATCAGGCGTGAGGCCTAACGTTTCATGAATATAGCGAGCGATTTGATCTTGGCATTCTTTTTTGCGGGCAAAATACTCCTCAAGACTATGAATATCTTTAGCTAGAAAAGGCATATTCACAATGAGTTTAAAATCTTCATGACGTCTGCTTCCAAATATTTTTACATCCCAGCCGGTATCTGGATTGACCTTTTTAAATTCTGGGCCATTCACATAACGCTCTGTATAAAGAACAAGCTTCTCAAGACGGCTTAATGGGGCATGAGCATGCAGTAAGTTACAGTCGTTTGACACAAGCTTTGGATCACCGATTTCAATCATGTCCGTTTCAACCATCGGACGATATCGTGAATTTTTGCGGCCTGCCCCCTGATGATCAACGATTCGGCAGTCAATGACGAGATGTTCTTCAGGATCAAATCCTGTTGTCACCTCTGATAACACATCCTTTGCCGCATCAAAAAGAATCTTTTTAAGAGGAATGACCTCATCGCCGTATGCGTATGCCCCTTTTCCAGCAAACACAACTTGATACGGTTTGACCATTGTCCCTTTCCCATACGTGACATCAGCATCTCCGCCAAGAAGCATGACTTTGTCAAACCAGTGGTGTGCCACTCTGCCGAAATGCTCCATGCAATATTGAGAATAGTATTGAGAAGCTCTTTCTGCTATGGCGTCACACATCGTATCTGGATGACCTACACCTTTACGTTCCACAAGCTCATATGGAATTTGTTCTATATCTTGGCCATCACCTTTTAAAATATCAAGAATGGTTTTTTGAATTGTTTTCATCATCTATCGCCCGCTCTCTTTTAAAATATAAAAATATTGATCGTTCATCTTAAAACAATATGAAACATTTGGTAATATATATATATTCTGTATGAAAGAGGTGTCTATTTTGATCAATGAATCGATCCTGCAGCGTCTGCAAGATACAACCACCGATATTAGGAAATTATTAGAACAACATCAAATTCCCGGCTGTTCCATTTGTATTTCACATGAAGATGAGCACATTTGGTCGTGGCATGAGGGCCTCGCTGATATTGAAAGCGGCACCCCTATTACAAAAGACACAACCTTTCGAATTGGTTCCGTGACTAAGCCTTTTACTGCAATGGTCATGATGAAAATGCGAGAGGATGGATTGATTCAACTCGATGAACCCATTCATACTTACGAACCATTACTTTCTTTCATAAGAAGTCACTTGTCTGAATCAATTCCACTCACTTTCCGAATGATTGCCTCTCATATCTCAGGCCTGCCCAAAGCACTCGACAAAGCAGCTCATTTACGAGATATGACTCTAGCTCAGTGTATTGAAATACTCACTATTTTCACACCGCCTTGGTCTATCATCAATTATTCCAGTCTTGGCTACTCTATATTAAGTAAAGTGCTAGAAAAGGTGAGTCATCAGCCATATAGAGAATTAGTGCATACCCACATACTAAAACCGCTCGATTTGAAGCAAACTGGATTTATTGAAACAGCATCCACAGCCAAAGGGTATACAGTTTCTTCCTCAGGCCTGTCTGACGTATCCTATCCAAGTGCTGAAACACCATCTTGGGAGGACGGTTCAAGCGGACTAATCTCCACAGCAGATGATCTGATTCAATTCATTCAAGCTCAATACGGTGGAAACAGCCTGCTTCCTCAGCATTCGCTAAAAGAAATGCAAAGCCCCGTTATGGTTGAAGAAGATTTCAGCAGAGGTGTTGGTCTTTCATGGTTTTTGAGACCTTTTAACGGCTTCACCTTAGCTGAACATAGCGGAGAAATTAAAGGGTTCACCTCCTATATTGGATTCATTCCAAAGCGAAAATTAGGTGTTTGCATTCTAATGAACTCTGACGAAAGGCTCGCACGGCCAATTGCCGAAATGCTCTTTCAAATTTTGCTGCCAGCAGATCACGAGCAAATGAAAAAACGTGAAGACCGGCTCAAACGAATGTTTAGACAATCGTCTCTTTAAATCGAACTGACTTTTTTGTTTAACAGATCTGGAATTGCTTCTTGCAGGTGACGCGGATCACCCTCTAAATAAAAGCATGGCATGTTAAACAAGTGATGGATAAGCTCAGATGCCTTTTGCTTGAGAAAGGTATCTGACACATGTCGAAGTCCGAGCCAGCCTTTTAAATAGTCGGGATCTTCTGGTTCTCTTATATTTGCTGCCATAATTTCTTTTGCTCTTTGATCATCCTTTTTTACCGGCACAAGCCTAATCTCACCTGAGCCTATTTTGAGTGAGGGGAAAATCACCATATCTACTTTCGTAGAGCTTCTAATCGTTGTTCCTGTCATTTCAGCAGCTTCTTTTGGTGTAATTTCAAACTTACAGCCGCTGGCCCATTTTTCTTTTGCCTCTTCCTCTGTTGATATGGTTTCATCCCATATTCTTTTATCTTGAGACCGGCTGAATTTTTTGTTTTTCAGTTCCTGTATATTTGTTGTGGCTTGGACAGTTCCTACTCCAAGCGCCAAGCACATCGGCCATCCATACACAGTAAGTTCCTGATCTTCAAGCACTGAAATGGAACGATCGTTTGTGATAAAATCTGCTCCTCCATGATGCAAAAACTGCCACATAGTGGTTGACTTCCCGGCACCTTTATCGCCGATAATGAGCGCTCCTTTTTGGCCATCTTCAAAAGAGACAGCTGCTGCATGCGTAAAGCATCCACCTTGATTTTCTAATGTTCTAAGGGCAATTTCTCGAACGATTCGCAGTGGACAGCGTATCGCAGACTCATTTTTGTTTTTTCCAATCACAGCATAACGCCCTTTATTGGCCGCCACACTGTGCGGCTCGTCACCTTCATGTGAGGCAAATAATACTTGATCGTCTAATTTTAATCGTTTATAAGTAAACTTCCTTTTTGCTGTAATGGTTTCACCCTTTTGAAAGCAAGCACTGCGAACAGACTGTTCGACCTCCGGATCAATGATAAACCGTATTTCAATCTGTGAAGGTATCCCCCCCTCGCGGCGATCCAATTCTTTTGGGATATAATGTTCAATATCTTCAATCGCCAGCGATTCCATTGAAAGAATATTAAAATGGATACCTGCAAACACAAATGATTTTTCATAAGGAAAATCGTTCTTTGGCTTTTCAAAAAGCGCTTTTATATCCATATAGAATCCTCCTCTTCAATTTGCTATTGCCTTTCAGGAAATAGCTGTATGGCTGGTTCCTCTTCAAGCTCATCGCGATTATCCAAGCTGAAAAAACGTTCAATAAAGGATTTTTTCCATATTTTCAAAGAACCGAAATCATTCTCTCCATAGGCTTCTAAGAATGATTGGTCACTCATGTCTAGCTGCTTCAATTGGTCAATATAGTTCGTTTGATACAATAAATCTAGAAACGTAAACGTGTAAAAAAGTGCTTTCTCGGCCCCTAATTCCTTCGCTCTTTCTTGCAAAGCATGCCAATCAAGCTGATTTTGCTCTTCAGCAAACATGACGTACTCCCTTACATCACAAAACTTGATCAAATTAAGATCTGCATGTAAGTAGACATACTGTACATTTGTTGCCTCCTTGTATAGATGGAAGGCAAGATGGATAAGAAAATCTAACGGCTTAAGCAAATAGACATCTGTTTGAAAAAAGGACTTTTCTTCAGCAGCATCCAGCAAGGCATTTGTTGCTTCGTAGTTTTTTTTCAGCTCAACATCATAAGAAAAATCGACTCGGTGTACCTTCAAAAAATCTTCTCCGCTCCGTTTAATATGTGAATAAAGATTCCCGGCATTCATTCTCCACATCATTTCTTCTTCTCTGGCAATCGGTATTTCCTGATCGGCAGCCCAGTCATATTTCCCGATGATAAACCCTTCCTTCTTGAGCAATGAAGAGGCACTCTTTCGATCATCTGGATGAATTAAGAAGTCAAGGTCTGACATCATTCGCAGTCCATAATCTTTGTACACAAGCGGGGTTAAAATGGCACCTTTTAGGGGAACCGCTTTCAGCTTTGCATTTCGGAATGTTTGTAAAAGACGCTTGAATTCTTTGAATCTCTCCATATTTTTTTGACGATTCCCTATATAGTGATAGTGAAGCAAAAATTTGTATGTTGTCGTAATGTTTTTTTCATCGTCAAGGCGAATCAAATGAGGCGTAATCAGCTGAAGCACCTTATGTCTTGATGCCAGTCCAATTAATTTAGGCATATCGATGCCATCTTTCAATAGAGCTCTAATAGACTCTTCTTCTTGTTCATTTAATTGAATACGTGAGCTAAGTAATAACAGCCTCTGCTCGTTTGAGAGAGTAGATTGATCCAAAACAGCCCGCATGTTTGACTACTCCTTCCCGTAAAACGATTGAAATCTAGTGATAAATCGAGAACGCTTCCCTTTTCGATTGACTGGCATGTCCAGATCATCAGTTAGTGTATGAAACAATTGATCTGCCTCATATGCTTTTTCACTGTCATATTCAATTTCCAGTTCATAATCTGTGATGCCAAGATAGCTGCTTTGGTCCAAATCCACTTTGATGCCTTTCTCAATGTAAAAGGTTGTTCGTTCAGTGACCAATAGCCCTAACAATTCTGGCTGTTGAGTGATTGTAATAGGTAAAGACGTCATGATGTTCTGTACATCTAGTTTTTGCGGTAACTCCTCAATAGGTAATGACGTTTCTTCTCTTACTCTTTTATAGCCAGACGTTTGACTGGGGCGTTTGATTTCAAGTGTTAGTTTGCCGCTGATTTGACGGATACGTACGGTATAACCAAATCGTTTCAATAAAAAATCTGGTGTGTCGTAATAGTAATTGAAATTAAGTACATAAGTAGGTGTATGACTTTGAATTAACATGTCGTATATGTGCTGAAAATCTGTTTGTGACAACAAATATTTATACTCCTGCTCAACCATAACTCACCTCCAAAAAGTCTTACACGACAATGTCAGATTGTTCAAGAAGCTCTTGAATGAGGACAGTGCCTTTCTCTAAAGAAGTAAATGCCTGCTTTAATGAATAACAAGGCACCTTTTCCGCTAGTGCGTTAAGAAATGGTTCTAGCTCTTCAGGTGTCGGCAATGTGAAATACGGTAATAAGAATTCATTATGTCTTCCAGGATTAATGACTGCATGCTGCTTCAAACGTTCCGCTGCTTCCTGCGGAGTCATTTTCGAAAGTTCTGCACCAGTTTGCCCGTGAGGTAAAAATTCAGGAAACACAATCACATCGATTTTTCCCATTGTTTTGACTTCACGTGAAAACCATTTTTCTAACTCTTCTGGATATACAAAATGATAGTTTTTATCATCCTCGTTAAATGGATGACTCGATGTTTGGAGTCTGTATGGGGTACCAAGCTTTTCAATGGCTTCAAACGAATCTTTCCGAATACTCATAGATCTCGGCCAGCCAGTTCCTGTGTACTCGGTGTTCGTACATGAAACACCTATATCATCGTTTGTAATATAACGGGCCTCGGTTAATGATAACAAGGATAAGATGGTGGACGTTTTCCCCGCCCTTGATCCCCCTACTAGGGCAATCCCCTTTTGATTCATCTCCATCATGCCCCCATGCAAATAGATGAGTCCATCCTGATAACACAAAAGGCGAAGCAAAACTCTTATTAACCGGAGTGCATGCTGGGCTGCCCATCTGACATCTTTTGGTTCATCTATCACAATCACTTTTTTCTCTCCGTGATACAGGTAGCGGCAGCGGGGTTCCATCTTCGTTTGGTAAAAGACTTCTTCAAGCGGTACTTCTTTTTGAATTTCTTGTGCATATTTACTGGTTAAAATCGTCCAAACGTCTCCTTCATGTCTTTCGGTTATTTTTCTGCAATCAATATAGGGATGCACTTTACTTATGACTAAATTCTGAATTGATTCATCTGCACCTAATACCACACGAACATCCTTTTTTTGATAGCTTACATATGACAATGAATGCCACCCCTTATGATAGATTTATAAAAACAATTGCATTTTTTTCCTTAATCAACCAAAATGTAACATATATCAATCTCTTAGAAAGGAGCCGCGACATGAATGAACTGACAATAACTGAAGTTGAAGAAAAAATTGTCCAACTTGTAATGAATAAGTTATCGCTCAATGAGCAGCCAAGTCGGGATGATAGTTTAAAAGCTTTAGGACTAAATTCTGTCCAAATCGTCTCTTTTGTTATTTCATTAGAGGACACCTTTCATATTGCCTTTGAAGACGAAGAATTACATCCGGACCACTTCCGCACCTTAGATCGACTCTTCACTTTGGTTAAAAACAAACTGACTAAGACGCTGTAATCACCTGCGCCATAAATAAAGAGCGGTAATGCGAGGAGGCTTCCATCAGCTCCTCATGTGTACCGCAGCTTTGAACAGCACCGCCTTCAAGTACATAGATCATATCTGCATTTTGTATGGTCGATAATCTGTGCGCAATAACAAGCAGGGTGCCGCCCCCTTTGGCATCGTCTATCCCTTTTTGAACCTTCCTTTCTGTCTGCCGATCAAGCGCGGAGGTCGCCTCATCTAATATAAGTAAATCAGCCTGTTTTAAAAGCGCTCTGGCGATAGCTAAGCGCTGTCTTTGTCCTCCTGATAGGGAAATTCCCCTCTCTCCAATGACTGTGTCAAAACCTTTTTCAAGCCCTTTGATGAAGGAAAGAATTTGTGCAACTTCACAAGCCTGTTCAAGTTGTTCTTCGGTAATATCATTTAATCCCATGATTAAATTCAGGCGTATAGTGTCTGGGAAAAAATAGGGCTCTTGCGGGACAACGGCTATTCGCTTTAATAAATGAGATGGCTTTATCTCTGATAGATCAACCCCATTCACTAAAATTCCCCCGCTATCCGGCCGGTAAAGTCCAAGTGTGAGCTTTGAGATCGTCGATTTCCCGCTGCCGCTCGCTCCAACAATAGCCACTTTCCTTCCCTTTGGAATATGAAGATTCAAGCAGTCTAAAGCCCCTTTAGATGTTTGTTCATAAGAAAAGCAAACATCTTCAAACACCACGTCTTCTACAGCATCTATTCGTTTTGTTCCTTTTTCTTCGTTTTCCATTTGTAGCACTTCTGCGATTCGATGAACGGATGCACGCTGTTGGAAAAATTCAAATACATACTGGAATAACTCCTGATAACTCTTCATTAATTGAGATGCATATTGGTAAATGACGACAAATAAACCGATTGACATGTTTCCTGCTGCTACTTGATATGTGCCAAACACTAGAACTGATAGTATTCCAAACCATTTCAATGGTTCTGTTAAAAAAAGAAGCTTATTTTGAAACTTACCTTCCTTCATGACACGATCCATCATTTTGTTAAATAGCTTTTCATACAAACCGATTTCCCACTTGCGTCGATCAAATGCGACAACTTCCCTTGTAGAAGAAATTCCTTCTTCTACATGCACGAATAGGTCTGATTTTCTCTCCTGCACATCTTTTGCTATGTTTGTTGCCGTTTTCGCCATTTTTTTACCGACAATGAAATAACAAGTGCTTGCAAAGAGAAGCAAGAAAAATAAGACAGAACTCACAGATAGTAAAATGATAGATAAAACAACGGCCATAAAAATCGTTTGTACAATTTTCGGTATATGTAAAGCAGCCGTGACAGCAACTATCTTTACATCTTGATTAAGCTTGTGTAAATAAAAACTAACTGGGTGAGTTTTATATGATCTCATGGATACCTGCTGAAGCTGATCTAACATCTTTTTCTGCAATGAATGATGGATGATCAGATAGTTTTTATGCATCACATATGGGCTGGCAACAAACATTACAACATATACGAGAAATATAATGGCAAACAGCATCAAGATCTGGGAGAAATGTTGACTGTCACCACTATTCAAAAGAACATCGTCAATGAGCCACTTTTGCAGTCCTATCATGGCTAAATTAGCTGCTGCTTCAATCAAAACGAGTAAAAGAGCAAGGATGAGCATCCATTTTTGCCTTGTGATCAAAAGAAACAGCCAATTTTTTCTCATGTTACACCTGCCTCCTTTTCTGAGCGGTCAGACGCCAATTGATAAAAATGCCCCTTTTTCCTCATCAATTCATTAAATTGTCCAGCTTCTAACACACAACCATCTTCTATAAAGATAATTCTGTCAAAATGTCTTACCGTTGATAAACGATGAGCAACTGCAATGACAGTAGACTCCTTAAATGTTTGGTGTAATGCCTGCTGGACTTTTTGCTCACTGACATTGTCAAGAGATGCTGTGGCTTCGTCGAGTAATACAACACTTGGATTCTTAGCAAATAGCCTGGCAATAGCTATTTTTTGTTTTTGCCCGCCGGAAAGTTTTAATCCCCTTTCCCCGAGTATGGTGTCGTATCCATCTTCTAATTCTCTAATAAATGAATCACAATCTGCTTTTTTTGCGGCTTCAATGATCTGTTGATCTGAAAGACTTGTATCTCCAAAACGAATATTGTCCTTTACACTCATATTAAATAAGAACGTTTCTTGAAAAACAAACCCAATCGCATCTCTTATTTGACTAGTAGGTAAACGGCGCAAATCAACTCCATTCATTGTAATCATCCCGGATGAGGGATCATAAAAGCGTCCAATTAGCTTAAGAAGCGATGTTTTCCCTCCGCCGCTCGTACCGACCAGAGCTACTTTTTCACCCTGCCGAATATGTAGATTCATCCCTTTTAATAAAGGAGGATGCATTGGATAATGAAAATCGACGTCATGAAACACGATATCGCCTTCTACATGATCAAGGTGCACCGGCTGCTGAGGCTCTCTAATATCAGGTGTTTTTTTCATAAAATGATATAAAGGTTCAATTTGAAAGGTTAATATCCGTTGTTCTGTTAAAAGTGTGACAATGGAAGTAAGCATATGCATCGCTGAAAAATAATATAGTATATATGCCACAAAACCACCTGTCGTTAGCTGTCCAGTCTTTACAAGATGGATACCGATACCAAAAGTGGCAAGAGCGCCAATATAATAAGTCAGCCTGCGATTGCTTCCTCGTAAATAGGCGAAAAAAACATTTTTCTCATGATCTTGGCGCACTTTTTCATGCAGTGTTTGAATCCGTTCCATATCCCATTTCATATAGCCTAAAATTCTAAGCTCTTCCATCGAAGCAAGACTTTCATATAATTTTGTTTGTAGCGTGCGAAAACCTTCCGCACTTTGTCTACCGTAAATAGTTGCCTTTTTTTCAAGCCATGGTCCAAAGACATAGTAGAGAATAAAACTTGGAATGATGATGAATGTGAGTAAGATAGAAATGTTTATCATAAAGTAAAGTGAGATGGCGATAAATAATATCTGATTGATAAATTGTGGGAAGTATCGTCTGTAAATTTCTTGTACAGCTCGTGTCTGTGTGTTAACAAAGGAGAGTGTTTCACTAACAGAATGTTGTTCGTAGTATGAGAAACCAAGTTGACGGATTTGCTGGAAGGCAGCAAATTGTGAATCTCTTGAGGCTTGTTCAATTAATTTTCTTTGCCATAAATTTCTTGCGGCTGTCAGTATAATACCAAGTACAATTAAGCCAGTCAGTCCTAACAATAAACCATTCATTTTTGAAAAGTCTTTTGCTGGCAAAATGGTCTCAATAAAATATTGAATAAATTTAGGTATAATGAGCTCGCTCAAGGTAATAACGAAACCACTTATAATGACTAGAATCACTTTACCTGTATAAGGCTTTAAGAATGAAAGTGTCCATAAATAAACACGCCATAACTGCTTTGAATCCTTGTCGATTTGTTTCAATCCACCACCAGCCTTTTGCTCTTTTCCAACAAAAAACGGAATTTTTTTACATCTTTTTCGATCCTTGTTTGGATTATATAAAATGTTTTTAATCATGACAATGTGTAATTTGTATCATTATAACAAAAAAGACAGCGACTTCCATCACTGCCTAATCGTCCTATATTTCACTGTTATCTAGTGATACGCGCATACCACTGAGGCTCTATTTGATCAAAATAATCATGATCTTTTAGCACATTTTCTAGTCTTTCAATCATCTCATCCATTTGACCCGGATCGAATTTAATAACCCACATAATCGATGAAAAGATACTCATTGCGACATAAACAGAGTAAAGCAGCCAAAAATCATCTGGAATGTTCCCATCAAAATATCCATTGATTTGACCAGCCGAAAAGGCTTCACTTGTTTCTCTGCTGAAAAGAGCTACTTTATAAAAATCGTGAATGGGATCTCCCCAATCAAAATTGTTAAAATCAATGACACCTGCATATTTATTATTGTTTACTATAATGTTCCCTAAATGAAAATCATCGTGCTGAAATTGATTAGGTCTGCCTTTCACAATATCTAAGTGCTTTGCTATAAACTGAGCCGCTTTTTCATCACCTTCAAGGGAGATGCCGCTTTCCCGATAAGCAGCTAAATATCGATGATGCTTTTTAATGACACGATCTTCCCAAGGTTCGATGTGTGAAGGTGCCGGATATCTATGCATATTTCGTAAATCCTGACCTGCACCTACCCCGATAGCATACTGCTTTTCTTCAGTTAACTGACTCATGATTTCTTTTGCTTCCTGGCCTTCTATAAACGATAAAATATAGTACACTTGCTGTTTTGCTTCTAGAACACCGAGGTTCACTGGATCAGCACACTGAACACCGTGACGTCTTAATTCATATAGCAGCTCAAACTGCGTCTTTATTTTGTCATACTGGTCTTGATCTGTGAATCGAAGGACATAATTTTCGCCTGATACGGTAGTCATGACCCATTTTTCATCCCGAGAATACCCTTTATTAATCTGGTCTATGCTGACCGCTTCTTTTAATAAGGGAATGTGCTGCATAAGGTCTGTTTTTTTCATGGATTGATTCATCCTTCCCAGTCTCTTTTCTTCTCACTCTACCAAATATTTCATTTGAATAGAATGATCAACAATTCCTATTTATGTCGAAACTGCTTTACAATGTTTTTCCATTCTAATATAGTTAATTTATGTAAATGATAGAAAATTTGTAAAAGGGAGCGTTGCAGATGAATGAAACGACGGATGTCCTTTCACTTTCAAGTCAAGTAAAAGATTTGGTTCTGCGTTCTTTGGAAGATAGCGGCAAGATTTCTATTGGTGCAGATGAAGAATTAACAAATCACGGTCTCGATTCAATTAAGGCAGTTTCACTCATTTTGGAATTAGAAGAGGTTTTTGATATTCAATTTGCAGATGAGGAGTTACTGACAGAGCACTTTTCGACAATCAACAAAATTGTTCATCAGCTGCAAAACAAGTTAGCTGATTAATCTTTTTTGCATGAAAAAAAGGCATCTCTTTAAAAGACATGCCTTTTTTGTTTAAGCAGAAGGTACATCACCCGTCGGACTAATAAGCGAGAGCGCATAATCTTCTGTAAAGATTCGTTTTGATAAGTTATTCACGCCGTCTAATGTGACGTGGTTGATTTCGTCAATAATTTCATCGAGTGTACGATGTTTGCCAAGGAGCAGTTCATTTTTACCGTTTCGGCTCATCTTGCTGTTTGTGCTTTCAAGGCTGAGCATGAGGTTCCCTTTCATTTGCTCCTTAGAGTTTTCAAGCTCTTTTTGCGTGATTCCCTCACGTTTTAAGACGTCTAATGTTTGTAAGATGGTTTCAGAGAGCAGGTTTAACTGCTTCGCTCCAGTCCCGCCATAAATCGTCAGCATGCCGTTATCTGCAAATGAAC
The DNA here is from genome assembly GCF_002998555.1 of Bacillus sp. NMCC4. Lineage (NCBI taxonomy): Bacteria > Bacillati > Bacillota > Bacilli > Caryophanales > Bacillaceae > Bacillus > Bacillus sp. NMCC4. Next base: position 385,620 of record NZ_PVRA01000002.1, on the reverse strand, counting down.
TGTGATAGCTGAAAACGGAATAAGCGAGTCCTTTGTCTTCTCTTACATCCTGGAACAAGCGGCTGCTCATGCTTCCGCCAAGAACATTGTTTAAGACGATTAAGTCATAGATGCCTTTATCTCCAGCTGGGAGGCCATTAAAGCCCATGCATAGATGCGCTTGCTCTGTTTCCTTTTTGCGTGTGAGCTTGTCATAGTGAAATTGCGGCGCTTCTAAAGGCTGTTTTTTCCCTTTCGTTTCATACGAACCGAACAACTTTTCAACCTCTCGAATGAAGGTGTCATCCACATTCCCTGCAACAGAGATCACAACGCGGTCCGGCGTGTAGAATTCATCCATATAAGCTCTAAGAGAGTCTCCGTTAAAAGTAGAAAGTGTTTCTTCTGTTCCTAAAATCGGGAAGCCTAAAGAATGATCACCATAAATCGCTTTGCTCAACAGATCATGAACGATATCATCAGGTGTATCCTCATACATTTTGATTTCTTCATAGACTACATTTTTTTCTTTTTTCAGCTCTTCTTCATCAAAAGCGGAGTGGAAGAACATGTCGCTTAATACATCGAGGGCGTAGCCAGCATGTGAATCAAGCACCTTTGCATAGTAGCAAGTGTATTCTTTTGACGTAAAGGCATTCACTTGACCACCAATGCGGTCAAAGGATTCTGCGATATCACGTGCAGATCTCGTCTTTGTCCCTTTAAAGAACATATGCTCCAGAAAGTGTGAGATTCCATTAATTTCTGGTGTCTCATGTCTAGAACCAGTTCCAATCCAGACGCCAATTGCGACAGATCTTACAGTGGGATTGTTTTCAAGTACAATTCTTACTCCGTTTTGGCATGTATACGTTTTGACCAAGTTTTGCTCCTCCTATTCAACAAACAGATCGGATCACGGATGTCTTTTTTCACTTAGGAGGTCTGAAACCGTTCCTAATTCATATCCTCTTTCCTTGATTTGAGTGATAAGTGCGTCAAGACTTTTCGCCGTCGAATCTGTTGGATGCATTAATATCATCGCCCCATTGTGAATTTTCCCAAGCACCCGTTTTTGTAATATGTCTGGTGACGGTTTTTGCCAGTCAATGGTGTCTACCGTCCACATAATGGTTTCCATTCCTTCTTCAGCAGCGAGTTTCACTGTTTCTTCTTTAAAGCTGCCGCTAGGAGGGGCGAACCACTTCGTTTTTTTTCCAAGGGATTCTTCAATTTGACGATTCGTTTTGGTAATTTGCTCTAATGCTCGTTCTCTTGTCAGTGTGCGCATATCCGGGTGATTGTATGAATGGTTTCCAATTTCATGACCATCTGCCACGATTTTTTTAGCAAGATCCGTGCTTTTTTTCACCCATTTGCCCTCTAAGAAAAAGGTCGCCTTGACCTGATGCTTTTCCAGTGTCTTTAACATCTTGATTAAATGCTCGTCACCCCAAGCCACGTTGATGAGGAAAGCATTCATTTTTTTATCTGGATGTCCCTTGTAAATGGGCTCAGCACCAAGTTCGTGTAAATGAATAGAAGGTTTTGTTTCATTGAAAACAAGCAGCTTTTCATCAAATGACCCTTGTTTTTTCATTTTTTCATAAGAGGCATCGATATTGACTGTCTGTCCATTTAAACCAGGCATCTTTTTCCACACTTTATCAATCTTAGCATTTTGCGCCTTCACTTCATAGTCAGAAGACTTCGATTCAATCTCTTGATATAAAATATCTTTTGAAACAGATGCAACCTCAGCATGCTCTTTCATTGATTCAATATATGTAACAGCAGCCGGCTGCTTCATCGTTTGATATGACACGAGCAGTAAAAATACAAACACAATGAATGGTGACGTTTTTTTCAATGGCTGTCCCTCCCCTTTACCACAAATTATGATGGGGAGAAACAAGCTAGAACTATTGTTAGCGCAAGAAAAGAAAGAAGCCTGGTACGGATACCTGGCTTCTAACACATTTCATTAAGACTGTTTTTCTTCTTTTTCCTTTTCTTCACGTAAAACAGCTTTGCGAGAAAGGTTCACACGGCCTTGTTTATCGATTTCAGTGACTTTGACAAGTAATTCATCGCCAATCTTCACGACATCTTCTACTTTGCCTACACGGTCAAGCGCAAGCTCAGAAATATGAACAAGTCCATCTTTGCCGCTGAAGATTTCAAGGAAAGCACCGAATTTTTCAATGCGTTTTACTTTACCTAAGTAAAGTTGCCCCACTTCAACTTCTCTCACAAGATCTTCAATGACTTTCTTCGCTTTTTGGTTCATGTCTTCTTCTGTAGAAGAGATAAAGATTGTACCATCTTGTTCAATATCGATTTTCACACCGGTATCTTCAATGATTTTATTGATTTGTTTACCGCTTGGTCCAATGACATCACGAATTTTATCAGGATTGATCTTCATCGTTAAGATTTTTGGTGCATAACGAGACAATTCTCCTCTAGAAGCAGGAATCGTTGACAGCATGCTTTCTAAGATTTCCATTCTTCCTTTTTTCGCTTGTTGGAGAGCTTCCTCCAAGATGTCTTTTGATAGACCATCGATTTTGATATCCATTTGAAGCGCTGTTACACCTTTTGATGTACCGGCAACTTTAAAGTCCATATCGCCAAGTGCATCTTCCATTCCTTGAATGTCTGTCAGCACTGTGTAGTATTCACCAGATTTCACAAGCCCCATTGCAATCCCTGCAACTGGTGCTTTAATTGGAACACCCGCATCCATCATCGCAAGTGTGCTTGCGCAAATACTTGCTTGTGAAGTAGATCCGTTTGATTCCAATACCTCAGAGACAAGGCGAACCGTATAAGGGAAATCTTTTTCAGATGGGATCACTGGTTCTAATGCACGTTCACCTAGCGCTCCATGTCCGATTTCACGGCGGCCTGGGCCACGCATTGGACCTGTCTCACCAACACTGAATTGCGGGAAGTTGTAATGGTGCATGAAGCGTTTCGATTCTTCAACGCCTAGACCGTCAAGAATTTGCACATCGCCAAGTGCACCTAATGTACAAATACTGAGCGCCTGTGTTTGTCCTCTTGTAAATAGACCTGAACCGTGCGTTCTTGGCAGAAGTCCTACTTCTGAAGAAAGTGGACGGATTTGATCTACACCGCGTCCATCTGGACGTACTTTCTCTTCAGTGATCAGACGGCGAACTTCATTTTTGACAAGCTTGTTTAATACATCCTTCGCTTGTTTAATCGTCGCTTCGTCGCGATCTTCTTCTTCAAATTTCTCAACCACAGCTTTTTTCACAGCACTGATTGCATCCTCACGTGCATGCTTCTCATGTACTTGAATCGCTTTCAGCAGGTCTGTTTCAGCAAGTGCTTTTACTTCGTCTGCTAACGTTTGATCTACTTCATATAAAGGAATATCGATTTTTGCTTTACCGACTGCCTTGACAATTTCCTCTTGGAATTCGATTAAGCGTTTGATCTCTTGGTGACCATACATGATGGCTTCAAGCATTGTTTCTTCTGGTACTTCATCAGCACCAGCTTCGACCATGTTGATCGCATCTTTTGTTCCAGCGACTACAAGGTTGATGTCACTTTGTTCAAGCTGCTCTACATTTGGATTGATGATCAGCTTTCCATCAACTCGTCCTACTGTAACGCCGGCGATTGGTCCCTCAAATGGAATGTCAGACACACATAATGCTAAAGATGAGCCAAACATTGCAGCCATTTCAGATGAACAATCTTGATCCACACTCATGACGATACTAATGACTTGTACTTCGTTTCTAAATCCATCTGCAAATAATGGACGGATTGGTCTGTCAATTAAGCGGCTCGCAAGGATCGCTTTTTCACTTGGACGGCCTTCTCTTTTAATGAAGCCTCCAGGAATTTTACCTACTGCGTATAATCTTTCTTCGTAGTTCACAGTGAGCGGGAAAAAATCAAGTGGTTTTGGTTCTTTAGAAGCTGTTGCTGAGCTAAGCACAGCTGTATCTCCGTAGCGTACGAGGACCGCTCCGTTTGCTTGCTTTGCAAGCTGGCCAGTTTCAACTGTCAGTTGACGTCCAGCCCAGTCTATGGTGAAGACATGTTTCTCTTGTCCCATTCTGAGAAAAACTCCTCTCTTATCTTGAAATTTTAGTTAATTCTTATTATGAACAAAATGATTTTCACATATCAATGTGAAAGGTGTATGTAGAAGGGTTTTTGCCATTCTTTCAACATTTTAACCATAAAATATTAGTGATTATACGATAAAAAAGCGGGAATCCTCCCGCTTTTTACGATTATCGACGTAAGCCTAGTTTGTTAATTAACTCACGGTAACGAGTTACGTCTTTATTACGTAGATACGTAAGAAGATTACGACGTCTACCTACCATTTTCAAAAGACCGCGACGTGAGTGGTGATCTTTCTTATGAGTACGTAAATGCTCGTTCAAGTTGTTAATTGATTCTGTTAGGACAGCGATCTGAACTTCTGGAGATCCAGTATCAGATTCGTGTGTTTTGAACTCATTAATTAATTGAGTTTTACGCTCTTGAGTAATAGCCATCCTGTTTCACCTCCAAATCATGTTAGCCCCATCTACCTCGCAACCGTCGGTGAAGTCGGCCTGCCAAGTAAGTGGTTTTAAAGCTACAGGAATAATCATACTAAAAATATGCTGAATTTGCAAATGGTAGAGCTGTTTTTCTATGAATTTTTTGTTTGCCTTAGCTGATCTTGAAAAAACTGAATCGCTTCTTCTTTATCTTGACTGATTTGAGCCGTTAACTCCTGGATTCCGTTAAATTTTTGTTCACTGCGAATGCGTTTGAACCACTGTAATTTAATCGGTTCACCATATATTTCTTCGTTAAAATCAAAGAGGTTTACTTCAATGGCAGGCTGATCAGGGCGCTTTTCATAAAAGGTTGGTTTATAGCCAACGTTACAAACACCGTCATACACTTTGCCTTTGACTTCTGCTCTTACTGCATAAACCCCTGTTGGCGGAATAATGTATTCAGCAGATAAACCGACATTTGCAGTCGGAAAGCCGATCGTCCGTCCTCGCTTATCTCCATGAATGACAATACCGCGCAGCTGATAAGGTTTTCCTAAAAGCTCACTCACATATTCAACATCCCCATTTTTCAATGCGGAACGTATGAGTGTAGAGCTGACTTTTCGGTCTTGATTGGACAACTTAGGAACGATGGTGGCCGTGATACGCCCTTTTCCGTACTCATCGAATGTTTCCATTGTGCCTGCACCAAAACGGCCAAACGTAAAATCAAAACCGGCTACTGCGTGCTTCACATTCAGCTCATCCAAATATTGATCCACAAACTCTTGAGGAGACAGCGCTGCAAAGCTTTCGCTGAATTGCACAATGTATAAATAGTCAGCGCCCAGCTGTTCGATGAAATCAATTTTATCCTCAAGCGGTGTAATTAAGTCCTTTGGTTCACGTGCTTTTTGCAAAACATGTGATGGATGCGGATGAAAGGTCATGACTGCTAAAGCCAATCCTTCTTTTCTCGCAATTCTTTTCGCTGCGTCAATAACTTTTTGATGTCCGAGGTGAACACCGTCAAAATACCCTAAAGCCATAACAGACGGGTCTTGATCCTTTTGATTCAATGTATGTGGGTGTGAAATATGTATAGTCTTCACGAGATGGTCACCTTTTCTTTAAGATTGCTTGTCCTGAGATAAGATCTTCGCCGGCTTCATCAGATTCTGTTTGGTCGGATGCTTCATATATATCGCCATACAGCGGCCTGAAGGAGCAAAGACAGCGACACGTTCTTCCTCTGCAAAATGAGCGAATTCATCAGGCATTGGCAGGACTGCACCGTTTTCCACTTTACTTGCTAATGTATCATTTATCTCCCATTTCGGCAAATGATTGAGCGCGCGCTCGATCGAGACAAGGTGCTCATCTACTGCTCCTTCCTCGCTTATATTTCGGAGCTCATCAAGGGTGATGCATTCATCTAGTGTAAAATCACCTGACCCTGTGCGAATGAGATGTGACATATGGGCTGGAAACCCTAGTTTCTTTCCAATATCAACCGCTAAGGTTCTGACATACGTTCCTTTTGAGCATAAAACGGTGAATCTAAATGATACCTTTCCATTCTCAAATAAAGCAGGTGTTGTCCGCTCGATACGGTGAATCGTAATTTCACGGCTCGGCCGCTCAATTTCAATGCCTTCTCTTGCATATTCATAGAGTTTTTTCCCGCCAATTTTCACAGCAGAAAACATGGGAGGAATTTGTTCAATGGTTCCTTGAAACTGTTTCAGCACAGCATCAATTTCTTCTTCTGAGATGGGTTTTTGCACCTTTTCTTCTTCTACGATCTCACCTGTTTGGTCTTCTGTTGTTGTAGAAAAGCCAATCGTGATTTCTGCATCATACGTTTTCGATTTATCTGTTAAGTATTCGACAATCTTCGTTGCTCTTCCGATACAAATGGGCAGAACACCTGATACCTCCGGGTCGAGAGTGCCTGTATGTCCGACTTTTTTGGTATGCAAGATCTTTCTCACTTTGAACACACAGTCGTGAGAGGTCATTCCTCTTTCTTTATGTAATAAAAGAACACCATTTATCATCTGCGTTCTCTCCTTTCATAAACGATGAAAAAGGACAGACGATCATCGCCTATCCTTATTTCAACGTCTTATTCATGATCTTTTGTGTTTAGTTCAGCAATCAGGCTTTCAATTCGATTTCCATAATCTACGGATTCATCGAATTCAAAGTGCAGTTCTGGTGTTTTGCGAAGTCTAATTCGATTGCCAATTTCAGAGCGGATATACCCTTTAGCCTTTGCAAGGCCTTTTAAGGTTTCCTCTCTTTTTTTCTCGTCACCGAGAACAGAAATGTAAACTTTCGCAATTTGCAAATCACCGGATACTTCAACATCGGTTACAGTCAAAAAGCCAATTCTTGGATCTTTTAGCTTTCTGCCTAGGATGTCACCTAATTCTTTTTTCATCTGCTCACCCACGCGGGTTGCTCTCATACTCATGATCTTATCACCTCTAATTAAAACCACTCAGTTTTCGTGATCGTTCGTTCAATTTCAGGAAAAGAATCAATAAAGCTTAAAACACGCTGCAATTCCTTTTCCACTTGAACCCGAGAGGAGGAAATCACGGCGATTCCAATTGATGTACGCTGCCATGTGTCCTGGTAATCCATTTCAGCCATGGTTACATTGAATTTATGGCGCGTTCTTGTCAATATACGCTGAAGAACCGCACGTTTTTCCTTCAGTGAGGAGGCATCATAGATGATGCACTCACATTCGGTATAACCGATCATTTTCTTTCGATTTCTTGCATAACGAATGATTCCATGACATCACCTTCACGGATATCATTGTACTTCTTAATGGTAATACCACATTCATAGCCTTGTGAAACTTCTTTCACGTCATCTTTGAATCGTTTTAATACGTCGACTTCGCCTTCAAATATAACAACGCCGTCACGGATTAAGCGGATACCACTATCTCTTGTAATGGTTCCTTCAGTGACATAGCCACCAGCAATTGTACCGATTTTAGAAACTTTGAACGTTTGACGAACTTCAACTTGACCGATGACTTTTTCTTCATATTCAGGGTCAAGCATCCCTTTCATCGCAGCTTCAATTTCATCGATGACTTTATAAATAATGCGGTGTAAGCGGATATCTACGTTTTCTGTTTCAGCTGTGCTCTTCGCATTTCCATCAGGACGTACGTTAAATCCGATCACGATCGCATTAGAAGCACTTGCTAAAATAATATCAGATTCTGTAATCGCTCCAACACCCGTATGGATGATTTTCACTTTTACGCCTTCTACTTCAATTTTTTGAAGAGCGGCCGTCAGTGCTTCAGCAGAACCTTGTACGTCTGCTTTCACGATCAAGTTGATATCTTTCACTTCACCTTGTTTGATTTGCTCAAATAGGTCATCTAGAGATAATTTTGCTTTGTCTGAACGCTGTTCATCAAGCTGTTTCGAAGCACGCGCCTCACCCACTTGACGAGCTGTTTTTTCGTCTTTGAATACGAGGAACTGATCCCCTGCATTCGGTACATCATTTAAACCAGTGATTTCAACAGGTGTAGATGGTCCTGCTGTTTTCACGCGGCGTCCGATGTCATTAACCATTGCACGAACGCGGCCAAATGTATTTCCGACAACGATTGGGTCACCTACATGAAGTGTACCAGTTTGAACAAGAAGGGTTGCAACAGATCCTCTTCCTTTATCAAGCTCAGCCTCGATGACAGTCCCTTTTGCCGCACGACTTGGGTTGGCTTTCAGTTCTCCTACTTCGCTGACAAGAAGGATCATTTCGATCAATTCGTCAATGCCTTCACCTGTTTTTGCAGATAGAGGAACGAAGATCGTTTCGCCGCCCCAAGCTTCTGGTACTAAACCATGCTCAGTTAATTCCTGCATCACACGGTCAGGGTTCGCTGTTGGTTTGTCAATTTTGTTGACAGCGACAATGATTGGCACTTCTGCCGCTTTCGCATGGTTAATGGCTTCAATCGTTTGCGGCATCACGCCATCATCTGCTGCAACGACCAGAATTGTCGTATCTGTTACCTCAGCACCACGTGCACGCATCGTTGTAAATGCTGCGTGTCCAGGTGTATCAAGGAACGTGATTTTCTTGCCGTTTTCTTCAATTTGGTAAGCACCGATATGCTGCGTGATTCCACCAGCTTCGCCTTCGACGACTTTCGTCTTACGAATGCTGTCAAGAAGCGTTGTTTTCCCGTGGTCAACGTGTCCCATGATCGTCACAACTGGAGGGCGTACTTGCATATCTTCTTCTTTATCTTCAACTTCATACTTTTCAAGTTCAGTTTCTTCTAAAATAATGACTTCCTCTACTGGAACGCCATATTCAGAAGCGATTAATTCAACTGTATCTTTATCCAGCTCTTGGTTAATGGTTGCCATAACACCAAGCATCATCAGCTTTTTGATAATTTCAGCTGTTTCTTTTCCAAGCTCTTCAGCCAACTGGCCGACTGTCATTGAATTTGTAAATTCAATTTTTTCAGGAAGCTCTTTCTTAGGCTTCACAGGTCTAGCTTGCTGATGCTGCGGTTTGTTATTCCCACCGCGTTTATTTTTGTTTTTGTTTTGGTTGTTGTTTTTTTTGTTTTTATTAAATTGATTATTCTGCACGTCATTCTTCTTTCTATCATTGTTTTTGTTAGATGATTGTTTTTTTTGTTCTGCGGGTTTCTCGTTAGCTGTCTCTTTTGCTTTGGCTTTTTTGTAGATAGCGTCTAGCTTTTTCACAGTGTCGTCTTCAAGCGTCGCCATGTGGTTGTTCACTTCCACGTTCATATCCTTAAGCGCTGCTATAATATCTTTACTTGAAACATCTATGGCTTTTGCGTATTCATATACTCTCACTTTAGCCATTCGTTCACCCCCAAATAAATTAATCGAGCAAGCTTATCAGCTTCTTAGCGAAGCCTTGGTCAGTGACAGCGACAACTACGCGAGCTTCTTTCCCAATAGAACGTCCGAGAACGGAGCGGTCTTCAACTTTTCTAACCGGAACATTATAAAATTTGCATTTGTCAGATACCTTTTTCTCTGTGTTCGATGAGGCATCTGCTGCAAGAAGAACCAGCTTAGCACGCGCATGTCTAATTTCTTTGATCACAAGATCTTCTCCTGACACGACTTTACGAGCTCGATTTGCTAGACCAAGCAAAGGATACCATTCAGATTGAGTCATTTGGTTTTTTCACCTTTTCAGCTAGTTCTAGTAATTCTTCAAATATGTGTTCGTCAATCTGTGTCTGAAATTGCTGCTGTAAACTGCGTTTGTTCTTTGCCGCAAGAATGGTTTCTTTATCGAGAGAAAGGTAAGCTCCGCGTCCGTTCATTTTTCCGGTTGCGTCAACAGAGACTTCACCTTCTTTAGAACGAACAACACGGATCAGTTCTTTCTTTGGTTTCATTTCTCCCGTCACGACACATTTTCTAAGCGGGATTTTTTTTCGGCTATTCACCTTTTACATCACCTCTTATTCGTCAGATTCCTCAGCTACTGGTTCAGCCTCTAAGAAAAGAGATTCAGAGTCTTCAGTTCTTGGGAAAATACCGAGTTCCCTTGCATCTGTTTCGCTTTTAATGTCAATTTTCCAGCTAGTCAGCTTTGCTGCAAGACGAGCATTTTGACCTCTTTTACCAATGGCTAACGACAGCTGATAATCAGGGACAATCACTGTTGTCGCCTTATCTTCTTCATTTACAATGACATCAAGTACTTTTGATGGACTTAATGCATTGGCAACAAATTCAACCGGGTCATTAGACCAATGGACAATGTCAATTTTTTCGCCTTTTAGCTCGTTGACAATTGCTTGTACACGCTGACCTTTTGGTCCAACACAAGAACCAACTGGGTCAACATCAGGATCATCTGTACGAACAGATATTTTAGAACGGTCCCCAGCTTCTCTAGCAACCGATTTAAGCTCTACAGTACCATCATAAATTTCTGGCACTTCAATTTCAAATAAACGCTTTAAAAGACCTGGATGTGTTCTAGACACATAAATTTGTGGTCCTTTTGTTGTTTTTTCGACTTTTGTAATAAACACCTTAATGCGGTCATGTGGTTTGTAGTCCTCATTTGGCATTTGTTCGTTGACCGGAAGAAGGGCTTCGATTTTGCCAAGTGACACGTAAATGAATTTACTGTCAATTCGCTGAACGATTCCCGTCATAATGTCTTCCTCGCGATCGATAAACTCAGTGTAGATCACACCTCGCTCTGCTTCTCTCACTCGCTGCGTCACCACTTGTTTCGCAGTCTGAGCTGCAATGCGTCCGAAGTCTTTTGGCGTGACTTCAATTTCAACGACGTCACCTACCATGTAATTCGGGTTGATATTGGCTGCATCATCTACAGAGATTTCAAGGCGAGAATCATACACTTCATCTACAACATCTTTTCTTGCAAATACGCGAATCGTTCCCGTTTCGCGGTTTAAATCAACACGAACATTTTGTGCTTGATTAAAGTTACGCTTATATGCAGAAATGAGTGCAGCTTCTATCGCTTCAATAATAATTTCTTTACTAATACCCTTCTCTTTCTCAAGAACAGTCAGGGCATCTAACAACTCACTACTCATTTTTATGGTTCCCCCTTATATCAATGAAAAGGTTAATTGAACGAAACTGCTAATCTTGCGTTAGCTATTTTTTCGTATGGAATATTGATCTCTTTCTTTCTTGTCTTGATCTTCACTGTCACTGTTGCAATCTCACCATCAAAGCTTGTAAGCTCACCTTCAAATGCTTTTTCACCATCAATTGGTTCATATGTTTTCATGAAAACATTTTTTCCAAGTGCTTTTTCAAAATCAGCTTTTTTCTTTAATGGGCGCTCCGCTCCAGGAGAGGACACTTCAAGAAAGTAGTTTTGGCTAATCGGATCTGCCTCATCAAGCTTTTCGCTCAAGGCTTCGCTCACTTTGGCACATTCTTCGATATCGACGCCTTTATCAGAGTCAATAAACACGCGAAGGAACCAGTTTTGACCCTCTTTGACAAATTCAACATCAACGAGTTCAAGCTGTAAGCCATCTAAAATTGGCTGCACCATTTCGCTTACGACATCCACTACTTTTTTGCTCATTCTCTTCCTCCTTGTGCTTTCGATAAACGCTCTTATCAATCATTCTGCATAAAAACCCTGCTTTATGTGAGCAGGGGGAGCAGAAAACGGATGAATAATGTCGAGACAAAAATTGCCTGTTCAATACAAAAGAGCGGGTTTCCCCACTCTTGTCTCGGTAATCGTTAGCATTTCCATAAAAACTATACCATATCCAATTTTTTTATGCAAATGAAGTTCCTCCTTATAACAGGTACTCGTCAACCGTTTACTTTAGTACCTCTCTCTTCCTTTATATATAAACGAAAAGCCAATATGAACAGAACGGGCTGATGATAATCGCAGCTGTATACTATGAGAGAAGAACAGAACTCCCTAGAAAGATGATCCCCATCTATACTAAGTCATTTCTATGTCGAAAAAGCATTTTGTATTAAACAGAATGGTTAATACTTAATATAGAAGAAAAGAGTGTAAACGTTAAAGAAATAAGCAGTCTTCCATTTTAATCCCTTTGCCTTTGCTCCCTCACTTCAAAGAAAACCCTTCTAACTTGTTTCTAGCGAATAAAAAATTGAGAAAAAATTCACATCGAACTCCTTGGAGAGTAGTCGGAATACTGTACTGATAACCTTTCAATTACACATAAAGAAAGGACCATGTTTATATGGAGTTATTTAGCCAGAATTTTTAATAAGCCATGCATGTAATAGTACAGGTGCTTTCTGTGTTGAACTGCTATATTCATCTGGAACCTGTCTTAACGTTTGTTGTAAATTTTCATTTCCTATTAACGATAAAAATTCCATACTAAATGGGCTAAATCCTCCAATTATAGAAGTACCAATCTTATACATCATATCTTTTCTCGGTTTGGTAATATAGGTGAGTAACTGTTCAAACTCAGATAATGTCAACGAGGCATGATATTGATCATATAAATACAGTTCTTCTTCTTTGCTCTGAACTGAACTCAATCCACTTTCTATACTATCTCGATTTAAATCAACAATATAAATAATAGATTCATTTGATAAATAAGGAAGTAACTGTTCTAATAATTCGATCGGATTTTCAAATAGCCCAAAACACAGATGTATTAAAATCACATCATAAGTTTTAGCATGTGATGAAAATTTTTTTATATCTGTACAAATAAAATCGGCTTTTATATTTAATTTATTTGCACAATGTATGGCTTCTTCAGATGAATCAATCCCAGTCAAATCAGCTAGAGGTAATTGCTTAGATATATACTCAAGCATCTGACCTTGTCCACATCCTATATCTAAAATAGAGACAGGTGTTTTTTTGAATGTTAGTTGATAATAAGAAATGAAAGTTTCAGCTGATAGAAATCGAGTAAATGGTGTTTCTCTATTATCATAATTTGAACTTATTTTTCTTTTATCTGGATCCAAAAACCATGACTGAGCCAGAGCTCTTTTTACTTCAAGCTCTTTGATCTTTTCTTGTATTATCACAGGGTTTACCACCTTTATAAAAGCCTCACCAGTCAGTTTCAGATAATACGGGAGGTTTCGTTTTGAATTCCTTTACTTTGAGAGGGTGAAAAAAATGAATGAATAGATTATGAGAAACATGAAATGCTATTGCTGCTAAAATCCCAAATGCAAAGTATGAAATAACTGTAATTAATGTAAAAAGCGACATATAAGCAGTTGACTTAGCACTGCCTAATGGTATATGTAGCAATACAAATCCTATTGAACTTATACAGATTGATACCGCAACAGATTCCCAAAAATTTGTTAGTAATAAAACCGGAAGGACGAACCTCCAAATCAATTCTTCTGATAAAGCCGTTAAAGGAAGAAAAACGATTGAATCAACATTGACAACATATCTACCTTTAAATACAATCACTTTGTTTTTTACTTTCCATAGCACTGATGGTAAAAGTACTCCTAACAAAAAGAAAAATAAAATGCCAAATACATTTTTACTATTCGAGAATTCAACAAAGAGTTCTTGAGAAAATGCTCCACAGCATATAGAAGCTCCGACAATGGTGAGTCCATCATAGCTCCTCTGAGGTGTGATATATGTTGTTAGCCTTCGATCGGGTGTTGATTTAGCTCTCATGATTTTAACAACCATTTTAGAGCTTAAGGGACCCAAAAAGTGAATGAGGATCCCTAAAGCTGCTATCATTGAAATCATTTATTTAAGTACCCGCAATCAATGTATAAATTGGGGCATCATCTACCCCATTAAACCCACCGATCAATTCCATCAACTCATCATCGATAAACCCTCCGAACGGTCGACTATTAATCTTCTGTGCAGTAGATAGCATGATCATATTTTGCATGACATGTCCTGCCTCCATAAAAACAAAGCGATAAGAACGATGTCCATACTTAAATCGAGAACGCCAAAAATTAACTGAAATGACTACAGCAAATGCAAAATCTTGAACCGATTCTTCTTGTAACATTATTTTCTCAAATTCTTTTTCGGAGTAATCACCCATTTTAGTCAATCCTCTTCTATACGGATCGAAATGATAGACACCTTTGTCTAAAGTATCCACTTTGTTGGCTACAATGAATAGATCTAGAGGATAGAGCGCACCCCCAGATGGTATAGGACGTCTAGGCCCTTCTTTACGCTCTACCAAACCATAACTCTTCTGTAAAACTGTTGAGAGTTGTTCTAATGAAACACTCCCCCCGCTAAAATAATCTGCACTTCTTCGTCCCTTAATGACATCGTCTAAAGATATATTTGTATTTAATGGTTTAGGTAGTGAAATTAATGGTAGGTCATCAAATCTTTTACTTGCATGTGTAGCAATCTTTTGCAAAGTTTGAGATCGAAGCAGCCCTGCAACACCAGGAGCGTCCCATGCCATTGAACCTCTATAGATTTTTGTTGCTTCAAACCAATTTTCAGAAGGATCATCAAACCGTAATGCTTCGTTTCCATACACAACATCAGCCAAATTAGTAGCATGTCTTTCAATACTATTCATATATTTAATCACCTTTCTACGATATTAAGGAAATGGATGCGGAATTGGATTCAGTTCTTCTAATTTAAAAGGTTTATCTGCTAAACCTAGATGATAAGAATGTTTTAAAATTCGTTCTCCACCCAACATTCTACCTCTATATAGAACATCAATCGGTTTATATCCAGGAATAATTGATTTTACGACATAGGCACCAGCATCTTTTATATCAGGACTGGTTAAATCAAAAGTTGCTACATGATATCCTTGTTTTGATAAATGACTGACGAGATTAGTCCATAAGATGTCTGGAGAACCATCATCAAACGGTGTATAATCTTTAACGTCCACTAATTTCTCACTCGCAGTTAAAAAATCAGCTTCTTTCACAATAGCTGTTCCCGCATAGAGTTTAATATGATCTTCAAAACTATTTATATCACGATGATAATCTACATCTACTAGCGCATTCCCTAATCGTTGTTCTGTTTTTACCCAAGTTCTTGTATACATTCCCTCTATTGCAGCTTTCTCACATGCTCTTTCAATTGAATGAGCAGAGGCAGCGCCAATAGCAAATGGAGCTAAATCTGTATGAGGATTTCTTATCACTGCCAAAATAGTAGGTACACCAGAAAAAACGGTCATGTCTACTAAATGCAAATCAAGAGATGTAGGTTTAATATATCGTTCATAGAAATGTTTTAATCTAGGTGAAGTATTAATATCGATCTGCGGTAAACTTAACTTATTGTACCAAGTAAGCATAAATGCATCTCTTTCAATTGTTTCA
Organism: Bacillus sp. NMCC4; assembly: GCF_002998555.1. NCBI lineage: Bacteria > Bacillati > Bacillota > Bacilli > Caryophanales > Bacillaceae > Bacillus > Bacillus sp. NMCC4. The sequence goes on along the minus strand of NZ_PVRA01000002.1, from coordinate 370,217 downwards.
AATAAACCTGAGATTGCCGCTTCTTGATATGTAATACCACAAGCTAGTCCATTACTAGTTGCATGACCAATATTTGGGTCTCCTGGCCACTCAGTATAGTTTGCAATATGAATTAATTGAGCAGGCGTCCAAACTTCTTCATTATTTTCAGCAATATGACCTTTTCTCCACCATAATTTTGTATCTTCATTCCATACATTATGAGGAAAATTCGGATCTTCATATTGAGTGACAGCATACATTTCCCACTTATCAAAGCCAATTACTGATTTGCCTTCATTGATTAAGTCCTTTTGTGTTCCAAAACATACAACATCAGAGTTTAAAGGTAAATAAGCTGCACTATATCTTTCTACCGTTTCACCTATAGCTGCTAATCTGGCTGCTGCTGGATTAGCAGATCCTCCCCCATTATAAGAATTAGATGGTACTCCAAATAAAATATTACTGTCTGTACCATGCGCTCCATATGAATGACCCCATATATCATCAACGTCTCTGAGTTTTCTATACTCTCTACGGACTATCCCAACATAAGGATCCGCCAATTGGTCAAGTATCTTCCATGACTCTTCTAATGTTGTCCATTTATTAACCATAATTAATTATTCACCTCACCATGAAACCAAACTTGAGGAAAACCGGTATCTGCAGCTGGAGAACACTTAGGGCATCTTGGTACTCTATAAACACGATGATTATGAACAGATACTCCCTTATCATCTAAATTAATTGTTGTAAATCCACCTGGTGTTGCACTTGGTGCGTAATCTTTTAAAGTGAGCCATTCTAGAATTAAATTAATTGCAATCCCGATTTGAACTAAATTAATCGGCATATGATAAACCGGTTTCTTTTCAGGATTTACAGGTTTAATTTTCATTAAGTCTGAACGCAATACTTCGTCAGAAAAGTTTGCTGATTTTCGAAGGTTATAGCAATGTAAACAAGCTGATTGATGTGGTATAAAAAATGGACCTACCCAAGATGTCTGTCCGTCATATGGCACAATGCTTAACCAAGGTATATGGTCTTCTAATGCTAGATCATTTATTTCTTCAAAAATTGGATCTAGATGAGAATTACCAATAGCCACTCTCACATCTGGTTGCTTGGTTAATTCTCCTTTAAGTGCTACATTGAGCCCTGCCTCTTGCAAATGACGAATGAATTCTACAGCAACTGGGTTATAATCCTGCGTAATCACTTCAACAATCCCTGTTTTTAAACGATCAAGTATATCTTCAACCAATACTTGGCTACCGGCTCTTTCATAAGACAAAAGCGCAGTCAAATCAAAGTTCATATCAGTCTTAACACATATTCCATTCACAACTAAAAATTCGAGGACATGTTTTAATTGATCACTCTCAATTTCAAAATTCTCCTCTAGCTCTTTAATTGAAACCCCATTATCTTTCGTGAGATAATTAGAAATCTCTTGAATAAATTCAATAATTCCTTCACCTTCAATTTTGGTGACAGTTTGCGCTTTTAAACCAATCAAACTGCCTTCTAAACTACCCAGCGTAACGTGTGGTGCTAATTTATATCTCGTGCTTTCTTGTTCTTTGACAAACATACATTATTCCTCCTTTAAGAATAACTAATTTGTATTTTTAGATAATTGTGCACTTGTTGGGGGGTGACCAATTATTTGTTCTAGCGTTTTCGTAAATGGCTTTAAATGTTTTGAAGAAGAATATTCCTGAAACCCGACTAACCATTCTAATACATCTAAAGGCATATTATTCTGGGATAAAATTGTTATAACCTCTTCTTTACTTTTACAATATAATTCAATGTTCATGTCTAAATCCTCTTCAAAGATATCCTTCAGCCTACTCATACTTACTAACTCTGGTCCTGTTAAATCATAAGCTTTTCCAGCACGCTTTCTAACATCTTTTTTAGGGATCAAACATGCCTTTACAACATCTCTTGTATTGATCCAATTAACTCCCTCGGGAGAAAATGCAGTTATTAATTTTCCAGTAGCACCTGCCCATCCTCTATAAAGTTCTATATTGATATCAAGCGGTGAAGTCCTATAAAGCATACTATTCTGATAAATTTCCAATAATTCACTTTCAAGAGAACCTAGTTCATCCTCGACATTATGCCTTCTATTAGATAAAATAATTGTTTCCGTTTGAAAATCAGTATTATTTATAAAGTATTCTTTGTCATAACTAACAGCTCCGCCCAAATCAATTATTTGAACAGGGTAGTCGTCATAATCAACTCTCATCTTCTCTAAATAGACTTTTATTGGTTCTCTAATACCGACATAATGAATACTCATAAACAGCACTTCCCTCTTTTCTCTTTCTTGACTCTCAGTTAAATAAAATGGTTAAACTTTTAACAAAAATAGTAATCTTCTTTTTGAGTTCTTCATAACATAGTTAACCTCGACTTTTTTCATACATTTACTTAACTTAATATCTAAATACCCAAAACGTTTGATCCAAATTAACATCACCTCTCAATTAAAAAACAACATCGAGACCATATAATGACTTTAAATACATAAAATTTTAATTATAGTATTATTTTCCATGGTCATATTAAACCACACTTTTCTGGTGTTATCAATGTACTTTTCAGAAAATATAAAACTTTCACACTTAATTATTGACAAATAAAGACTTATGAACCATCATATGTAATATATCAACTACATAATCTATGTTGATAAATTTTATTTAAGGAGGTTTAAAGATGACTAAAATTACAATTCCAACTGCTTTGTCTGCTAAGGTACATGGGGAAGGTCAACATTTATTCGAACCAATGGCTGCGCGTTGCACTTGCACAACAATCATCTCAAGTTCTTCAACTTTCTAATCAACTTTAGGGTTTTTCGCAATATATGATTGAAAAGATCTCCCACACACTTAGCGAAGCAGACTTAGCTAGGTGTGTGGGCATCTTTTATTTGAAAAAAAATTTCCCATACTTATTCTCCTTAACGAAAACCTTGCATTTAACTCGCATTTGTAAAGCTTCATCTTATAATTAAACTAATACTTGTACTTCAATTTAAATTCTCTATATGACTGTTTCTCTTACGTATATTTGAATGTTTAACCCAAAGGCACACTAATGGATAGTGGATAAAACAAAAAAAGGCTATTGAGATTTTTCTCAACAGCCTACTACATTAACTATCGATTACTTTCACACTGCTTAAATCAGCCCCTTCTCCTTCTAAGATATGATAAGTCATTTTATCCATTGTCACTCCAATAAAATTTAATTTTTTAAACGTACATGATTTGAAATTAACATTTATTAATTTAGAATTCTCAAAAGAGATGTTTTTAAAATAACAATTTTCAAATGAAACATTTATTAAAGATGATTCATCAATACGAACATTGGGTAAATGACAGCCATATAAAGATGAATTCGTTATCTCACAATGTTCAAAATGAGATTGAGTCAAATCACTCTTTTCAAAAGTTGATGTGGAAATTTTAGAATTGCTAACATTCATTTTTCTCAGATAACACCCATTAAATTCTGAATGGTTCATCACTTTTTGTACGATCGATAGCCCTTTAAAATCGCACAACTTATACTTAACATTTATAAAAGTCAGCCAATCTAAATCAGCATTAACAAATATTTTTTTCACATGCTCTACTCGGTTATGATCATCAATAACTAATGTATTGACATCAATGCTTATTTCACCTGATTTCAGCTTTTCAATAAGCATATCCTGAACTTCTTCATCTTTTGTTCCAGCATTTTTCAGTTTTAATTTAACATTTCCAAGCATCTCTAATAATTCTTTTTTCTTTTCTTCATATGTTTTGTCTTTTTTATATGGCCGAAAACAACTTTCAACATATAATTTTAACTTTTCACTTAACATTGCCCCACTCCTTTTATAAAAAGACGGCTTACAAGTATTGATTTTTCGGTCAACGTTCTAGAAATTAGACTACTTGAAGTTTAGATAAATCATTAAAATTTAAGTTAGTTTATGTGCATAACATTCAGTTGAAATTTTTATAGCCTAGCCCCTGGCTCTCTTTATATATTTTTTATAGCCAACCAACGAAAGAATAAATCCTAACAGTGTATAACCTATAAGGACTACTGTTACTAAGATCAAATTCTCCCCCCCGGGTAGTGTTGATACTGATTGCACTAACCCTTGATGTGCCCAATACTGCGGGAAGAGCATACCAATTATTTTTAAATAACTAGGTAATTGATCAAATGGAGTCCATAAACCACAAGCAACCGCTGTCCCTAAAGCAATCATGTTCGTCATCACTAAGCCTGTATTCTCAGTTTTAGCAAATGCGGCGATGGCTACTCCCCATGAAGTGACTTGCATTGATAATAGGACAACTACTAAGAAATACGAGCTGTATTGTGTTATTTCAATACCATATAAGTAAACACCCAAAATGGTTAACAACAAAACTTGAAATAAAATGATGACAAAAAACGGAACGCACTTTCCAAGAAAAAAATTATGCGGCTGTAAGGGAGTACTTGCCAGCCTTGCCACAATTCCTTTCTCTCGATCTTTTACAAAGCTAATTACAATTGAAATAATAACAAATGTGGAAAAAAACACGCTCATTCCTGTAACCGATTGAGAAGCAACTAATGTTTTTTGTGCTTGTGAACTACCTGATGTAAATAATTCTATTAAAAGAATAATTGAAGCAACTGGCAACAAAATGGTCCAGAACAACAAAGATCGATCTTTCACCTGTTTTATAGATTCGATGCGGACTAATGGCCACATAAAAATCACTCCCGTTATATTAATTTAATTCAAATTCTTATATCACTTTTAAAATAATCACATTTTTTAATTATTTTACCATTTATGGATGTGTTTAATTATAATTAGTCAAATAATCTTAACTAACCTACTTATTATTTTAAATAGAAGGTTCACACAAGGTAATTCTGTTCGTTTGATTTATGCCTCTTCACTATGTCAGTCACTCTTATAAGTTATATGAATTGAAATATGAGAGTGGTTTTCATTCATAAAGACATTTTTATTGGAATTGATCCCGCAAATCCGTTCCTGTTAATTGAAAAAATACATCTTCAAGTCTTGGTCTGTACAAAGATAATTGTTCGGGTACCAATGATTCTTTTTTACTCAGTTTAGCCAAACCTTCTAAAGTTTCTAATGGTTTTGTTGTTTTAACTAACACACCGCCTTGATAAGTTACAAAATCATACCCGAGACTAGTTAATGTTTTATTAGGAATCATAGATTCAAAAAAGACAGATGTTTCTGCATAACGATTCAAAAGTTCACCTATTTTTCCTTCTTCAATAATTTTTCCTTTATCAATGAAAGCCACATAATCACATAAACTCTCTATTTCCTCCATATAATGACTAACATAGATAATAGTTCTTCCCTCTTCCTTCAATTTGTTGATTATGTCAAAAATATAACGTCTTGATTGAGGATCTACCCCCACTGTCGGTTCATCTAAAAGAATTAACTCAGGGGCGTGCATGAGAGCGCAGCCAATATTCAAACGGCGTTTCATTCCTCCTGAAAAATTTTCAACTATATCATTTGCTCTTTCCCACAATCCTACATCTTTTAGTGTTTTTTCTACTCTTTCATCTAATGTTTTCCCTTTTAAACCATAAATCTGTCCAAAAAACTCCATATTTACTTTAGCTGTTAATTTTTCCTCTAAGCTGATGTCTTGCGGGATGTAGCCAAGCGCACTTTTAGACTCACCAACATGCTCAACTTTTCCTTCATAAGATTTAATTATATGAGATATAATTTTCATCAAGGTTGATTTACCAGAGCCGTTTGGACCTATTAATCCATAACAAACTCCTTCTGGAATCGTTAATGTAATACTTCTTAATGCTTGGGAAGTTCCATATTTTTTACTGACGTTCTCTATTTTCAACATTCGGCATTCTTTCCTTTCATCTCATTTATTTTTTAAAATGGCTTCAATAACTCTCAAATATTCTTTGTAAGCGTGCTCTCCTAAATCTGTTATACTAACTATTGTTTTTGGTTTTTTATCCACAAAGGTCTTTTTAATTAGCACATAGCCCGCTTCTTCTAATTTTTTTAAATGCGAGCCCAAATTCCCGTCTGTTACAGATAAAGAACCTTTTAAGAAGGTAAAATCACATGTTTCATAAATCATTAATAAACTCATAATCCCTAACCGGACTTTTGGATGGATTAAATCATTTAAACTATTGACATTACTCATTTCCTTGTCCTTTTCTTTTTAAAATCACACCAGTTAATAACAAACTTCCTCCACCAATAAAAGCAAAGATAATGTTCATTAAACTAGGAAATAATAAAAATGTAGTTACACCTAAAACACTTAACCAGAACCCCATAATAAAAATCTCTTTAGCTAGAACAATACCTAAAAGTAAATACATTATGGATACCAATAAAACAATATAAAAAGGTAAATTATCTACTGTATATGGTAATAAACCAACACATATTAAAAAAATAAAGATACCTAAAATGATTCCAAGACCAAGCCATGTGTATTGCAATTGAGTTCTTAAAAACAAGGGCATTGGTATCATTTTCCTTTGTTTAAAATATGTAGTTAAAGTGATAACCCAGCCCACAATACCTAAAACAAGCCAAAAGACACCTATAGTTATTGAATTAGCAAAAAGTAAAGGTATTGAATATCCCATTATCCAAATAAGGCCCCAAATGATAAAATAAATACTTGTTTGTTTACAATACTCTGTTTTATAGTTTGTAATCGTCTTGATATGAGATAAATTCTCTAATATTTCTGAATTATTCGATTTTTCATTCGGCATAAATAAACTCCTCTTCCACAAAGAACTCTGTACTACAGAGTATAGAGTTAAATTTCCATTTAGTCAAGTTAATGGAAATGTTTTTTTACAAATTAAGATAAAAAAATAACCACCTCCTTTTTTTAGGGGGAACGAAATCTCATAAATACCTTCTGTCTCTTGATCCTTTCTGAAAACTTGGTTTAAGCAATATAAACAGCAAATGAAGTTCCTTATTCAGCAGGCATTCGCCATCAGTTCTTTTCGTTCATTCTTTTCGCATGTTCACTGATAAGTGCTGACTCCCTGCTCCCCTTTATGATGCGGAAACCGTCATAATCCGGATAGAGCGAATCATCGTCCTGAATACTTGTTAAAATCCAAAATTGACTGCCAGCTCCTCCGAGCCGCTCAACCGCTGACAGCCAGCTTTGATATACGTCAGGACGTGCTGATTGATTTTGAACGCCAAACTCTTCTAACACAACTGGTTTTCCGATTGACTTCCCGCGGGTGATATGGTCTTCGATCCATTTCACTCCCCAAGCAGCTGACTTGTTCCAGTGATCTGGGTACAGATGATAGGTTCCATAATCGATATTAGAGAGAGCCGTCAAACGGTCCCAATCGACGCCTTCTCCGCCTCCATAAAACCAGTCTTCATGTCCTGGTATGCGAAAGAACCCTTCATCTCCTACTGCAACAAGATGGTGACGATCCAGCGATTTGATCCACGTACTCATTTCATCTGCCCATTTGACTAGTATATTTCCCGTTGGATTTGACTGCACACGCGGCTCATTAGCTAATTCCCAAGTCATAATAGCTGGATCGTCCTTATATTGAACACCTGTGTACGTATTGGTTCTTTCTAATACATAGCGCACATAATTTTTGTAAGCTTTTTGTATACGAGGATCTGTATAAAAGGCATCATGCGTTCCTGCCTCGAACCACTTTACGTATTGATTCATCCCGCCAAAATCATCCCAATTGTTCACTAGTGGGATGACAAGTTTTATTCCTTCCTGTCCCGCTTTATAAATCGCATAATCTAGTTTTTGAAAACCCGATTCTTCATAGACCCCTGGACTAGATTGTAAGACTGAGTTTTCTTGAGGGGCCCCATCGTGAAATCCCCAAATACGTATGACCTTTAAATTCATTGCTTTCATATCATCGAACACAGCATCTACCATCTTTTTAGATTTGTAATGGAAATAGTAATTATTTGTGCCAGCGAAGTAAAATGGTTGATTGTTCAGCGTAAATTGTGTACCAGACGTCTGTACATAAGAGGCGGCCTTAATCGTAAGTGAAAACCAGCCGGCCCATATAGCGGCCACAAGTATGAAGCAAAACACTCTTTGAGTCCATTTCTTCATTTAAATTCCCCTCACAATCTAGCCTTCTTCAGGTACGATCACATCTAGCCGAAGCGGTGTTTGTTCATTTGAATCAAGTTCAATTGTCTGTTGTTTTAACAGTTTACTTTCTTTACCGATTCGAATCTCATATGTCCCGTGAAATGCTCGACATGTCACATTGCCATTAGCATCTGTTTTTTCAACTCTTTGTGTCGTCCACTCATTTAGAAGCTTTTCGTAACGTCGGCCTGCTTCATTTAAAGACCAATCATAATTCACGATGGCCGCATGCTCACCTCTCCAATGGGCACCTGCCCAAAATCCCCACATTAGCACTCCTTTTACGGCTGGATGACTAAATGCGACGCGATATAAAGCCTCTAGGTTATCCGCTCTTCTATTAGCGTCAGGGTGAACAGAATCGTACTCTGTAACCCATATAGGAAGACCAAGCTCAGCAAGCACATCGAGCCTCTCTTTTACAACGACTGGATCGACCCGTTCTTCAAAATGTCCTTGAACACCAATCGCCTCAATAGGTGCGCCTAACTGACGCAGTTCATTGATATGCGCTTTATAAGCGTGGTGCTCACCATATGAGATCACATTATAATCATTCACAAACAATAGTGCTTGAGGGTCAATTTTTTTCGTTTCTTCATACATCCACTTCCAAATATTTTTCCCGAAGCGATCTTTAAAAAATGAACCATGCATCATTTCATTGTTTACATCCCAATGACGGAATCTCCCTTTAAAATGATTACCCGCATGCTCAAGCCGGTTTTTCATCGATTCATACACTTCGTGATTCGGTAGTGACCTCAGCCAGCTTGGATTCGCATCCTCTACCTCCCAAAATAAAGCGTGCCCTCTCACTGGAAGTTGATGTTTATCTGCAAAATTCAGCATCGCATCTGCTTTTTCGTAAGTGATTTTCCCTCTTTCAGGTTCATTCGCATACCATTTTGCCTCATTTTCAAAAACAGCCCAATTAAAATACTTCACAAAAAAATCGGCATATTGTTGATTAAACAACACTTGGTCATTCATCGCTGAACCAAATGCGAATTCATGCCTATTTTGCTTAATCTCAACCTCTATACCTGCTATTGGCTTTTTTTCGTGATTTGTGACATTTATTTCAAGATCTCTTTGTCTATGCTCTGAAATTCGATCATTCGCCTCTTTTTTCCACATCAGATTTATCTGCCCATTTTCGCCCTTGTTTAATGATTGATGAAGAAAACTTCTTTCTTTGACCATGTAAAAACACCCTTATCTTCACTGGATTTATATTTCCTAATCAAACTGCCGGCTCAAAGAAACCGGCAGCTTAAATTTGACCTGCTAGTTGATGAGACGATGATATTCAGCGTAGGCAGTGGCCATATCCACTTGAGACCAGAAACGGTGATAGGTGAAAACCGGTGCCCCATTCTCCCATTTGCCTGTTGCTTCATTAAATGAAGACTGATATTTACTCTCGAGTGAAGACCATGCTGGATCTTGTTTAATGTTTGGACGAAGATCAGCAAAACTCGTATAGACCCCATTACCTCCTCGCTGCGGATCAGAAGGAATAGTGCTGGCTCCAGGAATCTGATTCCCTTGACCAAATGTCCCGTTCCAACCATTTGGGAAATACACTTCTTTTTTAAAGAAGCGGTCATAGTCCTCTCTTTCTTCTTCTGTTACAATGCCCACGCCATCATTGTAATTCCACGCAACCTCAAGGAGCTGTGCGGCAGCATCTTTCGCTCTGACACCAAGCGCTGTATAATCCCCTGTTTCTAGCTTAGTGGCAGCAGCAAAGAAAGTTAAAGCCTTGACTAGACTCCCTAGTACGCCCGTATCCTGAGTTGGATCTTTTGTTACAGCTGTTAAGTTTGGATTTCCTGTTGCAGACTGGAACCCATTCCAAGTGTCAGGCTGTCCGCTCCAAGCAATATTTCCAGGAAGCCAAAACTCGCCAGGTGCACTCGTTGTAGCAACAGCAGCATTTGTTCCTCCTAGAATTCTTTGTCCTTGGTCATCTAAGAAATAACCCTCTTCATCCGACACAGGACGGCTGCCGATAAAAATGTAATCTAATGCATAGTTGACCCATTTTGTGATGCAAGATTTGGCCATTTGGACATTTTCAGATGTTTTGTCTCCATCTTTCACAAAAATGTAATAAAGCTCTGCTACGCGCTCCATCGGCCATGCCTGCATCCCAAACCAGTTATTAGAAGGCGGGTCAAGATAAACAGGTGCATCCTCATATGCCATATCGTAAAAAGTACTTCTTCCCGCCGGATAAGCACTATAGTCTCCATTCCAGCTATTGGTTGCACCTCCTGCAATCGCTCCCTCTTTAGATTGAAGCCATACATAAAATTCAAGCTGCCTTTTTAATGTTTTTTCCCAATCGCTTGCACCAGTAGCGGAAGATGGCTTTAAGCCTCCTTTGTCTGAGGATAAAGCATAAGCGGCGACAGGGTTTTGATACCCTTGGTGACAATGGCTAGCTCCAATACGCCATGACCAGTTGGCATGGTCGCCAAGTCCTCCGCCCCAAGAGGTATACCACGCCATTAAGTAATGACAGGCACCCTTTCCGTTTCCAGGGTACGGATTCCCCTGTTTGCCGCTTCCAATCGTTTGAAAATATTTATCGTACATACCGTAACGAAGAAAATCCCCCATTTTTTTCGCTTTATCAAGATAGGCTGACTCATTATAGCCGAGTTCCTTCGCCCAATACATCACTTGTATTGCACGCGCATCAGCATCCGTCGCATTGGTATAGCGCCACTGAGCAGCTGGTGCTTGATTTTCTTTTGTGAACAAGCTCATAAAGCCTTCATTCGGCTTTCCAAAAGATTTATCATCTTGTGAAGGATGAGGGATGGCCTCCCATACGGATTCCTGCGGCCCGCGCTGGAACGTGTTCACATATGCAGCTTTATGTGATGGGTTGAGCAAGTTTCCATATTTATACCAGTTATCGACATCAAGCAGCCAGTGCATTAAATACGTTTCATTCGTTCCATAGGTTGATTTCAATTCACCATCAATCGGATCTTGACCCGCAGGACGAGCACCGCTTAACTGGCTAGGGTATTGATCCGGGTATGGTTTTTCTGCTGCGTATGTGGCTGGGCTAGAAGGATTGTAGGCGCTCATATGCGGCTGCTCATCATTTCCATCTTCATTTACTGGGATGATGTACTTCTCCATATTGTCCCAGGCTGCCTCTAATTTGCTCCAATCCCCTGTGTAATGTCCGTACAACACCTCAAGCCACAGCCAATAGCTATACGCTTCTGAAGTTGTCATATGCCCGTAATCAGGCGCTTCGCAAATGAGCGTCTCGATTGAATGATACGGAATTCCTTCTGATGAAAAATATCCATTCGCATCACTTTTAATTTGATGATAAAGCGTTAAAAACCGTTCTTTGTTTGACAAGTTCTTCACCCTTTCAATACATCTTGATTTTTATTTGTCTGGAAGTGCACCAAATACCAAAGCACCATCATCAAAAACAGGAATCCTCGCTGTTTTTTGCATATTGGAAGTTAAGCCTTGAAAGGAATAATCATTTGAGGCATCCCATATATTCGCCCCATTTGGTGCAGATAATCGAAATTGTATTTCCTTCTTATGCTCTGATTCTCCTCCAGGAAAAATCGCTACGCCCGTAAAATCAATTTCTGCATAATATACGTGGGCTGATGCGTCATATACCTTCAGCGGAGATAAGGAAGCGCCTTCATTGTAGGCTGCTGTCACTTGAATATCTTTTTCAGTGAATCCCTTTGCAAAGACCTCACTCAGATTGACATAATATCTAAAGGACAGCGTTTGACTGCTTCTTGCCGGCCAGCCGGACCGATTGTATAGAACCGCCTTCACCTGAGTTGATGTTGTATCGTTATTCATCAGAGCTGCCTCTACAAAAAATTCATCCTGAGCCTGTTCTTTAGGCGGGAAATTTGGAAGCTTAGATTGCCCCTTTCCAAACAGCTGCACCATTTTGGCTATATTTCCAGTAAAGGCGGCATTATAGTCCGTCGCCACCTCGTTTGATACATAATCAGAGATGTCATCGTCATATTGATCCTGTGCATTAGGCCCACCAACAAGCGCTCCATAAAGAGTGTGCCGATGATACGGAGGATTTGTCAGCTGGTTAGACCATGAGCCATGTGCAGTTCGATGGTGTGGATGCTTCGGCGGGTTCTGGCCAAACCCAACGACATAGCTTCTATTTAGCGGATTATCACCTAGCATATAGTGAGTTTGCTTGATCGCAAACGTTTGATATCGATTCTTTTTTTCTTCATCTGAAACCCAATCAGCATAGACAAAGGCTAAAAATGCTGCATTTGCTGTATAACGAAGCGATCCCCATTGATCTAGCCATGCCAAACCGCCAGGCGTATAAGTGATTCTTTCGACTTTTCCATTTTGAACAAAACCCGTCGTCCAGTAATCGAGATTACGCTCTGTCGATTCTATAAATCGATTTTCTTTCGTGATTCTGGCGAGTAAGATTTGCGAAGCAAAAAAAGTATTGTCCCATGACATGGTAAACGTATAATCCCAATCCTTCGGCCATTCCTCTACTGCTTTTAGTGCTTGATTTAAATAGGTTTCTTCATTTGTTGCCAAGTACAGCCAGATTCCGCCCCAAATGAGTTCGTCAATATAGCCGCTCCAGGAGTTGTAAAACGGCTGAGCATTTGTGACACAATCTGTATACTCGCCGCGATACCTGTCAGCAAATGCATAAAGCTGTTTCGCGTGGGTCAGAAGCTTTGCTGCATAAGGGGCATCTGTCTCTTTAAAAATGATAGAACCCGCTGCTAAAGCTGCAGCAGTTTGTGCGGCTACTTCTGTTCCTGGACAATTTTCATCAATTTTAAAAGCTGGCCGGCTCATCGGCATCACTTCTGCCGGTCCCCACCAAGCATGATCGGCGTTCCCATCACCTACCTGCGCCCAAAACTCGTTCGGACCTGTATGTGCTTTCAAAAAATAATCCGTTGCCCACCTGATTTGATCGAGGATGTCATCTAGCAGTTCTGCCTCTTCATAGGCTTCTCGGTATTCATATACTGTCCATGCAAGCACAGCTGCTGAGTAGGCCATCGGAAGCCCAAATTTCACATGATCACCTGCGTCATACCAGCCGCCAGTTAAATCATGCCCTACATCCTTCCCGTCCTCTAGTCCAGAATCTCCCCGCCAGTTGAGACGGCTGCTTTCGGGAAGCTTTCCAGACCGCTGCGCTTCATAAAACAACAAGGATTTTTGAAGAACCTCTACATAATTATAAGATGCCATTTCCGTATGACTCACTCCTTCTTTTTAGTCAAACATGAATAGACAAGCCACCTCCTTTTATTCAGAACGTGATTTGAACAGTTTTGAAAAGAATCAAATACGTTTCAAAAATAAGCATAGTAAACAGCAATCAGCTTTACGCTCATCGAAGGTTTTTTCTCTTGATTCTTTTTGTGACTGTACCCAGAATGATCATATGTCGCATGAGAACATTTCAGACGGCGAAATTCTCTTTTTTGCTCTATTTGGGTAGAAAGAATGACATACAATCTCTTCTCTTAAAACATCACGTTAAATCAAGGTATATGAATGAATAAGAAAATGATTCCATTTGGTGGAAAATCTTTATTAGTTAACATAATAAAATTATTGTATATGAAAAAAGAACGCCCCTTTAAGGACGCTCTTCATGAATCGCATTAAAACAAAGAAAGCTGGTTTTGATCGGGAAGTGCTTCTAAGCAGCCTTGACGATCTAAATATTCTAGGATCGTTTTCGACACTTTTCCGCGTTTTTGTAAATCTTCTTTTGAAAGGAATTCCCCGTCTTGTCGTGCGCGAACAATATTTAACGCAACGTTTGTTCCGAGTCCAGGGATCGAGTTGAATGGCGGAATTAATCCATCTCCATCAATGATAAACTCTGTTGCACTTGATCGGTAGAGGTCCACTTTTTTGAAATGGTAGCCTCTTTCACACATTTCAAGTGCAAGCTCTAGTACAGTTAATAGGTTCTTTTCTTTCGGTGATGCATCTAGACCTTTTGAGTTAATATCGTCCATGACTGCTCGAATCGCATTCGATCCTTTTGTCATTGTTTCGATATCAAAGTCATCTGCACGAACGGTAAAGTAAGCCGCATAGTATAAAAGTGCATGATGCACCTTGAAGTAGGCAATCCGTACAGCCATTAATACGTAAGCAGCTGCGTGGGCCTTAGGGAACATGTATTTGATCTTTTTACAAGAATCAATATACCAGTTCGGTACATTATTATTCTTCATTTCTTCTTCCCATTCAGGGGGAAGCCCCTTTCCTTTACGAACAGACTCCATGATTTTAAATGCGAGTGACGGCTCTAAGCCCTGATAGATGAGATAGACCATAATATCGTCACGACACCCAATCACTTCACTTAGTTCACACGTTTTATTGTGAATGAGTTCTTGCGCGTTTCCGAGCCATACATCCGTCCCGTGTGATAGTCCAGAGATCTGAACGAGCTCTGAGAAGGTCGTTGGTTTTGTATCCTCAAGCATTTGCCGAACAAACCTTGTCCCAAACTCCGGAATACCGAGTGTACCTGTTTTACAGCCAATTTGCTCTTCTGTTACACCTAGAGGCTCTGTTCCTTGGAAAATTTTCATTACTTCTGGATCGTCTGTTGGAATCGTTTTTGGATCAATTCCGCTTAAATCCTGAAGCATACGAATAACCGTTGGATCATCGTGCCCTAGTATATCCAGCTTGAGCAAGTTGTCATGGATTGAATGGAAATCAAAATGCGTCGTTTTCCAATCAGAACCTGTCGCATCTGCTGGATATTGAATTGGTGAGAAATCATAAATGTCCATATAATCCGGCACTACGATAATACCGCCTGGGTGCTGGCCCGTTGTCCGTTTGACCCCTGTACAGCCTTGGACAAGCCGGTCGATTTCTGCGCCCCTCATATGAAGATTATGATCTCCTGCGTAGCCTTTCACGTAACCATATGCTGTTTTTTCTGCAACAGTACCAATCGTACCTGCTCGGTATACATACTCTTCACCGAACAGCTCTTTCGTATAGTTATGTGCAATCGGCTGATATTCACCTGAGAAGTTCAAGTCGATATCAGGGACTTTGTCTCCTTTAAAACCTAAGAACGTTTCAAACGGAATATCATGTCCATCTTTTTTGTACGGCGTACCACATTCTGGGCAGTCTTTGTCAGGAAGGTCAAAGCCTGAACCAACAGATCCGTCATTAAAGAACTCCGAATGCTTACAGCTTGGACATACATAATGCGGGGCAAGTGGGTTCACTTCGGTAATCTCTGTTAATGTTGCAACAAGAGATGAGCCGACAGATCCCCTTGAACCAACAAGATATCCATCATCAAGTGATTTCTTTACAAGCTTATGAGAGATTAAGTAAATAACGGCGAATCCATGGCCGATAATACTTTTTAATTCTTTCTCAATACGGTCTTCTACAATTTTCGGCAAATCATCTCCGTAGATGCTGCGCGCCATTTGATAGCTCATTTCCCGTATTTCTTCATCTGCACCTTCAATTTTTGGTGTGTATAGGTCATCTTTGATTGGTTTAATGCTTTCGACCATCTCAGATACTTTTTTCGTATTCGCCACGACGATCTCTTTCGCTTTTTCGTCTCCTAGGAAGGAGAATGCTTCAAGCATTTCATCTGTCGTTCTAAAATGAACTTTTGGCAGTTCGTGACGGTTAAGCGGATTTGCTCCACCCTGTGATGAAATTAAGATTTTACGATAAATTTTGTCTTCTGGATGCAGATAATGCACATTTCCAGTTGCCACGACTGGTTTATTGAGCTTTTCGCCAAGCTTCACAATGTTTGTGATGATTTCTTTTAACGCACGTTCATCTCGAACAAGCTCCAGCTGCAGCAGATGCTGATACACTTCTGGCGGATGAACTTCTAAATAGTCGTAAAATGCTGCAATGTCTTCCACCTCATCAGGTGATTTTTGCATCATCCCTTCAAAGACCTCACCCTTATCACAGGCAGACCCGATAATTAAACCTTCTCGATATTTCTCAAGCTGTGAGCGCGGAATGCGCGGCACCCGGTAGAAATAATGAATATGAGAAAGAGAAACAAGTTTGAATAAATTTTTCAGACCGGTCTCATTTTGTGCGATCAGAATGGCATGGTAAGGACGTGAGCGCTGGTAGGCATTAGACTGACCCATGTTTTCATTCAATTGATCGTGATAGGCAATTTCTTTTTCAGCCGCATCTTTTAGCATCTTCAGCATGAGGTAGCCTGTCGCCTCTGCATCGTAAATGGCCCGGTGATGCTGCGTCAGTTCTATATCGAACTTTTTACAAAGTGTATTGAGCCGGTGATTTTTAAATTCAGGGTAAAGGAATCGGCCAAGTTCAAGTGTATCAATCACAGGGTTTGACGCTTTATCTGTTTTTAACAGGCGTTTGTACGCTGCATTTAAAAAGCCCATATCAAAACTTGCATTGTGCGCAACAAGGATATCTTGTCCAATCCATTCTTTGAAATCGCGCACGACATCGACGACATCTGGAGCATCTCTGACCATATCATCCGTAATACCCGTTAATTCGATCGTTGTCGCTGATAATGGGTGATGAGGATTTGCAAATGCCTCAAAGCGGTCAATGATTTCCCCGCCTTTTATTTTCACTGCTGCCAGCTCAATGATCGTGTCATAAACGGCTGAAAGTCCAGTTGTCTCTACGTCAAATACGACATACGTCGCGTCATCTAACAAACGGTGCTCCGGATTATAGGCAATGGGTACTCCGTCGTCCACCAAGTTGATTTCCACACCGTACATCATTTTGATGTCATGCTTTTTACTTGCTGAATACGCATCTGGGAAGGATTGTACAACCGCATGATCCGTCAGGGCAATCGCTTCATGTCCCCATTTTTTTGCTTGTTCCACCAGCCTGCCAATGCCAGTGACAGCATCCATTTGGCTCATTGGGGAATGCAAATGAAGCTCGACACGTTTTTCACCCTCAGGTGCCGTATCCTCTTTCAGCTGAGGTTTCATTTCATTGACGTCATTGGCAATCATGACAAGGTCTCTGACAAACGTATCGTTTTGAATGCTTCCTCTTGCTTTGACCCACATGCCTTTTTTCAATGATTTCATCAGCTGGGCATCTTCTTTTTCTCTTGCAAACATTTTGATTAAAATACTGTTTGTATAATCTGTAATCTTAAAGATACAAAGCGTTCTGCCGCTTTTCAGCTCACGCGTTTCTGCATCGAATACGTAGCCTTGAACGGTGATTCTTCGTTCCTCATCCATAATACTATCAAGCGTACGGATTTCTTCATTGTCTTTAATTTGATAGCCAATCATGAGAGGACCAGACGGAGCTTCATCCTGCTCCTCACTTTCCTTCTTCTCCATCTCAGTGAGGGCTTGCATCGCTCTTTCTTGATCTTCAGCAAGCTTTTGTTCTCTGAACTTCTGAATCTCTTGATCTGATACAAAAATTTCTGTATCGAATTGCAGCTCTGGAAAGCCCACTTGTTTAAAAGCAGCCTGGAGCATTGGGCTGTACTTCTTCTTGATGGCCAAAGCCTCTGTTTCGCTTTTCGTTTTGATGATGATTTTATGTCCAGACAGCGATGGTTTTTGCTGCTGAAGCAAGCTGATGATTGGAGGAGAAATTCCTTGAAGCTCTTCCACACAATGTGACCAATACGATTGAACGAGCTCTTCAGAGATGTTCGGATCATTGACTTCAATCGTACAAGTGACTTGTGCAATATGAGAAAATGCATTTGTCAGCCTGCTGAGAAACATCGCATATACCTTGTAAGGCAGAAGCGCCTTAAATTTAAAAAGGAAATGCCACGTTTTCGTCGCCTTATGCACCGTCAATTTGACGATTTCTCCTTCTTCAAAGTAACGACTGAGGTCATCATCTGTCATTTGAATCTGATTGAGTAATATATGAAATTGCCGCCGTGTGATCGGTAATTGTTCATCCAAGACAGAACCCTCCTTTTGTCAATCAGAAAGGTACCTCTTTTCTACAGGAGGTACCTTCATTTTTTTGTTCGTTTTTATGCTTGGCGTATAAATGAAATCAGCTCATCAACAGATACTTCATGTGATTCACCTGATTTTCTAAACTTCACTTCAACAATGCCTTCTTCTGAACGTTTTCCACAGCTAATGCGAATTGGCAGCCCAATTAAATCACTGTCTGCAAATTTTACTCCGGCACGCTCTTGGCGGTCATCGAAAAGTACGTCAAAGCCCTCATCTTCTAAGCGCTCGTATAACGTTTCAGCCAGCTCTTTTTGAGCATCGTTTTTCATATTTAATGCAAGGAGATGAAGGTCATATGGCGCAACAGTTTCGGGCCAAATGATTCCTTTCTCATCGTGATGCTGTTCAACAATTGCTGAAAGAGTTCTAGAGATACCGATACCATAGCATCCCATAATCATTGGCTGCGCTCGTCCATTCTCATCGAGGTACGTCGCATCCATTGACTCAGAATAACGAGTGCCTAGTTTAAAGACTTGTCCTACTTCAATCCCTTTGGCAAACTGGATTGTGCCTTCTCCATCTGGAGAAACATCTCCTTCTTGAATTAAACGAAGATCTGTGAATTCTTTCACTGATACATCACGCGCAGGATTGACATTGACATAGTGATAATCCGCTTCGTTTGCACCTGCGACAGCATTTGTCATGCCTTTAACCGCAAGGTCTGCATAAATATCGACTTCTGCTTCCAGCTTCACAGGACCAACAAACCCAGGCTCTGTTCCAATGACTTCTAGTACTTCTTCGCGAGTAGCAAGCTCTACAAGCTGTGCTCCTACCAAGTTTTTCACTTTCACATCATTTACTTCATGGTCGCCTCTAGTCAGGATTAGAACATATGCATCATCTGCTTTAAACAAAACAGATTTGATACAAAGAGAAGGATCAACTTCTAAAAATCCAGCGATGTCTTGAATCGTTTTTACTTGCGGTGTGTGGACTTTTTCAAGTTCTTTGAAGTCCGCAGGATTTGCTTCTTCTCCGTGATAAACAGCTTCAGCCATTTCAATGTTCGCAGCATAGGAAGATGTGTCAGAGTATGCAATTGTATCTTCTCCTACTTCTGACAGTGCCATAAACTCATGTGTATCTTTTCCTCCCATTGCACCAGAATCTGCAATGACTGGTCTAAAATTAAGACCTACTTTTGAGAATACATTGGAGTAAGCTGTAAACATCTTGTTGTATGTGTCATCAAGGCTTTCTGGTGAAGAATGGAATGAGTACGCATCCTTCATAATAAATTCACGTCCGCGCAGCAGCCCAAAACGCGGTCTCTGTTCATCGCGGAATTTTGATTGAATTTGATAAAGAGTTAAAGGAAGCTTCTTATACGATTTTACTTCGCTGCGTACGAGTGATGTGATCACCTCTTCGTGCGTTGGGCCAAGTGCGAACTCGCGGCCATGACGATCTTTCATACGCATCAATTCTGGACCGTATGTATACCATCTTCCTGACTCTTGCCACATTTCTGCCTGCTGCAGCACTGGCATTAACAGCTCAGCTGCTCCTGCCTTTTCCATTTCCTTGCGAACAATGGATTGAATATGCTGGATGACTTTATGAGCAAGCGGCAGATAATGATAGATTCCGCTTGTATTTTGTCTAATGAACCCAGCTCTTACTAAGAGCTGATGACTTTTTGCCTCAGCATCTGCCGGCACCTCTCGAAGAGTTGGAATGAAAGTCAGGGATTGTCTCATGTCGTTACACCTCATTTATGAAATAGGACTTCTCACAAAAACTCTTGTTTCCCGTAATGAGAAACAAGAGACATTGGTTTTTATAAAAATAATCGCTGGATGTCATTCCACGTAACCACTAGCATTAACAGCATGAGGAATGCAACACCGATAAAGACAACAAGTGCTTCTTTCTCACGATTAATTGGTTTACCACGAATGGCTTCAACAAACAAGAATAGTAAACGTCCTCCGTCTAGTGCAGGAATCGGTAATAAATTCACGATGCCTAAGTTGATACTAAGGAACGCCGCAAACTGCATTAATGTTAACACACCTTGCTTGGCTACTTCTCCTGTCATGTCATAGATCCCAACAGGACCCGCTAACATATCTAGTGAAAATTGTCCTGTGACAATTTTTTGCAAGTTCGTTAAAATCAGACCTGCTGTTGAAATCACAGTCGTTCCTGAGGATGAAATAACCTTCAGAAATCCATTTTCCGTTGGCGGATAAGATCCGAAACGGCCAATGCTTTTTCCGTCTGCTTTCACAGCTTCTGGTACAACCTGCACAGTGCTTTCTTTGCCGTCTCGGTCAATGACGACATTCATTTTTTTCTCAGGGTTCTTTTGAACGGTTTGAACGACGTCTGTCCAAGAATTCATTTTATCCCCGTTAATGGACACGATGTGGTCACCCTGCATGAGTCCAGCTTCTGTTGCTCGGCCGTCTTTCGTCAGCTTGCCGAGTACAGGATCATCAACGGTTACCCCTTGAATAAAGCCTAAAGCAACCAAAATCACATACGCCAGGATAAAGTTCATAATCGGTCCAGCTGCGATCGCTTTAATACGCTGCCATACCGTTTTTGATCCAAATTGACGATTGTATGGTGCGATTTGAATTTCTTCACCATCTGCAATATAAAAGCTTGTTTGACTGACATTGTAGCCAGTCAAAATATCTTCATTTCCAGCTTCATATCCTGAGATTCTCATGGCATGATCTAAATCAATCTGCTCAACTTCGATGACAAGTGCATCAGGATATTTTTCTTTGTCATTTAAAATGATTTTTTCTACTTCATTTTGCTCATTGAATAAGAGCCCCACTGTATGACCTGGTTTAATTTCAATGACTTCAGGGTCCTCTCCTGCCATTTTAACAAATCCGCCAATAGGGAGAAGTCTAATGGTATAAACGGTTTCCTTTCGTTTAAAGGAGAAAATCTTCGGCCCAAAACCAATTGCGAACTCGCGGCATAAAATCCCCGCTCGCTGCGCCATAATTAAATGGCCAAGCTCGTGGAAAAAAACGAGCGTTCCAAAAATAATAATAAACGCAATCACTGTATTCACGAACATACCACCTTATGTGAGGATTGATTGAACAAAGTCTCGTGTATCTTTGTCCACTTCATGGATATCTTGCAAACTAGGCGTTGAAATCACATGATGTCTATTTAGTGCCTTTTCAATCAATTCTTCAATTTGCAGGAACGTTACTTTGCCTTTCAGAAATGCATCAACTGCCATTTCATTTGCTGCATTGAGCACAGCAGGCATTGTCCCTCCTATTTTACCTGATTCATAAGCAAAATGTAAGCAGCGATACCTGTCAAAATCCGCTTTTTGGAAATTCAATTGTCCAATCTCCCAAAGTTTCAATGATTTCGCTTCTGGTAATGGCGCCCTGTCAGGGTATGTGAGTGCATATTGAATGGGCACTCTCATGTCTGGTGTCCCTAACTGAGCCATGACGCTTTTATCGTGAAATTCCACCATCGAATGGATAATGCTCTCTTTATGTAACAGCACATCAATTTGTTCATACGGTATATCAAACAACCAATGTGCCTCAATCACCTCGAGCCCTTTATTCATCATCGTCGCTGAATCAATGGTAATTTTCGCTCCCATTGACCAGTTTGGGTGGTTCAGCGCTTCTTCAACCGTAACACCTTCAAGTTCAGTTCGTTTTTTATCTCGGAAACTACCACCTGAAGCTGTCACGATTAAGCGTTCAATGTTTTTAGCTTGTTCACCTTGCAGGCATTGAAAAATAGCGGAATGCTCACTATCGACAGGAAGTAAAGGTACATCATATGTTTTCGCGTACTCTTTTACTATATGACCAGCTGTGACAAGTGTTTCCTTATTTGCGAGTGCAATCGTCTTTTTTTGTTCAATGGCCTTTAATGTTGGAACAAGCCCAACACTTCCTACAAGTGCATTGACCACAACGTCCACTGCATCATAGGTCGCTGCCTCGATGTTGGCTTCATCACCAGCAGCCATCTTGACATCGTATTCAAATGAATGACCTTTTAGCGTCTGATAAGTCTCTTCACTTAAACATCCGACAAATTCAGGCTGAAACTGTTCTATGATTGGAATGGCCTTATCTACATTTCGGCCAAATGTCATGGCTTTCAGCTTAAATTTGTCTGGGTGCTGCCTAATCACATCTAATGTTTGTTCTCCAATTGATCCTGTTGCGCCTAATAGCGAAATATATTTCAAATTGCCACTCCTTCTCTCGTTCAATAAGTTTCTATGAGGTTAGCTGGCAAACGTTGCGAGCAGTAAATATAAAAACGGCAGAACGAACAAAAAGCTGTCAAACCTGTCCAAAATCCCGCCATGTCCAGGGAGAATTGTCCCTGAATCCTTTACGTGATAATGACGCTTTAAAGCAGATTCCACAAGGTCGCCAAGCTGTCCAAAGATACTGAGCAAAAGAGTAATAAACATAACAAGCAGATATGATGGCAAAAATCCTGTAACCGCCTGAAACACAAATGACAACACGACCGCTGTGACGATTCCGCCGATAAATCCTTCTACTGTTTTGTTTGGACTGATCTCTGGCCAGAGCTTTCGTTTCCCCATAGATTTCCCAATAAAGTATGCACCTGAGTCAGTGGACCAAATAATCACTGCTGCGAAGAAGATCGCACTCATGCCATATAAGCCTCTAATTTGGATGAAATAATAGAAACTGACGCCAATATATAATGTCGCTAATACAACAAAAGCAACCTCATCGAATGTGAAAGAGTTTTTGCTCAACACTGTATAAGTTAAAAGGATTAAGACTGCAAATAAAGCAATTTGCATTTTTGATGCGTCTACGTTCGGGAAGAAGCTGTTCTCTCCGCCCATTAAAAGCCAAAGCAATATTAAGCTGACAATACCAGGAAAGCTGAAAATCGATATCTTTTTCATTCTTAGAAGCTCAAAGAGAGCGACACTTCCCATTAAGTAAATCAGCAGGGTAAATGGCATCTGTCCATATATAACCGCAAGTAAAAAGACTGCAGCTGCCAAAACACCCGTCAAAATTCTTTGTTTCATCTGCACCACCCTCTAAATTCCACCGAACCTCCGGCCGCGGCGCTGGTATTCTCCGATAGCGCCTATAAGATGCTCATCAGAAAAGTCAGGCCAAAGCACATCCGTAAAGACAAACTCGCTGTATGCAATTTGCCAAAGCATAAAGTTACTTAATCTAATTTCTCCACTTGTGCGAATAAGCAAATCCGGATCTTGAAGAGATTCTGTCATTAAATAAGCTGAAAACATCTCTTCTGTGATGTCTTCTGCTTGAAGCTTACCTTCTTTGACTTTTTCAGAAATTTGTCTGCATGCGGAGACGATTTCTGTGCGCCCTCCATAGTTGAGCGCAAAATTCAAAACGAGTCCGTCGTTATTCGCCGTACTCTTTACTGCGTTCTCTACCGCTCTTTTCGTATGCTGCGGGAGGCCGTCTGGATCACCTGTTAAGCGCACACGGACATTTTCCTCGATGAGTTCAGGCAGGTAGATGTTCAAAAATTCTTCAGGAAGCTTCATTAAAAAGTCTACTTCTAGTTTTGGACGTTTCCAATTTTCCGTAGAGAAAGCATACAAAGTCAGCACTTTGACATTCAGCTCATTTGCAAGCTTTGTCATGCGCTTGACGACTTTCATTCCTTCATGATGTCCTGCTACCCGTGGAAGAGCACGTTTTTTCGCCCATCTTCCGTTCCCATCCATGATAATGGCGATATGTTCAGGAATTTCTCCATTTAATATGTCTTCTTTTGTCAGGCTTTCTAAGTTGGAAGCAGCAGTTTGCTGATTCTTCCAATTTTTGAGTATATTGAGCATGAGATTCCTCCATCACCCAAAAAGGTTGCGTTCCCGCTAATAATATAGTCACCAACAGTATTAACAAAAAAACCCCCTGTAAACATGAAGAGGGTCTTTTCACTATTATCTATTGTACATAGTTTTTTCTTAAACTTCCATGATTTCTTTTTCTTTATCTTTCGTCACGTCATCAATTTTAGCGACATATTCATCTGTCAATTTTTGAACATCCTCTGTCGATGATCTTAATTCATCTTCAGTGATCTCACCATTTTTCTCAAGTTTTTTCAACTCATCGTTTGCATCACGACGAACATTACGAACAGCTACTTTTGCTTCTTCTGAATATTTTCTTACCACTTTCACAAGCTCTTTACGTCTTTCTTCTGTTAGTGCAGGAATCGCAATGCGGATCACATTTCCGTCACTTGTTGGCGTGATGCCAAGATCAGACTTTTGGATCGATTTTTCGATATCACCGATGGCTGTTTTATCATAAGGTGTGATAATCAGCATACGTGCTTCTGGCACTGTGATTGACGCGATTTGGTTGAGTGGTGTTTGTGCACCGTAATAATCAACCGTCACTTTATCAAGCAATGAAGCATTTGCTCTGCCCGCACGAACAGTTGCTAGTTCACGTCCGTATGCTTGAACGGCTTTTTCCATTTTTTCTTTCGTTTGGTTCAATACTTCTTTTGACACGTTATTTCCCCCTCACAATCGTTCCAATTGATTCGCCATTTACGGCACGTTTAATATTTCCTTCTTCCATAATGGAGAATACGATTAATGGAATGTCATTGTCCATACATAATGAGGACGCAGTAGAATCCATTACAGCAAGCCCTTCTTTTAACACGTCAAGATATGAAAGCTTATCATATTTTACTGCATCCGCATCTGTACGAGGATCAGCACTGTAGACACCGTCTACATTATTTTTCGCCATTAAAATGACATCTGCTTCAATTTCTGCTGCACGAAGTGCTGCCGTTGTATCTGTAGAGAAATAAGGGTTACCAGTACCTGCAGCAAAAATCACGACACGTTTCTTCTCAAGATGACGGATCGCTTTTCTTCTTATGTATGGCTCTGCAACCTGTCTCATTTCGATAGAGGTTTGTACCCTAGACTGAATGCCAAGCGTTTCTAGGCTGTCCTGTAGCGCGAGTGAATTCATCACTGTTGCCAGCATGCCCATGTAGTCTGCTGTTGCACGGTCCATTCCCAAGTCACTGCCTGTCTTACCGCGCCAAAGGTTTCCTCCGCCTACAACAACTGCAACCTCAACATCAAGCTCTGCAATTTCTTTTACTTGCTTTGCAATTGATTGAATGACAGTTGGGTTAATTCCATTTCCAGCATCACCTGCTAGTGCTTCGCCACTTAGCTTCAGTACAATGCGATTATATTTCGGTTTGCTCATGATAACCTCCAAGTGTAAACTATACCGTCTCTTATTATGCGTAAGAAACTGTCTTTTGTAAATCAATATCCTCTAAAAAATAGGGAACACAGTGCTTGTGCTCCCTAAAAAAGCCCCAGAGAGCTTTTCAAACATTATTTTTTCACTTGGCTCATAACTTCTTCAGCAAAGTTGTCTTGACGCTTTTCAATACCTTCGCCCACTTCATAGCGAACATAAGTTTGAATGCTTGCGTTTTTCGCAGCTACTACTTGTTTCACTTTTTCATCTGGGTTTTTAACGAATGCTTGGTCAAGTAAGCAAATTTCTTCGAAGAATTTGTTTAGACGGCCTTCTACCATTTTAGCTACGATATTTTCAGGCTTTCCTTCTTGAAGCGCTTGCTGTGTTAATACTTCGCGCTCACGGTTTGCTTCTTCTTCTGACACTTGGTCACGAGAAATGTATTTAGGGTTTACAGCAGCAACGTGCATTGCAATGTCTCTTGCAAGCTCTTCGTCAGTTGTTCCGTTAAGAACAGCTAACACACCGATGCGTCCGCCCATGTGTAAGTAAGAACCGAATGCTGCGTTATCTTCTTTCGTGATAACAGAGAAACGACGTAGAGTGATTTTCTCTCCGATTTTTGCAATTGCAGATGTGATATGCTCTTCAACAGTTGAACCGTTTTCCATTTTAGAAGCATGAGCTTCTTCAATTGTTGCAGGTTTAGCAGCAAGCAAATGATCAGCAAGTTCGTTAAGAAGTGATTGGAATCCTTCGTTTTTCGCAACGAAATCAGTCTCAGAGTTCACTTCTAGGATCACGCCTGTGTTGCCGTCAGTTTTGATAAGAGTTAATCCTTCTGCAGCAATACGGTCTGCTTTTTTCGCAGCTTTTGCAATTCCTTTTTCTCTTAGAAGATCGATTGCTTTGTCGATGTCACCATCAGTTTCTGTTAACGCTTTTTTACAGTCCATCATACCTGCACCAGTTTTTTGACGCAGTTCTTTAACTAATTGAGCAGTAATTGCCATTTTACATTTCCTCCTTCTATGTTAAAACACGGATTACTAGGTGAAAAAAAGGTGATAAAAGGCATTTCCCTCTTATCACCTTTTGAATAGGTTACGCAGTTGTTGTTTCAGTTTCTGTCGTTTCTTCTACAACAGCTTCTTCTTCGCCTTGTTTAGACTCAAGAATCGCATCTGCCATTTTAGCAGTTAGAAGTTTTACAGCACGGATTGCATCATCGTTTGCAGGGATCACAACATCAATTTCGTCTGGATCACAGTTTGTGTCAACGATACCGATGATTGGGATATTCAATTTACGAGCTTCTGCAACTGCAATACGCTCTTTACGAGGGTCGATAATGAAAAGTGCATCCGGAAGACCTTTCATGTCTTTGATTCCGCCTAGGAATTTTTCAAGACGCTCTAATTCTTTTTTCAGTTGAACGACTTCTTTCTTAGGAAGAACATCGAATGTACCGTTTTCTTGCATTTTTTCAATATCTTTTAAACGTTTGATACGTTTTTGGATTGTTTCAAAGTTTGTTAAAGTTCCACCAAGCCAGCGTTGGTTCACATAGAACATACCAGAACGGATTGCTTCTTCTTTCACTGAATCTTGTGCTTGCTTTTTCGTACCAACGAAAAGGATTTTCCCTCCGTCAGCAGCAAGGTTTTTCGTGAAGTTGTAAGCTTCTTCTACTTTTTTCACCGTTTTTTGAAGATCGATGATGTAGATACCGTTACGCTCTGTAAAGATGTAACGCTTCATTTTTGGGTTCCAACGGCGCGTTTGGTGACCGAAGTGAACACCAGCTTCTAGCAATTGTTTCATAGAAATAACTGACATTTTGTTGCCTCCTAATATAATGGTTTTTTTTCCTCCGCTCAAGTCATGTTCACATAAAACTGCGCCACGGCAGCACCTTCATACGAATCATTAAGCGTGTGTATTTAACACCAAGAAATAATATAACACATGATGGACTGACAATCAAGAATCCTTTACAGCTTTCCGCTAAATTTTAATAAAAGCTCGATTTCTGTCTTGCCCGTTTTCAGTTCTTTCGCTATTTCTTCTAGCGAATGCCCTTTGTCATATAAGGTCTTCACTTGGTCCTCGAATGTTTCTTCTATTTCACTTTCAGAAGGCACAGAAGCTTCTGATTCAAGATGTGGAACGGGTTCGTTTACCTTCTCTTCCTGCACTTCAACTTCACTAAGGAGAGCCGACAAGTGCTCTGGTACTGGATCTTCACTTTCTACCGATTGCTGGGATTCAATTGGTGGTTGTGGCTGCTTTGGTGTCTGAAAATCCGATTTCAGCTCTTCAGCAGAAAAATCAGGGGAAGCGGCTGCCACTTTTGATAGTTTGTCATTCTCTTCTTTGACTTCCATCAAAAATGCAGCCAGGGTATTTTCCGTTTCTTCTAGAAGTTCTCGCTGCTTTTGTTCAGTTATCTTCAGCGAATTCATTCTCGTATATAAAATGATCACAAAATAAATAAGTGCAGCATGAAGCATGAAGCTAATCAGCCATAACATATTTTTTCACTCACTAACTCTTTAAGATTGAATGGCTTTATCAAGCAGATGCTTAAGCTTGAACAATGCCTTTGAATGAATTTGCGAAATGCGCGAGGTCGATAAATTGAGCACATGACCGATTTCTGTTAACGTCAGTTCCTCTTTATAGAAAAGACTGATCACGAGCTTTTCTTTTTCCGATAGCTCGGTCATTTTTTCAGCAAGCTGTTCTATTAATTCATCTTTCAGCATCTTCTCTTCAGGTGTCACTGTTTTCTCGTCGCGAATCATGACTTGGACGTTTTCACCGTCTTCTTGATCATGCAGCTTCTCGTCGATTGAAAGCAGATTCGCAAAGAAACCTTCATTCATTGTTGTGACAACATCCTGTTCACTCATGCCAAGTTCCTCTGCCACTTCTGTCGGCGTCACATTTCGTAAATAGCGCTGTTCAAGCTTTTCAATAGCCGCTTCTACTTTTTTTGTTTTTTCTCTTGATGTACGAGGCAGCCAGTCCTCTTTACGAAGACCGTCGATGATGGCCCCGCGGATTCTGAAGGATGCATATGTATCAAACTTCAGATCTCTTCCGGGGTCGAATTTTTCAAGGGCATCATATAAACCGAGCATCCCTAGACTGATCAAGTCTTCTTTATGCACTGACTTCGGGAGTCCGATGGAAATTCTTCCAACATGATATGTGACGAGCGGCATATAGCGGCGCATAAGATCATCTCCAGCAGCTGGGTCCTTCCACTCTTTCCATCTAGCCCATAGCGCCTGATCTTCGTAATTTAAGGATTGCATCTTTCTCCCCCTATACTTCCTTAGTTATATCTTCATAGTGCCTTGCTTCACAGTGCGGATCTCAAGCTCTGTCGTAAGCGGATCAAATTCAATCGTACGGCCATTGTTCCCGCCCGTATCCTCACTAATGATCGGGATGCGATAAAGAGACAGATGTTCTTTAACAGCTGATACGTTTCTAGGTCCAATTCTCATCAGATCATTGGTTGACTTAAACTTAAACATTTCTGCGCCGCCAGCAAGTTTTGCCTTTAGCGCATGTTTGCGTGCTCCTTCTTTAAGAAGCAGATCAATTGTATGCTTGACACCTGTATCTGCATATTTAGCCAAGTTCTCCACTGCCCCTTTTGCAAGGGATGAGTCTGGAAGCATGACATGGACAAGACCTGCCAGTTTTTTTTCTTGATCAAACAGAACAAGTCCTACACAAGAACCAAGTCCGGATGTCCGAATGCGGTCCGGTGTTTTCACAATCTGAACATCCGCTATACCAACCTTTACAACTGCCGGAATCTGAACGTTCATTACAGGTTACCTAATGCTTTGAATAGTTTTTCAAACGATTCAAAGTCTGGTAATAGAAACATATTTCCTTTCAGCTCTTGCTTATTTTGATCATCAAAAATCGATGTATCAATCACAATTGCCTGATCCCCTAGAGGGCTGAATTGCATTAACCCTTCACTAATGACAGCCCCGAACATATCGAGCGTAACATCTGGAACACTTGGGTGAAGCTGCAATTTTGTTAAATCGGCAAGGGCTGATAAATAAGAGCCTGCTAAAATATTTCCCAGCTCGTGTAGTGCTGACGTCCCCATCACATGCTCGTGAATGGTATCAATATCAAATGCCGGATCCTGTACAAGCTCTCTTACAAATTGCTCTGCTTGCTCAAATGGCATAATGAAAAAGATAGAGCCGGATAAATCTCCTTCCATCCGCAGGAAAATACTTGCAACTGGGAGGTCTGCACCGCCAAAGAAATCCATTAATTCTTCAAACGAGAGAACCTTGACAAACGGAACAGCCATATCTATTTTGCGATCCAATAGGCTGGCAAGAGCAGACGCGGCGTGGCCTGCTCCAATATTCCCAACCTCTCTTAATACATCCAGCTGTTCATCTTTTATTTCATTGAAAATGCTCATTTCACATCCTCCTTAATGAACAGGTGCATCTTGAACGCTCTTGTCGAGGACGGCACCAGGATGAATGATATTAAATAGACGCTGATCATGCTTAATGATACCTGTCACCCATGATTGTCCTTCTTTTTCAGCTGATTCAGGAGAAGATTCTACTTCTTCTTGATGGACTGTAATGACATCATTCGCTTCATCAACAATCCAGCCGACTTCAATGTCACCAACTTGTACAATAATCATTCTTGTTTCATCTGTAATGTCGTTGTCAGTTGATCCAAGTCTGACTCTAAGGTCGATGACAGGTGTCACGACACCGCGCAGATTAATAACACCACATATATAAGGGGCAACGCCAGGGACTCTTGTTGGCTGCTGCCATTTTTCAATGGACTTTACTTCTGATACTGAAATGGCGTATTCTTTTTTGTTTACGATAAACACAATCATCTTTTCGCCAGTTTTGATATCTGTACTCATTTCAGACCGCTCCTCTATTGTTTTTTACTTGATCAGTGCATTACAGTCAACGATGAGTGCAACTTGACCGTCGCCTAGGATTGTTGCGCCTGAGATCGCAAACACGTTTGGCAGGTAATCTCCTAGTGATTTCAATACAACCTCTTGCTGACCAATAAATGAATCGACCACAAATGCTGTCAGCTTATCTCCTTTACGAACAACGATGATGTGCAGTTCTTCCTCTAATTCATTCGCATTTGGTACGTGGAATTGTTTCTTCAAGTACACGACCGGTACGATAAATCCGCGGAAATCAATCACTTCACGATCATGCGTTTGAAGGATGTCGCTTTTCTTAATGACAGCCGTTTCAATAATAGAAGAAATCGGAATCGCAAATGTTTCCTCTTCCAGTTTCACAAGAAGAACGGAAATAATCGATAATGTAAGCGGAAGCTGGATCGAGAATAGTGAGCCCTGTCCTTCTGTTGAGTTGATGCTCACAGATCCACCTAGTGATTCCAGCTTGTTTTTCACAACGTCAAGGCCTACACCGCGGCCTGAGATGTCAGAAATCGTATCAGCTGTAGAGAAACCTGCTGCAAAGATCAATGAATCAATTTGATGATCTTCAAGCGTCTCTGCTTCTCTTTCTGTAATAACCCCGCGCTCTAATGCTTTTTCAAGCACTTTCTTACGGTTAATTCCGCCGCCATCATCTTCTACTTCAATGAAGACGTGGTTTCCGCTATGATACGCCTTTAATAGAACGGTGCCTTTTTCTGGCTTGCCTTTTTTCACACGTTCTTCTGGCGATTCAATTCCGTGATCTAGACTGTTTCTAAGTAAGTGTAAGAGCGGATCTCCAATCTCGTCGATGACTGTTCGATCAAGCTCTGTCTCAGCACCTTCAATGATCAGTTCAATTTTCTTATTCAGCTCTTTTGTCAATTGACGAATCATACGCGGGAATCTGTTAAACACTGTTTCCACAGGTACCATTCTCATGTTCAGGATGATCGATTGCAGGTCTCCAGAAATACGTGTCATTCTTTCAACGGTGTCTGTGAGTTCGTTATTTTCTAATTCTTTTGCAATCTGCTCTAAACGGCCTCTGTCAATCACCAGTTCTTCAAATAGATTCATTAGAGAATCGAGACGGTCAATGTTGACACGAATCGTTTTTGTTCCGCCGGCAGCTGCACCGTTATTGCCATTTGCTTTTGGCGCATCGCTTGCTGGTGCTTTCGCAGCAGGCACAGATACTTCTTCTTTTTCCTGTTCAGGTTTTGCCTCTTGTTTTTCAGCTTGAGCAGCTTCTTCAAATGCAGAGACTTCTGAGATCTCAACATGTTCAACTTCTGAGATCGCCATCACGATTTTTTTCACTTCATCCATCGGTTGTTTAGATAAATAAGAAATACTGAATTCAGATTCGAAATCTTCTGATTCTAAAAGTTCTGCATTTGGAACTGTTTTGACGACCTCGCCTGCTTCGTTCAGTCTTTCAAAGATCATATAGACACGAACGGCTTTTAATAAGCATGCGTCACTTAATGTCACATTGAGTTCATAACATTTAAAGCCTTGTTCCCTCGCTTCATCAAGCACTGTTCGTTCAAATTCGTTATAGTCTAAGTCGTTAGCAGCCGTAGCTGATACATCCGCTGTTTCAACACTAGGAGCTGCCTCAGCATGGCTTCCTGTCACATCTAGCTTTTTACTAACCTCTGTGACATCGCGTTTCCCATCTCCGCCTTCTGCAATTGATTGAACCATTGCTTCAAGGTGATCAAGTGCTTCAAACATCGTGTCCATTGACTCAGGTGTGACAATCATTTGTTCATTTCGAATGGCATCAAACATGTTTTCTAAATGATGTGTTAGCTGAGCCATATCAGCGTAGCCCATCGTTGCACTCATGCCTTTCAATGTGTGAGCCGCTCTGAATATATCATTCACTAGCTGCAAGTCGGTTGGGTTCTTTTCTAAATCAAGAAGTTTTTCATTACAAGTTTGTAAGTGTTCTCTGCTTTCATCTAAAAAGATATCTAAGTATTGGTTTACATCCAACGTGTTCACGCCCTCTCTTTTTTCATGGAGCTTATAATTGCATGTGCGATGTCATCCACATGCCTTGTTTCATGTGCAAGGCCTGCTTTAATGACTGATTTAGGCATTCCGAAAACAACACATGATTCTTCTTTTTCTGCAATGACTTTCGTAGGACCGCTTGCGACCATTTTTTTGACACCTTCTGTGCCGTCACTACCCATGCCTGTCATAATGACAGCAATTTTCTCGTAACCCTTTATATTGCTGATGGATTCAAATAAATAGTTAACAGAAGGTTTGTGCCGGCTTTCCGTGTCCTCTGGAGACAGCCTGATGACTAAGGATGCCCCTTGTTCATGAAGTGACATATTCATTCCACCAGGAGCTATGTAAGCCACTCCATTTTTAGCGATATCTCCATCTTGTGCTTCTTTAATCGAAATTTGAGATAAATGGTCTAACCTAGTAGCAAGTGATGCCGTAAATCCTGCCGGCATATGCTGCACAATCAAAATGGGTGCTTCTATGTCCTTTGGCAGCTTCGTGACGACTCGTTGAAGTGCTCTTGGCCCTCCCGTCGATGTTCCGATTGAAATAATCTTTCGGAGTGAGCTGCTTTTTACTGCTTGCGGGCGAGGAAAAGCCACTGGACTTGGCGTCTTCATCACCGGCTTAGGAGAAATCTGCACTTCTGTGCGTTTCCTTGACATCCCTGCCGCAAGCACTCGCTCTACAATTTGGCCTCTTACTTTGTGCAAATCGAGCGAAATACTTCCTGAAGGCTTTGTCACAAAGTCAAACGCACCAAGTTCTAAGCAATGGATAGTTAAATCTTTCCCTTGCTTTGTCTGGCTTGACACCATAATCACGGCAAGGTCATGTTCAGCCAGAATTTGTTTTAATGCTTCTGTTCCATTTAAAACAGGCATTTCCACATCTAGTGTGACAACATCTGGATTCAGTTCCTTGATCCGTTTTAAGGCATCTTCCCCATTTCGCGCCGTTCCGACGACTTCTATTTCTTGCTCGGCACTTAGGAAATCACTAATGAGCTTTCGCATAAAGGCCGAGTCATCTACTACAAGCACTCTAATCATGAGTCCACCTTCCTCCTTTTAAAAAAAGAGGACAACTTATCTATAAACGTATGCTGCTCTCTCTGTGCCTCTCTTATCTGCTGTTGATAAAGTGTTTCTGCCAGCATCTTGATCGTTTTACTCAGCCTTGAATGAGGCTGCTTGATATAAAATGGAATTTGTTCAGCCACTGCTTTTGGAACCGCAGGATCATCTGGCACAGCACCAGTAAATACTAGTTTTCTGTGTAGAAATGATGTGACCACTCCTGCTAATTTCCGGTAGGTTTCAGACCCTTCTGACGGGGTTTTACACCGGTTGACAATGATTTGCACAGATTGTTCAAACTGATGAATAGCTAAGTGTTTAATTGCGCTGTAGGCATCCATGATCGATGTTGGTTCTGGCGTTGTCACAACCACAACTTCTCCTGCTGATAAAACAAAAGGCAGTTGATCTTTTGACAAGCCGGCACCCATATCAAAGAAGATACAATCAAAATCGTAGATCATTCTTTCCATTTCCTCTAGAAAGAACGACCATTGATCTTTATCTAAAGAAAACAGCTGTTCAAGTCCGCTTCCGCCAGAAATGTAACAAAGGTTGTTCGTTCCTTGTGTCATAGCTGCTCGGATAGATTTCTTCCTGACAAGAACATCTAATATAGAGCTAGTCGATGTTTTTCCTAGTAAAATATCAATATTCCCCATACCAAAATCAAGGTCGATGACTAACACTCGCTTGCCTGCATTTGCGATAGACAGTGCCATATTCAGCGTCAAATTTGATTTTCCTACTCCGCCTTTACCGCTCATGACAGCAATCGTTTTTGCCTGTCCGCTTATACCAAGAGGAGCCGGTGTGATCGTTTGATTCTGCTGAACGAGCTTTCTTAAACCTTCCGCTTGGTCGGGCTTCATCATTGTAAGACCATCCTTGTTAATTCAAGAGGAGAACCCTCAAGAATATCCTCAGGTACATTTTGACCATTTGTTAAAAAGCCAAGGCCGATTTGAGAGTCTGTAATGATTTGAAAGATTGTTCCCATCGTGTCTGTTTCATCTACCTTTGTAAAAATGAATTGGTCGATTGGAACGTGTTCAAATCGTTTAACCATGGCTTTCATGTCCTGATACTTCGAGGTCGCACTCATCACTAGGAAACTTTGAAAGCTTTCATCAAATGGAATAATGTCTGTCAGCTCTTTGATATACGCTTCTTCTTTAAAGTTACGACCGGCTGTGTCTACGAAAATATGATCATACTCTTTAAAGGTCTCTTGAGCTTTCACAAAATCCTCTCTCGAATAACAAACCTCAAGCGGTGCATTGAGCAGTTCCGCGTATGTTTTCAGTTGTTCGATCGCTGCAATTCGGTACGTATCTGTTGTAATAAAAGCGATTTTCTTTTGCTTCTGAATGGCAGTTTTGGCAGCCAGCTTTGCAATTGTTGTTGTTTTACCAGCCCCAGTTGAACCAAACAGCACAATGTATTTTGAACGAATCATCGGCTCATCAGAAGTGTGAGCCGGCAGCATATCTGTCAGCAATTGTTCAAGTTCTTTTTGAATTTGATCTTCTTTGACAGCACCCTTCGTTAAAAGACCTTTGAGACATTCGTCTCGAATGGCATCATCAAGACCTTGATCCTTAAGCTTTTGATCGATTGCCATGAGAGGATCGGGCAGAATACCAGCATGCCGCTCATTCCTCGCATATTCTAAAGGCTGAGTATGAGAAGGTACTGGTTTCAATGCCTCAGGAGCAAAGGATGGCTCTGCAGGCCGGTGTTGCACCTGCTCCTTTTTCGGAAATACTTGAAGAGGAGGCGCAGGATGTCCACCTTTACCCGCTCTTTCTTCAAAATCTTGATCCAGCACAGCTATTACTTCAACCATTTGCTGTTTCTTTAAACCGAATAGCTTTCGTTTCACAACGGTTTTGGAATTTAAAATGACGGCATCCTTCCCAAGCTGCTGCCTAATTTGAATCGTTGCTTCCTGCATTGAATTCGCTGTGATTTTTTTCATTTTCATTAGATATCCACCACTCCGATGCTCTGTACTTCCACATTTGCTTCTAGTTCGTTATAAGATAGTACCGGTAAATCCGGGAAATATCTTTCTAACAGCTGCTTGACGTACATTCTTATAGGAGGTGAGCACAATAGAACCGGCGTTTCCTGACGAAGCGAAAGCTGTTCAATTTCTCTCGCCACTGATTGAATCACACTTTCAGAGGATTCTGGATCTAATGATAAGTAGTTGCCATGCTCTGTCTGCTGTACGCTGTCAGCAATCACCTTTTCCACTCGGCCTGAGCATGTCACGACTTTGAGCGATTCATTTTCTCTTGCATATTGTGCGGTAATCTGTCTTGCCAGCGCCTGTCTGACATACTCTGTTAACAAATCTGTATCCGTCGTTAATTTTCCGTAGTCTGCAAGCGTCTCAAAAATGGTGACAAGATTTCGAATAGAAACCTTTTCTTTCAACAGTTTTGCCAACACTTTTTGAATATCACCAACTGCTAGTGGATTTGGGGTCACCTCATCCACTAACACAGGATAACTTTCTTTCAGATGATCGATTAATTGCTTCGTTTCTTGACGTCCGAGCAGTTCGTGTGTGTTTTGTCTAATCTTCTCTGTGATGTGAGTAGACACAACAGATGCAGGATCTACAACCGTATAGCCGAGCATCTCAGCCTGATCTTTTTCTGCTTCTGAGATCCATTTAGCCGGAAGACCAAAGGATGGCTCGATTGTTTCAATTCCTTCAATCGGATCATCATCAGGCGTAGGAGACATCGCTAAGTAGTGATCAAGCAGCAGCTCACCTTTTGCCACTTCGTTCCCTTTTATTTTGAGTCGATACTCATTTGGGTTAAGTGCAATGTTGTCTCGAATTCGGACAACTGGAATCACAAGACCTAGTTCAAGGGCAAGCTGCCTTCGGATCATCACAATTCGGTCTAACAGGTCACCGCCTTGATTTGCATCGGCTAGCGGAATCAAGCCATAGCCAAACTCAAATTCAATGGCATCCATTTGGAGAAGGTGAATGACACTTTCTGGACTTTTCATCTCTTCTACCTCTGCCTGTTCCTCTAGTACCTCTTCTATTTCTTCTTGATCCTGTTTGTTTTTTGACATCAAGTATGC
Source organism: Bacillus sp. NMCC4 (assembly GCF_002998555.1). NCBI lineage: Bacteria > Bacillati > Bacillota > Bacilli > Caryophanales > Bacillaceae > Bacillus > Bacillus sp. NMCC4. The sequence goes on along the minus strand of NZ_PVRA01000002.1, from coordinate 333,425 downwards.
ACCGAGGGCAAGTAAACCTGCGATCGGTCCTGTCAAAAGTACGCCGATTGGAGTAAACAACCCAAGAAGGAAGATCGTACCTGCTGTGACGTAAAGCATAGCTGGGAATGCAAACAGCTGTTCAGTGATATCTGACCCAAGGTTCCCATTAGAAGCAGCCCTTGTGACGACAATCCCTGTCGCTGTTGAAATGAGAAGTGCAGGAATTTGTGAAACAATCCCGTCTCCTACCGTTAATAATGTAAAGTGGGAAGCTGATTCTTGAATCGACATTCCTTGCTGAAGCATCCCAATAATAATCCCAAAAATAATATTAATAATGACGATGATAATACCTGCGATGGCATCTCCTTTGACGAACTTACTTGCCCCATCCATCGCACCATAAAAGTCTGCTTCTCTCGCTACTTTTTCACGGCGATTTCTCGCTTCACTTTCTGTCAGCATCCCTGCATTTAAATCTGCATCAATACTCATTTGTTTCCCTGGCATCGCATCGAGGGTAAATCTTGCCGCAACCTCTGAAACACGCTCAGCCCCTTTGGTAATGACAACAAATTGAATGATGATCAGAATAAGGAAGACCACCAGACCAACGAGTATATTTCCTCCAACAACAAATGAACCAAACGTTTCTACAACCTTTCCAGCGTCTCCAGTTGATAGGATAGATCGTGTTGTAGAGATGTTAAGCCCTAAGCGGAACAGCGTTAAGAGCAAAAGCAATGATGGAAATATTGAAAATTGCAGTGGTTCTTGCATGTTCATTGTGGTGAGAAGCACGATAAGCGCAAGAGATATATTAATAATGATTAAAATACTTAATAGCATTGGCGGAAATGGTATGACCAGCATCGCCACAATTAAAATAACACTGAATAAAACAGATAAATCTCTTGCTGCCATGCCTGTTCTCTCCTTTTAAAACCAAAAATTCATAAAATCTTTTGTTTCGTTTTATATACGTAAGCTAAAATTTCTGCGATCGCCTTAAAGTATTCCTCTGGCACCGCTTGGTCGATGTCGACCTGATCATATAGTGCACGAGCGAGCGGCCGGTTTTCTACGGTCATGATATCGTGCTCTTTCGCAATCGTTCTAATTTTCAAAGCCAAAATATCTGTTCCCTTTGCCACAACAAAGGGCGCGTCCATCTTTTCTTCGTCATATTTTAAAGCAATTGCATAGTGGGTTGGGTTTGTAATGATGACGTCCGCTTTTGGGACTTCCTGCATCATCCGTCTCATGGCCATTTCCCGCTGGCGCTGTTTAATCTTTGATTTTATGAGCGGGTCACCCTCAGATTTTTTATACTCATCTTTAATGTCTTGTTTAGACATCCGCAAGTTTTTTTCATAATCAAATTTCTGATACATATAATCAAGCCCTGCTAAGACCATTAGAGCGCCTGCTGCATATAGACCCATAATCAAGGTCATATTTGCGACGAAATGAAGGGTTTCCTCTGCTGTTAATAAAGGAAGCCGCAGAATTTCGTCAAAGTGCATCCAAAGTGCAATAAATGTCGCAAAACCAACAAAACCAATTTTCAAAATAGATTTTAATAGCTCTACGAGGGCTCGAATACTGTATATCCGTTTAAACCCTTTGATAGGATCTAGCTTTTCTAATTTCGGTTTGATGACTTCTGTTGAAAAGAGAAAGCCAACTTGTAAATAGTTACTGATGACACCTGCCAGCATACCAACACCAAGGATTGGCATGAGAAGGAGCGCTGTTTCCTGAAGCAATTCCATGAATAGTTGATGAATATTAGATGTGCTAACCTTCATTAGCATGGTTGTTGAATAAAAACGTTCAATAAGCGCAATAATACGCTCTTTCATAAAAGGCCCAATAAAAAAGAATGATAAAAAGATTAATAGAAATGAGATGGCTGTATTGACGTCGGTACTTTTGGCAACCTGACCTTTTTTACGTGAATCTTGTCTCTTTTTCGGCGTTGCTTTTTCTGTTTTTTCACCTGCGAAAAATTGCAAGTCTAGTCTAAGCCTTGTCATCATGACGAACCACCGACCAATGCTAAGAAATTCCTCATGGTGAGTACAATCGTATCAAATGTATTTTGGACAACACCGAAGATGACGCCCATACAGATGATGATCATAATAAAACTCACACCCATTTTAATAGGAAGTCCGACCACAAATACGTTCATCTGCGGAACTGTTCGTGCCACAATGCCCAGTGCCAAATCGACCAAAAACAAGCTGGCGACAACCGGTGCCGAGATTTGAAAGGCAATGATGAACATTTGGTTGAAACTCTTTGCAATAAAGTAAGCAAAGGATTCACTGCCGAAATTCAGTGCGTACTGATCAACTGCAATATATTGAAAGCTGTAATAGATTCCATCAAGTAGCAGGTGGTGTGCATTGGTTGCCAGCATCAATAGCAATGTGACCGTATAAAAAAACTGCCCCATCAGCGGCGTTTGCGCCCCTGTTTGTGGATCAATTACATTGGCGATCGCAAAGCCCATTTGAAAATCAATGAATGAGCCGGCAATTTGAACAGCGGACACCATGATATATGCAATCAGTCCAAGCAGAAGTCCGACCATTGCTTCTTTCACAGCAAGCATCATATAAAGACCGTCTACGTCGAGTGCTGGCGGTTCCTTAATCGTGCTAAAACTAATCACGGCTAAAAACAGTGAGAAGCCAACTCTGTGTACAGCTGGGATTGTTCTATGCGCTAAAAGCGGTACTGTCACAAAAAAAGCGGTGATCCGAATAAAAACTAACAGAAAAGCAGGGAATAATTCTATGATTGACATCGCTGGTTAACCTGCAAATCGATCTAAATTCGAGAACAGCTCTGTCGTAAAGGACACAATGGTTGACAGCATCCATGGACCAAACACAACAAGCCCAATAAGAACTGCAACAATTTTAGGAATGAACGCAAGCGTCTGTTCTTGAATTTGGGTTGTCGCCTGAAACACACTGACAATCAGTCCCACAATAAGAGCGAGCGCTAGAAGCGGCCCACTGACAAGCAATACCACATACACTGATCTTTCAGCCATCGTAATGACAAATTCTGAACTCATGTTTTAAGCACCTACTCTAAAAGCTTTGCAGCAAAGATTTAACAATCAAATACCATCCATCGACTAAAACAAATAACAATATTTTGAAAGGGAGCGATATCATAACCGGAGGAAGCATCATCATCCCCATTGACATCAGGACACTTGCGACCACCATGTCAATAATTAAAAATGGAATAAAGATCATGAAACCAATTTGAAATGCCGTCTTTAATTCTGAAATAGCAAAAGCGGGTACCATCGCCGTTAACGGAATATCTTTTATCGATTCAGGTGTATCCATTTTTGCGTAACTAAGAAATAAAGCCAAATCCTTCTGTCTCGTATGTTTACTCATAAACTCTTTAATTGGCACTTCGGCTTTTTCATATGCCTGATTTAGCGTAATGTCATCATTTAAAAGCGGCGTCAGTGCCTCTTTATTAATCTCTGAGAACGTGGGTGCCATGATAAAAAATGTGAGAAACAAAGCAAGCCCTACAAGCACTTGGTTTGGCGGCATTGAGTTGGTTGCAAGTGACGTTCTAACGAATGAAAGTACAATCACTATTCGTGTAAAACATGTCATTAAAATGAGAATGCCTGGTGCAACCGAAAATACGGTTAAAAGTAAAAGAAGACGGACAGACGTGCTAATGTTCCCTGCACCGCTGGAATTAAATAAATCGATAAACTCATTCATTTTGTTTCGGGCCTTTCTTTCTGACTTCTGCTTGGGTCTTTTTCAATTCGGCTAGCTGCGCCTTCAAATTGGCTGAAAAAGAAGAAGTGGTTGGCTGATTTTGTTTCTTTACCTGCGATGTGAATTTTTGAACGATTTTTGGTAAATCTGTTTTGCTTTCCATCGCTTCTTCATATTGTTTCACGATCGCTTCACATTCTTGTTCATCATCAATTTCCTTTAGCAGCTGGATTGAGTCCGCTACTCCAACAACTAATACTCGTCTGCCCACTTTGATAAGCTGGACTGAACGGTTTTGGCCAACCGTCGTTCCGCCAATATTTTCAACATAGCGAAATGGTTTAAGTAAGCGGTTTTGCTTACCAACAAATCTCACCAATCCATATATGAGCAGGATGACAAAAAGTAAAGCACCAATCATTTTGACAAAATCCATAATGGAGACAGAAGAAGAGGGAACTTCTTCTGCCGGATTCGTTTGATTGTCAGTGGTTGTCTTTTCTGTATCCTTTTTGCTGCCTTTCTCTTCTTTGAGCCAGTCATTCACTGTGCCATTTTCAGGATCTTTCGTTTCAGCAAACAGTGAGGCAGGCTGCATCGTCAAGAAAAGCAAAAAACTGATCATTGCTATACATATCAAACGTTTTTTCAACAAGTCTTACACCCTTTTTTAGCCTAACGTTTTATTAATTGCTTCAAGTACACGGTCTGCCTGGAACGGCTTCACGATAAAGTCTTTTGCACCTGCTTGGATCGCGTCAATAACCATTGACTGCTGCCCCATTGCAGAACACATGATGATTTTTGCAGAAGCGTCGATTTGTTTAATTTCTTTTAGCGCTGTGATCCCGTCCATTTCTGGCATTGTGATATCCATTGTGACAAGGTCTGGAGAAGTTTCTTTGTATTTTTCAACTGCTTGAGCGCCGTTTTCTGCTTCTCCTACGACATCAAATCCGTTTTTTACAAGAATATCCTTTATCATCATTCTCATGAATGCTGCATCATCTACGATTAATACCTTAGTAGCCATTTACTTATTCTCTCCCTATATGTTTGTTTATTTTAAATTAGAAAGTCTTTCTGACTGACTTAATATATCAGTCACACGAACACCAAAGTTCTCATCAATGACAACGACTTCCCCTTTGGCGACAATTCGTTTGTTCACCAGAATGTCTACTGGCTCCCCAGCAAGTTTGTCCAGTTCAATGATACTTCCAGCTGAAAGCTCAAGGACTTCTTTTACACTGCGCTGAGTTCTTCCAAGTTCCACCGTAATGGAAAGCGGAATATCCATCAGCATATCAAGATTTCCAAGCTGGCTTGTTGTATGCTGAGGCTCACTGAACGCTTCAAATTCAACAGGTGCTACATTTACAGGTGCTGCCGGCTTTGGCTTCGCCTGTCTTTTCGCCGGAGCTGCTTGCTGCGCTGGTGCAGACTGCGTTTGCGGAGCTGCCGGCTGAGGTTCAGGTGTGCTCACTTGAGTGTCTTGAACCGGCTCTTCCTCTTGCGCAGGGTCTGTTAATTCTGCGATTAAATCCTTCGCAAATGTAATAGGATAAAGCTGCATAATATTTGAATCGATGAGTTCACCTATTTTTAATCTGAAGGATACTTTGACAAGCATTTCTTCAGCTGGAATGCGGTCTGTCCCTTCTCCTTCTTTCACATCAAGTAATTCGACGCGCGGCGGAGAAATATCAATCTTTTTATTAAAGACCGTCGACATGGATGTCGCAGCAGAACCCATCATTTGGTTCATTGCTTCTTGCACTGCACTTAAGTGAATCTCGCTTAAAGAAGGGTCAGCATTTGTCCCGTCTCCGCCCATCATTAAGTCCGCAATGACTGCTGCATCTGTTTGCTGGACGACAAGCAAGTTACTTGCGCTGAAGCCTTCTGTATAATTCACTTCAATAGCGACATACGGATGAGGAAATTCCTCATTCAGCATACTTTTTTGAATCACTGTAACAGTTGGAGTAGTAATCTCCACTTTTTGATTTAATAGGGTTGAAAGTGCTGTTGCAGAGCTACCGAATGAAATGTTTCCGATTTCCCCAATGGCATCTTGCTCCATTGCAGAAAGGATTGTATCAGGCTCTATATCGTCATTGCTGCCTCCTTTAAGGAGCGCATCGATTTCGTCTTGTGATAATTTACTTCCGTTATTCTCCATCTTCTTCACCTCTTATGTCGTGATCTAGAATTTGAATCGCCTGTTTCCGATTCACGCGGCCGGCCTGTCCCAAGAATTTCGGTTTATTTCCGACCATAACAGTAAGAGGCGCATTTACTGGTTTGTCCAAGGCAATACAATCACCAATTTCCAAATTCAAAAACTCTTCCACCGTCATTTCCGATTCCCCTAGCTCTGCGACTACCGGTATTTTTGCCGTCATAATCCGTTTTTCAATGGCCTTTGTTTCTTGTTGTTTTGGTTCATTTCGTTCAGACTGCATCCAGTAGTGTACAGACAGCTTCGGAATAATAGGCTCCAATACAACATGAGGAATACATAGGTTAATAACCCCGCTGACCTCACCAATTTGTGTATTAAGAGAAATGACGACAACTGTTTCGTTTGGTGACACCATTTGAACAAACTGGGGATTTACCTCGAAATCTGCCATTTCAGGCTCGATGTCGGTTATGGACTGCCACGCTTCTCTGTAATTTTCCAAAGCTCCCTCAAACATGTTTGAGATAATCTTTGTTTCGATTTCTGTAAGTGATTCTGTCTTATTATGACTAATGCCAATCCCGCCCATCAGCCTGTCCATCATGGCATAGCCGATTGTTGGGTTCACTTCAAGCATGATTCTTCCTTCAAGCGGGCTGACGTAAAATAAGTTTAATAATGTCATATTAGGAATCGAACGAATAAATTCTTCGTATGGTACTTGGTCAACCGAGCTGACAGTAATTTGAATATATGATCTTAGCTGAGCTGAAAAGTGCGTGGTGAGCAGTCTAGCGAAGTTATCATGAATCCTTGTTAAACTTCGAATCTGGTCTTTCGAAAAGCGCAGTGCACGTTTAAAATCATACACCTTCACTTTTTTCGTCGTTTCTTCTTTTTTCAGCTCTTCTGCATCCATTTCGCCTGTAGATATGGCGGATAATAATGCATCGATCTCATTCTGGGAAAGCACTTCTCCTGACATTTCTTCACCTCCATCGTGTCAATTAATCGCCTCTATTGCAGATTAAAGGAGGTTATATATACTTCTTTCACCTTGCCATCTTGCAAATAGTTATTCACTTTGTTTTTGACTAGTGTTTTAAAATGTTCTCTGCCTTTTTTGCCATCAAGTTCATCTGCATTCGTGTCTGATAAAATGTCGATTACGGCGTCTTTCACTTGAAAACTTCTTTTCTCGAGCTCTTCTTTTGCTTTTTCAGAGTCCGTTTCAATATTCAATACAAGTTTGACAGCATTTCCTTCAGACTTTAAATTAGTAATAATCTCAGGAATTTCAACAGAAGCTTTTACGACTTCATCTGCTGTTGGCTCTTTTTCTGCTTTTGCTTCGTCTGACCCATTCAGCAGAAAAAAGATGCCTGCTCCAATTCCGACGATGGCAATAATCATGATTAGCATTACTACGACTAATTTCTTCTTCATTCAAACTCCTCTATTCCTTGATTCAATGAAATGACTTGGATTTTTCTGTAGAAAGAAATGATTTTCTCTTGAAGCTGCTCTTTATCTTCTTTCACAACGAATTTCTTTCCATTGGCTAATGTAATGGTCGTGTCTGGAAAGCTTTCGATTTGCTCGATATGGAGAGCGTTCAGCATAAATCCTTTGCCATTTAATCTTGTCACTTCAATCATATTAAGCAGAGAAGCGATAAACCGCTCCCCCTACCTCCTATCGTTTCAGATTCACAAGCTCTTGCAGGATTTCATCAGATGTTGTGATCGTCTTTGCATTCGATTGGAAACCACGCTGTGCGATAATCATTTCAGTAAACTCGTCTGTTAAATCAACATTTGACATTTCAAGTTTACCTGTTTGGATGACGCCCGTTCCTTGTTCACCAGGTACGATAGGGTTACTTGGAGCACCTGAGCTTAAGGTCTGGCGGTAAAGGTTGTCACCAACTTTGTCTAACCCTCCTGCGTTACGGAAAGATACGAGTGATACTTGACCAACGGTTCTTGATACATTGTTTTCAACAACCGAAACCGTTCCATCTGGACCAACACTCACACTCGAAACGCCGTCTGGAATCGTTATCTTTTGTCCATTCATTCCAAGCAGATAATTTCCATCAGGGGTGACTAAGCTTCCCTCTGAATCAGTGTCGAAATTCCCTGTTCTTGTATAAAGAATTTCTCCTTGACTTTCAATCCGGAAAAACCCATCTCCATTGATATAGAAGTCGTAAGGTTCATTTGTATTTTGAGAAGATCCCGCTGACATGATTTTATCAATAGAAGATAAAGATGATCCTAAACCAATTTGTTTTGAGTTGATTGAACCAGAGTTGTTCGTTGGTCCACCAGAACTTCCAATGGTTTGGCTGACCATATCTTTAAAAGTGATACGGCTTTTTTTGTATCCGTGTGTATTGACGTTGGCTACGTTGTTGGCTACAACATCTAATTTTGATTGGAAGTTTTTCATTCCGCTAATTCCTGAGTAAAGTGAGCGTAACATTTATTTTCCTCCTCGAATTACTTCGTTTTTTCTCCAACTGCTGTAACATCCCAAGGGCTGATTTTCGTTCCATCTTCTAAATACAAGAAGTATTCATTGTTTATGTTTTTAACAGACTTCACAGTGCCTGATATCTCTTTATCATCTTGTTTACCGGATACTTCTTTACCAATCCAGCCTACATACGTCGTAAACGGATCTTGGTGAGCAACAAATGTAGACATGAGCTGATTCAGCTTGGTAATAGAATCATTCATATTGGTTTGTTGTTCTAAAGATGAAAATGTTGCAAGCTGTGTGACAAACTCACGGTCATCTAGTGGGTTTGTCGGATCTTGGTTTTGAAGCTGTGTAAGCAATATTTTCAAGAATTGATCTTTACCGAGCGTATCTGTTTTCTTTTCTGCCTTTGAAGAAGTGTCTGTTTGTGCGACTGTTCTATTTGTAGCATCAACTGTTGCCATTAGATTTCCTCCTCTTCTTCATCTGACCCAACAAGAGCATCCAGTACATCTTGGAATTCTGCTTCCTGTTCATCAGGCTTCTGGAAATTCTGCCCTTTTGACTGCTGCTGCTTGTTTTCTTCATTAAACTGTCCAAATAACGACTGCTCATTTGATTGAAGCGGTATATGGAAACGGTCCACTTGAACCGACATATTCGGAAGCGCCTGTTTGAGCTGCGGCAGATGGTGCTCTAACAGCTCTTTCGCTGCTTGCGTTGAAGCTGTAATTTTACTCGCATACATCCCGTTTTGCTTCGTCAGCTGAATCGTGATAAATCCGAGATTTTCTGGATTTAATCGAACTGTGAAGCGTCCGCTTGAGTTTCCAAATGGCGTGAATTTCATTTGCTTCCACGTATTTAGTATTTGTTGATCAACCGTTCCTGGCTTTTCATCAGTTGTTTGTGTCTGCTGAACAGGAGCTGCTGATTGCAGTTGAAAAAACTGCTTATGACCTGGCAAAAGCGTATGAGTGATGTTTTTTTCAGAAGCAGGTGCAGCAGTGCTTTGTCCTTTGACAACTTCCTTTTTGATGAGCCATTCAAGGGAGGAAGCACCTTTTGCCGGAGAAGCAAGAGTAGATTCTTGTCTTGGAGAGACCAATTCTTTTAACTCTCCTAAAGCAATTTTCAACTCTTTGTCTGATCCTTTTGCGTTTGCCATCATATGGTCGATTAACTGATTAAAGTGTTTCAGCTCACTTTGAGACATCGAATTCAGTTTTGGTGCTGAACCCTGCGAGAAAAACTGCTCTTTTACTTGCTGAATCAGTTTCTCATCTACCCCATTTTTTGAAAGAAAGTGAATGAAGTCTTGACCCTTTGCTTCAATATCCTGCACTAACTTTGCATCAAAGCTGAGCGGCTGTTGATTGAGCAGTTGATATAAGAAAAAGTGGACTTGTATGAGCTGCTCACTATGTTCAGAAGCTGGCTTATCAGCTTGATCACCGTAAATGGATGATTCCATTTTTTTAAATAGCTCTTCTAGTGACTTGAGATCAGACGAATCAAGCGTTTGACCTTGAAGTGTTTGAAGCGCGCTAAGAAGGTCTCCGTTGATGCCTTCTTCAGGTGATTGCATCCATTTTTCAATGATTTGCATCGCATCATTGATGGAAAGAGTGGCACCCGCTGTCTCAGTATTCACAAGGTCGCTTTGAGCGCCTGCTCCGCTAAGTAATTGTTTAAACAACCCGCTTGCAGAGGCCACGCCGCTCCCCTTTGGTCCCGAGAGACCTTGAGACGATTGCTGTAAGGCTCCAATATCCAATAGCTTCACTTATTGTCCACCCCCATTTTCACTTTCTTTTTTAGAAAGCTCTTTCGTAAACGTAGCTGCCTTCTGAGGTGTTAGTTTTGCTAATATGTCTGTTAGTTTATTTTTGCTCAGCTCTTCGAGGATCTTCAATGCCTCTTTATCACTTAATTCTGATAAAATTTTGGCGGATTTCCCTGCGTCCATGCTTTCATAGATACTGACAATCTTCCCTTTAGGTTTCTGGTTAGAGGCTCCTGCCCCATCAGAAGTTGTCCCTGACGCATTATTACCTGATGTATCGCTTGATGAGGTGTTGTTTGTTGAACTATCACTCGCTGACGTATTATTCGCATCATTTTTAGATGTTTTTTCAAGCGAACTGATTTTTTGATTCAGTCTTTTAATCTCTTCATCACTTGTTTTTAAATCTTTTTGCGCAATTTCAAGTTCATTTTTTTGCTCTTTAATGGTCTTTTTCAGTTCCTTCAATTCTGCATCGCTTTGATCATTATGTGAAGATGACGTTTTTGAGGTGTCATCTGAACCAACCAAACTGCTGATCACCGGAATGTTTTGGAGCGGTTTCTTTAGATCAAAACCCGCAATATAAAGGATTGTGCCAGTCACAATCACAAGCACAATCAATGGGATAATGACAATAAACAAGATCCATTGAAATTTACCGCCGCTTGATTCCTTCGTTTTTTCCTTCTTAGGCATTCATCTCGACTCCTAATGTCCTTGAAACATGAATTGGCTGATAGAGATATCATCCATTTCTTTCATTTCAATGGCCTTATGTTCAAGGGAAAACTTTTCATACTGCTTTTCTTTCATTTTTTCAAACTTTTTAAACTCAATGTTTTTTTCAGTTAAATCAGATTGTTTTTCATTCATTTGATGGCGTTTCATGATCACAAGCTGCTGATAGTGCTGAATGGTGTTATCTAAATTGGTCACAAATTGCTGGTAATGACGCATTTCTTGAACACTCATACCACTTCTCAGCTTTTCTTCTTTGCTTTTTTCCATTAATTCTTTTTTACTCATATTTTCATAGAGTTTTTCAGCGACTTGCTCAAATGCTGAAACGGATTGTTGGTACGCTGCAAGTGACTTGTCTTTCTCACTTTCTTTCAGTTCTAAGAGCTTTTGAAATTTGTATTGATATCTCACTGTTTTTGTCAATCCTCTCTATTCATCAAACGGAGCAATAAATTCACACTGTCTTCAATAGATACAGCTTCTTCTACATCCTGCTTCAAAAATGAAATCAGATGAGGATAAGCCTGCATGGCCTCATCAATGTCTTTCGAGGAGCCTTTTTTATAAGCCCCAATGTTAATGAGGTCTTCAGCGTTTTGATAAGTGGATAAAAGCTGGCGGAACCGGTTGGCCGCCTCCTTGTGATCATGACTTGCGATATTGCTCATAACGCGGCTGATGCTTTTCAGAATATTGACAGCGGGAAATTGTCCTTTGTTGGCTAAAGCACGATCAAGTACAATGTGGCCATCTAAGATCCCCCTGACTGTATCAGCGATTGGCTCATTCATATCGTCACCATCAACAAGCACTGTGTAAAACGCTGTGATGGAACCAAGCTGATTCGTTCCAGTTCGTTCAAGTAATTTAGGCAGTATAGCGAACACCGAAGGCGTATATCCTTTTGTCGTTGGCGGTTCGCCAGTTGCAAGACCGATTTCCCTTTGTGCCATAGCGACCCGTGTAACAGAGTCCATCATGAACATGACATTTTTCCCTCTGTCTCTAAAATATTCCGCAATAGCTGTTGCTGTATAAGCAGCTTTCATTCTCGTCAGTGCAGGCTGGTCAGAAGTTGCGACAACAACAATTGATCGCTTCAGTCCTTCGGCACCTAAATCCTTTTCAATAAACTCACGAACTTCACGGCCACGCTCTCCTACAAGGGCAATGACATTCAGATCTGCTTCTGTCTGCTTTGCAATCATCCCCATTAAGGTACTTTTTCCAACACCACTTCCAGCAAAAATCCCGATCCTTTGACCAGTGCCAACTGTGAGCAGACTATCGATCACTCTGACACCAACGCCCATCTTTTCTCGAATCGGCGGCCTGTCCATCGGATTTGGGGGAGACTGTTCTGTCGAAACAGGCGCAAGTCCCTTTGGAAGCATACTGCCGTCCAGCGGATCACCGAAGGCATCAACAACTTCGCCGATTAATCCAGTCCCAACTTTGACCTTCAGCGACTCACCTGTCGCTTCAACTAGACTTCCTGGTGAAATATTGGATGCTTCTACATAAGGCATGAGCAGAATGTTTTCATCTCTAAACCCTACGACCTCTGCTTTTATCGGATCGTGCCTACGCCCTTTTTTATGAATGAGACACACGTCTCCGATAGAACTCTCCGGCCCCTTAGATTCAATCATCAGCCCAACAACTCGATTGACTTTGCCAAATCGTTTATAAGGATCGGCGGTTTCAATTGTTTCTTTTAACACATCAATGTTCATTTGTGATCACCTGAATCAATGACTTCTAGTAACTTTTCTTTCAACTGATTCATTTGGGTATCAACACTCGCTTCCACTTTTCCAAAGCTTGTTTCTACGTAACAAGTCCCTTTTGGCGCTTTTTCATCCGAGTAAATGGCAAGGTGTGTATCCTTTTGAAGGATTCTGATTAATTCGTCTTTATACTCCATCACATGATCGTAATGTTCAGGGTCAACATAGATGGAAATATCGTCATATTCTTTCACTTCTGAAATGACCTGCTTCACGAGAGCCAAAAATTGATCTTTCGTGTCCTCAGCCGAGTACCAAACGCGTTTGGCGAGTTCGAAAGCCAGTTCCACAATTTTTTCTGCGGAGCTTTCAATTTTTTCTTCGTAATCCTGCTTGGCAAGACTGACAATGTCATTCGCTTGATCAAGAATCGATTGGTACTGCATATTCGCATCTGTTTCACCCTTTTGGAAGCCATCTTGGTAACCTGCTTGTTTCGCTTCTTCAATGAGCTGCATTCTTTCTTCTTCAAAAGCAGCGCGGCGCTGATTGATTTCAGCCATTGTTTTTTCAAGCTCACTATTTGCTTGTTCTACTATACGGCTTGCTTGATCTTCAGCATCACTTAGTACAAGCTGCGATGCTTCTGTTTCATTGACAAGCTCTTCTTCGTGATGTTCTTTTTTAAACTCCACTTGCTGCAAAGGAATCGTTTGCCGGCCTTGCTCAGGAATAACAGATGTTTCATGTTTGATAATCCTAGACAATGATATCGTCTCCTCCGCCTCGAGCTATGACGATTTCTCCAGCTTCCTCGAGTCGTCTTACGATGCTGACAATACGAGTTTGTGCTTCCTCGACATCTCTAAGCCGGACAGGTCCCATAAACTCCATTTCTTCTTTGAACGTTTCGACCATTCGCTGTGACATGTTGCGGAAGACAATTTCTTTGACCTCTTCGCTTGCCACTTTGAGCGCGAGCAATAAGTCATCATTTTCAACATCTCTGATCACACGCTGAATCGCTCTACTGTCAAGAGTGACAATATCTTCAAAGACAAACATACGTTTCTTAATTTCATCAGCAAGCTCAGGATCTTGAATTTCAAGTGTGTCTAAAATGGTCTTCTCGGTCGCACGGTCTACACCATTTAGTACTTCTACAACCGCTTCGACCCCGCCCGTTTGCGTATAGTCCTGCGTAAAGGTTGAAGAAAGCTTTTGTTCAAGAATGCGTTCCACTTCATTGATGATCTCTGGAGATGTGCGGTCCATTAAAGCAATACGTCTCGCAACCTCTGTTTGTACTTCCTCACCTAATTCAGATAAAATCTGCCCAGCTTGGACTGGATCTAAGTAGGAAAGGATGAGCGCGATGGTTTGTGGATGCTCATGCTGGATAAAGTTTAAGATTTGTTCTGGGTCAGCCTTTCGAGCAAAATCAAACGGTTTCACTTGAAGCGAGGATGTTAATCGGTTTAAGATGCTGTCCGCTTTGTCCTCACCAAGCGCTTTTTCAAGCACTTGTCTTGCGTACATAAGACCGCCTTGTGATATGTAGTCCTGCGCGATGGCGATGCTGTGAAACTCTTCGATGATTTCATCTTTCTTAGCGGTATCTACACTTCGTACATTGGAAATTTCTAATGTTAATTTTTCTATTTCGTCTTCAGACAGATGTTTGTATACAGATGCTGACACGTCTAGCCCTAAGGAAATCATTAGGATTGCTGCTTTTTGTCTGCCTGTTAGTCGATTTGGATCTTTTCTCGACATGTGTATTCCTCCTAATCCTCGGACAGCCAGCTGCGTAGCAATTTAGCAAAGTCTTCTGGTTTTTCTTTTGCCATTTTTTCAAGCTGATTTTTTCTCACCATTTCTTCTGTTTCTGGTTCAGTGTCGATATCAGGAACATGGATTGGTGTACGTTCATCAAACTCAAACTCTTCTTCCTCTTCTTTTCTGCGTTTACGCACAAGAAGAATAATGAGAGCGATAATTGCAAGTAGTAGCACACCGCCTACAATATAAACCCAGATTGGAATATTGTTTGATGGGTTTTCTGCTGCAGTTTGCTGTTTACCGTCTAATTTTGATACAGATAAAACAATTTTGTTATCTAAGTCCGCTTGAGTGAGCGCTTGACCATTTGTGTATTCTTTATCAATTGAAGTGCTAATGATCGTTGAAAGAATCTTTTTGATATCATCTTGCCTTTCAGGTGTTAAAGAGTTCACATCGTTTGCAGTTGGTGGTTCGACCAATGCTTGAATGCCAACATCTCTAATTTTATAAGGGCTCTCTTTGATATCTTTATGAATGCGGTTGACTTCATAGTTGATACGATCTTCGCTCTTTTCGTAATCTCCGCTACCGTTCGCTCCATCGGCGCCTTGATAATTTGTGACATCATCGTCGCCTGTTCCAGCGGTGCCTCCAGCTGCTGCACCATTTCCTGAATAAGTTTCAGCAATCTTTTCAGCACTGACAGCAATGCCTTGCATGTTTTCTTTATCAACTGGTTCTACAAGATCTTCTTTTCTTTTCTCTTCAGTAAAATCAATGTCTGTTGTGACCGATACAGCCACTTTTTCTTGACCCATCATTGTTCCGAGCAGCTGTTGAATTTTTCTTTGAAGGTTCTTTTCAATCTCTTCTTTTTTCTGCTGCTGTGCATCCATTCCACTTGCATAAGAATCGGAACTGCTGTTTAAGTCGTAGTAGTTGGAATCTTGGTCCATAATGACAATGTTTTCTGTCTTTAAATTCGGCACACTTTTTGAAATAAGATGATAAAGGCCTTTTACTTGCTGCGGCGCGAGCGTGTAGCCAGACTCAACTTGCAGCACAATGGATGCTGATGCATTACTTTGCTCTTCTCCAACAAAAACGGAATCTTTTGGCAGGTTAATCATAACTTTTGAATCTTTAATCCCATCAATCGTGTTGATCAGATTGGATAGTTCTGTCTGAGTTGCGTCTACTTTCAGAACATCAAATTCATTATCTGTTAAACCGAAGCCGGAATTGTTCGCAAAGAAGGAATAATCAATATTCCCTGTCTTAGGGAGACCCTCAGATGCGAGTGTTACTTTTAAAGTGTCGGCCTGCTTTTCTGGAACGAGAATCGTTGTTCCATTATTCGCAAGTTCCGATTTAACGTTTTTGCCATCCAGTTCCTGTTTGATTTGCCCAGCTTCTGCCTCAGACAAATCTCTAAACAATGGAACCATTTTTTCAGAAGAAGCAAAGATGCTAACAACCGTAATAATGATTGCTAGGGCAGCAACGCCGCCAATCATGAGTATTTTTTGTAATTTTGATCGATTTCGCCAAAACTCAACTGTTTTTGTTCTTAATTGCATTAAAGTACGATTCATCTTAACCCCCGGTCATTCCATTCAGTCTTTTTTTGTCCGTCAGCACCTCCTACATCTGCATTCTCATAATCTCTTGGTACGCTTCGACTGCTTTATTTCGAAACTCCGTTGCAGCTGTGAGTGTCACACTCGCTTTTTGCGAGGCAATCATGACTTCATCGAGATTGACATCTTTTCCTTGTGCAAGAGCATTTGTATACTGGTCTGATTTTAGCTGTGATTGATTTAATGCCTCAATGGAATTCTTCAGCACATCAGAGAAATTCGTTTGACTTTTAGGTGCAGCCGCCTGAACGGACGATGCATTCGTCAATTCACTTGCTTGCTGAGCGGTTTGAAGCTGGAAAGGAGATATTGCGTTAACCAATTCTTTTCACCTTACTTTCCTATTTCTAAAGCTTTCATCAACATGCTTTTATTCGCATTTAGTGCGGTCACGTTTGCTTCATATGACCTTGAGCTGCTGATGAGGTCAACCATTTCCTTTAATGGATCAACATTAGGTGTTTGAACATATCCATTTTCATTGGCATCGGGATTTGTAGGATCATATTGAAGGTTGAATGGAGTTTCGTCTTCTGTAATCTTCGTTGCTTTCACGCCGTTTCCTAATTTGCCGCTCGAATTCATGCTTGAGTTCAATATAGATGAAAACGATTCACCTGACGGCTGTAATGTGACGAGCTTACGTCTATAAGGCTCCCAGTTGCCATCAACCTGTTTCGCTCTTGTTGTATCCATATTTGCAAGGTTAGAGGATACAACGTCCATTCTGAGCCTCTGAGCTGTTAATGCTGAGGCCGAAGCGTTAACGCCTGAAAAAATTGACATCACTTACCTCCTGTCAAAACTGTTTTAAGAGAATTGAATTTTCCACTCATTCTTTCAACCAACGCATTATACTGAATTTGGTTTTTAGCGAGTTCACTCATCTCTTGATCAATATCGACATTATTTCCGTTTTCTTGATATGAAGTACGGTTGCTCGAAACAACTGAATAATTAGACCCTGTTTTAGAAAAATCAATGTGACCTTGGTATGTTTTTTTAGCATCTAACTTGATCGACGCATCGTTTAGCATATCATGAAAAGCGACGTTTTTCGACTTGTAGTTCGGTGTGTCTATATTCGCGATATTATTGCTTATGACTTTTTGCTTAACATTCGCTCTACCCAAGGCATTCTCAAGGTTGCTTATCGTTCCAGAAAATATATCCAAAACCATATACCTCCAATCATATGTATTTCATTCCATTTAATCATGTCGAGATTTGTAAAACCATATGTTCATTGTAAGAAATAATAGGATTAAAGTCTATGATGTATATGTAAAAAAAACTCGTAATATATATCTATTTTACGAATAGGTATAAAGACCTAGATTCAAAGAACTAAGAATTGTAAGGGTTTTCTTGGAAAAAAGAGTGTCATTTTTCGGACAAATCCTCTTTTTTATAAAAAAATACCCCTTTTCAGCTTGTAATTTTGGCCGAAAAGGGGTTTTGATTAATGAGATTTTAAATTTTCAAGTTCGATTAAAAATTTGTTGTTTAACACTTTGATATACGTTCCCTTCATTCCAAGAGAACGAGATTCGATGACGCCTGCACTTTCTAACTTACGTAAGGCGTTCACGATCACTGAACGAGTGATTCCTACACGGTCAGCAATTTTACTTGCCACAAGAAGCCCTTCGTTGCCATCAAGTTCTTCAAAGATGTGCTCAATGGCTTCAAGCTCACTATATGAAAGAGAACTAATCGCCATTTGGACAACGGCTTTACTTCTTGCTTCTTCTTCGATTTCCTCTGCTTTCTCACGAAGGATCTCCATTCCAACAACTGTTGCACCGTATTCAGCAAGAATTAAATCATCATCTTTGAATGTATCTTGCAAACGAGACAGGATTAACGTGCCTAAACGATCTCCTCCTCCGATAATTGGAACAATGGTTGTCAAACCTGATTCGAATAAATCACGGTTCTCAATCGGGAAAGCTGTATACTCACTATTAATGTCAAGGTTTGAAGATGTTTCAGGGATGTTGAATAGACTCTTTGTATATTCTTCAGGGAACTGACGGTCTTCAAGCATTTTCTTCATACGCGGATTTTCAATCTGCTGGTTGATCGAGTAGCCTAGAAGCTTCCCTCTTCTGCTTAACACGAAAATGTTTGAATCAATGACATCTCTCAACGTTTCTGCCATTTCCTTAAAATTAACTGGTTTCCCCGCTGCATCTTGCAGCATTGAGTTAATAATCCTTGTTTTTTGTAGTAACGCCATATTAATGATCCTCCTAGATTACTTTATTCATTTGTTAAAGTATAAATTGACTTAAGTCTTTGTTATTTGCAATCTTTCCTAGCTTCTCTTCTACATACTGAGGGGTAATGGTCACTGTCTCCAGTGTAATATCAGGCGCCTCAAATGAAAGCTCTTCAAGCAGCTTTTCAAGTATGGTATGAAGCCTTCTTGCACCGATGTTATCTGTCTCCTGATTGACATGATAAGCCACTTCGGCAATCTTATGAATAGCATCGTCAGAAAATTCAAGAGATATACCTTCTGTTTCAAGTAAAGCTTTATATTGCTTTAATAATGCGTTATCTGGTTCCGTTAAGATCTTCACAAAGTCTTCGATACTTAATTTATCTAATTCTACACGGATTGGGAAGCGCCCTTGAAGCTCTGGAATCAAATCTGATGGTTTCGCCATATGAAATGCACCTGCTGCTACAAAAAGCACATGGTCTGTTTTCACTGCCCCATATTTCGTCATCACAGTTGAACCTTCTACAATCGGTAAAATATCACGTTGAACACCTTCACGAGAAACATCTGCAGATGATGCACCACCGCTTTTGGCGATTTTGTCGATTTCGTCGATAAAAATAATCCCTTGCTGTTCTGCTTTATAAACGGCTTCCTGACTGACTTCATCCATGTCAATCAGTTTTGAAGCTTCCTCAGCAGTTAACGCCTTTCTTGCTTCTCTGACGGTCAGCTTTCTGCGTTTTTTCTTTTTAGGCATGAGATTGCCGAGCGCATCCTGCATGTTCATGCCCATTTGCTCCATACCCGAGCCCTGAAGCATATCAAACATGGATGGCTGCTGCTCTTCAACTTCGATCGTGACGTAATGATCTTCAAGTTCTCCCATAGCCAGCTGATGTGCGATTCGCTTTCTTGTCGATTCAAGTTCAACTTCTTCACTTGATTGATCTCGATCACGGTCATCTTCATCAGAACCGCCAAACAGCATCTCAAAAGGATTTTTCACAGACTGGCTTTTTTTCTTGCCAGGAACAAGTAAATGAACAAGACGTTTATTTGCTTGTTTTTCTGCTTCTTCTTGAACGTCTTTCATCTTTTCTTCTTTGACAATTCTGATCGCTGTCTCAACTAGATCTCTGACCATCGATTCTACATCACGGCCGACATAACCAACTTCAGTAAACTTCGTCGCTTCCACTTTAATAAAAGGCGCACCAGAAATTTTTGCAATTCTGCGGGCAATCTCTGTTTTCCCCACACCTGTTGGGCCGATCATTAAAATATTTTTCGGAACGACTTCATCCTTTAGCTTATCATGTAAAAGGCTTCTTCTGTAACGGTTTCTTAAAGCCACCGCCACTGCTTTTTTCGCATCAAGCTGACCAATAATATATTGATCAAGCTTTTCAACTATCTCTCTTGGGGTGAACGGCTTTTTCTCCATACGTCTCATGTCCTTTCTATTCAAGCTCTTCTAAAGTGATTTGATCGTTCGTGTAGACACAGATTTCTCCGGCGGTTTCAAGAGCAGCCTTTGCAATATCTCTCGCTGTGAGGTGATCACCTGCATGTGTTTTGAGTGCTCTCCCGGCGCTAAGCGCATAATTGCCGCCTGAGCCGATGGCCAAAATACCGTCATCTGGTTCGATGACCTCTCCTGTCCCAGAGACAAGCAGGATGCTGTCTTTGTTCATAACGATCAGCATGGCCTCAAGCTGTCTGAGCATCTTGTCACTTCGCCATTCTTTCGCTAGTTCTACGGCTGCCCGCTTTAAGTTACCACCATATTCTTCAAGCTTCGTTTCAAACTTTTCAAAGAGTGTAAATGCATCTGCTACTGAACCTGCAAAACCTGCAAGCACCTTGCCTCCGAAAAGACGGCGCACTTTTTTTGCCGTGTGTTTCATCACGACAGTCTGCCCGAAAGTGACTTGACCGTCTCCAGCCATCGCACTTTTTCCTTTATGTTGAACGGCAAAGATGGTTGTTGCATGAAATGATGACATGAAAAAACCTCCTTTTAGGATCGTTTAAAAGCCCTTGGGTGATGAGACATGTATGTTTTCCTTAAAGAATCTTTTGATACATGCGTGTACACCTGAGTTGATGATAAATTCGAATGACCGAGAAGCTCTTGAACACTTCTCAAATCTGCCCCCTCATTTAAGAGGTGTGTGGCAAAGGTGTGCCTTAACATGTGAGGATGGATATGTAGTGTGCCTGACGCCTTTTTCATTAATTCAGTGAGAATGAATCGAACGCCTCTGTCTGTAAGAGGCGCCCCGCGCTGATTCAAAAACACATATGCATCAGCACGATCATTTCCCTTCGCTTTCAGCTTCTGCCTTCCATCCTCTAAATAAGTGATGAGCGCTTCATGAGCATATGAACCGAAAGGAACATACCGCTGCTTGCTTCCTTTCCCATGAACAAGCACTGTATCCAACGATAAATCAAGATCAGATTCTTTTAATGAACATAACTCACTGACCCTCATACCTGTTGCATAAAGAAGTTCTAAAATCGCTTGGTTTCTTTGCCCCAGCGGTGTGCTGACATCAGAAACTGTAAAAAGCTCTTTAAGTTCCTCTTCATACAAAAATGAAGGAATTCGCTTATCCTGCTTTGGTAAGCTAACGAGTAAAAAAGGATTTTCTTTCACAAGCTGTTCTCTTAATAGAAATTTATAAAAGCTGCGAAGCGCAGAGACTTTCTTACTAATCGTTCTTCTTGTCAGGCCTTTTTCATAAGCTTCTGTTAAATAAATTCTCGTATCTTGATAGGATACCTCTTCAAAACCGTCTATTCCTTGAATGTTCATAAATCTGACAAACTCTTCAATTGCTTCTGTATATCCTGAGATTGTTAAAGCAGAATAGTTTTTTTCAATTTGCAGATATTCAATGAATAAGTGGACAAGACGCTGTTTATTCGTCATTTTTACACCTCTTTAAGGCTTTTAAATGGTATCACATATCTTGCTTTCCGTGCAATGTTTTACTACAGAGATTTCGAAATAGTTTGAATAGTTTCGATTGCGCGCTTAGCGTACTCTGCATAACGCTCTTGTTTGTTTTTAATCCGAACACCAAGATCTTTCAGCAAGCCAAAGTTCGCATTCATCGGCTGGAAACTTTTCTTGTTTGTCGATGTGATGTAATAAGCCATGCTGCCGATCGCCGTTTCCTCCGGAAGTGTCACAAGCTCTTCTCCTTTGACAAAACGAGCGGCGTTAATTCCAGCCACTAGTCCGGAAGCTGCGGACTCGACATAGCCTTCAACGCCTGTCATTTGTCCGGCAAAGAATAGATCCTCTCTATTTTTAAACTGATACGTTGGTTTTAAAAGACTTGGTGAGTTAATAAATGTATTGCGGTGCATTACGCCGTATCGAACGATTTCTGCTTCTTCAAGACCTGGAATCAAGCGGAATACTTCCTTTTGGTCGCCCCACTTCAGATGTGTCTGGAAGCCGACGATGTTATATAAAGTACCTGCTGCATCATCTTGTCTTAATTGAACAACAGCGTAAGGTCTTTTTCCTGTTTTCGGATCTTCAAGTCCTACTGGCTTCATCGGACCAAACAGCATCGTTTTCTTTCCTCTTTTCGCCATGACTTCAATTGGCATACAGCCTTCAAAGAAGATTTCTTTTTCGAACTCTTTTAATGGCACAGTTTCAGCAGAAATGAGCGCCTCATAAAAACGATCAAATTCCTCTTCTGTCATTGGACAGTTTAAATAAGCGGCTTCTCCTTTGTCATAACGTGATTTCAAGTACACCTTATCCATATCAATGCTATCTTTCTCTAGAATAGGTGCCGCTGCATCGTAGAAGTACAGATACTCTTCACCAGTTAAAGATTTTAATTCTTTTGAAAGTGCTTCAGATGTAAGCGGGCCCGTTGCAATAATTGTCGGACCTTCAGGAATGCTTTGCACTTCTTCTTGAAAAACCGTCACATTCGGATGATTTTTCACGCGATCGGTAACGTTTGCTGCAAATTCATGACGATCTACTGCAAGCGCTCCGCCAGCAGGGACTGAGCTTTCGTCTGCTGCTGCGATAATCGCTGAATCTAAATGACGCATTTCTTCCTTTAATACACCGACCGCATTCGTCAAAGCGTTGGCACGCAGTGAATTGCTGCATACAAGCTCTGCAAATTTATCTGTGTGGTGAGCTGGCGTTTGTTTGACAGGTCTCATTTCATACAAGTTGACTTTAATTCCGCGTTTGGCAATTTGCCATGCCGCTTCACTTCCGGCTAAACCTGCTCCGATCACATTTACAAATTGACTCATTGTACAACTCTCCTATTTCGTAAGTTCTGTTTGATGACATAAAAAAGCAGGTGAACAAGGCTGTTCACCGCTATTTTTGTTGTTCCTCTTTATAATCACAGTTCACACATTGAACTTGAATGCCTTTTTTCAGTTTTTTCTCTACAAGCATATTTTCGCATTTTGGACACTTTCTTTCAATTGGTTTGTCCCAAGAGACGAATTCACACTCTGGAAAACGATCACAGCCATAAAAAATGCGGCGCTTCTTAGATTTTCGTTCAACAATGTTTCCTTCATGACAAGTCGGGCATTTCACACCAATATCTTTGACAATTGGTTTTGTGTTACGGCAGTCAGGAAAATTAGAGCAAGCCATGAACTTACCGTATCGACCCATTTTGTACACCATCGGATGTCCACACTCTTCACAGTCAACTCCGGCGTATTCAGGCTCAATCTCAACTTCTTGCATCTCTGCTTCTGCTTTTTCTACCCGTTTTGCAAAGTCTTGATAGAAGCTGTCGATAATGCGAACCCATTCGATCGTACCTTCTTCAACGCTATCAAGTTCTTTTTCCATTTTCGCTGTGAATTCCACGTTAATGATTTCAGGGAAGAATTCAATGATTAAGTTAAGAACAATTTCCCCAAGCTCTGTTGGGATAAACCGTTTATTATCAAGTGCGACATAGCCGCGCTTTTGAATCGTATCTAATGTTGGTGCGTACGTAGACGGACGGCCTATACCCAGCTCTTCAAGTGTTTTGACAAGTCTTGCCTCAGTGTAGCGCGGAGGCGGCTGCGTGAAGTGCTGTTCAGGTTCGATATCTTTTGAAAGAACCGTATCACCTTCTTTAAGATCAGGCAGCATTTTGTCCTTTTCTTCTAGCTGATCGTCCTTCCCTTCTACATATACCTTCATGAATCCAGGGAATTTCACTTTGCTCCCGTTAGCACGGAATGTAAGCCCGTTATTGTCAAGGTCTACACTCATTGTATCAAGAACAGCCGGCGCCATTTGGCTTGCCACGAATCGTTCCCAAATCAATTTATACAGACGAAGCTGATCTCGGCTTAAGACATGTTTGACATCTGCTGGTTTTCTTAGCGTAGAAGTCGGCCTGATGGCCTCGTGAGCATCTTGTGCATTTTCGTTCTTTTTAGCGGTTCGTTTTGTTGTATTTAAGAAATTCTTACCGTACGTCTGATCAATGAAAGCAGATACTTCTTCAATCGCCGTATTGGAAATACGTGTTGAGTCCGTTCTCATATATGTAATGAGTCCGACTGTACCTTCTTTACCAAGATCTATTCCTTCATATAATTGCTGTGCAATCATCATCGTCTTTTTCGCACGGAAGTTTAATTTTCTTGCAGCCTCCTGCTGTAAAGTAGATGTTGTAAACGGAACAGCTGGGTTGCGTTTACGCTCTTTTTTCGTCACTTTCTCTACAGAGAATTTGCTCCCTTTTAGTTTCGAAAGGATTTCTTTTACATCTTCTTTTGTTTTCAGTGGATGCTTTTTGCCATTGACGCCAAAGAAGCTCGCTTCGAAGCTTTCTTTTCCTTTTAGGAATGTACCGTCAATTGTCCAGTATTCTTCTGGTTTAAATTCATTAATTTCATTCTCGCGATCAATAATCAGGCGGAGTGCAACTGATTGAACACGACCGGCACTTAAGCCCTTTTTCACTTTCTTCCATAAAATCGGACTGATTTTATACCCGACGAGACGATCTAAGATCCGTCTTGCCTGCTGTGCATCAACTAAATCCATGTTGATCATACGTGGATGCTTAAAGGAATCTTTAATGGCATCTTTTGTAATCTCATTAAAGACAACGCGGCAGTCAGAAGAGAGGTCAAGGTCAAGGCTATGCGCTAAATGCCAAGCAATCGCTTCTCCCTCTCTATCGGGGTCAGCTGCGAGATAGACTTTCTTTGCTTTTTTCGCAGCTGTTTTTAATTCTTTTAAAACGGGGCCTTTCCCGCGAATCGTAATATATCTCGGTTCGAAGTCATGCTCAGTGTCAACACCAAGCTGACTTTTCGGTAAATCTCTTATGTGCCCCATTGAAGCCTTTACTTTATACTTTTTACCTAAATAACGCTCAATCGTTTTCGCCTTGGCTGGCGACTCAACGATGACTAAATAATCAGCCATACTCAAAATCCCCCTTAAGAGGTGTTCTCTCTTTATACATTTCACAATTCATATTTATGTTAATTGCACTTATCTAACAGGCAATCATTAAAAATTCTTTATGATGAACATCATTATAAACACGAAAAACAAAGTGTAAACTTAAATCCTCACTATTATTAAATATTCCTATGTCTTTTGTCAAACGATATTTTTATGAGAGTTCAGTATATTGAACGCTGCGGAAGGAGAATTCCTCTAAAATATCCTTCGTTGAATGAACAAGCTTTGCTCCCTGCTGTATAAGTCTGGCTGGTCCTGTGGAATTAGGATCAAAGATAGATCCTGCAACCGCAAATACCTCTTTACCTTGCTCAAGTGCTTGATACGCTGTAATGAGCGAACCGCTCTTTTCTTTGCACTGAATCACGATCGTTCCACTTGTCAGCGCACTAATTAAACGATTCCTCATTGGGAAATGCCACTTTTCTGGTTTCACATAAGGCGGATGCTCGGATAAAAGCAAATGATGCTCTCCCATGTATTGAGCCATTTGCACATGTTCCTTTGGGTATAAGTGCTGAAATCCGCCTGCTATAATACCGATGGTTTTCCCTTTATTCCGAATGCACTCTTTATGTGCAAGTCCATCAATTCCTTTTGCTAAGCCACTGACAATCGTCCAATCTTCCTTTACAAGCTCACCAACAATTTTCTTCACACATGCTTCTCCATAAGACGATGGAACTCGTGTGCCTACTACACCTAAACTTTTTTCTTCATTTAAATATGATATGTTTCCTTTTAGGAATAACACAGGGGGAGGATCATAAATATGTTTTAGTGTGCTGGGATATAAGGGTGATGTGATGGGTATCATGTGAATGTTTTGCTTTAAATAGGCTTGAACGATGTGTTGAAAAATGGGGAATTCATTTTCTTCGGCTTGTTTTAAGCGGGTAAAGTCGATCGTTTGTAATGATCGATCCTGTTTGAAATGTTGTGTTTCTTCATTTATATATAGCTCAGGATCGACTTTCCACCATTTTGTTAACAAAGAGGGTGAGATGAGGCCTTTTAAGCGGTGAAAAATCATTCTTTCGGACACGTTGTACATACCATTCCTCCAGTTTAAGATAGAAAGAAGAAGACTTGTCAAAGAACAAGTCTTCTTGTGTCATTAATGCGTTTTACAAGCTTCGAAGAGATTCTTCTCTTTTAACACTTTAATCAATGTTTCTCCCATGACAGATGGTGTCTCTGCCACTTCAATTCCACATTCACGCATTGTTTTTACTTTTTCATCAGCTGTTCCTTTACCACCAGAAATAATGGCACCAGCATGTCCCATGCGTTTTCCTGGAGGCGCCGTTTTACCGCCAATAAAGCCAACGACTGGCTTTGTCATATTTGCTTTTACCCATTCAGCTGCTTCTTCTTCAGCCGTACCGCCGATTTCACCGATCATAATCACAGCATGTGTATCAGGGTCTTCATTGAATGCTTTTAATACATCAATAAAGTTCGTCCCATTGACAGGGTCTCCGCCGATTCCTACAGCTGTCGATTGACCAACGCCAGCTTCTGAAAGCTGATGTACCGCTTCATATGTAAGCGTTCCAGAACGAGAAACAACACCCACATGACCTTTTTTATGAATGTAGCCAGGCATGATCCCAATCTTACATTCTTCAGGTGTAATGACACCTGGGCAGTTAGGGCCAACAAGTCTTGTCTTTTTCCCTTCCATATACCGTTTCACTTTGACCATGTCAAGCACTGGAATATGTTCTGTGATACAAATGACTAGATCGACTTCTGCATCAACAGCCTCTAAAATGGCATCTGCTGCAAATGGTGCTGGTACATAGATAACAGAAGCATTTGCTCCAGTTGTTTGAACAGCTTCAGATACTGTATTAAATACAGGAACTCCTTCTACTTCAGTTCCACCTTTTCCAGGTGTGACACCGCCAACAATATTTGTTCCGTACTCAATCATTTGTTTTGTATGGAACAATGCGGTTGAACCGGTAATCCCCTGAACAATTACTCTCGTATTTTTATTAATAAATACACTCATTTAGGTTCCCTGCCTTTCTGCTCTACTTGACTAAAGATACAATCTTTTCTGCCCCGTCAGCCATAGACTCAGCAGAAGTGATATTTAAGCCTGAATCACTCAGGATTTTCTTCCCTAATTCAACGTTTGTTCCTTCAAGACGTACAACGAGTGGTAATGTTAAGCCGACTTGTTTCGTCGCTTCAACGACACCTTCTGCAATGACATCACATTTCATGATACCGCCAAAAATGTTCACGAAAATCCCTTTTACATTTTGATCAGATAAGATGATTTTAAATGCTTCCGTTACTTTTTCAGCTGTTGCACCGCCCCCAACATCCAGGAAGTTTGCAGGGTCCCCGCCGTAATGCTTGATGATATCCATTGTAGACATCGCAAGACCTGCACCATTGACCATACAGCCAATATTTCCATCTAGAGAAATGTAGCTTAGATCATATTTAGATGCTTCAATTTCTTTTGGATCCTCTTCATCAAGGTCACGGTATTCTAATATATCTTTTTGTCTATATAAAGCATTGCTATCAAAGTTTAATTTCGCATCAAGTGCCATGACTTTTCCATCGCCTGTTACAACAAGTGGATTAATCTCAGCAATTGAACAATCTTTTTCAATAAACGCATTGTAAAGACTTGTCATAAACTTAACAGCTTGGCCAACTAATTTTGTTGGAATATTAATTTTAAACGCTACTTCTCTTGCCTGATAGCCTTGCAAGCCAATCGCTGGGTCGATGACCACTTTGACGATTTTCTCTGGCGTTTTTTCTGCTACTTCTTCAATTTCAGTACCGCCTTCTTCAGAAGCCATCAATACAATTCTTGATGTCGCTCTGTCCAAAACAAGTCCAACGTAGTACTCCTTTTGAATATCGCAGCCTTCTTCAATAAGTAAGCGTTTTATTTCGCGCCCTTCAGGCCCAGTTTGATGTGTGACAAGTGTTTTACCGAGCAATTCCTCTGCAAACCCTTTCACTTCATCTTTTGTTTTTGCAATTTTTACCCCGCCTGCTTTACCACGGCCGCCTGCATGAATCTGTGCTTTTACGACATATACAGAGCTTTCTAGCTCTTCTGATGCTTTCACTGCTTCATCAGGTGTAAATGCTACTTTACCATTTGGAACTGAAACCCCATATTTTCTTAGGATTTCTTTTCCTTGGTACTCATGGATATTCATTTCCCATCCTCCCAACATATGTAGAAACAAAAATTATAAAATAGACTGCGCTTTCATTTTAAAGAATAAAAAAGAGAATGTCTAGGGTTCTATGTAAAATCGTAAAATCCTTCTAAACATTCAAACTTTTATTTTATTAAAAATATAAATTTTTCAGCCAAATCACTTATTTTTCCTTATTTTTTCATTTTTTGATCTAACCTATAGATAAACGAAAATATTTCTGCTACAGTATCGTATAACGCTTCAGGGATCTCCTCATCAAGTGTTAAATGGCGCATGAGTTCGACTAAATTACGGTCTTCTTGGATAGGAACTCCCGACTTTTTTGCTTCTTCAATAATATGGTCTGCCACATAGCCGCTCCCTGTTGCGACGACTTTTGGCGCCTTTTGTTTTTCTTCATCATAATGTAGAGCGACCGCCCTTCTAAGCGGTTTTGAATCCTTCATACTCGTAAGTCCAGCCCTTTCTCGCTGATTTTATGAAAGTGTTCATCTAGAAAGTGAGACGGATCTACTGGCTCTTGTCTCTTCTTTGCTGTAATTCCCGTTAGACTGTATCCTAAGGCATTTAAATTCTCCCGAACAGCTGGAATCATCGGATTAATGGTTCCTTGAAGTTCATGACCGGTTTCAACTGTAATTGACATGACCTTTTGCTGAATCGTACAGTCGATTAATGTCTCTTCGAGGTTTTCCATGTTTAAGTAAAACATGAGACGGCACTGAGAAATATCAATAGAGCCATCTTTTTTCTTATGTCCTTTTAGAATAAAGGTTAAATCTTGAACACTATGTTTTGAAAAGAGCGGATAAGAGACCATCATTTGGCTGATGGTTTGGTTCTCCTGCTGCACAAATAACTGCCCGTTCAATCTATGAAACAATTGATCGACTTCTTTTTTTACGGGTTCTGGTAAATCAGCCTGCCTCACATCATTTAAGACGAGCTTTAATTGGTGAAGCTCCTGACTTTTTACATCCTGGCTGCCTTTTTCGAGTAGTTTCAGCATACCGATTTCATCTCGTACACCTATTGCCTTTTTCATCGTCATGAGTAAATCGAGCACATCGGTTTTATTGCTTAATACGGGTTCCGTCTGCTGCACCACCTGAGCCAATGCTTTCGCCTCTGTTTTTGACAGGAACGGAAATTCTTTTTGAAGCACGGATGCTTTTGCGTCAGGCTGAGATCCTGCCTGCTGAAGCCCTTGCAGCAATGACGTGAGCTGTTTTAAGCTAGGCTCTTGCTGCCCGTCTGCACCTTGCTTCGTCAAACTTGCCATTATCCGCTCAATTTGCTGAAGCGGGATTTGCAGCTCTTTTGGACTTGTTGACTGCTGCACGTTAGTTTGAAGAACTTGGGTCGTCTGACGCTCTTGAGCGATTGGAGTTTGGCTATTTTCTTTTGGCTGAGACAGATTGGGCTGAGGCGTTACAGGTAGACTGCCTCCTTGCTTCGCCGCCCCTTCTCTCGCTGCTAGAAGGACCGATAAGAGCTTTTCTGCATGGACGGTCGTCTCAGCATCTATGACTGATCGAATGGCTTGTGTAAGGGCCTGTGTGGCGTCTGAGTGCTTCGGGAGCTGTGTTAATCGTTCTAGCAACGCTGTCATATCCTGATGAAGAGCAGAGGATGATTTCACGGCTAAAATTGATTGAAGCACTCCTTCCTGGATCGGCAAGTCTTTTTTTAAAGCAAATAGGAGTGCCTGAAGACCTTTTTTCACATCAGCTCCTTGAAGCTGTTCGATCCACTTCACTGCCGTTTTTAACTCTGCTTCGTTGATAACGGATTTTTCTTTTAAAAAAGCTGTGGCTGTTAGGATGTTTTCAAGTCCGTTTTTAAGTGAGAGACCTTCTAATAGTTTGGCAGCTGCATCCTTTAATGTCTTAGGGTCTTGATCAAATTGCTGTACTGGCCTTAGTTTATTGAGGCTGCCTCCACCCTCTTGTTCAAATTGGAACCAATAAAATGCGTCTGCTTTGAGCTGAGCCGCTAGCTGTGCTTTTATTTTTGTTGAGCCTATTTGAACAAGGGCTGTATCATCTCCAAGCATTTTCAGTACTTTACCGAGAATCAGCCGATGCACATTTTCCTTTCCTTCGGTGTTTAATGTAACAGATTCTGCCGCACTTAACCGGCTATTCAGTGCTGTATGTATGTCCTCAACTCTTGTCATCACAGGCAGCCTCCTTAGGTCAAAAATTTATGATATAACGGATTTCACTGGCGCAAACGATAATCGATGGATTGGGGCAGCTCCATGTGTTTGAATGGCAGCCAGATGCTCTTTTGTTCCGTACCCTTTATGTTTTTCAAATTGATACTCAGGGTACTTACGCCCGTATTCTTCCATCATCTGATCCCTTGTCACTTTTGCAATACATGCACCAGCTGCGATGGACGCACTTTTTGCATCTCCTTTGATGATATTCTCTTGGTGAATAGGAAGCGGGAGCGTCATGGCATCTATGAGTAGATAATCAGGTATATGAGTTAACTGCTCCACCGCTCTCACCATCGCCAGTCTTGATGCCTCGTAAATATTGATTTCATCAATCGTAGCCGCATCAACAATGCCGATTCCGATATCAAGTGCTTCTTTTTGGATCAGGTCATAATACGCCAATCTTTTTTTCTCAGATAATTGCTTTGAGTCGTTTAAACCGAGCAGGACTGTGTCTTCCTTTAATATGACAGCGGCTGCGACAACGGGGCCTGCCAGCGGTCCTCTTCCTGCTTCATCTATTCCAGCAATACATGTGTATCCCTGCGCCTTAGCTTTGTTTTCAAATTGCAGCATTTCATTCCATGCTGCACGAAGTTGCTGCTGCTTTTCTCTCTCTTTGTGCCACTTCTCTATCAGTTTTTGGACACTTTTTCTCGTATCATCTTTTACCAGCTCACGAATGTATGACTCGTCTTGCGAATGCTTTTCTATCAGTTCTTTTATTTGTTTCACCGTGTACATCAGCTTTTCGTCAGCCTCCTTCTTTATATCGGCAGTTTTCCGCAAAAAATAAAGACCCGCATGAGCTGCGTGTCTTTTAGCTTTCAGGCTTCTCAAAAGTGAGGGGACCAAATTTTTCTGTTCGAATATCCCGAATAATGATTTCGGTGGTTTTGTCGTAATTAATAAATCCACCGCTCATGAGACAGCCGCGCTTTGTACCTATTGCATCAAACAGCTCAACCGTATCTTCAGGGATCTCCGCCAGGTCATAGCGTTTTTTTAATCGCTCTGGATAGTTCTCTTCTAGAAAGCGAAGTCCATACACAGCGACATCCTGTAAGTTGATGATAGAATCTTTGATCGCTCCAGTCACCGCTAGCCTGAGTCCTACTTGCTCATCTTCAAACTTAGGCCAGAGGATTCCAGGTGTATCAAGCAGTTCAAGTTCTTTACCTACCTTCACCCATTGCTGTGAGGTGGTAATACCAGGCCGGTCTCCTGTTTTGGCAATGTTCTTTTTCGCTAAACGATTGATTAAGGTCGATTTCCCGACGTTGGGAATTCCGATAATCAGCGCCCGGATTGCACGCGGTTTGACACCTTTTGCTTTCATGCGGTCGAATTTTTCTTTTAAGATTTCTTTTGAAGTTGTGATGATCTGATTTAACCCTTGTCCATCGACAGAGTTAATAGCAAGTGACCGAACACCTTGCTGCTCAAAGTGCGCCTGCCACTCCTTTGTCACACGAGGATCCGCTTTATCTGCTTTGTTTAATAGCATGATTTTGGGTTTGTTCTGAAGGATTTCTTCGATCATTGGGTTTCTAGAGGACATCGGAATTCTAGCATCGGTTAATTCAAATACGATGTCGATGAGCTTTAATTTTTCTGTGACTTCACGTCTTGCTTTTGCCATATGGCCTGGAAACCATTGAATCGTCATATGTGCACCTTCTCTTCTATCGATTATCTCTATACATTGTACAAAAAAAGAGCCTGTTACAGGTAACAAGCTCTTTCTTTTGATATCATTATCGTCTGATTTCTTTGATACGAGCCGCTTTACCGCGAAGTTCACGTAGGTAGTAAAGTTTCGCACGACGTACCTTACCGTGACGTACAACTTCGATGTTAGCGATTTTTGGTGTGTGTACAGGGAATGTACGCTCAACGCCTACACCGTAAGAAATCTTACGAACTGTGAAAGTTTCGCTGATTCCACCACCACGACGCTTAATTACAACACCTTCAAAGATCTGGATACGCTCACGAGTACCCTCGACAACTTTAACGTGTACACGTAAAGTGTCACCAGGACGGAACGCAGGAAGATCAGTGCGTAATTGTTCTTTTGTGATTTCTTCAATCAAATGTTGCATCGTTTTCAACTCCTTCCAACAGATGCTCATGTCCTCTTTCTTCATTGCAGCGGAACATCGTTTTCAAACTTGAATCGGCAAGCCGTCCAAGTCACAAGTAGTATCATACCATACCTATATGCAGTGTGCAATACAATCTAGTCATTATGAAGCTGCCAAAGCCATCTTTTTTCTTCTTCTGTTAACGTTTTGCAAGAATCGATCAAATCTGGCCGTCTTGTATAAGTTCGCTTCAAAGATTCTTTGCGCCGCCACTCTTCTATTTTGGCATGATTTCCAGAAAGGAGCACATCCGGCACTTTTAGTCCTTTATAATCGGCTGGTCTTGTATAGTGAGGATGCTCTAGCAGACCTGTACTAAATGAATCTTCAATGTGAGACGCTTCTTTTCCAAGCACATGAGGCAAAAGCCTGACCACACTGTCTGCAATCATCATCGCTGGCAGCTCTCCGCCTGTGAGAACGAAATCTCCGATTGAGATTTCATCTGTGACAAGATGCTCCCTGATGCGCTCATCGTAGCCTTCATAATGGCCGCAAATGAACATAAGGTGTTCTTCTTTTGCAAGTTCCTCTGCCTTCTTTTGCGTATATCTTTCTCCTTGAGGACAGACAAGAATAATTCGGGGCTTCTTGCTTGCTTTCTTCGTCAAATCTTCTACCGCATCGAATACGGGCTGTGCTTTCAGTACCATACCAGCACCGCCGCCATACGGATAGTCATCTACTGTTTTATGCTTATGATCCGAATACTCTCTAAAATTGACAACATTGAATGAGACAGCTTCTTTCTCCTGTGCCTTTTTTAAGATCGATGAGTGGAGCACACCTTCGAACATTTCAGGAAAAAGTGTTAAGAAGTCGATTTTCATTCGTCAATGAGTCCTTCCATCACTTCAATGTGTATGGTTTTGGATGAGATATCGATCTTTTTGACGACAGATGGGATATAAGGAATCAAGGCATCTTTTTTACCTTTTCTTCCGACAACCCAGACATCATTTGCCCCTGGTGTTAAAATCTCTTTGATTTGACCGACAAGCTGATCATCTTCATCGTATACTTCACAGCCAATGATTTGGTGGAAATAAAACTCTCCTTCATCTAAAGAGCCGAGATGTTCTTTTTCTACTTTTAAGATTGATTCTTTCAATAGCTCTGCTTCATTTAATGAGCTAATTTCTTCAAATGTGAGCAAATCAAACTGTTTGTGCTGCCTATGTGATGCGACAGTGACTTTCAGCGGCTCCCCTTGACCTTGCTTAAAAATATAGAGGACGCTTCCTTTTTTGTATCGCTCTTCTGGGAAATCTGTCTTTGACACGACGCGTACTTCTCCGCGAACTCCGTGTGTATTAACAATCTTTCCAACATTTAACCATTCTTGTTCCATGTTCTCAATCACCCCTGACGTATTTCCACAATGGTGCCGTCTTTCACGACGATGACATTATCTTGCATCTTGTCATCCCATTTATCACCTATTTTCACTTCAACCAGCGCATCCACTTCTGTCTCTTTCATTTCACTCCCAAGCGGCAAAATATGCAGCTGCTCTACTTGAAAGTCAATTTGCTGGATCTTCTCCTGCCGTTTATCGATGGCTTTTTGAAATTGAGGGATGGCTTCTTGCTGATGTGGTTCTTTTTCATGTTTTTTCAGTTGAAAATATAGTTGATTGCACTCACGTTCTAGTCTTTCTTTTTTCTCCAAAAAAGTCGTTAACAGTTTGTCCTTACTGCTTTCAGTTAATACTTGCATGACGGTGACATGTTGAATGATCTGCATCTTCCTTTTTGTCCCCCTATCCGAAGGCATTTGTCCTCTACAGTATAACGAAAAATAGAAAAACGTGTAAAAAAAGGGGAGGTCCTAAGCCCTCTCCCTTTTTAGTCAGCAATCTCAAGTTGAACTTTCTTAGAAGACTCTGCACTTGCTGCAAACATGACTGTTCGTATCGCTTTTGCTGTACGTCCCTGCTTTCCGATCACTTTTCCGGTATCTTCAGCATTGACAGACAGTGTGTAAATCACTTGCTCATCTTTTTCTAATGAAGATATGTGAATATCTTCAGGGAAATCAACAAGTGGCTCGACGATGGACACAATCAATTCTTCCAAGGACAGCTCATTCATTATTTGCTGTTTTTCGCATTATGAAATTTTTCAAGAATTCCTTGGCTTGAGAAAAGGTTGCGAACTGTATCAGATGGTTTCGCACCATTTTGAAGCCATTTAAGCGCTAATTCTTCGTTGATTTTCACCTCAGCTGGTGATAACACTGGATTGTATGTTCCAACTGTTTCGATGAAACGACCGTCACGTGGTGAACGAGAATCTGCTACAACAATACGATAGAAAGGAGATCTTTTTGATCCCATACGTTTTAAACGAATTTTTACTGCCATTTTACTAGCACCTCCGAAAATATTTCAACAAGATAGTATATTAACAATGATAAAAGGGTTTGTAAAGTGTTTTTTCTTAACAACGGTTTTATCATGTATAACCAATTACATAAATGGTAATTTAAAGCCTTTTTTCTTCCCTTTGGACATGTTGGTCATTTGCTTCATCATCTTTTTCATTTCGTCAAATTGCTTTAAAAGGCGATTGACTTCCTGTACAGATGTTCCGCTTCCTTTTGCAATCCGTTTTCTTCGGCTTGCATTGATGACCTCTGGCTGTTCTTTTTCCTCGGTCGTCATTGATTTAATGATCGCTTCGATGTGATTGAGCTGCTTTTCGTCTACTTGGACGTTTTTGAGCCCTTTCATTTTACCGGCTCCCGGCATCATTTGGATCAATTCATCAAGTGGACCCATATTACGAACTTGCCCAAGCTGCTCGAGGAAATCATCGAGCGTAAAGCTCATGGTCCGCATTTTTTGTTCAAGCTCTTTCGCTTTATCTTGGTCAACGTTTGCCTGTGCTTTTTCAATAAGTGTAAGCACATCTCCCATGCCAAGAATTCTTGATGCCATCCGCTCCGGGTGGAATGGTTCAATCGCATCCAGCTTTTCTCCTAGTGCGGCGAATTTAATCGGCGTATTGGTGACAGCTCGAATGGAAAGTGCTGCCCCGCCTCGTGTATCCCCGTCTAGTTTCGTTAGAACGACACCTGTTAAACCAAGCTGTTCATTAAAGCTTTTTGCTACATTGACAGCATCTTGACCTGTCATAGAGTCAACAACAAGGAAAATTTCTTCTGGACTCGCTACTTCTTTTACTTTCTGAAGTTCATCCATCAATTCTTCATCGATATGAAGGCGTCCTGCTGTATCTAAAATGACATAATCGTGGTGTTCTTCTTTCGCTTTTTCGATTGCCTGTTTGGCAATGTCGACAGGGCTGACTTGATCACCTAATGAAAACACAGGCATATCAAGCTGTTTCCCCAGCGTTTGAAGCTGCTGGATCGCTGCTGGTCTGTAAATATCTGCAGCCACCATCATCGGCTTGCGATTATGTTTTTTGCGAAGTAAATTGGCAAGCTTCCCAGTTGTGGTTGTTTTACCTGCCCCTTGAAGACCAACCATCATAATGACTGTCGGAGATTTTTTCGCTACAGCGATTTTACTCTCTTCCCCACCCATTAATTCAGTGAGTTCTTCTTTTACAACTTTAATGACCTGTTGTCCAGGGGTAAGGCTTTTCATCACCTCTTGTCCAACTGCCCGCTCGCTTACTTTTTTCACAAAGTCTTTGACTACTTTAAAATTGACGTCAGCTTCAAGAAGGGCAAGGCGTACCTCGCGCATCATTTCTTTTACATCTTGCTCTGACACTTTTCCTTTGCCGCGGATTTTTGAAATCGTCTGCTGCAGTCGGTCGGCTAATCCTTCAAATGCCATACTGTGCCGCCTCCTAATCTAATTTCTCAAGCGATTCAATTAAAGCTTCTGCTTCTTCCGTCTGAGCGGAATCTGCTACGAGCTCTCTCATTTTTTTGAGAAGTTCTTTACGCTCTTTAAATTTCTTAAACAAGAGCAGCTTTTCTTCATATTGTTCAAGCATCGCTTCAGTCCGTTTAATATTATCATAAACAGCCTGTCTTGATACTTCATATTCATCCGCAATTTCACCGAGGGAAAAATCGTCTAGGTAGTAAAGCGACATGTAGCTCTTTTGCTTTGCGGTTAACAACGATTGATAGAAGTCAAACAAGTAGTTCATTCTCGTTGTTTTTTCAAGCGTCATGGGCTCTCTCCCCTTTGTTAAGTTCATTCCCTTTACATCAACTAAGTTTACACGGTTCTCTACTGTGTGTCAAGTTTTTATCTTGTCACTCCATAAAGCGGCGTATAAATAAAAATGCCAGCAGTTTTGCCGGCATTTTTGTTAGTCCTCTTGATCAATCACGTCTGAGAATAATCCATACACATACGATTCTGCATCGAATTCTTGCAGATCGTCTACCTTTTCACCTAAACCGACAAGCTTCACGGGGATGTTCAGCTCATTTCGAATTGCAAGGACAATCCCGCCTTTTGCAGTCCCGTCAAGCTTTGTTAAAGCAATTCCTGTCACATTCGTCGCTTTAGAAAATTCCTTCGCTTGTGCCATCGCATTTTGACCCGTTGTTGCATCAAGAGCGAGCAGCACTTCATGCGGTGCATCTGGAACCTCGCGTTCAATGACTCTCTTGACCTTCTCTAGCTCTTTCATCAAGTTCACTTTGTTTTGCAGTCTTCCTGCTGTATCACAGATAAGGACATCCGCATTTTTCGCTTTTGCTGATTGAACGGCATCATAGATCACCGCTGCAGGGTCAGAGCCAGCCGTCTGTTTGACAACAGGGACACCTGAACGCTCTCCCCATACTTCAAGCTGCTCAATCGCACCGGCACGGAACGTATCACCTGCTGCTAAAATGACGGATTTCCCTTCATTTTTCAGCTTATTCGCAAGTTTGCCGATAGTCGTTGTTTTCCCAACGCCATTGACACCTACAAATAAAATGATATTTAATCGGCCGTCTTCGATGTTCAGCGCAGAGATTTGTTCCTCTCCGCTATTGTAGATTTCAACCAGTTTTTCAGAGATGACCGATTGTACTTCACTTGGGTCTTGAATGTTTCTTAATTTCACTTCTTTTTTCAGCTCATCAATCAGTTCCATCACCGTTGTGAAACCGACATCTGCTCCGATCAGAACTTCTTCTAATTCTTCAAAAAAGTCTTCATCGACTTTACGGTAGCGTGAAATTAGTTCGTTTACTCTTCCTTGAAAGGAGTTTCTCGTTTTTTCAAGTCCATCTTTAAACTTTTCTGATACTGAATCGGTTTGCTGCGTAAATTTTTCTTTTAATTTCTTAAAAAAGCTCATTTGGTTCAAAAACCTCCTTTAATTACTGGACAAGCTCTTTCGTTTCTTCTAGTTTGACGGATACAAGCTTAGAAACACCTGACTCCTGCATAGTAACGCCGTAGAGCACATCTGCTTCTTCCATTGTTCCTTTACGGTGCGTAATGACAATGAACTGTGTTTCCTGGCTGTATTTCTTTAAATATTGCGCAAAGCGGAAAACATTTGCTTCATCAAGCGCCGCTTCGACCTCATCTAACACGCAGAATGGAACAGGTCTGACTTTTAAAATAGAGAATAGTAAAGCAATCGCTGTTAATGCTCTCTCTCCGCCTGAAAGCAGGCTTAAGTTTTGCAGTTTTTTCCCTGGCGGCTGCGCGACAATATCAACGCCAGAGTTTAGTAAATCGTTTGGATCTGTCAGCTTAAGATCTGCTCTTCCGCCGCCAAATAACGCTTGGAAAACTGATTCAAAATGCCCGCGAATTTGCGAGAATGTTTCAGAGAAGCGCTTTGTCATCTCTTGATCCATTTCTTCGATCACTTGGAATAATGTATTTTTCGCTTCTGTCAGATCGTTTCGCTGTTCTGTTAAGAAGAGATAGCGTTCATTTACTCGTTCATACTCATCAATGCTGCCTAAGTTCACTGTTCCTAGCTCTTCAATGGCTAATTTGATCAGCTTCACTCGTTTTCTTGCTTCATCTGGTGATAACGTCAGATGATACATCTCTTTTGCCCCTTCAAACGAAAGGGCATACTCTTCGTTCAAATAAGCGATGAGGTTGTCGAGCTCAACTTCCATACGGCCAAGCTTAATCTCTTCATCTTTTAAGCTTGTGGTGAGCTGCTTGTAAAGGCGCTTTTGCTCTTTCAGTTCACGTTCAGCAAATTCTAACGTTTCAGAAAGAGCCAGGCGCTGTTTACGACGCTCTGAAATAAGTGCGGTTGTTTTGTTTTTGTTTTCCAGTTTCTCTTTCGCCGCTTCTTCCAGCTGTTCTGCTCCGCTTGAGCTAGACGTCATTTCACTTGTTAAGAGTGACAGGTCTTCTTTTGTTTCCATCAGCGTTTGTTCAGCCTCTTCTAATTCGGCCATTAAGCTCGAAAGCTTTTCTTGTTCATTCGCTAAGGACTGCTCTTTTTTGGCAAGCAAGATTTTCAGCTCTGTTAATTCGGCAGAAATGGTTTCTTTCGTTGAGCTTTGAGTCTGCTTACGCTTTGTTAATGTATTGATCTCTTGATCAAGCGTGGTCAGTTTCTCCCCTATTGAAACTTCAAGGACTGCCTGCTTTTTGTCCTTATCCGTAAGTTCAGTAGAACGCTGCTGCAATTCTTCTTTTTCTTGATCATAGAGTTCAAGGTGAGCATTAATATTTTTTTCGGCTACTTGCAGTTCGTATAGCTTTCCTTTGAGATCTTGCTGCTTTTCTCGAAGCGTTTCTCCGCGCTGACGCAGTTCGTTTAATTGGCTTTCGTTTACTGCAATCAATTGCTTCGTTTCTTTTGTTTCTTTTTCAAGGATCGTTGTTTTTTCTTCCATTTCAACGAGCTGCTTTGTTAATGTTTCGATCTCCCGGTTTCTTGAAAGAAGGGAGTTGTTCTTTTTCTTTACACCGCCACCGGTCATTGAACCGCCGGGGTTCACGACATCTCCATCAAGGGTCACGATGCGATAACGATGACCAAGCATTTTTGCCAGTTCATTGGCGCCTTTTAAGTCTCTAACGATAAGTACCGTTCCAAGCAAGTTCTGTATGACTTTTTGATACTTTTCATCAAAGGAAACAAGGTGACTTGCTACACCGATAAATGCAGCATGCTGCTCAGCTGTTTGGACGTCCCTATGCTGAATGGTTCGTTCTTTGATCACATTCATTGGCAGGAAGGTCGCACGTCCAAAGGAGTGCTGCTTTAAGTATGCAATTGCTTGTCTCGCAGCTGCTTCATTTTCTGTGACTACGTGCTGCGTTGCTGCGCCTAGCGCGATTTCAATCGCTGTCTCATGCTGCTGATCTGTTTGAATCAGCTCTGCAATGGCACCGTGTATACCGCCTAAACGCTCTTTTGCCTTTAAGACCTCTTTCACTCCTTGGAAAAAGCCTGAAAAGTCTTCCTGCATGGATTCTAGCATCTCTTTTTTCGATCTTGCCTGCTGCACATATTGATAGGCTTGGTAAAGAGCCGTTTCTTTTTTCTCGTATTGACGTTTCATTTGCTCAAGCTTTTGTTCCGCTTCCCTAAAGCGCTTGACCTGACCCAGTATGTCTTCTTCAAGTGCGGAAAGCTGCTGCTCAGCTTCTATTTTCTTTTCTTTGACAGACACACGTTCTTCGATGTGTTTTTGGTTGTTTTGCGTGAGCCGCTCCAGCTGCATGACCGCTTGGCGCTGCTGTTCTTCTAGTAATTTACGTTCATTGCGGATGGTAGCCTGTTCATTAAGCAGATCAAAATAATCGCTTTTTAGCTGTTCAATTTGACCTTCCACATCTTCACTATGGAGCGACAGTTGATGCTGCTTTGTTTTCACTTCATCTTTTAGCTGCTGCACTTCTTTTTGAAGGCTGTCCCGCGTGATTTTCTGCTGCTGAATCTTTTCGGTTAACTGCGTCTGCTTTTCAGTTAAGCGAATGAGCGTTTCTTCTAGCTGTCCTTGGTTTGCAGCTGCATTTTTTTTCCGTTCTTTTAATACTTCTTTTTTTCCTTCAAGCTTTTCTAATTCCTCACTTGTGAAAAGAAGAACTTCTTGCAGGTCATTAATTGATTCGTCAAGCGCTTGAATGCGGTCTCTTGACTCTTCAATTTTGGCTTCTTTTGCTTGAATATCTGTGGACTGCTTCATTTCATCTTGTTTGAAGCGCTCGACAGCTTCACCAAGTGTTGTCCATTTTTCATGAAGTGCTTCGATGTCATGGACAGTTAAGGCAATTTCGACATTTTCAAGCTCTTCTTTTTTTTGCAAATAGTCCTTTGCAATAGATGCCTGCATTCTTAATGGTTCTACTTGATCTTCTAGTTCATGCAGAATATCTTCTACTCGGTTTAAGTTGTCCTGCGTTTCAAACAGTTTATTCTCGGCTTTTTTCTTTCTTGTTTTATATTTCAAAACACCAGCCGCTTCTTCAAAGATGCTTCTCCTCTCTTCTGCCTTACTTGATAGAATTTCCTCTACCTTTCCTTGGCTGATGATCGAAAAAGCTTCTTTTCCAAGACCTGAATCCATGAAAAGATCAATAATATCCTTCAAGCGGACAGATTGATTGTTTATGAGAAATTCACTTTCTCCTGAACGATAGACTCTTCTTGTCACACTGACTTCGTGAAAATCGATCGGTAAAAAGTGATCTTCGTTATCTAATGTTAAAGTCACCTCTGCTAGATTGACTCTTTTTCTTGAGTCGCTTCCTGCAAAAATGATGTCTTCCATTTTTCCTCCGCGGAGGCTTTTCGCTGATTGTTCTCCAAGCACCCAGCGGATGGCATCGGTAATATTACTTTTGCCGCTTCCGTTTGGTCCAACAACAGCTGTGACCCCTTTGACAAAGTCCACGGTCACTCGCTGTGCAAAAGATTTGAATCCTATCACGTCTAAACGTTTGAGGAACATGAGAGTGATCCTCCTTATGTATTTAAAGTACTATCATCTTACCATATGAAGTGAAAAAAGATGATGGAAAACAGAGTGAAATCCCCCTGAATGACGAGGGGGATTTTATTGGTTCATATGATGTTTCTGCAATTTAGCAAGTGCTTCCTGTGCAGCATGCTGTTCTGCTTCTTTTTTAGAGCGGCCATTTCCAATTCCGAGCACTTCTCCGCGAAGGGATACATTTGCTTCAAATTCCCGGTTATGTGCTGGTCCTTTTTCATGCAGGATGTGGTATTCCAGTACACCTTTTCCATCGCGCTGAACGAATTCTTGCAGCTGGCTTTTAAAGTCCATGACGTGCGAGAACGCTCCATCGTTAATTTTCGGATAGACATAGGCAACTAGGAATCGTTCCACTGGCTCCAGCCCCTGATCTAAATAAAGTGCTCCGATAAACGCCTCGAATACGTCCGCTAAGAGTGCTGGGCGTTTTCTCCCGCCTGTCATTTCTTCGCCTTTTCCTAAAAGAACAAGGTCTCCGAAGGACAGCTCATGTGCCAGTGACACAAGTGACGGTTCACATACGATTGCCGCTCTCAGTTTCGTTAAATCTCCCTCGCTCATCGCTGGATATTTCGCAAATAAGAATTGAGAGATCGTCAATTCTAAAACAGCATCTCCTAGAAATTCAAGTCTTTCATTATCCTCGTATGGCTTTTTCCGGTGTTCATTCACATAAGAGGAATGCGTAAAGGCTTGATATAGAAGTTTTTCATTTTGAAAGTGTACAGAAATGCGCTGCTGGAACTCTCTAAATTGCTCTAGTTTTTTGCTCTGTTTCTGTTTGTCTTTATAGTGTTTTGGCATAGCAACCTCCAGGTAGGCTTAATCGCCTTTAAGGATACTGATTATATGGAGTCTCTCTTTCTACATGCAAGGAAACATTGCTCCTTAGCATCTGAAAAAGGCTGACAATTGATCAGCTGAATGTGTTGAAACTAACATAAATTTTCAAAGTCCCGTCATGAAAATAGACGGGACTTTGTTACGCTTATTGCTGGCTATTTATGTAGTTCACAGCGTCACCGACTGTTGCAATTTTTTCAGCATCTTCGTCAGAAATTTCCATATCGAACTCATCTTCAAGTTCCATAACTAGCTCAACTACATCAAGGGAATCAGCGCCTAAATCTTCTTTAAATGAAGCTTCCATTTTCACGTCAGCCTCATCAACGCCAAGGCGGTCTACAATAATTTTTGATACACGCTCTAATACGTCTGCCATTGCCTTTCACCTCCCCTCA
Source organism: Bacillus sp. NMCC4 (assembly GCF_002998555.1). NCBI lineage: Bacteria > Bacillati > Bacillota > Bacilli > Caryophanales > Bacillaceae > Bacillus > Bacillus sp. NMCC4. The sequence continues at coordinate 290,844 of NZ_PVRA01000002.1, read as the reverse complement.
AAGTATTATAGTTGATTCGTTTTTAAAAAACTAGAGAAAACCTAATGAAATTTTGATATTTCTTAGGACATAACCATTCCGCCATCTACTTGGATGGTTTGGCCTGTAATATAACCTGCTCCTTCTGAAGCTAAAAAGACAACGACGTTGCTAATATCTTCAGGTGCACCAAAGCGTGCAAGCGGGATTTGTTTGAGCATTTCAGACTGCACATTCTCATCAAGCTTGTCTGTCATATCTGTCGAAATAAAGCCTGGTGCTACTGCATTGACTGTAATATGACGGGTTGCCAGCTCTTTTGCTGTTGTTTTCGTTAACCCGATGACGCCAGCTTTTGCTGCAACATAGTTTGCTTGTCCAGGGTTTCCACATACGCCAACCACTGAAGCCAAGTTGATGATTCTTCCGCTGCGCTGTTTCATCATTTGACGTGTCACGGCTTTTGTACAGTTAAAGACCCCTTTTAAGTTTATGTTAATGACGTCATCCCATTCATTTTCTTTCATTCTCATGAGCAGGTTGTCCTTTGTGATCCCTGCATTATTGACAAGGATGTCAATTGAACCAAATGTGTCAATTGCTTGTTTCATGAGCGCTTGTACTTCTTCAGCATTTGAAACATCAGCTTTAACGGCAAATGCCTGCTGGCCAAGTGCTTTGATTTCGTCTACGACTTCATTTGCTTTTGCTTCGTTTCCAGAATAGTTGACGACAACATTTGCACCATTCTTCGCTAAATCGATCGCGATGGAACGGCCAATCCCGCGTGATGCACCTGTTACAACGGCTGTTTTATTTGTCAGCATCAAGAATCCTCCTTCAATGTTTGAATAGCTGCTTCAATTGTTTCCTGATCTGAAACAGAAATGGTTGTCAGGCGGCGATTGACCTTTTTCACAAGGCCTGAAAGTACTTTGCCCGGACCAATTTCAATAAACGTTGTCACGCCTAAATCAATGAGGCGTTCCACACTTTCTTCAAATCGAACAGGAGAATACAATTGTTCAATGAGCTTTGTCTCAATAGCATCACGAGATGTGACGATGTCTGCTGTTACATTTGAGATCACTGGTGTTTTGGCATCCGAAATGTCTAGCTTTGACAGAACATCTGTGAATTTTTCAGCGGCTGGTTTCATTAAGGCAGAATGGAAAGGTCCGCTCACTTCAAGGGCAATCGCACGTTTTGCGCCTTTTTCTTTCGCTTTCTCTGAAGCTAGTTCTACACCTTTTGCTGTACCAGAGATGACGATTTGACCAGGACAGTTTAGGTTAGCGAGTTCTACAAGGTGACCGCTTTCTGTCACTTCTTTTGTCACTTCTAGAAGCGCCGCTTGATCTAAGCCAAGAATCGCTGCCATGGCGCCTTCTCCTGCTGGAACAGCTTCGTTCATTAATTCGCCGCGCTTTCTTACTGCATAGACAGCATCTTGAAACGAAAGTGCGCCTGCTGCAACGAGAGCCGTATATTCACCAAGGCTATGTCCTGCTGCGTAATCTGCTTTGATTCCGCTCTCTTCAAATTTCTTTAAGATGGCGATACTTGTCGTTAAAAGAGCTGGCTGCGCGTTATAAGTGAGCGTCAGTTCTTCTGCATCTCCTTCAAAAATCATCGAAGATAAGTCAAAACCGAGGGTCTTGTCTGCTTCTTCAAATACAGCTTTAGATACTGCTTCTTGGTCAAATAAATCTTTTCCCATGCCAATTTTTTGAGAGCCTTGGCCAGGGAATAAAAATGCAATTTTAGTCATGCTGCTTTACCTCCATTAAGACTCGTTCGTGGTTTCTTTTTGGACTTCTTGATGAATGATGGCTGAAACGTCTTTTTCTACGATATCACGTGCCTGACGAATTGCATGAAAAATGGCGTTTTCATCAGAGGAGCCGTGTGCTTTAATGACAGGTGCTTTTAAACCAAATAAAGCGGCACCGCCATATTCGGAGTAATCCATTTTAGACTTCATCTGCATCAATTTCGGCTTCATCATGCCAGCTGCTATTTTTGCTGTGAAGCTGGATGTTAATGTTTCTTTCAGCATTTTAAATACAGAAAGGGCTGTGCCTTCAATCGTTTTCAAGGCGATATTTCCTGTGAAACCATCTGTGACAACAACATCAGCAACACCTTCTAGTAAATCACGAGACTCCACATTTCCTACGAAATTCAAGTCTGATGCTTTTAATAATTCAAAGGTTTTTTTCGTGAGATCGTTACCTTTTTTATCTTCTGTTCCTACATTTAACAATCCAACGCGCGGATTGCTCTTTGGAAAGACACGCTCTGCGTAGATTGATCCCATCATGGCATATTGCATTAGGTGTTCTGGTTTCGCATCAACGTTTGCGCCGACATCCAGTAATAAAAACCCGCTGCCATCAAGTGTTGGCAGTGTTGGAGCAAGTGCCGGTCTGTCTATGCCGTCGATTCTGCCTACGATAAACAATCCTGCTGTCATGAGAGCTCCAGTATTTCCTGCTGAGATGCAGGCATCTGCACGTCCCTCGGATACTTCCTGCGCCATTTTCACCATAGATGAATCCTTTTTACGTCTAACTGCACGCACTGGTTCATCTGTCGGTTCAATGACTTCTTTTGCATCTAAAATCGTGATGCGCTCGTTATTTGTTATGTATGGTTTGATTTTGTTTTCATCGCCGACAAGTGTAATCTCGATATCTGAAAATGCCGTTAAGCTTTTTTGCACACCGTCAATAATGGCTTTAGGGGCATGGTCTCCCCCCATTGCATCGACTGCAATTCTCATATTACGTGCCACCTTTTACTTTTGTTTTGAGCGATACATGACGAAGTCACCTGAGAAGACAACTTCCTCACCGACATAGCTGTTTACTTCAACTACAGTTCTGCCTTTTTCTTTATCATGTGAGGCTACTTTAGCTTTTGAGACGACTCGTTCGCCTTGTTTAACCTGCCTTGTAAATCTGATATTCGCTTTTGCTGTCAGCGCCAGTTCATCGTCGATGACGGCTACTGCGAGCGAATTAGCCTGGGCGAAGAGATGATGTCCCCTGGCAATTTGATTTCGGCTAAATACATGCTCTTTTCTCACTTCTAAAATGGAAATGGCTTGGTCATCAAGCTCTACATCAATCATTTCTCCAATCACTTCATCCAGCGGAAGTGACTTCACTTCATCCTCTAATGTCTTTTCGGCCACATGCTTAATTCTTTCGCGTAATTCAGGAATCGACAGTTCCAAACGATCAAGACGAACCGTTTGAATGCTTACACCGAATTTACTTGCCAATTCTTCATCAGTAATGAACGGAGTCGAGCTGATCGTTTGCTGGAGAAGCTTTTGACGTTCTTTTTTATTTAGTTTCATATGCAGACACCATCCGTACATTTATGACTAGGTACTAATAGTAGTATATAATCTCATAGATGATAAATCAATCCTTGTTTCAAAAAGACAAGAAAATTCCTCCAGCGCTTGATCAGCTTAATTTATCTCCGCCCAGCACCCCGCTGTCTACAAGTGTTTGCCGAAGTTCTTTGTATTCGGGGTCTGTCCAAAATGCGTCTGATTGCACAAGTTCTGCCGCATCTTTTCTAGCGGTTTCCAGCGCTCTGTAGTCATGAACCATATCTGCTACTTTAAATTCAGGCATTCCGCTTTGTTTTTTACCGAAGAAATCGCCGGGTCCTCTTAGTTCTAAGTCCTTTTCAGACAGCTCAAAACCGTCGGTTGTTTCGGACATGATCCGCATCCGCTCTTTCCCCGTTTCTGATTTTGGATCCGCCATTAAAACACAAAATGATTGATGCTCTCCGCGTCCAACCCGGCCTCTGAGCTGATGAAGCTGAGACAGTCCGAAGCGGTCTGCATCATAAATGACCATGATGGTCGCATTCGGTACGTTGACCCCGACTTCAACGACTGTGGTTGAAACGAGAATTTGAACTTCATTTGCTGTAAAGTCTCTCATCACCTGATCTTTTTCGTCACTCGCCAGTTTCCCGTGCATTAAGCCGATCGACCACTTACCACGGTAAGCCTCTGTCAGCATACTGTGGACATCGATCGCATTTTGCACATCCAGCTTGTCTGATTCTTCTATGAGCGGACAAATAATATACGCCTGTCTTCCTTTTCTCAGCTCTTTATCCACAAATGCAAGAATCCTCTCAAGCATGTCATGCTTGACCCAATACGTTTCGATCTGTTTTCTGCCGGCTGGTAATTCATCAATGACGGATACGTCCATTTCTCCAAAGACAGTGATTGCAAGTGTTCGCGGAATAGGTGTGGCAGTCATAAACAAGACATCTGGGTCCTGCCCTTTACTTCTTAGTTTTTTTCGCTGTTCTACGCCAAACCGGTGCTGCTCATCTGTGATAACAAGACCGAGCTGCTGAAATTCGACTTCGTCTTGAATGAGCGCATGCGTACCGACTAATATATCAATCTCGCCCTCTTTTAGACGTTCCAGCAATTCTCTGCGGCGCTTTCCTTTCACAGAGCTTGTCAGAAGGGCGATATTCAGTCCCCATTTTTCAAACAGCTGGTAAAGTGAATCTGCATGCTGTTCTGCCAAAATCTCTGTTGGGACCATTAATGCACCTTGATAGCCGGATAAATGAGCGGCATAAAGCGCAATGGCTGCAACAGCTGTTTTCCCTGAGCCTACATCCCCTTGAAGCAGACGGTTCATCCGGTACGGGGATGCCATATCAGACATAATTTCATCAAGCACTCTTGATTGTGCCTTTGTCAGCGGAAATGGCAGGCTGTGAACAAACTCAAAAACAGCCTCTTTGGAAAACGGATGCTGGATGCCTGATGTTTTTTCTCGCTCTTTCTTTCTGATTGCCTGCATCTTCAACTGAAAGATGAGAAATTCCTCGTACACAAAGCGGCGTCTTGCTTGCTTGAGCGAGTCTCTTGTTTCTGGCAGGTGAATGGTTTTTAATGCTTCCTGATAGGACATGAGTTTATAGGTAGAGACAAGCTGCTTTGGCAGTGGATCTTCAGCTTTATCTACATAAAGTGACAGGGCCTGTTTCACAAAGCGTCTCATCATCTTCACGGTTACATTTTCTTTTACTGAATAAACAGGCTCTATACTGCCATCTTGCTCGTGCGTCCCTTTTTTAAATTCCTGCACCATGATGGATTGACGGTTTTTATCCCATTTCCCAGTGACGGATACTGTATCACCTAAAACAAGGCTTCGTTTTAAATAAGGGCGATTGAAGCAAATCGCTGTGATGAGAAAACGCCCGACAAGCAGCCTGAATGTCAGCCTGCTTCGTTTTTTTCCATAATAGGTGAGGACGGGCTCACTGTGCACTTTCCCTTCAACTGTGACACGTTCATCATGCTTAACTTCTTCTAAATTACGAAGCTCATAGTCGTCATATCGATAAGGAAAGTAGCCAAGCAAATCGGCTACTGTATAGATTCCAAGTTCATTGAGTGTTTTTTCGGTTTCTTCTCCAATCCCTTTGAGGACAGAGACATTATCTTGCAGTTTCTGTATCACGAGATGAGGTCACACCTCCGAAAATCTTCTTTTCAAGCTCTCTTGCTGTCGGTGTTGCAGCAAGTCCGCCTTGTGCTGTTTCACGAAGTGCCGTTGGCATGGTTTGACCGATTTTATACATCGCATCAATGACTTCATCACATGGAATACGGCTTGTGATGCCGGCAAGTGCCATATCTGCTGCGATCATCGCATTTGATGCACCCATTGCGTTTCGTTTTACGCACGGTACCTCGACAAGTCCAGCTACTGGGTCACAAACAAGTCCAAGCATATTTTTCAGTGTAATCGCCATCGCTTCAGCAGATTGCTGAGGTGTACCGCCTGCCATTTCGACAATGGCTGCTGCCGCCATACCTGATGCTGAACCTACCTCTGCCTGACAGCCGCCTGCTGCACCAGAGATGCTCGCATTATTGGCCACAACAAAGCCAAATGCGCCAGAGGTGAATAGGAATCTGACCATTTGTTCCTTAGTTGGCTTTAATGTTTCTTTTACAGCAAATAACGTACCCGGCACAACACCTGCTGAGCCTGCTGTAGGCGTTGCACAAATCGTCCCCATTGCGGCATTGACTTCATTCGTTGCCACTGCCTTACTGACAGCATCTAATATAGTATGTCCAGACAGCGTTTTGCCTGATGCGATATATGCTTGAAGTTTGACCGCATCTCCGCCTGTTAAACCTGATAATGATTTCACACCTTTCAGCCCGTTTTCTACGGCCTGTTCCATCACTTCTAGGTTGCGGTACATCTGGGAGAAAATATCTTCACGTGACTTCCCTGTCACTTCCATTTCTTGCGCGATCATTATTTCTGAAATGGAGGTATTCCGTTCTTCTGTTAGCTGCACGAGTTCTTTGACGTTTTTAAACATCATTCATAACCTCCTTGTTGTTACTCTGCAATTTGTGTGACTTGAATAATGTTTGGCAGCGTTTCAAGCTCTGATAGGACAGCTGGGTCAATATTTTGATCCACTTCGATGGTCATCAAAGCCTCTTGCCCGACATCTTTACGTGCCACTTCCATATGACCGATGTTGATGGCGAATTTCGCTAACACATTGGCCACTGCTGCAATCGTGCCGTAGCGATCGTTATGAACCACAAGAATGGCAGGATGATTTCCTGAAAGCCTGAGCTCAAAGCCATTCAGTTCAGTGATTTCAATTTTACCACCGCCGATGGAAATCCCGATTAATTCAAGCTTTCCATTTGCATCTGATATCTCTACTTTTGCTGTATTCGGATGCGCTGGCACCGCATCTTCTTCTTTAAATTCAATGTCGATCTCTTTGCTTTTTGCAATATCAATCGCTGTTTTGATGCGTTCATCAAATGTATCAAAATCAAGAACACCGCCGATAATGGCGACATCTGTACCGTGTCCTTTATACGTATCTTTAAAAGAGCCATAAAATGAAACGACAATTTGTTTCGGTTCTCTTCCAAATAAGCTGCGAGCCACTCTCCCTATACGAGCCGCACCCGCTGTGTGCGAACTTGATGGACCAATCATGACGGGTCCAATAATATCAAACACACTTCTAAATTTCATAGGTCTTCCCCTCTCATAACCACTCACATATTGGTTTGGTTCTTTCTTTAGACTAATGGATTCATTCGTTTCCCGCAACTCATTTCACCGTTGAATCACTAGTAAAAAATTGCAAAAGAAGAAGAAGGGCTTTATTTGCCCTTCTTTCGTTATTCAACAGCCAAAATATATGAATAAAGCGGCTGTTTTCCATCGTGGACTTCAACTTCTACATCTTCAAATGTTTCTTCAATAAAGGCTTCTAACGCATCCATCTCTTCAGATGATGCATCTTCCCCTTTAATGATCGTGACAATCTCATCATCTTCTGTCACCATTTTGGTCAAAAGCTCTTTTGCTGCATCTAATTGATTTTTCGCGGTTAAGGTAATTTTCCCGTTAAAGAGACCCATATAATCGCCCTTGGCAATGTCGATTCCATCAATTTGGGTATCTCTCACTGCAAAGGTAATTTGGCCGCTTTTCACGTGGTCAATCGCTTCTAGCATTGCTGCTTCGTTGTCTTCATTTGAAGCTGCTTCATTTAGAGAAAGAAGTGCCGACATTCCTTGGGGAACGGTCTTCGTCGGAATGACAACGACCTCACGACTTGAGACAGTTGCCGCCTGTTTCGCTGCCATGACAATATTAGAATTATTAGGTAAGATAAAGACGGTTTCGGCATGTACGCTTTCAATTGCTGTGACAATGTCTTCTGTGCTCGGGTTCATCGTCTGTCCGCCTTCAATGACGACGGAAGCTCCGATACTTTTAAACAAGTCAGCAATTCCTTCTCCCATTGCGACACTGACTACTCCAAAGCGCTGTTTTTCAGCAGCAGGTGCCTTTGGTGCAGCGGGCGCGTGTTCTCTTTCTTCGTTCACAATCGAGCTATGCTGCTCTCTCATATTTTCAATTTTCATATTGATCAGGCTGCCGTAGCGCTGTGCATAGGATAAGACATCTCCAGGCTGCTCTGCATGAATATGAACTTTCGCCAGCGTTTCATCAGACACCACAAGAAGTGAATCTCCGAATTCGCTTAAGTCTTCTCTGAAGGCATTCTCATCAAAGGACTGTTTGTCTTCTTCAAATTTCACCATAAATTCAGTACAATAACCAAATTCGATATCTTCAGTGTTCATATGGCTTTGTGCACTTTTATGATGCTCTGCACTGACAAGTTCTTTTAACGTTGGCAAAGAGGCCGCTTTCAGATGGAGGTCCTCTCCTCTTAATGAAGCAAGGAAACCTTCATATACGCATAGAAGTCCTTTACCCCCACTATCGACAACGCCCACTTCTTTTAAAACAGGAAGCAGATCCGGCGTTCGATCAAGTGATGCTCTCGCTTCCTCAATCGTTAACTCAAGAACGCGGTCAATGTCATTTTCTGCCGCTGAAACAGCAACCGCTTTCTTTGCTGCATCCTTTGCAACCGTTAAGATGGTCCCTTCAATCGGTTTCATCACGGCTTTATATGCTGTATCAACACCTGCCTGTAAGGCAAGGGCAAATTCTTTTGCATCAATCGTTTCTTTTTGTTCGATATGTTTACTGAAACCTCTAAAGAGCTGTGAAAGGATCACGCCTGAGTTTCCTCTTGCGCCCATCAATAGCCCTTTTGACAGGGCCACGCCGACCTTCCCAATATGATCGGTATTTGTTTCTTCAACTGATTTTGCCCCTGAAGTCATCGACAAATTCATATTTGTCCCCGTGTCTCCGTCTGGCACTGGAAAAACATTTAACGCATCAACAATTTGTGCGTTTTGAGAAAGATGGTGAGCACCTGCAAGAATCATTTTTGCAAATGAACGGCCATCAAGATTTCTAATAGACAATATATTTCCTCCTTACTACGGGTTCGTAACTCTTACTCCTTGTACATAAATGTTGACCGAATCAACAGAAAGTCCAACTGTGTGAGAAATCGTATATTTGACTTTCGTTTGAACATTATGTGCGACTTCTGATATTTTTGTACCGTAGCTGACGATGATGTACATATCAATATGAATGCGGTCTTCTTTTTGACGCACAAGAACACCCCGGCTGAAGTTCTCTTTGCGGAGAATATCCGTCAAGCCGTCCTTGATTTGATTTTTGGACGCCATCCCAACAATACCATAGCAATCGATCGCAGCGCCTCCTGCCACCATTGCAATGACTTCATTTGATATATCAATTTGTCCGTATTTCGTTCTAAGTTCAATGGACACATTGGTTCCCCCTTTTTGAGAAATTGCCCTGAGTTATCACTATTTTACTATAAGACCCTTCTTTTTAAAAGAAATCATTCAATCCGACCCAATCCTACTTATACTATAGCCTTGATTTTTTATCAAGATGTCAAGGTATTTTTCTTGAAAGAGGAGTAAACAATCCTTGCAAACCCCTTGAAGCTGTGGTAAATTATTAAAGTATCTTGAGGCATCTCTAAGTACGTATATGAAGAATATGATGATGTTTTCGCAGTTAGGAGGGAAACAAATGGCACGTAAATGCGTTATTACAGGCAGAAAAACAAAAGCTGGGAACAACCGTTCTCACGCAATGAACTCTACAAAACGTACATGGGGCGCGAACCTTCAAAAAGTTCGTATTCTAGTGGACGGTAAGCCTAAAAGAGTATATGTATCAGCTCGAGCTTTGAAATCTGGTAAAGTTGAGCGTGTATAAGCAAGAGTAAACGCCTGCTACAATGAATTGTAGCAGGCGTTTTTATGTGGAAATAAAGGAGATTACTCATTAATCTTTCTTAAATGAACCAAGCATCGCACGGACAATGCCGCCAAGAAATCTAGGCAGTTTGATTGTATAAAATTTCATTTTGTCCCCCTCCTAAAAGTACCGCTTGCAGCACAATTGAGCTTAATCAGCCATCCACATTGATAGGTTGGTCAATCTTTGCTTCTTACCATTATTAATATGCCTTCATGAAAAGAAAAAGTACCATTTGAGTGGATGAGTTCGTTACTAATACATAGTGTGGAACCAGGCTCAATATGACAATTTTTCAGAGGATATTTGAAACCTTTTAATGTCAGCTTTTCAACGGGTGTTCCAAAGGGTAGAAACGACACATATTGTTTATCCTGATCTTCTTTTATTTCGTATGTACCAGGTTCAAACATTTGAATGATATTTTGTTTGTCTACAAGGGTGATATTCTGCTTGTGCTGAATCCCTTTGTAAAGAAGATGGATATTTCCTAGAAAATGATCAGCCCTTCCTCCCGTAATACCGTAGATGTAAATATGTGCTGGATGCTGACTCAGTGCCCAGTTCAGTGCAAGCTCTAAATCGGTTTCATCCTTTTCAGCTTGAAATACATTCAGGGCAGGCAATTTTTCTTTCAGCTCCCGAAGCTCTTCTTCTGTCACACTGTCAAAATCACCAAAGGCTTTGGCAGGGATGATGCCTTGCTCTAGTAAGAAGAGGGTTCCACGGTCTACGCCAATCCAGAGAATATCCTTCTGTGATGCTTCATGTTCAAGTGGCGGAATGTATTCAAAAGGACCGCCGGCTACGATATGTATGTGCATGATATACGCTCCTGTCTATATAAAAAGAACCAAAGATCACAATGACTTTGGTTCCTTTCTTTACGCTTCTCGAATTGCCTGGATAGCTGCTGCGCGGTTGTCTTTACCGTATACCGCAGAGCCCGCTACAAGTAAATTAGCGCCTGCTTCTTTGCAATCCTTTGCAGTCTCTACATTGACACCGCCGTCTATTTCTATCAGTAAATCGGTTAAGCCCTTTTGTTCACTCAGTGCTTTTACTTCTTTTACCTTCGTGAGAACAGATGGAATAAATGCTTGTCCCCCAAAACCAGGATTTACCGTCATGAATAACACAAGGTCCACATCCTCTAATACATGCTCAATGTGAGAAACAGGTGTGTGAGGATTCAAGACGACCCCTGCTTTTACACCTTGTTCTTTAATGTGCTGTATTGTTCGGTGTAAGTGCGGACAAGCTTCCACATGAACAGAAATAATATCAGCGCCTGCTTTTGCGAATGCAGGAATATACCGGTCTGGCTGCTCAATCATTAAGTGAACATCAAGCGGAAGACGCGTATGCGGTCTGATCGCTTCGACAACATTCGGCCCAAATGTCATATTCGGTACAAAATGACCGTCCATGACATCGATATGAATGTAATCCGCACCGCCTTGTTCCACATCACGGATATCTTTCTCCAAATTGGCAAAATCTGCTGATAAAATGGAAGGGGCAATATAAACCATGATTTAGTACCTCGGCTTTCTGTCTTTGATTTCAGTTAAAAACTCTAAATAATGCTGATAGCGATACTCTCTGATTTGATCATGCTCGACCGCATCTTTTATCGCACAGCCAGGCTCTTTCACGTGCAGGCAGCCTCTAAATTTACAATCTGCACTCCGCTCTCTGATGTCTAAAAAGTATAGACCTAGATCTTCTGCTTCGATGCCAGTAAATTCGAGCGAGCTAAAGCCAGGAGTATCTGCAATGAGCCCGTCTGCTGTTCGAATAAGTTCAACATGCCTTGTCGTATGCTTTCCTCGTCCGAGATGGGATGAGATATCATTTGTTTTCAGCGCCAATTCAGGACTCATCGCATTTAAAAGGGAGGACTTGCCTACACCAGACTGACCGGCAAATACCGTAATTTTATTGTGAAAATGCGGGGTCAGCTTCTCAATTCCGTCTCCCTCCATCGTAGAGGTTAAATGAACATCATAGCCAATTTGCCGATAGTCGTCTGCATATGCCTCGATAGTTTCACGCTCTTGATCTGTTTTCAATAAGTCCATTTTAGTGATGCAGATAATCGGCTCAATATGATTGGCTTCAACAAGCACTAAAAATCTGTCTAAGAGTGATGTGCTAAAGGTTGGTTCTGCTGCTGAGAAAACAAGTACCGCTTGATCGACGTTACTAATAGGGGGACGAACAAGTTCGTTTGTCCGTTCTTTTACTTCTAATAAGTAGCCTTCTTTATCGTTGTCTGCTTGATACACGACATAATCTCCAACAAGAGGTGTGATTTTGTTTTTTCGAAAAATGCCTCTTGCTCTGCACTGAACCACTTTTCCACTTTCTTTTGACTCATCCAGCACATAGTAGAATCCGCTTAATGCTTTAATAATTTTGCCCTCAGGCATAAAGTCCCTCCTTTATTCATCATCAGGGTATTCGATCGTTTTAGAGCTTACGACTTTATCATCAACCGTCACTTGATAATATCCTTTTTGACCTGGTTCAATCTTAAACTTAATGGTCCGCTCAGTCGGCGCAGTGATTTTAAAGCTTTCATATGAATCAGAGATGCTATGCTCCGCATCATCAATGGAAATTTGGACATTCATCTCCTGCCCTTCCGTTTCTGGTTCATAAGGGATCGCAATCTTTTCAGTCACCGTTTTGGCTGGTTTTTCCTTCGGTCCAAGAGAGAATGTAATCTTGACCGTATCACCTGGTTTAACAGCAGTTCCTGCTCCTGGTTCCTGCTTCATGACCTCGCCTTTTGGTACTTCGTCAGAATGCGCTTCTTTTTCATCAAGCTTTAATCCGTTATCCTCTAAATAATTCGATGCCGCCTGCTTACTATACGTCGTTAAATCACGTAATGTAATATCGGCAGGACCTATGCTGACAGTCAACGTGACTTCTTCATCTGCTGCTACAAGCTCTGTATTCGCTGAAGGATTCTGTTCCATGACAATCCCAGATTCGGTGTCATTATCATTCACTTCCTCCACAACGACCTGTTTAAACCCTTTTTTCTCTAATAATTCTTTTGCTTTATCGACCTTTTCGCCTGTAACATCAGGTAATTCGGTCTTTTCCTTGCCAGTACTTTCGTAAAGCTGAATCTCTGTCCCTTCTTTTACCTTTGTGCCGATTTTAGGATCTGTTTTGACGACGAGACCTTTTTCAATTTTCTCATCAGCGATCTCTATTGACTCCGAAGCGACGGTAAACCCAGCTTTCTTCAAGGTATCTTCTGCTTTTTCAACCGTCATGCCAGATACATCCGTGACCTCAACATCTTTTGGAAAAAGCAGCCCTGGAAACACAGTGATGGCTAAAATCGTCGCAGCGGTCAAAATAAATAAGATGGATGCCACAATCCATGGCCATTTTTTTCGTTTCTTTTTCGGCTTTTGTTTCTCTTTTTTCTTCGGTTTTTGAGCCGGGTGGACAGCTGTTTTTTCATTGTCTTGATCGATTAGATGATCTTGAATGATTGGGATCGCTTTCGTTGCTTCATGGTCTTCTTCAATGACAAAGCGTTTTTCTTTTAATCTGGCTGGATCGAAAGCGGTTTTTAAGTCTTTTTGCATTTCAGATGCATCTTCATATCGATAAAATGGATCTTTGGCCATCGCCTTTAAAATGATGTTTTCCACGCTTTGTGGAACAGAAGGATTCCATCTCCTCACAGATGGAGGCTCTGATTGCAAATGCTTCAGTGCGACACTGACAGCCGATTCCCCTTCAAATGGCATGCGTCCTGAGATGAGTTCATAAAGCACAATCCCAAGCGAATAGATGTCTGACTTTTTCGTTGCAAGACCTCCGCGTGCTTGTTCTGGAGACAAATAGTGCACGGAGCCTAGGACAGAATTTGTATGGGTAATGGTCGCTGAGCTGAGTGCCATGGCAATCCCAAAATCAGTGACTTTGATATTCCCCAAATTGTCTATTAATATATTGTGAGGCTTAATGTCACGGTGGACGAGCTGTTTCGCATGGGCTTCTTCCATCGCCGCAACGACTTGCTCCATGATGCGAACGGCTTCTTTCGGATGAAGCGGGCCATTGGCGTGTATGTATTCTTTCAGCGTCATCCCCTCGACATATTCCATGACAATATAATAAATATCATCTTCTTCCCCTACATCGTAGATGCTGACAATATTCGAATGATCTAAGCTTGCAGCTGATTGCGCTTCCCGCCGGAATCGTCTAATAAAATCATCATCGCTCGCAAAGTCAAACCGCAAAATTTTAATCGCTACTTCGCGATCTAAAATCATATCCTCCGCCAAATAGACGTTTGCCATTCCGCCTCCGCCTATGACGCGAAGAATCTGATAACGGCCGCTGATCCTTTTTCCGATCAACACTTGCTGTCACCCTCCTCTGGCTGGGAGGAGATTTCTAACAGTACTGCTGTAATGTTATCTTCACCGCCGTTGTCATTCGCTGTTTGAATTAACTCTGTTACTTTTTCCTCTGGTGCGTTCGTTTGCGTTAAAATATGAATCAAATTCTCTTCTTCTACTTTATTCGATAGACCATCTGAGCAAAGCAGGATTTGATCTCCTGGGTCCACTTCAAAGGTGCGTGCATCAATTTGAACACGTTTATCTGTTCCTAATGCTTTCGTGAGCACATTTTTTCTTGGATGATATTCTGCATCCGCTTTTGAAATTTCACCTGTTTTCACAAGTTCATTCACAAGTGAATGATCATCCGTTAATTGGGTCAGCGCTCCTTCTCTTAGCAGGTAGCAGCGGCTGTCTCCAATATGCGCAATTGTGACCGTTTGCAAATGAACGAGCGCACACACAATGGTCGTCCCCATTCCTTGGCACTCCTCATTGTTTTTCGCATGTTCATATACTTGGTCATTAATGTCACTGATTTTTGAGATTAACCAGCTTTCTTGATCGGCTGGCTTTTCTGGAATTGAAGATGTTTTTTCCCAGTATTCTTTCAAAGAAGAGACTGCCATCTTGCTGGCGACATCACCAGCAAGATGACCTCCCATGCCGTCTGCTACAACAGCGAGAAGTGAGTCTTCTTTTGCTTCAAAAATACCTGCATCATCTTCATTATGCTGACGGACTTTTCCTGTATCGGTAAGAAAGGCTGCCCTTATCAACATTCGTCACCTCGTCTCTTCCTGACGCTCCTTCGCTCTTAGCTGACCGCAAGCAGCATCAATGTCATGGCCTTGCTCTCGTCTAATCGTTACGTTTACGCCGCGTTCTTTCAGCGTTTTTTCAAATAGGAAGATTTGTTCTCTAGGTGTTCTCACATAATCTCTCTCTGGTACATAGTTCACCGGAATGAGGTTTACGTGGCACTTGATTCCTTTTAATAGGTCTGCAAGTTCTTCCGCATGGTGAACTTGATCATTTACTCCGCCAAACAGGCCGTATTCAAAGCTGACACGTCTACCCGTCTTTTGAATGTAGTATTCAATGGCTTCCATTAATTTTGGCAGCTTATATGCCTTATTGATCGGCATCAGGCGGCTTCTGATCTCTGTGTTCGGTGCGTGCAGAGATACAGCAAAGTTGATTTGCATTTGCTCATCAGCGAATTGATAGATCTTTGGAATGATTCCGCTTGTCGAAACTGTAATATGACGTGCACCAATATTTAAGCCGTTGTCATGGTTGATGATTTTAAGGAAGGCAAGCATTTCTTCAAAGTTATCAAACGGTTCGCCAATTCCCATGATGACAACAGAGCTGACTCTCTCATCTGTTTCGTCAAGTGCCTGCTGCACTTTTAATACTTGTGCAACGATTTCTCCCGCTTCAAGGTTTCGTTTTAAACCGCCAAGTGTAGATGCACAGAATGTACAGCCAATTCTACAGCCAACCTGAGTCGTGACACAGACAGAGTTTCCATATTCGTGACGCATAAGCACTGTTTCAATTGTATAGCCATCATGCAGTTCAAATAAAAACTTGATCGTTCCGTCCTGAGACGTTTGTTTGATCACGGTTTTTAAAGTTGTGATTGTAAATTGATCTTTTAATTTTTCTCTTAAATCTTTGGAGAGGTTAGACATTTCATCAAAGGATGTCACACGTTTCTCATAAAGCCACTCAAAAATTTGAGCTGCGCGGAAAGGCTTTTCGTCTTGTTCTTTTAACCATTCTTTCATTTCGTGAAGCTCAAATGAATAAATCGACGGCATATCTGTTTTCAGTTCTTTTCTTACTTTTTGTTCTGTCATTTTTTATCCCTTCTTTCTCATGCTGCAAATAAAGAAACCATCTGTTCCGAAATAATGAGGAAGAATTTGTACACTTCCGTTTTGAACAAACGGAGCAACCTGCTCAGGCAGCCGTTCATTAAGAGATAGATCGGGTTCGAAGTCTTGGTGTTCTTGTAAAAACGCATGAATCACTTGTTGATTTTCTGTTGGGTCCATTGTACATGTACTATATACAAGGGTTCCGCCAGGCTTTAAAAGCGGAGCTGCTTCTTTTAAAATTGCCTGCTGAATAGCAGCAAGCCTTGCTGAGTCTTCTGGAGACTTAGTATATTTCATATCTGGTTTTCGTCTGATGACGCCAAAACCAGAACACGGCGCATCAATCAGAATACGGTCAAATGAAGCTTCGCTGTAATAGTCTTTCGCTTTCCTCGCATCAAGCGCTTTTGCCTCAATCTGAGTAAGGTTCAGGCGTTTTGCTGCTTGTTTGATGAGTTTCACTTTGTGTTCATGTAAATCAAGTGAAACAATTTGTCCTTCGTCGTTCATACGCTCTGCGATATGTGTTGATTTTCCGCCTGGAGCCGCACAGGCGTCAAGCACTGTTTCTCCCGGCTGAGGGTCTAGTGCTCTTGCGACAAGCATTGAGCTTTCATCTTGAATGGTCACATAGCCTTCTTGAAAAGAAGGGGTTGAAACGATGGACCCTTTCATCAGCTTGAGTGCATCTTCAGATAAGTCGCCGAGCTCCGTTTCGATTCCGGCATCCAGCAGTTCTTGCTGCAATGCCGCGCGGCCGGTTTTCATTCGATTGACACGGAGGGTTTGCTTTGGCGGCACTAAATGAATGCGGCACATGCTTTCTGCCGCTTCAAATCCGTACGACTGAACCCATTCCTGCACGAGCCATAATGGGTGGCTTGTCTCAATTGAAAGCCGCTTGACCGGATCTTTGATGTCATCAAAAGCCGGAACACCTTCTCTTTGCACGGAACGAAGAACGCCGTTCACAAGTGAAGAAATGCCCTTGTGCCCTCTCTTTTTCGTTAGCTCAACTGCTTCATGGATGGCTGCACGGTCTGGAATCTTTTCAAGGTAGACCATTTGATAAAGAGACATCCGCAAAAGCTGCATGACCCATGGAGCCACCTTTTGCGGTTTTTTCACAAATGGTGCCAGCATATAATCTAATGCCAGCTTATTTTGCAGTGTACCGTACACAAGCTCTGTTAAGAGCGGTTTGTCCTGATCTGCCAAGTCTTTGTCTTTCATGACTGACTGCAAAAGCAAATTACTGTAAGCTTGGTTTTGTTCAAGTTTGATTAAAGCGTCCAGCGCTACTTCTCTCACATTACTTTTCTTCATTCATTAACCCTAATTTCTGTCCAATTTCGATATTTGCGCCTCTTAAGAAGTCTTCGCCGCTCATTTTTTTCTTACCAGCTGGCTGCACACCTGTTAATAAAAGGCCTTGCTTATTCCCAGTTCCAATGACCGGACCTTCTTTTTGAAGCTCAATCACTTTCCCAGGTTCTTCTTGCACTTGAAGTGGAACTTTTTTCGCTTCCCATACTTTTAGATGAGCCCCGTTCCATTCAGTATAGGCAACTGGCCATGGATTTAAGCCGCGAACTTGGTTGTAAAGCTCTTCTCCGGTCTTTGTCCAGTCTAACCTTTCTTGCTCTCGCTTTATATTAGGTGCGTACGTTGCCGCTTCTT
Organism: Bacillus sp. NMCC4; assembly: GCF_002998555.1. Taxonomy (NCBI): domain Bacteria; kingdom Bacillati; phylum Bacillota; class Bacilli; order Caryophanales; family Bacillaceae; genus Bacillus; species Bacillus sp. NMCC4. The sequence goes on along the minus strand of NZ_PVRA01000002.1, from coordinate 273,117 downwards.
CATTTTGCGGAATTGGAGAAATAGATCCGCTCAGAACATTTGGCACAGTATCTTTCAGCAATGCGGCGCCTGCTACACTTAATTTGTCATGTAATGTACCGACATTGTCTAATTCGTCGATTTCTACTTCTACTTTACTGATCATGTCCCCTGCATCGAGTCGTTCCACCATGTACATGATGGTGACGCCTGTTTTCTTTTTACCTTGAAGGATCGCATAATGGATCGGCGCGCCGCCTCTTAGTTCTGGCAGCAGTGAGGCATGAACATTGATACAGCCAAACTGAGGTTCTTCCAGTAATCGTTTTGGTAGAATTTGTCCAAATGCCGCCGTTACAATTAAATCGGGCTTTAATGAAAGCACTTTATCAATTTCTTCATCAAGACGCACCTTTTCAGGCTGCAGTACAGGAATGCCGTGCTTTAAGGCTTCTACTTTCACAGGAGGCGGTGTGAGTACTCGTTTTCTGCCTTTTGGGCGATCTGGCTGCGTGACGACCCCGACAACTTCGTATCCTTCTGTTATGAGTGTTTGCAGCACAGGTACTGAGAAATCAGGGGTTCCCATAAATACAATACGTGCCATTTTCTTCACCCTTCCATTTCCGCAAGTTCTTTTTCTGTATAGGTTTGAATGATTTTCGACGTGAATAATATACCGTCTAAATGATCAATTTCGTGCAATAAGGCTCTTGCTAAAAATCCTTCTGCTTCTATTGTAAATGGTTTGCCTTTCTTATCAAAGGCTTTTACCTTCACATAGCTCGGTCTTTCTACTGTGCCATATAAAGATGGAAAGCTCAGGCAGCCTTCAATATCTGTTTGACTTCCTTTCACTTCAAGAACCTCGGGATTCACTAAATCAATTCTGCCAGGTTCTTCTCCGATATCGACAACAGCCATTCTTTGTGAAATGCCGATTTGTGGTGCTGCTAGTCCGACTCCATCTAGCTCAAGCATTGTATCATACATATCATCAAGCAGTTTTTTGAGCTTTTTATCGAACGTATCAACAGGCTCTGCCTTTTGTTCAAGTACTTCTGCCGGATGTATGACTATTGGTTTTACTGCCACTTAAAGCCCTCCGTTTTACATCATCATATATGGATTCATATCTATTGAAATCATCAATTGTTTTTGTTCCATTTCCTTTTGATAATGATCTTGTATTTTCCGTAGTAAACTTGCCAGTTCATTTTCCCTTTTGTATTTTATCACGCATTGATATCGATATCTATCTTTGATCTTAGCGATTGGTGATGCAGCCGGACCAAGGATTCTTGTATTCGGTGCACAGTTCATTTTTAGGAACTGGACAATTTGATCAGTGACATGCGCTGCCTTCGTCACTTCCTCGTGTGATACCGTCACCATTGCCAAATAGTAATACGGCGGATAGGACTGGTGGCGGCGATGCAGCATCTCCTGTTCATAAAAGGCTTCATAGTCATGGTGCTTCGTTAATTCAATACTATAGTGAGAAGGCGTATACGATTGAATGATCACAGAACCCGCTTTTTCATGACGTCCTGCCCTGCCGCTGACCTGCGTGAGAAGCTGAAATGTTTTTTCACTTGAACGAAAATCAGGAATATGAAGAGACGTATCCGCACTGAGAACACCAACAAGTGTGACATCTGGGAAATCTAGCCCTTTTGCTATCATTTGCGTCCCGAGCAAAATGTCCGCTTCTTTATTGCCAAAAGACGTGAGGAGCTTTTCGTGAGCACCTTTACGAGACGTTGTATCCACATCCATTCGGATCACTCTTGCCTCAGGCAGTACTTTTGTAAGCTCTTCTTCTACACGCTGCGTACCCGTCCCAAAATAGCGAATATGCTCACTATGGCATTCTGGACATTCAGCAGGCACCGGTGCTTCGTGCCCACAATAATGGCATTTCAGCCGTTTTTGATAGCGGTGATAGGTGAGAGAAATTTCGCAATGAGGACATTGCTCCACATATCCGCAATCACGGCACATCACAAAGGATGAATAGCCCCTTTTATTCAGAAATAAGACGGCTTGTTCTTTTCTTTCAAGCACTTCCTTTAATCTGAGCATTAATTCTTCTGAAAACATGGACCTGTTGCCATTTCTCAATTCTTCTCTCATATCAATTAACGAAACGTGCGGCAGCTGCTGCTGGTTGACGCGATGTTTAAGCGTCAGCAATGTAAACACGCCTTTTTTCGCACGCGCGTAGGTTTCAAGTGAAGGGGTTGCACTGCCTAAAACGACTGGGCATCGATGCCTTCTGGCTCGTTCAATGGCGACATCCTTGGCATGATAACGAGGCATTTCTTCTTGTTTATAAGAAGATTCATGCTCTTCATCTATGATAATCATGCCTAGATTTTCAAATGGAGCGAAAACAGCAGATCTCGCGCCCACGACAAGCTTGACTTCCTTGCGGTGGATTTTCCGCCATTCATCATATTTTTCCCCTGTCGATAAGCCGCTGTGAAGTACAGCCACATTTGAGCCGAACCGCTCTTTAAACCGCTGAACCATTTGAGGGGTTAACGAGATTTCAGGAACGAGGACGATCGCTTCTTTTCCTTTTTGAAGGGCATGATCAATCGTCTGCAAGTATATTTCCGTTTTACCGCTCCCTGTCACCCCGTGCAGCAGAAAGGTTTCATGCCGGTCATCACTGACTGCTTGATGAATATGTTTTGCCGCTTCTGCTTGTTCTGGCATGAGATCAAGTGAAGCAGATGGTGTAAACGCCCGGTCACGATAAGGATCTCGGTAGACTTCTTCATAGCTTTCTGTTAGCAGCCCTTCTTGAATAAAGGTTTTAAGCGTTTGAGAACTCGCGCCTGTTTGCTGCTGCAAGTTTTTCGCTAAAAAGGTCGTCTCACTCGCTTGAAGCAAAAAGGAGAGCAGTGCCTTTTGTTTCACCGCATTTTTCTTAAGCTGCTGTTGTTTTTCTTCAAGCTTATCTTTCGATACAGCTAGATGGAGCATGCGCACCTTTTTCTTTCCAGATTTTTGCGAGACGTGATACCTTACCTCTAGATGACCTTTTTGGACATACTTTTGAATCTGTTTTAGTTGTTCGGCCGGGATGTCAGCGTAAAGGATGCTATCTCGCTGACCGAAAAGCTCTTTCAATGACTGCGGAAGTTCTTCATCTGACAGCACCTGAATTTCTTTTTCATACTTCGCCTTCATGGCTGCAGGCAGCATCGATTGAAGTGCCGTAATGTGATAGGACAATGTTTTTTCCGTCAGCCAGTGGGAAAGCTCCAATAGCTCATCTGTCAGAACAGGTGATAAATCAAATAAATCGACAATGTCCTTGATGTTTCCTGTCTTTATGTCTGTTTCGTCTTTGACTTTTGTCACAAACCCTTGAATCTTCCTTGGGCCAAAGGGAACGACCACCCTCATTCCCGCTTTGACGAGATCTTTGAATCGATCTGGTACACGGTAATCGAATGGCCGGTCAATGGCTTTCGTTGTGACATCCACGATGACTTCAGCAATCATGCTCGATCACGCTCTTTTGGCAACAGCTGTTTTGCCTCCTTTAAGATTTCAAAAGCGAGGTCTTTTTTGCTCATCATCGGCAGCTCTTTTGTTGTACCATCTGCTTTGATGATTGCTGCTACATTTGTGTCTGTGCCAAAGCCTGCACCTTCTTTTGTGACGTTGTTGGCCACAATCATATCTAAATGCTTGGATTCGATTTTCTTTTTCGCGTAATATTCTACATCCTGCGTTTCAGCTGCAAAACCGACAAGCACTTGATGCTCTTTTCTTTTCCCCAGCTCTTTTAAAATATCTTTTGTCCGGGTGAATTCAATCTCTAAGGCGCCGTCCTGTTTTTTCATTTTATGAGGATATGATGTCACAGGGGTATAGTCGGCGACCGCTGCTGATTTAATAACAAGGTCCGCTTCCTCGTACACATCTAATACGGCTTGATACATGTCCTCTGCCGATTCAACGTGCACCACATGTACATGGTCAGGTGCCGTTAAAGAAACAGGTCCTGAAATGAGCGTGACATCAGCCCCCATTTGCTGCGCAGCCTCTGCAATCGCATAGCCCATTTTTCCTGACGATCGATTTGTAAAGAAACGCACAGGATCGATGACTTCTCGTGTAGGACCTGCTGTCACCACGACTTTTTTACCTGAAAGCGGTAAGCTTTTTGGCTCTTCAAAAAATGCACGGATGTGCTCAACAATTTTTTCAGGCTCCTCTAACCGCCCTTTTCCAATGTAGCCGCAGGCTAAATAACCTTCACTCGGCTCAATAAACCGGTAGCCGTCCTCATATAATGTGCGAATGTTCCGCTTTACAGCCGGGTGATCATACATATGCACATTCATTGCTGGTGCGATCCATACAGGAGCGGTTGAAGCAAGTAAGGTCGTCGTGAGCATATCATCTGCAAGCCCTGCCGCCATTTTACCAATCGTATGTGCTGTTGCAGGGGCAACAAGAATGAGATCAGCCCAGTCAGCTACGTCAATATGCGCAATGACTTTTGGATTGTTTTCTTTAAATGTATCCACATACACCTCATGTCGAGACAGAGCTTGGAAGGTAAGCGGAGACACAAACTCACGGGCAGATTCCGTCATAATCACTCTTACATTTGCGCCCGCCTGTACGAGTTTACTAGTAAGAGCAGCTGCTTTATATACGGCGATTCCTCCGCTGACGCCGAGCAAAATATTTTTTGACTGTAACATTTGTTTGTCCCCCTTAACGGCCTTTTTCACAAATTCGTCTACAATTCAAAAAAGTCAAAACCAATCATAGTTTTGACTTTTTTGAACGTATCGTATCTGCATAGCAGAAGCGATGTGTTATTCTTGATCCTCTTTTTCAAATGTCAAAAGACCGGCATCGATTTCTTCCAGTGCTTTGCCTACGAATTTGTAAGACTTTGTATTTTCGATTTGCTGATCTTGGTGGATCTGCATTTCACGTGCACGGCGTGCAGACACTGTCACAAGTGTATATTTTGAATCAAGTTTGTTCATCAATGAGTCAATTGAAGGATCTAACATAGTTTATTCTACCCCCAGCATTTTTTTATATCTTGGTGCGACTCTGTCTCTGCGCAGGTGTTCTGCAAGGACGATCGCTTTGATTCTTTCACAAGCAAGCTCGACATCATCGTTTTCCACGACATAGTCGTAAGCATCCATCATTTCAATCTCTTCTTTTGCAGCAGCCATTCGATTGCGAATGAGCTCCTCAGACTCTGTACCACGTGTAATGATGCGGTTTTGAAGTTCTGAAAGACTAGGCGGTGCAAGGAAAATAAAAAGACCTTCTGGGAATGCTTCTCTTACTTGAAGTGCACCTTGCACTTCGATTTCAAGGAAAACATCTTTTCCTTCGCTTAATGTCTGTTCTACATAGTCAACAGGCGTGCCGTAGTAATTCCCGACATACTCTGCCCATTCTAACAGCTTTTTGTTTTCAATCATATGTTCAAATTCTTCCCTGGATTTAAAGAAATAATCGACACCATTTCTTTCACCTTCACGCGGTTTACGTGTCGTCACAGAAATAGAGTATTCAAATTCCGTATCTTCCTGGGAGAAAATGGCTTGTCTGACCGTTCCTTTTCCAACTCCCGAAGGTCCAGAGAGAACGATTAAAAGTCCTCTTTCTTTCATAATGGCGTATTACCCCTGCCCTTCATCTATGATTTCTTCTTTTACAGAAAGTCTTTGCGCGACAGTCTCAGGCTGAACGGCAGATAAGATGACATGGTCACTGTCCATAATGACAACAGCACGGGTTCTTCTTCCGTATGTAGCATCTATGAGCATGCCTCGATCTCTTGCGTCTTGTATCATTCGTTTAATCGGTGCTGATTCTGGACTGACGATCGAAATCATCCGATTCGCTGAAATGATGTTTCCAAATCCGATATTGATCAACTTTATGGTCATCTTCTAACGTCCCCCTGTAATATAAACGTCTCTAGTCTCGCCGAAAGAGACGTACTGTAAACAGCATACACAATGACTATTCTATATTTTGCACTTGTTCTTTTATTTTTTCAATAGCACTTTTCATTTCAACCACCAGCTTTGTTAAATGATGATGGTTCGCTTTTGAGCCAATGGTGTTTACTTCACGGTTGAGCTCCTGTACAAGAAAATCAAGTTTTCTGCCGGCAGCACCGCCTTGCATCAAGATTTGCTGGAATTGCTGAAAGTGACTTTTCAATCTCGTAATCTCTTCTGTAATGTCACAGCGGTCAGCAAAGATGGCAGCCTCTGTTGTCAATCTGCTTTCGTCAAGCGCCTCTCCGATCCATTCTTGCAATCGCTGATTGAGCCTGTCTTTATACTGACTCACAACCTCTGGTGCAAAGACTTTGATTTCTTCTGTATAGGCCTCTAATTCAGAAAGCCTCAGCTCACAGTCTTTTTGAAGTGATGTCCCCTCCTGCTCTCTCATGAAGCAAAGCTCCTTGACAGCCGTTTCACAAGCATCCATCAGCAATTGCTCTAACTGCTCATTTCGGCTGGCCGACTCTTCTACTTGAACGGCATGCTCCAGCCCCAGTAAGTCATGTGCATGCTGAATGCCTGAAATGTGATAGCGCTTCTCGAGGTCTTTTGCGGCTTTCATGTATTCATCAAGCAGCGGCCAGTCGATCTGCAAGGACCGGCTTGCTAGTTTACCGCCTTCAATCGTGACAAACAGCTCAATTCTACCGCGCTGCACGTGACGAAGAATGATTTTTTTTAATGTGTCTTCGAAATATAAAAGCGGCCTCGGCAAACGGGCATGAACCTCTTTAAAACGGTGATTGACCGATTTTAGCTCAACTGACACTGTCAGTTCTCCATCCGTTTTACTCGCTTGGCCGAATCCCGTCATACTGCGTATCATGTCAAAACACCCAATTCTTTCATATTAATAAAATGAAAAAGGTAATAGCAGACACTATTACCTCAAAATTATACCATAACGAATTATTTTTTTCTTGTCAAAAGTGATCCTGCCAGTAAAAAAGTTGGCAGTGCAGACATACCGATGATCAGCAGCCAATCAATTGGTGCAATGGCCACCGTTTTGAAAATCGGCTGAAGCGGCGGATAATAAATGACCACAAACATAAGTAAAAGTGATGACAAAACCGCACCGATCAAGTAAAGATTCCCGAATGGATTGCGTTCAAAGATGGACCGTTCACTGCGGCAGTCAAATACATGAATGAGCTGCGCCAAAACAAGCGTACTAAATGCAACAGTCTGTGCATATTGCAGGTTGTTTGGATCGCGGTGATACACAAACATAAATGCTAAAAGGGTCGCAAGCCCGATGAGGAATCCTCTAGATACAACCTTCCAGCCGAGCCCTCTAGCAAAAATGCCCTCTTTCATGTTCCTCGGCTTTCGCTTCATGACATCGCCTTCTGGCTTATCCATGCCAAGTGCCATCGCTGGAAGACCATCTGTGACAAGGTTGACCCATAAAATTTGAATAGGAACGAGAGGAAGCGGAAGTGCTAGGAGCATCGCGAACAGCATAACCAAAATTTCTCCCACATTGGATGCCAGCAAATACCGGACAAACTTCCGAATGTTTTCATAAATATTCCGGCCTTCTTTAATGGCGGATTTAATGGTCGCAAAGTTGTCATCAAGTAAAATAAGAGAAGATGCTTCTTTGGCTACGTCTGTTCCAGTGATGCCCATGGAGATGCCGATATCTGCTTGCTTAATCGCAGGCGCATCATTGACCCCGTCACCTGTCATCGCCACAATATGTCCATTTTTTTGATAGGCCTTCACAATTCTCAGCTTATGCTCAGGTGATACCCGTGCAAAGACGTATACATTTTCAGCCGTTTGCTCAAGCTCTTTGTCACTCATCTGATCCAGCGCTTTTCCGTCGAGCACCTTTCCTTGCTTTGGTAAAAGGCTCAAGTCTTTTGCGATCGCTTTGGCTGTTTCCACGTGATCCCCTGTAATCATGACTGTTTTTATGCCAGCATCCCTGCACTCTTTAACCGCTCGTCTGACTTCAGGACGAGGTGGATCGATCATGCCCTCTAACCCGATAAATGTCAAATCGGTTTCAGCCTGCTGGACAGAGTTGATTTTTTCTGTCAGACCGACTTTTTTATACGCAATGGCAATCGTTCTCAGCGCTTGTCTTGCTAAGCCTTGAATCGCAGCCTCTGTTTCTTGCCTGTGAGTGATTGAAAAAGAAGCTGTGCGGCCGCCGTGCATGATATGACTTGAACGGTTCATCAGGACATCCGGCGCACCTTTTGCAATGACATACCGCTCTTTTTGATTCGTTTCGACGACGACTGACATCATCTTTCTTTCTGAATCAAAAGGAAACTCCTCTACAACGTGAAATCCGGCTTCGATGAATTGCTCAGTAAACCCTGCTTTACGTGCTGCGGTGAGAAGCGCCCCCTCTGTCGGATCTCCATCAAGCCTCATTTCGCCATCTTTTTCAACGATGGTTGATGTATTACAAAGCGCCCCGTATAATAACACCTTTTGCAGACTTGGATGTTTGTCTACATGGACAAGTTCTCCGTTTAAGGTGAAATCACCAGATGGCTCATAGCCCGTACCAGAAATATTCCACGTTTTGCCCTCTGCCCATACATGTGTCACAGTCATTTTATTTTGCGTCATTGTCCCTGTTTTATCTGAGCAAATGATCGACGCGCAGCCAAGTGTTTCCACCGCCGGAAGCTTTCTGACAATCGATTTTTGTTTGATCATCCGCTGCACTCCTAAGGAAAGTGCGACGGTTACAATCGCCGGCAGTCCTTCAGGAATGGCAGCAACCGCAAGAGATACTCCCGCCAGGAACATATGATACAAATCATGTCCTTGCACAACGCCAAGAACAACAACGAGAACCGTTAAAAATAAAGCAGCAACAATTAGGATTTTCCCCAGCTGTTCGAGACGTCTTTGCAGCGGTGTTTCCATATTCCCTGCTGCATCCAGCATGCCGGCAATTTGTCCCATCGCTGTATTCATCCCTGTACCAATGACAACGCCCACGCCGCTTCCTCTAGTGACAAGCGTCCCCATAAAGGCCATGTTCGTCAAATCTCCAAGCGAGACATGGTCTCGTGAAAGCGGACTTGCGTGTTTGACCGCAGGGATGGACTCGCCAGTGAGAGCGGACTCTTCAATTTCTAAACTTTTGGTTTCTAGTAATCTAATGTCTGCCCCAATCCGGTCTCCACTCGAAAATTTCACAATATCCCCTGGCACGAGATGTTTAGACGGGATCTTGACCCATTCATTATTTCTCCTAGCATACACATGCGGGGTTGATAATTCCTTTAGCGCTTGAAGAGATTTTTCCGCGCGGCGTTCTTGATAAAAGCCGAGCACTCCATTAATCAGAACAATCGCTACAATTGCTACAGCATCAATGTATTCGCCTAAAAAAGCAGAAATGATCGTTGCCGCAAGCAAAATTAACACCATAAAATCTTTAAATTGCGCTAAAAAAATGATCAGAGCCGACGCCTTTTTCCCTTCCTGCAATTCATTTGGCCCGTGTTTTTCAAGCCGTTTTTGTACATCTTTTTCTGACAGTCCGTCACCTATCGATGTATTCATTGTTTTTAATAAATCGGTTTGGTTCAGTTCATGCCAATTCATTTGACCTCGTCCACTCCTCTTTTGTTCTCTCTCATATGCAGTGTTCTATAAGCCAGTTTATTCAGACTCGTCCTAAATCATGCTATAATAATAAGACTGCCTAAAGAACGAGAAACGGAAGGTTCTTTCAGTAGATTTGTGTGAAAGAAGAGGGTGTATCCAACATGTCATTTGACGGCATTTTTACATATGGTATGACAAATGAATTGCAAGAGACATTAACTGGCGGAAGAATTTCAAAAATTCATCAGCCATATAAGCACGAGCTGATTTTTCATATCCGGGCAAACGGAAAAAATCATAAGCTCCTTTTATCCGCTCATCCGAGCTACGCTAGAATTCAGCTCACAGAGCATCAATATGACAATCCAAGCGAACCTCCAATGTTTTGTATGCTCCTCAGAAAGCATCTTGAGGGCGGATTCATTGAACGTTTTGAACAGATTGGATTTGACCGGGTGATTGTACTTCATGTACGAAGCCGCAATGAAATTGGCGACGAACAGACTCGAAAGCTCTACATTGAAATCATGGGAAGGCATAGTAATTTGATTCTTGTAGAAGATGACACGCAGCAGATCATCGATGGCCTAAAGCATCTTTCTCCATCTGTGAACAGCTATCGAACGGTACTTCCTGGTCACGAATACCTTCTGCCGCCTGCACAGCAAAAATTGAATCCGTTTGAAGTGACGAAGAATGATATTTTAAAGCATTTACGCTTTCAAGAAGGAAAGATCGCAAATCAAATTGTCGATACATTCTCTGGGGTTTCTCCGCTGTTTGCAAAGGAAGCTGTACACAGGGCCGGTCTTGTCAATCAGGAAACGATTCCAAATACACTGCTCGACATGTTCCAGCTTATTCGCATGCACTCCTTTACCCCGCAGCTCACAAGAAAAGACGGGAAAGAATATTTCTATTTATTAGAACTTCAGCATGTCCATGGCGAGATGAAGACATTCGACTCTCTCAGCCAGCTGCTTGACCGCTTTTATTTCGGAAAAGCTGAGAGAGACAGAGTTAAACAGCAGGCGTCTGACCTTGAACGGTTTGTCGTAAATGAAAAAAAGAAAAATGAAAACAAGCTCAAAAAACTGAAAAGAACTCTTGAAGAATCTCAACATGCACATAAATATCAGCTCTATGGCGAATTGTTAACAGCCAATTTATATGCCATCAAAAAAGGGGATAAAGAAGCGACTGTCATCAATTATTACGATGAAGATGGCGGAGAGATCACGATCCCGCTCAAAACAAACAAAACCCCTTCTGAAAATGCGCAAGGGTATTTCACAAAATATCAAAAGGCAAAAAATGCAGTAGAAGCGGTCAATGAACAAATTGAGCGGACGCATGAAGAGATTGCTTATTTTGAAGAGTTGATTCAGCAGCTATCCTCTGCCTCACCGAAGGATTTAGAGGAAATGAGAGAAGAACTTGTTGAAGGAAAATATTTACGCGCCAAACAAAAGCGCAACGCCAAAAAGAAAAAACAGGCGGCCATTCAGCTTGAAACGTATGAATCGTCTCAAGGTATTCCGATTTTAGTCGGAAAAAACAACAAACAAAACGAGTATTTAACCACAAAGGCTGCTGCCCGTGACGACATTTGGCTGCACACGAAGGATATTCCTGGATCACATGTCGTCATCCGTCATCAAGCACCTGATGAAGAGACGCTGCGTGAAGCGGCTCAAATCGCTGCCTACTTCTCGAAAGCAAAGGAGTCGAGCTCCGTTCCTGTCGATTATACGAAAATCCGGCATGTGAAAAAACCAAATGGAGCAAAGCCGGGATTTGTGACGTATGATCAGCAGCAAACATTATTTGTCACGCCTGACGAAGATGTGGTCCTAAAGCTGCGAAAATAATAAAAGCCGATAAAATCCCTTAAAGAGATTTTATCGGCTTTTTCTTTGTTGTTTTTTTCTTTCGATATAGAGAGCGTCAAGTGCATCTACATCCTCTTGTTCTAGCAACGCCTCAATTTCCGCAGCCAGTTGTTTTGTCCGGGCTGGGCTCGCACCGCTTGTAGAGACTGAAATCGTCACTTTCCCTGCTTTGACCACCTTTGGCACGATCACATTGCCAAGCTCTGATTGGCTCACACAATTCACTAGCTGGTGAGGCCGGGCTGTTTGTGCAATCCATTCATTTACCGCTGGATCGTTTGTAGCAGCTACAATGAAAAATGCACCCTTTAAATCTTCCACGTCCACTTTCTTTTCCTTCCAATTCAGGTTGTATGTATCAATGAGACGTGCCATCTCTTTAGAAATGTCAGGACTCACGACGGTTATATGGCAAGGCTCCATGCATAGCGCCTCTGCCCTTCTTGCGGCTATTCGTCCACCGCCGGCGATGAGCACTTGTTGATCGGTTAAATCAAGATGGACTGGAAGCATGGCTTTCTCCTTGGAAATGAAACGCATCGTCTTTGTTTAAAATGGTTTCTTGCACGCGTTCAATATAAGCCGCTTTTACATGCGGATGAAAGCCAATATACCGGCATACCCGGACATCTTTCAGCCTCTTTCTCGCCTGAGCCGCTTCATTTTCAATCTCTTTCATTAAAATACCCGTAAACAACAAGTAAGGAACGAGATAAACAGGCGCATCATCATCTGCTGTTAATTGCGCAAGAACATCTCGGTAATTTGGCTCACATGCCGTAATAAAACATGGCAAGACCTCTGCGAGAGGGAGCAGGCGCCGGACATCGTCCGCAATGCCAAACACATCCCGCTTCACATCGGGGTCAGAGCTTCCGCGGCCAATTAAAAGAATCCGTGCTTTCCCGCCTTGATATCCTGCCTCTTCAATTCTTGCAGCAACCGCTTTTGTCACTTCTTGATTGACCCCGATTGGTTTTCCGTATGTGACCTTCACTTGCGGATATCGCTTTTGTACTTTCTCAATCTCGACTGGAATATCTGATTTGGCATGCATGGCAGTTAAAAGGAGGAGCGGGACGATCGCAATGTGTGTAGCTCCTTTTTTCACACAGGCTTCAAATCCTTCTTCTATAGAAGGGGCTGTCAGTTCTAAAAAACAAATTTCTTGTATATCTGCTTCTACTAACGGCATACAGCTTTTCATAAAAGAAATGGCTTTATCTTGTGCTTCTTTTACTCTGCTTCCATGCCCAACATAAAGTACAGCTTGTTTCATGTGGCTCCTCCCTCTACTTGTTTTGATCAGACGAAAAGACACGATCGATGTACGTGTCTTTTCTTTATCATTCTCATTTCTCGATTAAGGCGGGTTCAAACCAGCTCAGTTTTTGGTGAAAATGAACGACATCTCCAACTACAATTAAACTTGGATGCTCGATGCCTTCTTTTTCAACTGTTTCAGACAGTGTCGCCACAGTGCAGCAAGTCGTCTTTTGCCTCGTCGTAGTTCCCCAGTGTATAAACGCTGCTGGCGTTTCAGGATCGCGTCCATTTTTTAAAAGAAGCTGCTGCACTCTTTTCACGTTTTTGACGCCCATGTAAATCACAAGGGTATCAATCCCCGTAGCCAGCGCTTCCCACTTTTCTTCAAAATGCTCATCCTTTTGATAGTGACCCGTGACAAAAGCGACATTTGAGCTGAATTCACGATGCGTCACGGGAATGCCTGCATAAGCGGCCGCTGCAATACCAGAGGTAATTCCAGGGACGACTTCATACGGAATTCCGTGCTCAGCTAAGCATTCGATTTCTTCACCGCCTCGGCCGAATACAAAGGGGTCGCCGCCTTTCAGCCGAACGACAACGTTCCCTTCCTTTGCATGGGCCACAAGGGCTTCATTGATGGCTTCCTGTCTCATCGTATGATGATTTGGCAGCTTGCCGCAATAGATTAATTCCGCCTCGGGTTTGGCGTGGGCGAGTATTTCTTGATTGACAAGGCGATCATATAAAATGACATCTGCCTGCTGTATTGCCTTATGGGCTTTTAATGTAATTAAGTCTGGATCCCCAGGTCCAGCCCCCACAATGTATACTTTCCCCATCGTGCTTTTCTCCCCCTGCCATCAGGCAATTATTTCGCTCTTCCCTTTACATAATCAACAAGACGCTGTTTGGACTCTTCACGAGATAATTCACCTGTATCTAGTACGAGCTCAGGCGCAGCTGGTTCTTCATACGGTGAATCAATTCCGGTAAAGAACGGAATTTCTCCATTTCTGGCTTTTTTATATAACCCCTTTGGATCACGCTCTTCGCATACGTTCAGATCACATTTCACAAACACTTCGTGAAATTCTCCCGCTTCAACTAACTGTCTGACAATGCGGCGGTCTTCTTGAAACGGAGAAATAAAAGCCGTGATGACAATCGTTCCTTGTTCAACAAATAACTTTGCCACTTCTCCGATGCGGCGAATGTTCTCTTTTCTGTCATCATCTGAAAACCCTAAATCTTTATTCAGTCCATGCCTTACATTATCGCCATCAAGAACGGTGACTTGATAGCCTTGTTCAAACAGCTCTCTGGCCGCTGCATTTGCGATCGTTGATTTACCTGACCCACTTAGACCCGTGAGCCAAATAATGCCGCTCGTATGATTGTTTTTCTGTTGATATTCTTTTTTTGTAATAGATGAATCATGCCACACGATATGTTCATTGCTCATGTCATACCCTCCCATTAAGATACCGTCGTTTTTAATCCTTCGATTAATGTTTCAATAACTTCTTTTCGGCTGAACGTGCTTGGCGGTAATTCACCGTTTCTCAGCATCGTTCGAACCTTTGTACCTGAAAGAATGACATGCTCGCTTTTATCGTGAGGACATGTTTTTGGTGTTGCCATTGCTTCACATGTATTACAGTAGAAGCTATGTTCAAATTTTAACGGGGTAATGCCAATTTCTTCACTTGTAAATTGTTCAAATAACTCCTGCGCCTCGTATGTGCCGTAATAATCACCAACACCCGCATGATCTCTTCCCACAATAAAATGAGTGCAGCCGTAATTTTTTCGAACAAGCGCGTGAAAGATTGCTTCCTTTGGTCCAGCATAACGCATTGCCGCAGGAAAAACACCTAAAAAGACGCGATCCTTTGGATAATAACCGTTCAATAACACTTGATAGCTTTTCATTCTCACGTCTGCCGGAATATCGTCTGATTTTGTTTCACCGACAAGTGGATTTAAAAACAAACCATCGACTGTTTCAAGTGCTGTCTTTTGAATATATTCATGGGCACGGTGAACAGGGTTTCTCGTTTGGAAACCAACAATGGTTTTCCAGCCGTTTTCTTTGAAATGCCGTCTTGTTTCTTCTGGCTCATACGTAAATTGAGGGAATGGTTTTTCACTGCGTTTCGTCAGTGTAATTTTACCACCAATGTACGTGTCACCGCGTTCAAATAATTTTTTCACGCCTGGATGATTGCGGTCATCAGTTTTATATACATTCACCGCTTCTTTTTCCTTATCTGGTGTGTATTGATCCTCTACTTCAATCACCCCATATACAGTTCCATTATACGATAGACGCACAATATCACCTTGATGGATCTCCGCTGCCTTTTCCTTTGTCACTGGCAGTGTAATAGGAAGAGACCAAACAACACCACTTGCTAACCGCATACTGCTCACAACGGCTTCATAATCAGCTTTTGTTAAAAACCCTTCAATTGGACTATACCCGCCAATTGCTATGAGTTCAAGGTCTGCAAAAGAGATGGCATCTAATTCAATTTCCTTTGCAGCCGTGCTGAGATCATACTCTTCATTTACTCGATTAATTAATACGCCACCATGTGGTGTTAAACTCATTTGTTCATCTTCCTCTCAATGTTCATATTTATTAGATGTAAATAGTCGGATTTGCCGTTAAATCCCGCCGCCCTGTTCATGAATCGAGCTGCTTTCATTTTTGACTGCCTTCATCAGACTCAGCGCACCAAGTGAGGCAAGCAGTACACTCATCATGATAAAGATAGAATAATAGTCTCCTTTTAAGAAAAGGCTCACCAGCAAATACGATAGGCTAAGTGATAAAAAGGGTGACACTACCCACACTTTCAACATTTTTTTCACCACATGTTTATGAAAAATATTTGGTCCGCCTTTTGCCATTCCAAGCCCAATGATAGACGAGGAGGTGATTTGGGTAAGTGGAACTGGCAGCCCAAAAATAGAGCTGACGATGACAAGTCCAGCACCGGTACTCGAAAGCAAAATCCCTTCACCCGTTTGATAGCGAGTGATTTTCTTTCCGTTTGTTTCCAGTACCCTTCTACCAAGCAATAGGGCACCAATGGCGACGAAGATTCCGCCGTAAAGTGTTCCTTGCCCAACTGACAAAACACCCGCGGCAACAAGCGGGCCGACTGCATTTGCCACATTGTTCATGCCTGCTGAAAATGCTTCTAAAAATCCACTAAGAATTAAAACAATGGATAAAATAGCTGTGCCTTTTTTAGACAGCTTACGTTTAGGGAACATTCTGATGATTTTGACTACAAAAAAGGTAAAAAGAAAGGCGACAAGCGGAATGATGACCCAAAATGCCACAATGACTAAAATGGATTTCACATACAATACTTTATATGCGACCGCGACACCAACCACAGCTCCTACCGTGACCTCACTCGTTGATAAAGGGATGGCCATCAGATTTGCTATAAAGAGTGATAATGCAGCAGAACCAATAATAATACAAACAATTTCAAGTGTAATGACGGATTCAGGCATAATCCCAGAGCTAATCGTTTTGACGACCTCACCGCCGCCAATGACTGAACCCGCTAAAATCCCAACTGCACATACACTGAGTGCATAGATAGGCTTTCGAATAGCACCTGACCCGTACGCGATGCCCATCGAAGCAGCTGCACCACTCGCGCCAATGTTTAGAGCGAAAAATAAACTAAATAAAATTGCGGCGATTTCCATACATTATGCTCCCTTACTCATGTAATCCGCACTCAGTCTTAGCTGTGCCTGACCATCTGCCAGAACGAAGATCCTCGGCAGTAAATGCCGGCTGTGTACACGGGGCACAGCCGATACTTGGATATCCCTGATCATGCAGCGGATTATAAGTAAGTTCCTCTCTAGATGCATATCTCCATATGTCCTTCCACGTCCAGTGGATAAGCGGACATACTTTCACTGATTTGAATTTTTCATCCTGATTTAAAAAGTTCGTCCCTGCTCGCTTGGGTGACTGCTCTCTTCTTAAGCCAGAAAGCCATGCCGGGTAGCCGGATAGCGCTTCTTGCAAAGGAATGACCTTACGCATATGGCAGCAGCTTTGAGGGTCCGTTTTCCATAGCTGATCACCATGCTGCTCGTTTTGCTCCTCAACCGTCAGCTCAGGGGTTTTCAGCACAATATCTAAACCTGGATATCTTTCCTTTACCGCATCAATCGTGTCGTACGTTTCCTTAAAATGCAGACCTGTATCTAAAAAGACAATTCTTGCATCCTTTTTTACTTTCGCAATAAGATCAATGAGGACGATGCCTTCAATACCAAAGCTGCATGCATAAACGAGCTGATCACCATAATGACCGTATGCCCATTTCAGCACAGATAAGGCCCCTTTATACAAATCATCCTCTTGAAATGTAATGGACGGCTCTTGCCAATTTTCATAAGTTAACATTGTTTCTCCCCTTCCGGAGTATCACTACTCTCCGCACTACGTCAACCGAATTTTTCTGTTTTCTTCCACTTGAATCACTTGACCGTCCTGAACAATCAGCGTAACTGAACCGAATTCATATCCCCAATCAGTTTCTCCATATGCTTCAATAAGTCTTCATCCTGATTTCGCTTCACTTCCATCTCGTCTTCCTCCTCACCGTTAAAATAAAAAAACTTCCTTTCAGTCCGAAAGAAAGATGAGGAAGCTCATTTCCTTATCTTTCAAAATAGAATCATTTTGCAGGAAGTAGCACCTTGCAAATCGCAGGTTGCCGGGCTTCATCGGGCCAGTCCCTCCACCTCTCTGGATAAGTGTTTTAATTTGTCTTAAATATTAACACAATTCAAACAAAAGTCAACCCGACTTTATTGATAGGATTAGTTTTTATTTGAATTTGAGTCTATTTTACTATTTTTAACCAAATAAAAAAGCTGTGCGGGTACGCACAGCTTTTTAGACGGTTTCTTCCATCCAAGATTCAGAGGAAGGATCTTGTCTCCAGCGTTTTAGTTTATTCATAGCAGAAGGCTCGATCGCTTTCAGCTCAAGTGCCACGTCTGTCAGTGTGTCATAGTCTGTTAGGGTGACATATGGAATGTTTTTCTCTTGAAAAGCTGCTGCAGCTTTTGGCAGTCCGTATGTGAAGATCGCGGCAACTCCTAGTACGTCACAGCCCGCTTCTTGAAGAGCAGCGACCACTTCAAGCACACTGCCTCCTGTTGAAATCAAGTCTTCTACGACGACCACCTTTTGACCTTTTGATACGGCTCCTTCAATTTGATTCCCTTTTCCATGTGCTTTTGGCTTACTTCTCACATAACACATCGGCACGTTCAGACGGTCTGCCGCTAATGCCGCATGCGGGATGCCTGCTGTTGCAGTACCAGCAACAACCTCCGCTCTTTCAAAATGAGTGAGAATCAACTCTTTAAGACCTTCAGCAATGGCGTGTCTTACTTCTGGGTAGGACAAGGTAAGACGGTTGTCACAATAGATCGGTGATTTGATACCGCTTGCCCATGTAAACGGTTCGTCTGGTTTTAATGAGACCGCTTTGATTTGTAATAGGTGTTTAGCGATTTTTGTTTTCATCTGGCAGTCACTCCCACTCTTTTAAAATTTGATGATAGGCTTCCAATGGTTTTTCAGCTTTTGTGATTGACCTTCCGACAACAATTTGTGAAACACCTTGCTCTTTTGCATAAGCAGGAGTCGCCACACGCTTTTGGTCATCGGTTTGATCATTTTGTAAGCGAATCCCCGGCGTTACAGTGAGAAAGGCAGGTGAGATGTGCTCATGAAGGGCTTTGGATTCATGAACAGAGCAAACAACACCGTCTAGTCCACTTTCATATGCCAATTGACCGTACCGGATGACAGTCTCTTGCAGCGGACGGTCTATGAGTAATTCGCTCCTCATCATGTCTTCTGACGTACTCGTCAGCTGAGTCACTGCAATAATGCACGGACGTCTTTGTCCAGCAGGCGTCCCGCTTTCAAGCCCTTCTACCGCAGCTTGCATCATATGTTTCCCGCCAGCAGCATGCACATTGACCAAATCAACACCAAGTGCGGCAAGCCGGTTCATTGCTTTTTGCACCGTTGTTGGAATGTCATGTAATTTGAGATCGAGGAAAATGCGGCAATTTTTTTCTTTGAGCTCGTCAAGGATAGCAGGTCCTTCTTGGTAAAACAGCTCCATGCCGACCTTCACAAATAATGGCGTCCCTTCAAAGGGTTCTAAAAAGGCGAGCGCTTCCTGCGCTACCGGAAAATCAAGCGCGATGATGGGCAAGTGCTTCATGTTTCCAGCTCCTTCCGATACATTCCTCTACAGATGAATAGCCATATGCTGCTAACACTCTTGGCAGTTCTTCAATGATTTCTGGGCAAATAAACGGGTTTACAAAATTGGCTGTGCCAACAGCTACTGCACTTGCACCTGCTAGTAAAAATTCAAGTACATCTTCAGCACTTTGCACCCCGCCCATTCCGATAATCGGGATAGAAACCGCTTGACTGACCTCATGTACCATGCGCACAGCGACAGGTTTTACTGCCGGGCCTGATAATCCGCCTGTTTTATTGGCAAGAATCGGTTTCCCCGTTTTTAAATCTAAACGCATACCGATTAACGTGTTAATCATCGTGAGTCCATCCGCTCCAGCAGATTCAATCGCTTGAGCAATCTCCACAATATTGGCTACGTTAGGAGACAGTTTGACATAGACAGGTACCGAAGAGACTTCTTTCACCGCTTTTGTCAATGCTGCTGCCATATGAGGATCTGTACCAAAGGCAATTCCGCCTGTTTTGACATTCGGGCACGAGATATTCAGTTCAAGGGCATGGACATTTTTTGCTCGGCTGATTTGATTGGCTACTTCGACATAATCATCGACCTGTGAGCCAGCGACGTTTGCAATGATCGGTGTATCAAACTGCTCAAGCCAAGGCAATTCATTTTCCAGCACGCCTTTTAGGCCTGGATTTTGAAGACCGATGGCATTGAGCATACCGGCACCTGTCTCCGCTACCCTTGGTGTCGGATTGCCAAATCTCGGTTCAAGGGTTGTGGCCTTGATCATGATACCGCCCAGCACTGATAAGTCATATAATGAAGCAAATTCCCTTCCGAATCCAAAGCAGCCTGATGCAGGGATAATCGGATTCTTTAAAGATAAGCCGGGTAACTCAACGTTTAGCATGACAATGCCACCTCCTCTGCTTTAAATACAGGTCCATCCAGACAGACTTTGACGTAAGGTTTTTCGTGCTGGTCGGTATGACAGACACATGCAAAGCAAGCACCAATTCCGCAGCCCATTCGTTCTTCCATTGAAATATAGACAGGCTTATCGGGATAAGAGTCTTTTAGTGCTTTTAACATAGGTGTCGGTCCGCAGGAAAGCATGACATCAAAGCTCAAATCATTCTCTTCAATGACACCTGTCACGAAGCCCTTTGAACCATATGTCCCATCAACTGTCGCGATAAACGTATCTCCGAGTGCTTGGAATTTCTCCTCGTAAAATACATCCTTTTTCGATTGAAAGCCAAGGACATGCTTGACGATGACACCTTTTTTCGTTAAACGCTTGGACAGTTCATATAAAGGCGGTACACCAATTCCACCGCCGACTAGTAAGGCTGTCTGACCTGGCTGAACAACTGAAGGATCGTACCCGTTGCCAAGCGGTCCTAATACATCGATGGATTCCCCATCCCGCTTTTGGGAAAGGAGCTTTGTGCCCTCTCCCTCTGCGCGGTAGATGATGGTTGCTTCTTGTTTCTCGGCATGAATATTGGCAATACTGATCGGTCTTCTCAGCAGCGGTGTCATGGACTCGCTGACCTTGATATGAAGAAATTGTCCAGCCGTTTGAAAGGAGTCCACAAGGTCACCTTTTAATGTCATTTCGTAAATATGATCAGCGATCTCTCGGTTTGAGACGACCGTCAAGTATGCTTTTTTCATATCGTTACTGTCACCTCAGCATTCGTTTTCACTTCTGGCATTTCGTCCGCTCTAAATGTCATGCTTTCCAGCACTCTTAAAATGGCTTCTGCTGTATCTAGCGACGTTAAGCAAGCTACGCCATTTTCAACAGCTTCACGTCTGATTCTAAAGCCGTCTCTTGCCGGCTGTTTTCCTTTTGTCAGAGTGTTGATGACAAATTGGGCTTCCCCGTTTCGAATGACATCGAGAAGGTTTTTGCCTTCTTCTCCTATTTTGCCGACAACACTTGATGGGATGGAGGCTTGTTTTAAGTAATTCGCCGTTCCTTCTGTCGCTAAAATATGATAGCCGATCGAATGGAATCTTCTTGCAATCTCAAGTCCTTCTTCTTTATCCTTATCAGCAACTGTTAGAAGAACTGTTCCGTCTTTAGGAATTTGAATGCCCGATGCAATTAATCCTTTGTAGAGGGCTTTTTCAATTGTGACATCTTTCCCCATGACCTCACCTGTAGATTTCATTTCAGGCCCGAGTGTAATATCCACTCTTCTTAGTTTTGCAAAAGAGAAGACTGGAACTTTGACGTACACCCCTTCTTGCTCTGTGTGAAGTCCTTCTTCGTAGCCATAGTTTTTAAGCTTGTCACCTAAAATGACTTTTGTCGCTAGATTTGCCATCGGGATGCCTGTAATTTTACTTAAGAAAGGAACTGTCCGGCTTGAACGAGGATTCACTTCAAGTACGTACACTTCACCTTTCGAGAGAACAAATTGAATGTTTAGCAGCCCAATAATGTTGAGGCCTTTTGCAAGCTTGATCGTGTATTCTGCGATCTTCGCTTTGATCTCATCAGACAATGTTTGCGGCGGGTAAACCGCAATCGAGTCACCGGAGTGGACCCCGGCTCTTTCAATATGTTCCATAATGCCTGGGATCACGACAGTTTCCCCATCAGATACGGCATCTACTTCAATTTCTTTTCCCGTCAAATATTTGTCAATTAACACTGGGTGCTGCGGATTGACTCTCACCGCATTCTCCATGTAGTGAAGAAGCTCTTCTTCTTGATAAACGATTTCCATCGCACGACCGCCTAATACATAGGAAGGACGGACAAGGACTGGGTAGCCGATCTGATTGGCAATCGCTACAGCTTCAGGCACAGACGTAGCTGTTTTCCCTTTAGGCTGCGGCACGCCGAGTGCTTCTAATGTTTGTTCAAACTTGTCTCGGTTTTCGGCGCGGTCTAGGTCTTCAAGAGAAGTGCCGAGAATCTTCACCCCTCTATTTGATAATTCATCTGCTAGGTTGATCGCCGTTTGTCCGCCGAACTGGACGACGACTCCTTCAGGCTGCTCAAGATCGATGATGTGCATCACATCTTCTACAGTGAGTGGTTCAAAGTAGAGCTTATCTGAAATACTAAAGTCTGTTGAGACCGTTTCAGGGTTGTTGTTAATAATGATTGCTTCATAGCCTGCTTGTTTAATTGCCCACACAGAATGAACCGTCGCATAATCAAATTCAACTCCTTGACCGATTCTGATAGGACCTGAGCCTAATACGATGACGCTTTTCTTGTCTGTGCGTTCTGATTCATTTTCATCTTCATACGTGCTATAGAAATATGGCGTCTCGGATTCAAATTCAGCCGCACAAGTATCTACCATTTTGTAGACAGGTACGATGCCTGCTTCTTGTCTTAGCTTGTAGACATCCGCTTCATTCATATTCCACTCACGGCTAATATAGATGTCTGAGAAGCCTTTATCTTTTGCTTCTTTTAATACGTCTGTATTGCCTTTGTTTTCTTTTAATGTCTTTTCAAATGCGATGATGCCTTCCAGCTTATGAAGGAAGAAGTAATCAATTTTTGAGAATTCATGTATTTGTTCAACCGTATAGCCTCTTCTAAGCGCCTCGGCGATATAGAATAATCGTTCGTCTCCCGCCTTGATAATCCGCTTTTCAAGCACTTCGTTTGTGATATCTGCTTCATCTTTTAATTCAATGTGATGCACATCAGCTTCAAGTGAACGGACAGCCTTTAGAAGGGACTCTTCTAATGTACGTCCGATCGCCATCACTTCACCCGTTGCTTTCATTTGAGTTCCAAGACGTCTGTTGGCAGATTCGAATTTATCAAACGGCCAGCGCGGGATTTTAGACACAATATAGTCAAGTGCCGGTTCGAAGGCAGCATAGGTTTTCCCTGTGACTGGATTCATCATTTCATCAAGCGTTAAGCCGACAGCAATTTTCGCTGCAAGTTTGGCAATTGGATAACCAGTTGCTTTCGACGCAAGTGCAGAAGAACGACTGACGCGCGGGTTTACTTCGATGATATAGTATTGAAAGCTGTCTGGGTCAATCGCCAGCTGTACGTTACAGCCGCCTTCAATGCCAAGTGCCCGGATCAGCTTGAGCGACACATTGCGAAGCAGCTGATATTCACGGTCACTTAATGTTTGGCTTGGCGCCACAACGATACTGTCACCTGTGTGGATACCGACAGGATCAAAGTTTTCCATGTTACAAACAACGATCGCATGATCACCGCTATCACGCATGACTTCATATTCAATTTCTTTAAAACCTGCAATGCTTTTTTCAAGTAAGCATTGTGTGACTGGGCTTAACTTCAGGCCGTTTTCGACGATTTCCTTCAGCTCTTGCTCGTTTGTACAAATTCCGCCGCCTGTTCCGCCTAATGTATAAGCTGGTCTCACAAT
The DNA here is from genome assembly GCF_002998555.1 of Bacillus sp. NMCC4. Taxonomy (NCBI): domain Bacteria; kingdom Bacillati; phylum Bacillota; class Bacilli; order Caryophanales; family Bacillaceae; genus Bacillus; species Bacillus sp. NMCC4. The sequence goes on along the minus strand of NZ_PVRA01000002.1, from coordinate 249,628 downwards.
GACAGGGAAACCGATTTGATTCGTAAACGCTATCGCTTCTTCAAGGTTATGGATGATTTCACTTTCTGGTACAGGCTCATTTAGTTCATTCATCAGATTACGGAATAAATCTCTGTCCTCTGCTTTTTGAATAGCTGACAGCTTTGTTCCTAATACTTCAACACCGCATTCAGCTAACACGCCAAGGTCTGATAATTCAACAGCAAGGTTAAGTCCAGTTTGTCCGCCAAGTGTTGGCAAGATCGCATCAGGACGTTCTTTTCGAATGATTCGTGTTAAGAATTCTGGTGTCAGTGGTTCGATGTATACCTTATCGGCCATTTCTGTATCTGTCATGATGGTCGCTGGATTGGAATTCACAAGAACGACTTCATAGCCCTCTTCTTTCAGTGCTAAGCAAGCCTGTGTGCCTGCATAGTCAAACTCCGCTGCCTGTCCGATGATGATTGGACCTGAACCGATGACTAAAATCTTTTTGATGTCTACGCGTTTTGGCATACTTCTTCCCCTTCTTTCTCAGTTGTATGAATCATGTCCATGAACTGGTCGAATAAGTAGTTCGCATCTTCTGGACCTGGTGACGCTTCTGGGTGGTACTGGACAGTGAATGCTTGTGCTTCTTTATGTTTTAACCCTTCAATCGTATTGTCGTTTAGGGCGATATGTGTGACTTCGAGCACGTCCTCGTTAATCGCACTGACTGTGTAGCCGTGGTTTTGAGATGTCAGTGTCACCTTGCCGGTGGTTAGTTCTTTGACTGGGTGATTCGAGCCTCTGTGTCCGAATTTCATTTTTTCAGTACTTGCGCCGCACGCAAGAGCGAATAATTGATGTCCAAGGCAAATGCCAAAGAGCGGAACCTTTCCAATCAATTGCTGAATCATCTCGACTGCTTCTGGTACATCAACAGGGTCTCCAGGGCCGTTTGAAAGCATGATCCCATCAGGCTTTAACTGCAGCACTTCATCTGCCGTGATATTGTACGGCACCACGATGACATCACAGTCACGTTTATTGAGCTCGCGCAAAATGCCATGCTTCATGCCGAAATCGACAAGGACAATTCTTTTTCCTCTTCCCGGGCTTGGATACGCATTTTTCACAGATACTTGACTCACTTGATCAGTCGGCAGCTGCATTGTTTGAAGGCGGCGGACTACGTCTTCCACTTGTTCATCCGGTCCTGCAAACGCCCCTCTTAAAGTCCCTGCACTTCGAATCATTCTCGTCAGCTTCCGTGTATCGATTCCGCTAAGACCTGGAATGTTTTTCATTTTTAAGTATTCATCTAGTGAGTATGAAGAGCGCCAGTTTGAGGGCTTTTCACAAAGCTCCTTCACAATCAGCCCTTTTACAAACGGTGTGATCGATTCAAAATCATCACGGTTAATGCCATAGTTGCCGATGAGCGGATAAGTGAGTGTGACAATTTGTCCGCAGTATGATGGATCAGACAAAATTTCTTGATAGCCCGTCATCCCTGTATTAAAGACGACTTCTCCGACTGACGATTCTAAGCTGCCAAAGCCTGTTCCTTCGAATACTGTTCCGTTTTCTAGCACTAAGCGTCTCTTCATTTTACTAGTCTCCCCTCTTCATACACGACTTTCCCAGATGCAAGTGTCATGACCGGCCATCCTGATACAGTCAATTTGTCAAACGGTGTATTTTGCCCTTTTGATAAGAAGCTTTTTTTATCGATTGCCATTTCTTTGTTTAAATCAATGAGTGTGATATCAGCTGTTTGTCCTTCTTCCAGCTTTCCATATGGAAGAGAGAAGGCTTCTGCTGGCTTGATTGTCATATAATCAACGAGTTCTTTTAATGTCCATTCGCCTGTTTTGACAAATCGTGTATACAGAAGCGGGAACGCTGTTTCAAGCCCGACAATTCCAAAAGGTGCACGCTGCATCGTTTCGTTCTTTTCTTCTTCAGTATGCGGCGCATGGTCTGTTGCGATGAAATCAATCGTTCCATCTAAAAGTCCCTCGATCAGTGCCTCGCGATCCTCTTTTCCTCTGAGCGGCGGGTTCATTTTATAGTTTGTATCAAGACCAGGGATGTCCGCATCACATAACAGCAGGTGATGCGGTGACACCTCAGCTGTCACACGGATGCCTGCTTTTTTTGCATCGCGAACGACTCGCACAGATTCTTTCGTACTGATATGACATACATGATAATGGCAGTTCGCTGCTTCTGCTAAAAGAACATCTCTTGCAATATGCACCGATTCACAAATGGACGGTATACCGTTTAATTCATTTGCTTTTGAAAATTCTCCTTCATGAACGCATCCTCCGTAAATGAGCGAGTTATCTTCACAGTGTGCCACAATCGCTTGATCAAGACTTGCTGCCTTTTTCATGGCTTCGTACATCATGCCTGCTGTTTGGATGCCAACCCCGTCATCTGTGAAAGCGAAGGCGCCTGCTTCTTTTAGTGCTGCAAAGTCTGTCATCTCTTCCCCAATTTGCCTAGTTGTGATGGAGGCGTATGGCAGTACTCTGACAGAAGAGGTCTCTTCGATCCGATTCATGAGCCACTCCATTTGCTCTTTTGTATCCGGAACTGGGCGTGTATTCGGCATCGCTGCAATCGTTGTATAGCCGCCTCTTGCTGCTGCTTTAGAGCCTGTTTCAATCGTTTCCTTTTTCTCTCCACCTGGCTCTCTTAAATGTACATGCAGATCAATTAAGCCTGGTGAAACAAATAGCCCTTTAGCATCAATGACCTCTTCTCCATCTTCTCTTTCTAAGTGACCAATCGCTTGAATCACTTCTCCTTCTACCCTAATATCCTGCTGCACTTTTTCACCTGTGCTTGTTAAGATAAAACCGTTTTTAATGAGATATGACATAGACAGAATCTCTCCCTTTTTGATGTAGTCTGCTATTTTGAAAAGCTCTTTTTAATACGGCCATTCGGATATAAACTCCATTTTCCATTTGCTTGAAAATTCGTGACTGCTTTGATTCCACTAAAGAATCATCTATCTCCACACCTCTGTTTACTGGTGCTGGATGCATTATAATGGTTCGTTCTTTCATGTTGTTTGCCCTGTTTACTGTTAATCCATAAGTCGATAAGTAATCTTCATTGCCCATTTTTTCAGCGTGCCGTTCATGCTGGATTCTAAGCAGCATCACCACATCAGATTGTCTAATGGCTTCGTCTACTTGGACATACGTTCCGTGAGGGTTTTGCTCATCTTGGAAGGAAGCAGGCCCTGAGAAAAGGACTGTCGCTCCGAGCCTTGAGAGTACTTCAGCATTCGACCTTGCCACCCTGCTGTGCTTGATGTCTCCATGAATCGAAATCGTTAAGCCCTCAAAGCTGCCAAACTCTTCATAGATGGTCATTAGGTCAAGCAGTGATTGGGTCGGGTGCTGCCCGCAGCCATCTCCAGCATTGATGATGGGAATCCCAACCTTCCCGATTAGCTCGTTGTAATATTCATCAGTGCTGTCTCTGATCACACAAGCTTTCACACCGATGGATTCAAGCGTTTTTACCGTATCGTATAGGGTTTCGCCTTTTTGAACGGAGGTGCTTGCCGCATCTAAGCTCAGTACATTCATCCCCAGTTTCTTTTCGGCAACTTCGAAGCTAAATCGTGTTCTTGTGCTTGGTTCAAAGAAGAGGTTTGCTACAAATTCTCCCGCTAAGCCAAGTTCTTGCTTCCCCTTTTTGAGAGCCGTTGCTTCTTCAATCAGCTGTAAAATCTCTTCTTTAGACAAGCTGCTCATTGTCGATAGATCATTCATTTTTTCTTCCCCCTCTAGTTTTTCATCACTTTCAGGTTCAAAAAAACCCTAAGCCTCGGCAGCTTAGGGTTCTCCAAAAGAAGCAGCGGCACTTTCGTGCATTCTGCTCATTTTAGAACCCTTGTCAGCCTCACTGGACTTCTTTTAAAAGGTTTTCTGTATTCGATTCATTTGACTCGTCATCCTCCGCTTTTTGCTGCGGCAGGATCAGGTTTAACAGGACACCCGTGATGGCAGCAAGTGCCATTCCAGATAGTGTGAGGTTGATTTGTTTCACCTCAATGAATGCCCCGCCAATTCCAATGACTAAGATGACTGATGCGATAATGAGATTACGCTTTTCTTCAAAATTCACTTTATGATCAATCAGGATTCTCAGACCGCTTGAGGCAATGATCCCAAAGAGCAGGAACGAAACGCCTCCCATGACCGCGGACGGCACTGTACTGATTAATGCTGAAATTTTTCCGACAAAGCCGAAGCAGATCGCAAAGACTGCTGCTCCGCCGATGACGAAGATACTGAACACTCTTGTGATGGCAAGGACCCCGATGTTCTCTCCATACGTTGTTGTTGGCGGTCCGCCAATGAGTGAAGCGAAGATCGTCGCTGCACTGTCTCCTAAAATGGAGCGGTGAAGACCAGGTTTTTTAATAAAATCTTGCCCTACAACTTTACTTAACACCACTTGATGGCCGATGTGCTCAGACATTGTCACAAAGGCAACCGGCACCATCACTGTGAGAATGCTTAAAGTCACAGCAGGTGTGTAGTCGACAAATGGTACGACGAAGTCTGGTACAGCAAACCATTTCGCGTCAATGACCGGCTGGAAGTTCACAATGCCTTGTGTTAAAGCAAAGAGATAGCCGCTAATAATTCCGATTAATACTGGGATCAAGCTTAGGAATCCTCTTAGGAAGATCATGCTGATAATCGTGACAGCCAGTGTGAAGCCGGCGACCATTAGGTGCTTAAGGCTGTAAACAAGCTCGGTTGCATTCGGATCAACATACATCGCCATGTTGACAGCTGTTCCAGCGAGTCCGAGTCCGATGACCATAATGACTGGCCCTACGACGACCGGCGGCAGAAGTTTCATCAGCCAGCCTGTGCCGAGCCATTTAATAAATAGTGCAATGAGTGCATAAGCGACACCCGCCATGAAGGCACCAACCATTGCGGCTCCAGGGCCGCCTGTTGCTTTGACATTCAGTATGGGGGCGATAAAGGCAAAGGACGATCCAAGATATGCCGGAATTTGTCCTCTTGTAATGATTAAGTAAACAATGGTTCCAACACCACTTGAGATGAGCGCGACGGCCGGACTCATATCAATGATTTTTGGTACAAGAATGGTCGCACCAAACATGGCAAACAAATGCTGAAGGCTAAGTGACAGCCATGTGAACGGTTTTGGGATATCTCGAATGCCTAAATTGGCTTTTTGCTGACTCATGATTTTCCTCCTAGATGTGTCCTTTTTCATTAAAAAAGCCTCTTTGCGAGTATGCGCAAAGAGGCCTAGAAAAACCGTACACGTCACTTAAGCCGTGTGCTCGGTGTCTCTGTTATTGCCCTCTTTGCAAACTCTCTGGAATGCATTTAAAAAGGTTATTTTTCATATATAGCGACAAGGTCGTTTTGATCTACTTCATTCAGCTGAACCATGACGGTCTCTGCTTTTGATGTCGGAATGTTCTTCCCGATATAATCCGCTCGAATCGGAAGCTCCCGGTGTCCCCGGTCGACGAGAACAGCAAGCTGAATGGAAGATGGTCTTCCTACATCCACAAGGGCATCCATGGCCGCTCTGACGGTTCTGCCTGTAAACAGGACATCGTCAACGACGATCAGTGTTTTGTCATTAATGTCAGCTGGGATGTCTGCACCCTTTACAAGCGGGTCTTGGTTGTCTGTCTTTTTTGTCAGGTCATCACGGTATAGCGTAATATCAAGTTCACCCACTGTGACTGGATTTCCTTCAATTTGCTCGATGCGCTCTGCAAGGCGCTTTGCAAGATGAATGCCTCTTGTCTTGATCCCCGCAAGGATGACATCTTTCATCCCTTTATTGCGCTCAATCATTTCATGTGCAATTCGGGTAAGCGCTCGTCTGATCGCTTGTTCATCAAGAATGACTGCTTTTTGTTCCATCTTTTACACCTCTTTTTGACAAATAAAAAGCCCCATCTGCAAAGGGCAGAGAGGGGCGTTCATTTGTGCATACACGTGCACAAATTGATCCGTTATCCTTCTCAGCCTCTCTGGACTGTTTTAAAGAATCTTCATTTCTTCGTTTATTATTTCAAAAAAAGAACTGCCTGTCAATCGTTATTTCTTAATGAATCGATAAAAGCTTGCATATCAGCAGGAATCGGTGCTGTGAACTCGATATATTCTCCTGTTCTAGGATGATCAAATCCTAGAACACCTGCATGAAGCAGCTGTCCATTAAAATCGACTGTCTTTCTCGGTCCATATTTCGGATCTCCTGCAAGCGGATAGCCGATATATTTCATATGAACACGAATTTGGTGTGTTCTTCCTGTTTCAAGACGGCACTCCACAACCGTGAAGTCCTGAAAGCGTTCAATCACATCAAAGTGAGTGACTGCTTGTTTTGCACTTTCTTTTGTAACCGTCATGCTTTGGCGGTCTTTTTTGTCTCTGCCAATTGGGGCATCAATTGTGCCTGTATCATGCTGGATAATGCCATGGACAACGGCCGTATATTTTCTTGTGACGGTCTTAGCCACGAGCTGATTGACGAGTGATTCATGCGCCATATCGTTTTTCGCGACCATTAACAGTCCAGACGTGTCTTTATCAATTCGGTGGACAATTCCAGGACGCATCACACCATTAATGCCTGATAAGTCCGTGCAATGTGCCATCAGGCCATTTACAAGTGTTCCAGAGACGTGACCTGGCGCTGGATGAACAACCATTCCTCGTCGTTTATTCACCACTAGCACATCTGCATCCTCATAATAAATATCAAGATCCATTGGTTCTGCTTCTACATCTAGTACTTCTGGGTCTGGAATCTCGACTTTAATCTCATCTCCAGCTTGTACTTTGTAATTGGCTTTCACTTGTTTCCCGTTTACTTCGATCAGCCCATCCTTTACCCACTGCTGGACTTGGGTTCTTGACCATTCTGGTTCTGTCGTGCTTAGAAATTTATCAAGCCGTTCACTCGTTTGATCTTCTGAAACGGCAATATTTACTTGATTCATGTAGTTGACTCCTTCGTTTTCTTTCCATCTAAAAGCATTTGAATGAAGAGCAGAATAACCCCTACACATAGAGAAGAATCTGCAATATTAAAAATTGGGTAGTGATAATTCCCAAAGACGAAATGAGCAAAATCTACCACTTCCTGACGGAAAACGCGGTCGATAAAGTTTCCAATCGCTCCGCCAAGCATTAAGGCCAGCGCTACTCCAAGCAGCTTGTCCTTTTGCCCATGCTTTTGCAAATAATAAACAATTCCCGCAATAACAACGAGTGTGATCACATAGAAAAACCACATTTGTCCTTGGAGAATTCCCCATGCGGCTCCTGAATTTCGGTGAGACGTGATATAAAAGAAGCCATCAATCACTGGATAAGAATCTCCGAGCATCATATTTTTGACAATGAGCCATTTTGTTAATTGATCTAAACAAATCATCACGAATGCGATTATGTAATAGAACACACACGTTCCTCCATCTTCATACTTTGATCTTTAAGCATTTTATCAAGAAAACAGGAAGGAGTAAAGAAACTTTAGTTGACAGACAAAAACCTCCCTACATGTGGAAGGCTTCAAAATGAGAATCATCTGATTCGTGAGGATAAGGAGTGAAGGCTTTTTTCTCGTATTGCTTATGATATAGAAAGTCGTCAGCCGTGCGGGCGGTAGGAAGAATACTCATTTGTTCAAGCGGAATGACCTCACCTGTCGCCTCACATATACCATAGGTTCCCTGCTCAATTTTTGCAATAGCAAGAGACACATCTTGCAGCTCTTCTTTGATGTGATAAAGAAGCGTGGTCGTTTGGACCTCGTTCATTGTGACATGCTCAGCGGGTGAACGAAATGATGCGTATTCAAACAGTTTAGATTGCAGCTCTTCTTTCATTTGAAGGAGTTCCGTGTAAATCGTCTCTAGATCGCCATTCATGTCGCTATTTCAACTCCTGCCCTGTCGTGATAATCATATTGTTGCCCCGGCTGCTCACTTTAAAGCCATAAGATTTTTCCTTTCGTTCTAAACGCTGTCATTTTCGCAAAAAAGAAAACGCCCCGCATATGGCGGGGCGCTAGTTGGTCATATCACACTGTTAATTCTGGTAATATTTTTCCACGATTTCAGCATTTTTCAGTGACAATGTTGGGTATTTCGGATTTGCACCAACATCTTTTGAAATAATGCGGGAACGTTCGCACAGTTCTCCTTCTGCTTTTTGAACCAGAATCCGTCCTGATGTGTATCCAGGTGCTGATGCGTCAGCATTTTGCTCATCTTCTACCGTTAATTCAGAGATGATAAAGAGCTGCTTCACATCTTCTTTAATGGATGCAAGAAGATTTTTCACTTCTTCTGTCGCATAAAAAGTCACATTTGCTTCAAGTGAACGTCCGATGACTTTCTCATTACGCGCAATTTCGAGCGCTTTTAGCACATCGTCACGCACTTCCATAAAGCGGTCAAACTTCACTTCTGTCGCTTCCGCTTGAGGAACAGTCACACCTTCTGGCATATCTGTTAACTGAACACTTAGCTCTTCAACAAAGCTTAAGTGGCTCCATAATTCATCTGCTGTATGCGGAAGAATTGGTGCAGTCAGCTTCACTAATGCCATTAATGTTTCGTAGAAGACCGTTTGCATGCTGCGGCGGTCTGGATGATCTGCATGCTCAATGTACACGACATCCTTTGCAAAATCGAGATAGAAAGAGCTTAGCTCAATCGTACAGAAATTGTGAATCGCATGATATACGACCGCAAATTCGTAATCATCATAGGCCTTTTTCACTTTATCAATCAATTTGTTTAATTTGATCAAGATATATTGATCCACTTCGCGTAGCTCTTCTACCGGCACCGCATTGACTGCTGGGTTAAAGTCAAATAGGTTTCCATGCAGGAATCGGAACGTGTTACGGATTTTACGATAGACCTCTGCTACTTGTTTCAAGATATCATCAGACACTGGGTGATCGGCTTGATAGTTGACAGAAGATACCCAAAGTCTAAGAATCTCCGCCCCAAGCTGCTTCGCTACCTTTGTTGGGTCAATCGTATTGCCTAATGATTTACTCATCTTGCGTCCTTCTTTATCAAGCGTAAAGCCGTGGCTTAGAACACCTTTATACGGTGCTTTTCCAGTAACAGCAACTGCTGTTGATAAGGAAGAGTTAAACCAGCCGCGATATTGGTCAGAGCCTTCAAGGTAAAGGTCTGCCGGACGGACAAGGTCATCTCTTTCTTCTAAAACGGCCTGGTGAGAAGAACCTGAATCAAACCATACATCCATGATGTCCTGCTCTTTTGTGAATTCACCGTTCGGGCTTCCTGGATGTGTAAAGCCTTCTGGCAATAGTTCTTTCGCTTCTTTTTCAAACCAAATATTAGAGCCATGTTCTCTAAATAATTGAGAGACATGCTGAATCGTTTCATCTGTGATGATCGGCTCGCCATTTTCCGCATAAAAGACCGGAATTGGAACGCCCCATACACGCTGTCTTGAAATGCACCAGTCGCCTCTGTCTCGCACCATGTTGAATAGGCGTGTTTCGCCCCATGCTGGAACCCATTTCGTTTCTTTAATATTGTCTAATAGCGCTTCTCTGAAGTCTTTAATCGATGCAAACCACTGAGCTGTCGCACGATAAATGGTTGGTTTTTTCGTTCTCCAGTCATGCGGGTAAGAGTGCGTGATAAAGTCGAGCTTTTTCAGTGCGCCTTTTGCTTCAAGCTGTTCTGTGATCGCTTTATTGGCATCCTCGTAGAATAATCCTTCAAAACCAGGCGCTTCTTCTGTCATGACACCTTTTTCGTCTACTGGACATAGCACATCAAGACCGTATTTCATGCTGACAATAAAGTCATCTTCCCCGTGACCTGGTGCTGTATGAACACAGCCTGTTCCTGCATCCGTTGTCACGTGGTCGCCAAGCATGACAAGAGAGTCTCTACCATAGATCGGATGCTCTGCAACGATGGTATCTAATTCTTTTCCTTTTAATGTTTTCACGACTTCATACTCTTCAAAGCCAAGTGTTTTTGCCACTTGTTCAACTAGCTCAGATGCGACAACATATCGCTCAACACCCACTTGAAGAACGCTGTACTCTAGGTTTGGATGAACACAAATCCCAAGGTTTGCAGGAAGTGTCCAAGGGGTTGTTGTCCAGATGATGAATTGTTCGCCGTTTTCAAGTACGCCTTTGCCATCTTTCACTTTAAATGAAACGTAAATGGATGGTGAACGTTTGTCTTTATATTCAATTTCCGCTTCAGCAAGTGCTGACTCACTTGAAGGAGACCAGTTAACAGGCTTTAGTCCTTTGTAAATATAGCCTCTCTTCGCCATTTCACCAAAGACAAGAATTTGCTGCGCTTCGTACTCAGGCTTTAACGTGACATATGGATTGTCCCAGTCTGCTCTTACGCCTAATCGCTTAAATTGATTGCGCTGACCCTCGATTTGCTTCCAAGCATACTCTTCACATAATTTACGGAATTCAGCTGTCGACATTTCTTTACGTTTGACTTTTTTATTTTTAGTGAGTGCTGTTTCAATTGGCAAGCCGTGTGTATCCCAGCCCGGTACGTACGGTGCGTGGAACCCATTCATTGATTTAAAACGGACAATAAAATCTTTTAGGATTTTATTGAGTGCGTGCCCCATATGAATGTCACCATTCGCATATGGAGGTCCATCATGCAAAATAAAGGTCGGGCGTCCTTTTGTCCGCTCTAAAACCATTTGATAGATGTCTTTTTCTGCCCACTCCTCTTGGATTTCAGGCTCTTTGTTCGGCAAGTTCCCTCTCATTGGGAATTCTGTTTTCGGCATTAATAAGGTGTCTTTGTAGTTCATACCCATTCCTCCATATGCAAATTCTGATTAAAAAACAATAAAAAAAGCCCTCTCATCCCATAAGGGACGAGAAGGCTTGTCTCGCGGTACCACCCTTTTAGACAGCGCTATGAAACAGCCGCTTATCCACTCTAAAATCGTAACGTGATCAGACGCCTTTTCTTACTCATTCATTTCAGAAAAGGAACTAAAGGGGTGATCTCATTGCAGCGTCTCGTAATGTCAGGCTTCCACCATCCCTGATTCGCTTTATTACGCATATGACAACTGCGAGTGTCCCTTTCAAACGTTTATCTCTTGTTAATTTATGATGGTATTATATGCAACATGTGCACGCCATGTCAAGATGACGCGCTTATTCTTTTTCGTCAAAGACAGCGTCAACTTCATATTCCAGTAAATGATCCCAATCGTCATTTTTTAGAAGATCAAGCTGAGCTTCGATGAGCATTTGGAAACGAGTTCTAAAGACCTTCGACTGTTTCTTCAGCTCTTCGATTTCCATCGCAATCTTTCTTGATTTTGATAGCGCTTCGTTGATAATACGATCTGCATTTTTCTCTGCTTCACGAATAATCAATTTCGCTTCTTTATCAGAATGACGTTTGACGTCTTCTGCTGCTTCCTGCGCCACAAGTATTGATTTGTTTAATGTCTCTTCAATTGTCGCAAAATGACCTAGTCTTTCGTCAAGTTCGTTTACTTTTTCTTCAAGTTCGTTCTTTTTGCGAAGCACGATTTCGTAATCTTTACGTACTTGGCTTAAAAACTCGTTTACTTCATCTTCGTCATATCCGCGAAAGCTTTTTGTGAACGTTTTATTGTGAATATCATTAGGTGTTAATGGCAACCTCGCCACCTCCAGATTCAAGTTCGTTATGTCAGAAGCTCAAATGTTACTTTAAATTTATCTTTTTTGGTCTTCCCATCAATCGTTTTCAAGCTAAATCGGCCAAATCCCCGTACAGAGAGCTGATCGCCTTCGCCGATTGTAAAGGAAGGGTCCTCAGTGACTTTCCAATTAACTTTGACAAGCCCATTTTTGACCAAAAGCTGTGCCTTTTGCCGAGACTGACGGCTGATTGCAGCACATACCGCATCAAGCCGCAGTGAAGAAATCGTATCTTCTTTGATGTCAGACTTGCTCATAACCGGTTTTAAATCTGCCTGCGTGATTTCCTCTAATGAAACGGAGGCTCTGCCAACATGCGTCAGCTGCGCCCGCACAAAATCAGCGACATCACTTGTACAAATAAACTGCACATCTTCCTCTGAAAATAACAGATCTCCAAATTTTTGACGCTTCAAGCCTGTCCCAATCAATGAGCCGAGAAGCTTCGGGTGTTCTAAGGAAATAAACTTTTTCGCATAATTCACCTGAAAATAAGACAGCTCAACATCCTGAGTAGCCGGTTCTAAATATTCAGGATAAATGAGAGCTCTTTTGCGCTCCGCTCCTTCATACCCGCCAAAAAACATGATCCCAAGCTCATCAGCATGCTGGATGACGGACTGGGTAATAAACTGCTCACGCGGATCAAGAAAGTCTGTTAATTTCATTCGATACTGGTCGAGTGCGATTTTTTTCCAGCCTAACACTTGGTCGACAAATGGCTGTTCGTCTTTTCTAAAATGTTGATAAATATCGCTCATTTTGTTCCCCTCTTATGTAAAAGAGCCTGGCAGCGCCAAGCCCGGCAGCCTGTCTACATGAAGCTTACAATCATATTGTAAAGACCAGTTAGTCCATATGATGATGCAAAACGAATCACAAGCAATGCCACAATTGGCGAGATGTCAATCATGCCAATTGGCGGAATAATTTTACGAAATGGTTCTAAATATGGTTCGCAAATGTTTGTCAAAAAACGGCCTACCTTTGATTCTCTGGTAGATGGCACCCATGACATAAAAATGTAGATAATGATACAGAATAGATAAAGCGTCAATATACTTTGTAAGGTTTTAAAGATAAGATATAGAGTCACTTTGATTTACCACCTCTGAGGTTCTTCCTCTGTCAAAAGTTCTGATATTGTGCCAGATACATCCACATTATCAGGTGTGCAGAGGAATATATTCGAGCCAATGCGCTGGATGTCTCCACCGATTGCATAAACAGTTCCGCTTAAGAAGTCAATGATTCGCTTTGCTTGATCGTGCTGAATGCGCTGCAAATTCACGACGACTGCACGTCTGTTTTTAATATGGTCTGCAATCTCTTGCGCTTCTGCATAAACACGCGGCTCACTTAACACCACTTTAGAGGATTTCTGCAAGCTTTGCAAGCTGACGACATTTTGTTTTCCAGTCTGCGGACGCTCTTGAAATGCCGCTTTGTCCTTCGTTCCTTTTTCTTCTTGGACTGGTTCTCTTTCTTCATCAATATATTCGTACTCATACTCTTCATCGTCGAGAGTGAAAAAGCTTTTAAACTTATTTTTTATGCTCATGTCACGCACCTCCTGTTTCATTTCCAACAAGTGAAGAGCCAATCCGAACGAATGTCGCACCTTCTTCAATTGCAATTTCAAAATCATTTGACATGCCCATCGATAAATGCTGACAAGGTGCATTTACTTGGTTAAGATGTTTTACTTCTTCTTGAAGATTTTTTAATGTTTGAAAGCAGTTTCGTATCACAGTGTGATCATCTGTAAATGGAGCCATCGTCATCAGTCCAGCAATTTCAATCTTTTTGAAATCAGCGAGCTGCTTCACAAATGGAATCACGTCTTCACTTTGTAAGCCGTGTTTTGACTCCTCCAGCGATGTGTTTACCTGTACAAAACAGCGAACCGTGTGATCCGCTCTTTTTTCAATTTCATTCGCAAGAGACATCCTGTCGAGCGAATGTAAGTAGTCAATTGTTTGAATGACAGATTTTACTTTTCGTGTTTGTAAACTGCCGATGAAGTGCCAGCTAATGCTTTCATCGGTTATGGCCGCTTGTTTTTCAAGTAACCCTTGGTCACGATTTTCTCCAAAGTGCAAAATTCCTGCTTCCTTGGCTTCTTGTGCTCGCTCAATCGAGACATACTTTGTGACAGCGACGACCGATACATCCGCTGGGTTCCGGCCGGCTCTTTTACATGCTTCGTTTATTTGTTCATTTATTTGTCTGAGATTCTCTCGTACATTCAATTGCACTTATGCCTCCTTAAACCCGACAAAAGACATCATACGTCCTGTTTTCCCTTGATCACGGCGGTGTGAGAAGAAAAGCTGATCACTACAGCTTGTGCACATCGAACTGACATGTATGTTTTCTTCTTTCATCCCTGCATGAAGCAATACGTTTTTGTTTAATGTTTTCAAGTCTAATTTATATTGTCCTTGTGAAATCTTGGAATACACATCCTCTGTTGAAAAGGGAAGCTGTTTCACTTGATCCATGACCACGTCATCGACTATGTAGCAGCAGCTGCCAATGGATGGTCCAATGACGACTTGTATTTGATCGGTCTTGGCACCTTCTTGGTTGACCCATAGATCTACCATCTTTGCACCAATTTGCTTGACGGTTCCTTTCCATCCGGCATGGGCTGTTCCGATGAGTCCATGTTGCGGAGCTAGAAAATAAAGCGGAACGCAATCGGCGAAACAAAGAGCGAGCATCATGTTCGGTTCAGACGTATATAAGCCGTCTGTTCCAGGCAGTGCCTCATGATAATGAAGACTTCCTCTTCCTCTTTGCTCCTTGGTGACTTTCTTGATGCGGTCATCGTGTGTTTGGTCTGCAAACACCCAATCAGAGAGCGGCACAGCAGTAGCATCTGCTATGACTTGACGATTCATTTGGACACTAGAAGCATCATCTCCTACATGGAGTCCAGTGTTCAATGATTGATATGGAGAAAGGCTGAAGCCGCCATTTTTTGTCGTAAATCCGGCCAATACCTCTTTACCAGAACATGTCATGTTCGTCCAATCATGAATGGTCATTGCATAAGGTGATTTCTGCTGAAAGGGGTCATATTTGTGTGTCAAAGCTGCCCTCCCACCTTTCATTCATCTCTCTTTATTTCGCTCCTATTTTACCACAAGACATGCGTAGACAGTTAGTGGGATTCATTAAATATTACACTCAAATGTGCCCTTTCTACAGGTTTTTTTTCAAATTGATATGAAAACGTAATCTTTTTACCCGAAAAAGACATTGTTTGCTAAGAATGGAGAGCTTATTTTAAGGATCATTGAATGATTCATTGAGGAGTTATACGAATTTTAAGAAGACAATCGGACAAGAATCACATCTTCGCCAATTTTTACTATATTTCGCCACGGCACAATCATTTCCTCTTCTTTTCCGAAAAATCCCATCATTTTACCTGTACCGCCGATAATGATCGCTTGTATTTTACCGCTCGTGACATTAATATCAATGTCCCCAATGGTGCCTAGTTTTTTTCCGCTCGACACATCGACGACATCCTTGATTTGGAATTCAGAAATACTGATCATCTGTCCTTCCCCGCCTTTCGTTTTCTACTATAATATGTATGATGGAAAAGCAGGGATACAGACCAATAGTTTCTTTCATCTACAATTTACTTAAGTGAGGACGGCCATTTCTCCACATCACATCTACCGGACATTCAAAGAAGGAAGAAAGCAAATCGCTTGTCATCATCTCTTTTGTTTCTCCTTGATCAAAAACAGTCCCATCTTTTAATAACAAGGTGTGCTGAAAAACAGGCAAAATCTCTTCTGCATGATGGGTCGTATAAAGTAAAGTAGGCGCATCAGGCTTTGAAGCAATGAATGAGATGGTCTCCAGCACCTGTTCTCTTGCTAAAAAATCAAGACCCGTCACAGGCTCATCTAAAATCAAGAGCTGCGGATCATTCATTAAAGCCCTCGCAATCAGGACTTTTTGCTTTTCTCCTTGTGAGAGTGTTTCATATGTCCGGTTCGCATATTTGAATGAACCAAATGCTTTTAATAGATCAATGGCTTTCTCTCTTATCTCATCTGTCGGGGTTTCATAAAGCCCGATAGATGCAAATGCCCCGCTGAGAACAATTTCAAATGCATTGTCGTCTCTGTGCAGTTTCTTTTCAAGTCCCGCAGAAATGAGGCCAATTTTCTTCCTGAGCTTTTCGCCAAGCGCCTCCTTGCCAAAGACATGTCCCAGCACGGTCATCTCACCTGACGTGGGGAAGTAATATGAGCAGAGCATATTTAATAAAGCGGTTTTTCCCGCACCATTTAAACCGTAAAGCACCCAGTGCTCCTCTTTGTTCACCTGCCAGTCAACAGATTGCAGCAGCCATTTCCCATTTCGTTTTAAAGAAACATCCTTCAATTCAAGTGACACCATCATTTCCCCCTGAGTAAAAATTCTGAATAAACAAATAATGAATGTTTACAGCATATCGCAATTGCTCTTTCTGGTAAACCTCACATAAAAAAAGCTGCTCCTTTTACGGAACAGCTTTTCTTTATCGTTACGAAATTTCAATTCGTACGCCTTCTTTTATATCAGGAAACGTGTGCGGGGATGCAAAGACAGCTCCCGGTAATACATCATCAAACGGCTCTTGGAAGTAGATCGAAATATGGCCGAGTTCTTTAAAGTTGTCATTTGCTTTATTGCCGAGGGCTGTGATCGTGTACGTTTGATCGCCCACTTGAATGGTACCGCCCAGCTTCAACGGCTCTTCTTCTAAATGTTCGAACTCATGAATGACGGACATATCTCTTAATTCCTGCGGCGCTGCGGGTCCAAATAAAACAATCAGCTTATCTTCTTTAAATTGCGGGACTAAGATCCCAATTTCTTTTACGACAGATTGTGTTACCATGTATCTCGATTCCTCCTTTAATACGTTTAATACATACCGAAGCTGGCAACGTATGCGATCACAACAGATAGAACCCCTGTAATGAGACGGCTATACAAAACAGCTGGTACCCCATATTGTACCGTTTCCGGCTTCGCTTCACCAAGTGACAGCCCAACTGGAATGAAATCACACCCTACTTGACCGTTGATGGCAAATAGTGCAGGGAGTGCAAATTGAGGCGGGATATTCCCTAGTGCAATTTGACTACCAATGAGAACACCGATGACTTGTGCAATGACTGCTCCAGGTCCTAAGACAGGCGATAGGAACGGCAATGTACAGACCACGACGAGCAGTAAGAGCCCCCATATAGATCCTGCCAGTGGCGATAGAAAATGAGCAATCAAGTCACCAATTTTTGTATAATTGATAATTCCAATTAACATACTGACAAATGCCATGAATGGAATAATGTTTTTCAAAAGCATATCAACGGAATCACGACCGGCCTGGTAGAACGTACCGGTGACTTTTCCGATTCCTCTTGAGAATCTCATGAGGAAATTACCTTTTTCCTGACGCTCGATATTTTCCTCTTTCAGTTTTGAATAGGTTTCTTTGAAATTCTCCTTGTCAATCGGCTCACTGTTTTCTTGACCTTCTACTTTCGCCTCACCATCAGATGCTTCCGCAAAGGAAATATCCTTTTCTGTTACGCCTGATACGAAGATATCCTCTGTAATATGTTTTGCAAGCGGTCCAGAAGGAGAGGAAGCCAAAACGTCTACAGTTGGAATGCGCTTCATTGGATAAAGTCCGATTCGCGCGGTTCCACCGCAGTCAATGACAACACACATCATTTCATCTTCTGGTATCGAGTTTTTAAAGCCGTCACATGCTTCTGTCCCTGTCATTTCTGCAATTTTACGAGCAACTGGGTGAATACCTCCCCCTGTAATGGAAACAACCTTTCTTCTTTTACCAGTCGGTTCAAGCTCTAAGCCTTTTCCCCATCCGCCAGCACCTTTTGCAACAAATACTTTGTGGTTTGTCATGTCTAACCCTCCCCTATTGTGAATTCGCTTTCATTTTTCCTGCTAAGTATTTTGTAATCCATTCAGTAATAATACCGCGAAGTAAAATGACGACGATCCCGACTAAGAAGTAACGAACAGCAAGTTCTGACATTGAATATCCTGCTTCTTTAATCCCGTTTGCAATCCCTAAGTAGACAAACAGTTCTCCTGCGTTGGCATACGGGAACAGTGATGTCACCGGATGAACAAATGAAACAGCTGAATCATAGAATGCTGGTTTTTGTTTTTCAGGTAAGAAGCGGCCAAACGTATAAGCCATTGGGTTTGTCAAAATAAGAACAGATAAGATCGGCATTAACGTGTAGCGCAAAATCGTATATTTCGCTGCAAACTGGATCGCTCTATTCACTCGCTCTTCTCCAATAAACTTCATGACAGCATAAGTGAAAGTAAGTAACACAACAAGCGTTGGAACGATGCCTGTAACAAGACCCATGAACTGCTTTCCGCCGGCTTCAAACATTCCGATAAAGTGCTCTCCAAACCATTGAATCCATTCCATGTTTCATCTCCCCTTTCTTTAGTTCACATTTGTTATATTTTTTTTCGAAATCGAGACAAGTGCTTGTTCAGCCGCCATGGAAAGTGCGTGCATGACAGCTGGCCCCTTTTTGCGTTTTTTCAATGTCTGCTTCATCATATGGTGCTCGTCTAGCACTGCACCAACATGCTTTCCTTCATATGAAGGAACTTCTTTAAATTTAGATAAGATCGACACACCGCCAAGCACATGGCATTTTTGAATGATATAAGATTCATCCACAATGATGAGCGCAATGGCTCCAGGGCCAACTTTGCGCCGTTCCATTCCCGAAAACAAGTGATAGCCTTGCTTCCCTTTGTAGTCATCAATAAGTGAATCCATGCTCTTGCGGTAGTACTTGATTTGAATAAAAGATAACCCATACTGCACAATGAGAATGATACAAAGTACGATTGCTAATTTTTCCATAGCTTCACGTCCTTATGATTGAAATAAATGATCTTGTAATGAACGCAGCTTCCAGACCGTTGTGTTTGAATCAAGTTCTACATCATCATGAGTCAGGAATTGTCCTAATTTGATGTCTTTTTTCGCTACGACTTTTCCGCTGATTAAGCCAATTGGAATGTGGCCGTTCGTTTTCATGTCTTGATGTGTTTCAAGTACACCTCTTACGGAGTACCCGCCAATTCCGTCAAGTGATTCCCCTGCTTTAATCTCTCTTTTCGCAACAGCTACTGTTTCTGACACTGGTACACCAATTGGGTGGATGGATGAATCATGCTGTAAGACCGCTTTTGCGATGGTGACAGGTGTTTCAAGACTCGCTAAGTGGAAAGGACGGTAAAGTGTATAGTGCGGACCTTTTCCAACTTTTAAGTAGCGCAGTTCTTCATCCACTGGCTCAAGATCACTCTTGACGATGACAAATACGCCTGGTGCAAGTCCATTTACATATTCAACGACTCCGAAGTTATCCAGCACGCCGCCTTGCTGTTTTTGATTCAATTTATCTGCTACATTCTCTAAATTCGCTTCGACTCCGTGCATACCGACTTTATCAGGCAGAAGCCCTGTCGCATTACTTAATAAGTTCATTTCGGCCATTGTTTTTGTGCCGTCCTGGAATGCAGCCAGCATATGTGCACTCATATGTTTACTATCTGCTTCGGCTTTACACGTATCTGGATTTGCTTCTGGGAAGAATGGGTTGTTCTTTCCTTTCCCAGCAACGAGCACCTCAAGACCCATTGTTTTCGCAAATTCATATAATTCTAGTGTTGCTGCTGGTTCGTCTCCAGCTGATCCTGAGTAAACAAGCCCTGCATTTGTGAATAACTTATGCATGACCAAACCGATAGTAATATCCACTTCTACATTTAAAAGAACGAGATGTTTTTTCGAATTAAGCGCTTCCAAAGAAATGTTTGCTCCGACCTCTGGGACACCTGTTGCATCTACTACAACTTCCACGAAATCTGATTGAATCACTTCTCTGTAATCATTTGTGACAACCATTTGATGCGGCTTCGCATGCTGCTTGTAGAAATTTGCTGCCTTCTCTGCTGCACTAAGGTGAATATCACAAACACCAGCGACAATCATGCCTGGAATTTTAGAAATTTGTGAAATGAGTCCAAAGCCCATTTGGCCTGCTCCAATAATCCCTACTTTGATCGGATCTCCACTGCGTTCTCGAGCTAACAACTGTTGATAGATTGACATCTAAATCATCCTTTCAGGTTTTCTTGCTTCTCAATAGATTGCTAGAAATATAATCTGAAACTTTTAACAAATGTTATAAAAATTAACAAAAATCTGTTTCTTGTAACATTTGTTATTTTATTTATCATTTGTTATGAACTTAGTTTATATGATGTGTCAACTTTGTGTCAAGCTAAAATCGATGAAATTTTCAATCTTTTTGAGTCTTTAGACTCAAAAAAAACTACCTAATGATATTTAGGTAGTTACAGATTGTTGACAAAGGGCTAAAATGATCTTCATTTTAGCCTTTTGTCTTCTTTTCAGCGTGATAGAAAACCTTTGCAGTCTAGGAAGGACGAGTATCGGAGCGGAGCGAATTTGACATTCGTGAGCACCGGCACGCAGGACTGACACCGAATGCGAGGGTTTGTCTACACGCTGACTACCTAATGATATTAGGTAGTTACTTTAATAAGGCATCTCCTGTTCGTTCATCGGTAATTAATACATGAATTAATCCACCTGCTAATGCCGCCCGGATCGCTTCAATTTTCTCTTCGCCACCAGCGACACCTATGACCAGCGGAATTTCTTTCAGCTTTTGCGGGCTTATGCCCATCACCCGGTCGTTCCATGGGTGGGGATATACTTCCCCTTGATGATCAATAAAGTTATAGCAAATGTCACCTGCTACACCCTTCGCTTGAAGGATGTCCTCTTCGCCGCTTGTCATATAAGATTTCACCATCGTTGAATGCTGCGGAACACCGCCAATTCCGACAACCGCAATATTTGATGATTCTCCTAGTTCAATCACTTTTTTGATCGACGGCTGTCTAATCAGTACTTCCTTCGCTTCTTTCGTATCAAGCATGACGGGAACATGTAAAAACTCACATTTAGATTTGAGTGCCTCTGTGCATCTCGCAATAATATAGTTGGCGTGGATATCGACGTCTTCATTTCCCACACCTCCGACAAGCGGAACAAATGTCACGGATGGATAGTACTGAACAGACGTAAGCGCTTTCGCCATTTCATGCAGCGTTGTCCCTGAGGAAAAGCCGATAACTTGTCCATCCTTCATCACTTTTAATAAAAAGCCCGCCGCCGCCGCACCGATTCGGCTTTTGGTTGTGTCTTTGCTAAGTGTTTCCACACAGACGACTTCTCGCAGCCCATATTTGCGTTCTATTTTTCTTTCTAACGATCCATACTGTTGATTGACTTCATCATGAATAATGATTTCCACGATTCCTGCTTCACGTGCTTTTGCCAAATATTTCGATATGAGCGAACGGCTAACCCCAACAGCTTCTGCAATGTTAGATTGAGTGGCGCCTTCTTCGTAATACATATGCGCAACCTTAATGAGCAGCCTTCTTTCATCATGGAATGTCATAATAACCCTTCTTTCCGCTTAAGTGTTCCCTAACAAATGATATCTAAAATAACATTTGTTAAAAACAGATTAAATGAAAAAAATAACCGAGTCAATACTAGGGGCATGTTCTCTAACAAGAATGAAAAAAGCCGCACATGAAGCGGCGGCTTTAAAAGATGTTTTTATTCATTTGTTTGATGGCTGCTTTTTCAAGCCTTGAGACCTGTGCTTGAGAAATCCCGATCTCTTCAGCGACTTCCATTTGCGTTTTGCCCTGGAAAAAGCGTTTACGAAGAATCATTTTTTCCCTGTCGTTCAATCTGCGCATGCCCTCTTTTAAGGCCAATTCTTCCACCCATTGTGTGTCTTTGTTCCGTTCATCACTAATTTGATCCATCACATAAATCGGATCTCCTCCGTCATTATAGATCGGTTCAAACAAAGATACAGGATCTTGAATCGCATCTAGGGCAAAGACAATTTCCTCATGAGGCACTTCGAGCACTTTGGCAATGTCTTCTGCTGTTGGCTCCTTGCTTGTCTCACTAATCAGCCTCTCACGGACCTGAAGTGCCTTATAGGCAATATCTCTTAGTGAACGAGACACCCGAATCGGGTTGTTATCACGCAAGTATCGACGGATTTCTCCTATGATCATAGGAACCGCATAAGTTGAAAATCTGACATTGTGGCTTAAATCAAAATTATCAATTGATTTCATTAATCCGATACAGCCTACTTGGAAGAGATCATCGACATATTCGCCTCTGTTGTTAAAACGCTGAATCACACTTAAAACCAACCGTAAATTGCCATTGACTAGCTTTTCTCTTGCTGTATCGTCACCCTCATCTTGCAGCTGTCTGAACAATTTTCTCATCTCGTCGTTTTTCAGAACAGGCAGTTTGGAGGTGTCGACTCCGCAGATTTCCACTTTATTTCTGGACACTTTTTTCCCTCCCTACAGGAGCTGTTGTACAAAGTTCAGTATCTCCTTGGGATGGAAAAATATGCACGAGCGATGACGAGAATCATGTGAAAAAATGGTTATCCCTTTGATAGTAAAGGGATCGAGCTTTCAAAAAATTTTTTTAGACCATTTTATTAAATTCTTTTTGTAATCGTTTAATGATTCTTTTTTCAAGCCTCGAAATATACGACTGGGAAATCCCAAGCATGTCAGCGACATCTTTTTGGGTTTTTTCCTCACCGCCGACCAAGCCAAATCTTAGTTCCATGATCTGCTTTTCGCGGTCATTTAATTGCTCCAGCGCTTTTTTCAGCAGTTTTTTATCTACATTTGCTTCAATGTCCCGCGTGATAATATCATCATCTGTTCCAAGTACGTCTGATAAAAGCAGTTCATTTCCGTCCCAATCAATGTTGAGCGGTTCATCAAACGAGACTTCTGAACGGATTTTATTATTTCGCCTCAAGTACATCAGAATCTCATTTTCAATACATCTCGAAGCATATGTTGCCAGCTTGATCTTTTTTTCAGGGTTAAATGTATTGACTGCTTTGATCAGGCCAATGGTTCCGATACTAATTAAATCCTCAATATTAATACCTGTGTTTTCAAATTTCCTTGCGATATAAACGACTAAACGCAAATTTCTTTCGATCAGAATCGCCCTTGCGGTTTGATCACCTTTTGGTAATTTGACAAGCAGTTCCTGCTCTTCATCCTTTGATAATGGAGGCGGCAGCGCTTCACTTCCACCAATATAATAAATTTCATCACTCTTTAGACCTAGCTTCATGAGGAGTTTATACCAGTAGTAAGTGAGTTTAAATTTTAATTTTTTCATCTTCTTCTCCCTTCTAAATGTCAAGTTGACCTCGTAAGATAAAAGACATCACAAAAAACTACGACACCCCCTGGATGATTTTCCCGTCTAACATATCTGGATGAATGATGGATTGAAATTCCTGATCTGCTGATAAACCGCTCAGACTCAACCCTACAAAACACTTGGCTGGCTGAATCATAAGCGTCTTTGAATAAATGAAGACTGTATCTGGTTTTAGGCATAGTAGAAAACCGTGATCATGACCGACTGCTCGATATGGAACAAGTCTTAATCGATCAAGAAGGGGAAATTGATCATCGATCTTTTGCATCACTTCAACAGGATGAGACTGTTTCATGAGCTCTATAAATGGCTCTCCGCAAATGGCCGTTAGCTGATCGGCCTGGACGATCATGACAGGTGTTTTTGTCATAGGATCATACAGCTGATTGCCAGAATCGACGAGTCCATTTAAGCGGATGGTCTCCCCGTGAATGTGTATCTCTACAAGCACTTGTTCATCATATTGTCTTTTTTTCGCACCAACCTCTCCTAATCTTTTCTTTGAAAACAGCCATATCGCAGGAAAGCCGGTTAAAACAAAAAGCCAGCTAATGGGATCACCAAAGCCATCATTTTGTGAAATGAGCAGGCCATCTTGGATCACTGTGTTGGTTTGCAAAAACGAATGAACCCCGATCATGCCTCCTCCCATCAAAAATGTTACAAAGTAAAAAGCAAACAGATTTTGAAAAAAGGAACGAAATCTTTGAAAACCAAAGGTTGCAAGAACGATGAAGACAGAAAAAAATAGTTTGCCTAAAGGGTGTGACACAACCATTGCAAATGGTGTAAAGAGCAAGAGAACAATGCTCGATCCAATGAGAGCTCCTAACATATATCGCCTTTTTTTTACTTGTCGTTTGAGAATAAATGCAGTGAGTAAGAGAAGCAATAGATCAAAACAAAAGTTTAACAGCCAGATCACATCTAAATAAATGACCACCTTCTGCTCCTTTCATCTGAAACAAAGAATCAAAAGCAGTACTTGCACTTGTTTGTACCAGTATAAAACAGTCAAGAGATGGAAGTCTGTCAATTCTTGTAGGGGATGATAGAGAACTTTTGGTGGATTGTTATTGTTTTTGTCGAGGAATGAGAGCGCGAAGCAAGAGAGTGTTCTTCTGGACAAGCTTTCAAACAATTGCTCGAAAAAAAAAGACACGCTCCTGGAAATCGTGTCTTTTGTTTAAGTTACTTTTCATTGATGTTTAATGTGCCTGAAGCCTTTTGTCTTGTGACATTTCCATAATCATCTCGCACAATTACTTCAATGACCGCACCTTTTGCTTTGGCGGTAGAAGTAGCTGTCCAGTAGCCTTCATATGTTCCGCTAGATACTTCGCGAAGCGGCAGCTCTGTTGTATTTTGAAGCTTTGATCTCGCGTTTGTCAGCGGCATGTGAATAACAAACGTTGCGTCTAGCTTTTCCCTGCTGTTAAATGAAATTTTAACAGACTCTCCTGATGATAGATGGACATTCTCTGCTGGAGTCAGCTTAGAAATTTCAGGTGCCTCGTATTGGACATCGATATTGACTTTTTTAGTCGTTTTGTTTCCTGCTGCATCTTTCGCTGTTACTTTTATTGTATTTTTCCCGTTCTCAAGCAGTATTCTTGCGGAATATTTTCCATCTTTTACGGTTGCCTTTTTTCCATTTACAGTGACTTGATCAAGATGATCATCTGTGACCTTTCCTTCTACAGTGAGTGATTCTTTATTAGACTTTCCCCCTTTTTCAGGTGTATCTATGGTGAGTGCTGGAGCTGTTTGATCAATGATGACCTTTACTGGTTTTGATCGTTTCGTTGCGCCTTTATCCGTAACAGTCGCAGCTGTGAATACATGCTCTCCACTTGAAACTGTGACCTTTTCTTTGAAAGCGCCTGACTGATCTGCTTTCACTTTGGCAATCTCTTCATCGTTTTGATAAATCGCTACATCAAGCCCAGGGGAGGCTTTGCCTTCAATCTCCAGTTCACCTTTGTTCGAAATGGTTCCGGCCTTCGGAGATATAATCTCTGGCACATCTGCTTCATAGTCAACAAGCGCCCGAATCATATAATTCCCTTCTTCTTTTGGAGAAGGAGAAAAAGCACCGCTTGTCAGCTGCCAGCTTCTTTCAGCATTTGGACCATCTTCGTCCGTTGCAAGTCCTGGAGACTCCGTATTCTTTTTCGTTTGAATATAGACAAGATAGAAATCTCCATCCACCGTAATGGCTTGATCTTCTAAATCTACTTTTGTCCATTCACCATTACGCAGCGCATTCGCTTTTAGAGGTCCTGCAATTTTCTCCCCTGGAGCTCCATTCTTCCCAGAAGCATCATACACCTCAACCGCAAATTCATTCCCGCCAGGAGCTGGCCACTCTGATGACCAGAAACGGAAAAGCCCCCCTGTGAGTTGCGCTTGTTTCTTCCCCTTTTCTAATGAAAACTTCACAGCCCAGCCATTGCCAGGATCATAGAAGGCTCGCGCATTTTCAGCTGTTCCGTCATCGTAGCCAATTTCACCAGCAAAGCCGATGAATGGCTCCAGCTGAATGGCTTTTTCAACCGGCTTTTCTGTCACATCTGCTGTAAAAGAATAACCTTTAAACCCTTTCGCAAATACTTTGACGGTATAGACACCGCTCAATGCCTCTAGAGAAAATTCGCCAGCTTCATCTGTTTTCACCGGCTTAATTTTCGCATCCTCTACAAGATAAACCGTGGCATCCTTTACTTTTTCACCCGTTTCTTCATTGACAATTGTACCGGATATCGTTCGTTTCTTAAGTGGCTGTAAGGCGAAATTTGCCTCAGCCGTTTCATTTGAAGAAATATTGACTGTTTGTTTGCGTGATTCAAACCCGTAAGCTTCCGCTTTCACTGTGAATTCCCCTGCACTGTGAGTAAGCTGATATCTCCCTGTCGCTTCATCTGTGTACGTTGATTTTCCGCTTTCAAGAACACTAATTTCCGCTTTCATAGGAAGAGCTTTGAAGGACGGAGCATCAAGATTTTTTTCCTTTTTCAATTCTTTTGTTTTTGCAGGCTTCTTATGTGGATGTACAGCCTTTTCTTTTTGAGGCAGGGCTTGATCTGTTATTTTCATATCACCTAAATTAACATCTTCGTTTGTCACCTGTCCTTCAATCGTGCCAATTCCATCTGTTAATGCCGTAATCGCCTCTTTTGCATCAACTAAACCTGCCCCATAGCCATTGTTAGGGGATTCCGGGAATTGCTGATCAGTCAACGGCTTCGCTGTATCAATGAGAATTTGTTCAATCTCTTCAACAGAAAGATCTGACTGTACTTGGCGAAGAAGAGCCACAACAGCTGAAACATGCGGACCAGCCATCGACGTCCCATTCCAGCCATCTTCATACCCTTTCCCTGGAATGGATGAACGAATGTTTACCCCTGGGGCCGCAATATCTGGTTTCATGACGCCATATGGAGACGGACCTTGCAGCGAGAAAGACCCCAATTTGTTGTCTTGATCCGTTGCACCCGTTGCAAAGGCCTCCTGATAGTTCGCAGGATTTGCAATTGATCCCTCACCACCAGGGTTAAATAAATCGGTATTGCCAGCTGAAAACTCTGGGAAGATGTCCGCCGCTCTCCAAGCATTGACCACATCTTTATACCAATCATCAAGACCAGGCCCACCGCCCCAAGAATTATTGACGACATCTGGTGCCTTTTCTGGATGTGGGTTTCCGTCCTCATCTTTTGGTGCTAAAATCCACTCTCCTGCGTCAAGCAGATCAGCATCTGAACCACCATCTTCTGAGAAAGCTTTCACCGCAATCCATTTTGCGCCTGGTGCGACTCCGATTTGATTCTTTCCATCTGGCTCAGAGCCAACCATCGTTCCCGTCACATGTGTACCATGCTCTAAATCGTCGTATGGCGCTTCAGATCCTGTTGTAGCATCGTACCAATTGAATTCATGAGATGGATCATTCGGGTGTGCTGGATCAAATCCGCGGTATTTTTCCTTTAAAGCAGGATGATCCCATTCCACTCCTGTATCAATACTTGCCACAACAGTACCAGTACCGTCATAGCCTAAAGCCCACGCTTCTGGAGCATGAACTTGAGAAATGTTCCACTCGACTCCATCTACTGCTTTCATTTGTTTTTTCTTCTTAGACGTCTTCAAATCAACGGGGCGATGAATTTGACGGGTTTCATTCGGCAGCACTTGATCTACTTCTGGGAAGGAAGCCACCTTTTCCATGACTTCTTTCGTTCCCGTCACCGCTAGACCATTCACAATATAGTACGAATGAATCTCCTTCACTTGCTTTTTCTTTTGTTCCTTTTGTAAATACGTAAGCAGCGCTTGCTGCGTCTCCTCAGACGTTGCTCTTAATTCTGATACGACGGCTGATCTTTTTGTGTACTGCGTTTTAGCCGCTGTTAATTTCTGTTTTTTGGCTCTGGACACAGCTTCCTTCGCCACTTTTTGCGTATTTGTTTGCTCCTTCATTTTGATTAAAAAGGTCACCTTGTCATCCTGTTGAAACTGTTTCATTAATCTAGATGAGATCTTTGCTTTTGTTGTCTTAGAGGAAACAGCTTCCTCCTGATATGAGGTAGAAGTCGATTTTGCTTGAACCATCCCAAAGCTTGTCATCGTTAAAGTACCTATCACCAAAAGACTCATCAAACGATAGCCGGCGGTTTTGCGAAACTTCAATTTCAATCAAATCCCTCCTCCTCAAATGGCCAAACAGAGTATATGTCTCACTCCTTTCCTTCTTTTGTTCATGACAAGATTCATGGTGTTCTTTTTAATGTAGTCAAATAAAGGTCATCATCTTGTCGTTTTTTGTAAGAGGGGTTAAAAATGATTCTTTTTTCTTAAGCACCTTAAGTCAAATTACATATGAAAGATGAAGTGGCTCTCACACATTTAAGACTTTTTGATTAGAGTCCCCTTATACGTTGAGACATGAAAAAACCCCTTCCAATGGAAGGGGTTAAGCTATATTCGATTAGCGTTTATTGCGGTTGCGTAAGAACGTTGGAATGTCCAGCGTATCATCACTTGATTGTGTATTTTGTCTCGGCTGAGATGATGGCTGCTGATGTTCCTCACGTTTTACTTCACGTTTTTGAGGAATGGATTGATTTTGCTTTAATCCTTGTCCTAGTGGATTTCTTTGTGGTTTTGTCACTTCTGGCTCTTGCTCAATAAATCCAGTTGCGATCACAGTCACCACAATTTCATCCTTCAAGTTATCATTGATGACAGACCCGAAAATCATGTTTACATCTTCGTCAGATGCAGAAGCCACAATATCCGCTGCTTCTTGCACTTCATAAAGACTTAGGTTTGTGCCACCCGTAATGTTCATGATGACGCCTTGAGCACCATCGATCGCTGTTTCTAGAAGTGGTGAAGAAATGGCTTTCTTCGCTGCTTCAGCAGCACGGTTTTCACCTGTTGCGACACCAATACCCATAAGAGCCGAACCTTTATTGGACATGATTGTTTTCACGTCAGCAAAGTCAAGGTTAATCAGACCTGGTGTTGCAATTAAATCGGAAATCCCTTGAACACCTTGTCTAAGCACGTTATCTGCCGCGCGGAATGCTTCCAGCATTGGCGTGTTTTTATCAACAATTTCAAGCAAGCGATCGTTTGGAATCACGATTAATGTGTCAACTGCTTCTTTCATAGAAGCAATTCCTTCAACTGCTTGAAGCTGACGCTTTCTTCCTTCAAATGTGAAAGGACGAGTCACGACTCCAACTGTCAATGCACCAGAATCTTTTGCGATTTTTGCAATGACAGGTGCAGCACCCGTACCAGTTCCACCGCCCATACCAGCTGTAACGAAGACCATGTCTGCGCCTTTTAGTACTTCTTCAATCTGCTCTTTGCTTTCCTCAGCAGCCTTCTTACCGACCTCAGGATTCGCACCTGCTCCAAGCCCTCTTGTCAGCTTAGCACCGATTTGCATTTTAGTTTCTGCTTTTGATAGATTTAACGCCTGTGCATCTGTATTGACTGCAATAAAATCGACACCTTGTACGTCATTTTCGATCATTCGGTTGACAGCGTTATTCCCGCCGCCACCTACTCCGATTACTTTAATTGATGCTAGGCCGTCTATATTTGTTTCAAACTCCAACATGCTGAATCCTCCTAATCCGTCGAAAATCTAATTCTATTCCCAGAACATATTAAATAGTTTTTTCATTTTGCCCGGTTTTTTATTTGTCTCTTGTTGTGCTTTTTGTTTTACTTTCGGTCTTGGCTGCGCTTCTTTCACTTGTGGTGCAGAAGAAACCGGCTCCATGGATGCGCCTATTTCATGAAACGCCTCATCTGGCATTTGGAATCCAACCTGTCTGCCCTGAATCTTTGCATTGCGATAAGCAAAGTGGATCAGACCCACTCCTGTCATATATTGAGGCTCTCTCACCCCGATATAATTCGGACTTGCAATCCTGACATTGTTTTGCAAGACCGTTTGTGCAAGAGAAAGGATACCTGGTATGGCTGCCTGTCCACCTGTTAGAACGAATCCACCAGGCAAATCATGGACACCCATATTTCTTAATTCCTCTGCCACAAAGAGCAGGATTTCCTCCAGCCGCGCTTCAATAATGTTAGCCGCATCAAGTTGTGTATACGTTTGTTTTTGATCGGTACCGATCACAGAAACTTCAAATGTCTCCTCAGTCGATGCCTCATCATAAAACGCATGCCCAAATTGTTTTTTGATTCGTTCAGCTTCTTCAGTGGAAGTTCTAAGTCCTATAGACAAATCTTTTGTAATGTTCTCTCCGCCCAAAGGGATACTGTGAGTAGAATAGAGATGCCCGTTTTCAAATACGGAAATCGTTGTAGATCCGCCGCCAATATCGACAAGAGCTACCCCGAGATTTTTTTCATCTTTCGATAATGCTGCTGAGCCCGATGCGATTGGCTGCAAGCAAATATCCATAATTTCAATTCCAGCTCTTTCTACACATCGGAGCCAGTTATGTAGAATCGTTTTAGAACCTGTAATTAACGATCCTTCCACCTCTAGCCGAACACCAAGCATTTTTTTCGGATCTGTGATCTCATCTCTTCCGTCGACGATAAATTGTCTCGGAATCACGTCTACGACGAGATGTTCTTGAGGAATAGATACTACTTGTGCTGCATCTAAGACACGTCTCACATCTTCAGCATGTATTTCTTTGTTTTCACTAGATACTGCGACCACGCCGCTCGTATTCTGAATATGAATGTGGTTTCCGTTAATTCCGACAATCGCCTTTTGTAAAGGAAATCCTACCATTCTCTCAGCCTGTTCAAATGCTTGTCTAATAGAATGAACTGTCTCATCTATATCAACAATCGATCCTTTTTTTAACCCCTCTGAAGGGACATTTCCAACACCTATAATGTTAAGCGAATCATCCGCCATTTCTCCGACGATGACTTTTATATTGGATGTACCGATGTCAAGGCTGACGTAAATTTCATTGTTGTTCATTCTATGGCACCTCCTCACATATCAATACTTTCTATTCTATTATTTGCTGAACAACAATACAATGAATGTGTTTTTACAAGTGTGTAACAAAACTTAAAAAATCAACATTTTTTATTAGGATTACTGAAAATATTCGTTACATCATATGTATATCCTTTTTTATGACTCACTTTTTTTCTTTTTTTCTCTTGAAATTGTCCATTTTGTTAGTAGAATTCTTCTGATAACTGCTATATTTTGAAACAATCTAACGCCGAATGCAAACATTCCGACTAAGTACAAGTCTACACCAAGATGGACGCCCAGAAAAGCTAAACTTATTGCGAGTATAATATTAAAGAAGAAGCCTGATACAAACACTAGTTCATCGTATGCCCCTTGCAGATGTGCTCGGATTCCACCAATCAATGTATCAAGCGCAGCAAGTACAGCGAGGGAAAGATAGTTAGAATACTCATTCGGTATCGTAAAATTTGTTAAGAAACCGATCGCAACTCCTATGATTAAGCCAAGTACAGGAAGCCACATTAAGATTTTCCCTCCTTTACATCTTCAAGAGGCTTCAATTCGTTTACTTGAATTGCACCGTCATATGCTTTTAAATGGATTTTTTTCTTCGGCTGGCTCATACTCAAGCTGAAGTTTTCCTGAGCAAACAAATCACCAATATCTGATACATTTAAACGGCTGTATAATTTGTCGGCCTGCTCACTAATCATTTTAATGTTGACTTCATCACTATCTAAGCTGTAACCATCTATTTTTGTCGTGCCATTAATATCTCGAATCACACTTGTATTAATTACACGGCGATCATTGATGGAAATATGTTTTGCCCCAAACATATTGGCTTCATTAATTAACTTTTTCAGAAGATCAGGCGGGATATTTTTCACTTCTTCTCCGGTAAGGTCCTTTGAAAAAAGCTGAGAAATTTCAATTTCAATCCCCTCCCCTTCCACTTCTGTAAAACCAGCCTTTTCTTTTAAATCTTTTAACGTTTTTGTTAATTGTGCTTCTTTTGATTGATCTCCTTGATGACCATATTTTTTTAGCATCTCGTCGTATTTATCAATTTCTCTGAGCAAATCCAATTCCTTACTTTTAGATGCAGATAAATCCTCTCTCAGTTCCCAAACATCACGAGTATCACGAACTTTGGGCTTTTGTAAAGAATTAAACTGGATGGAGACCATGATGCCAAATATGATCATTAAAGCTGTTAAACTAAGTAAAGGCTTCTTTTTCCTCAACACCACTCACCTTTTCACTTTTAATCTTTGTTTCTTAAAAGAGGGTTCATACGAATATCCGTTTTCTCAATCGTCATTGAAATGTGATCACTTGTCAGCTGATCGACCACTCCTTCTGCAATATTTAAAGCAGGTATTAACACAGCCGGATCTCCAATACCAGAAATGACAAATGGTGCTGGATGCTGAACACCATCAACAGTGACAACTGGACCATTACAATGTATGTATGATTGGTGTGTGATTCTTTGCCCATTAATAGATACAGCAGAAGCCCCTGATATAAATAGTTCGTTTATCACATGAAAAATGTGGCTCTCATGCACAATGTAATTATTGACATTTTGTCCACTCGGGATATAAGATGCATCTTCAAGAGATACTTTGACCCCTTTTCCTTTTACACCAATCTCTCCTGTAAACATTCTGTATTTCTCAACATCTTCCAGTACATTAAAATACTGCTCTTTTTCATTTTTCAAATTGGACTCTGTCGCTTGAACCTTTGATTGAAGACTATATAATTCTTTTTCGAGTTTCTGATTCGCCTTTTCTTGCTTTGTGAGCTGACTTTTCAGAGAGTATTCTTTTTTCCATTGCTCTGTTCGAATGACATCTGCCTGATGCTGCTTTGTATATTGGTATGAAAAAGAAATCAGAAAACCAAGAACAAGCATGACAATTGAGAATATAACTGTTTTGCCTCTCAACGCTCATCTTCCTTTTTCTTAGATTTAAACGCTTCAAAATACGTAGCGACTTCCATATGGATTGTGCCTTTTTCAGAAGACGAAAGTTCTTTTACAATGGCTGGATAGGTTTTCATTTTATCACCGAATGTTTTAATTGATGCAATCACAGTGTTTCCGTCATTCATATAAAATTTAACTAGCCACTGGTTTGAATTTGTCGGCACATAATATACTTCTGAGATGAGTTCCTGAATAGAGGCTGGCAGCTGATTTAAAGATCTAACGGTTTGCTTCAGCTTCTCCTTGTTGTCCCAATCGACAAAAATAGGTCCTGCATGACTCGGTGTAACTTCTTCTGGTAAAGCGGTCCCATTTTCAAGAAGCTCATAATATAGATTTCCCTTTTGAAGATACGCAATATTTGCATATTCTTTGACAGCAATACTGACCTTATTTGGGAAATGCTTTTTGATCCTAACGCTTTTAATCAGTTTATTTTGTTTAATATGATCTGCTGTTATATCTTTATTTAAATTCCAAAACTCTGTTTCGCCTTCTTTAATTTGTGAAAGTTTAACAAGCTGTTTTGTAGAGACATGCTCGTTACCTGTGATGGTTAAAGAAGAAATTTTGCTGATTGGTGTTTGCAAATAAATAATAATTAAAACCATGATAAAAAACAGTAGTATAAAAGAGATCAGTCTACGATTCGCTTTTTGCTTCCTTTGTTCTTTAATTTTAGGAATTCGCTCTTCTATATTGACGATCTTTTCATTTTCATGATCAGGCCGCATATATACTCTTCACCTCATTCAAAGCTACTTGTCCACACCTTTGGGTCATCATTTTGATGAGAAAACAAACGGCATTCTTTCATGCCGTTTGTTTTCCTGTGATGCCATCATTCATAAAAACTAGCTGTTAATTTTCTTCACCGATAATTTCTACCTCTGTATGCATATCTACGTTGTAGTCTTCTTTAATTTTCTTTTGGATGTACTGAATTAAGTCCAGCACGTCTTGAGCAGTAGCTCCACCAGCGTTGACTATAAAGTTGCCGTGCATATCAGAAATTCTAGCTCCGCCGATTTGGTATCCTTTTAAATTCGCTTTTTCTACAAGCTGTCCTGCATATTCAGGCAGCGGATTTCGAAAAATACTGCCAGCACATGGCCGGTTATAAGGCTGGGTTTCTTTACGATAATCTTTATTTTGCTGCATTTTCTTTGTGATTTTTTCGCGATCATCCTGTTTGAGCTTAAACACGGCTTCGAGAACAATGCCAGGTCGTTCCTTTTGAAGGACTGATGTTCGATAGCTGAAATTCATCTGTTCATTTGTGAGCCACTCGATGCTTCCATCTTCAAATAAGATTCTAGCTTTCACAAGAATCTTACTGATATCAGATCCATGTGCACCTGCGTTCATATAAACAGCGCCTCCAATAGACCCTGGAATACCAGCTGCGAATTCCAACCCTGAAAGACCCTGCTTACTAAGAGATGTCGCGAGCCTTACGACAGAATAGCCGCCGCCAACTGTAATTTCTTCATCATTTACAGTTAGGTGATCCAGTCCAGCACCTAGCTTGAGAACAACTCCACGAATTCCCTTATCAAGTACAAGTAAATTCGATCCTCTTCCAATGACCGTCCAATTCGTATGGTGTTTTTTCACCTGATCCATGATCGTTTTAACTGCATCGATATCTTTTGGGATGATCAAAAGATCTGCTGGTCCGCCTATTTTCATTGTTGTATGATTAGCAAGCGGCTCATTTTCAAGTACTTTACCAACTTGCGCTTCTAATAATTCATTCTTCAAGTTCTCCATATTACCCTCCGCCTTACCTAATATCATTCCATCATGTAGTCGTAATATCTTTTAACACATTATATAAACGTGCAGCCGCATCTGGTACTCCGAGTTCTTTCGTTAAACGGCTCATTTGGTTGAGTTTTTCTTCATTACCGGCAATTTCATCAATTGCATGCAGCAGACGATCCCCTGAAAGCTCTGATTCTCTTAAAACAATCGCAGCATCATGTTTTTCAAGTGATCTTGCATTGATTTCCTGATGATTTGCCGTCACGTATGGGCTCGGAATAAAAATGGTTGGGATTCCAAGAGCCGTTACTTCAGCAATTGTTGTAGCTCCCGCTCTTGCAACAATCACATCGATCGATTTCAGGTACTCCGGCATTTGATGCAAGAAAGGTTTTGTGATCATATTAGGTGCTGCACCTTTTTCCTTTAGCTCATTCAACACTTTTTCATAATGAACCTCACCTGTGATATATAAAAGCTGGTAGTTTTTAGCCTTTAAATCATCTTGGATTTCGATCACTGCTCTATTGATAGGAGCAGCACCTCGGCTCCCGCCGAAAATAAGAACCGTTTTTTTCTGTTCATCGAGCCCAAATTCTTTAAGAGATTTCCCCTCTTTTATAGAGACGACTTCAGAGGCTCTAGGGTTTCCCGTAAATACAACCTTTTCAGAAGGAAAATGTGCCTTTGCTTCGTCAAAGCAGATGGCTACTTTATTAACATATCTCGCTAGGAACTTATTTGTAATACCAGGCAGGCTGTTTTGTTCGTGTATAATAGTCGGGATCTTCAGCTTAGAAGCCGCATAAACCACAGGCCCACACACATAACCGCCTGTTCCAATGACCGCATCAGGTTTGAATTCTTTTAAGTAAGATTTGCTTTTTTGAACGCCTTTCAAAAATCTCATCACCGTTTTGACGTTATCAAAGGAAAGCTTTCGTTTAAAACCTGAAATTTCTATCGCCTTGAAAGGGATATTTTCTCTTTCTACAATTTTCTTTTCAAGTCCATTTTCAGTACCGATATATAAAAATTCCACATCAGGATGCAGTCTTTTCACTTCTTTAATAAAGGCTAAGGCCGGATAAATATGTCCGCCTGTTCCGCCTCCACTGATTACTATACGCATTATACCATTTCCCCTCAATTTTTTTCTGCTCTGAACAAAGTATAAACCCTGTTTTAAACAACAGGGCTCCGTTAAAACCTGTAAAGAAGAGTCAAAAAACACGTTTTCGAAACAAAAACTGTCATTTTCACTCTTCAAATCATTTTTTTGTACTTTTGCAAAATAAACGTCAACATGGTTTCATGAGCTTCAGCACGTTAATATCTTGCGTACCTGCTTACATTCAAAAGTACGCCAATCGCCATCAGCATTAATGTCAGTGATGAGCCGCCATAACTAAGGAATGGGAG
The DNA here is from genome assembly GCF_002998555.1 of Bacillus sp. NMCC4. Taxonomy (NCBI): domain Bacteria; kingdom Bacillati; phylum Bacillota; class Bacilli; order Caryophanales; family Bacillaceae; genus Bacillus; species Bacillus sp. NMCC4. Next base: position 213,757 of record NZ_PVRA01000002.1, on the reverse strand, counting down.
CGTGATACCTGTCACAGGAATAAGTCCAGTGACAACTGCGATGTTAATCATTACTTGAATGGCAACCATTGAAATAATACCAACTGCCAGGAAACTTCCATATAAATCTGGGGCTCCAAGTGCTATTCGTATGCCTCTCCATAATAGAACACTAAAGAGGAGTAAAATGAGTGATCCCCCTATAAAGCCAAGCTCTTCAGACAATATCGCAAAGATGAAGTCCGTTTGGGGCTCAGGTAAATAGAAGAATTTTTGTCTACTTTGACCAAGTCCCATTCCGAACAGACCACCTGGACCAACAGCGTATAAGGATTGAATAATTTGAAACCCACTGCCTAGCGGATCTTCCCAAGGATTTAAGTACGATGTAATTCGTTTTATTCGGTAGGGTGCTGATAAGACAAGTGCAGCAAACCCGCTGAGTCCTATAAGACCGAGAAATATAAAGTGAGCAATTCTCGCACCTGAAACAAATATCATAATAATACAGGTTCCAACCATCACCGTTCCTGTTCCCAGATCCGGCTGAAGCATAATGATGGCAAATGCAGAAAATACAATGCCTAAAGCTGGGGCAAAACCTTTGCGAAAGGATGTGATATTTTTTTGTTTTTCAGATAAGAATTTTGCAAGAAACGCAATCATCGCAAGCTTCATAAATTCAGAGGGCTGAATACTAAACGCACCGACACCGATCCAGCTTCTTGATCCATTTCTCTCCATACCGATACCAGGAATGAGTACAAGCAGCAAAAGGAGAAAACAAACAGCAATCAATATCTTTGACCAAGTCCGCCACGTCCAATAATCGACTCGCATAATGAAAAACATTGCGATAACTCCGATTCCGGCAAACAAAAGCTGTCTTTTTGCAAAATAAAACGAATCATCAAATTTATACGATGCCCACACAGCACTAGCGCTGTACACCATAATTAAACCAATCGTCAATAAAAGTAACGTAATGACAACAAGCAAAAAATCCGGAGAAGTTTTCTTATTCGTCAAGAGACCGACACCCCAAGCATAATTTCATTTGGGCTGTCAGTCATATGAGAGACAAGCCCTTATTTAAGCATATGCACGGCGTTTACAAACATGTCTCCACGTTCTTCAAATGTTTTATGTTGATCCCAGCTTGCACAAGCCGGAGATAATAAAATCACGTCTTCTTCTTCAGATATGTTAAACGCCGCAGGTACTGCTTGTTCAACATTATCGACATGTTTTACGTGATGTATTCCAAGCTCTTCACCAAGCTTCACAAACTTAGGTGCAGTCTCACCAAATGTGATAATTCCTTTTACATTTTTCATGAAAGGTTTCAATTCATCAAATTCATTGCCGCGATCAAGTCCACCTGCTAATAAAATGGTCGGTTGTTCGAAGGCTGACAATGCTTTACTTGTTGCCAAAATATTGGTTGCTTTACTATCGTTATAAAATTTCCGACTTTGAATTGTATCTACAAACTGCAGACGATGCTTCACTCCACTAAATGTCGTGAGAACGTGTACGATTGCTTCATTTGAGCAGCCTGCATTTTTCACAACACAAATAGCTGCCAGAATGTTTTCTTGGTTATGCTCACCAGGAAGGACAACATCCTTTACATCAATGATATGTTCATTCATGTAATAAATTGCACCATGTTGAATAAACGCACCATGTTCTACTGGCTCTTTCACTGAGAAAAACACTTTTTTTGCTTTTGAACCTTCTGCCAGTTTTACGACCGATGGATCATCTAGGTTAATTACAGCGATATCATCTTCATGTTGATGTGCGAATACTTTCTGCTTTGCTTTTTCATACTCATCACGAGTGTGGTGATAGTCTAAATGTGCATCAAAAATATTTAATATTAAGCTGATTTTAGGTCTAAACTCAACTGTTCCCATTAACTGAAAAGAAGAGAGTTCCGTTACGATCCACTCATCGCCAACTGCATTTGCAGCGACTTCGCTGGCAACTGTTCCAATATTACCCGCCACTAATGTTTTTTGGCTGTCTTTTTTCAGCATTTCATAAATCAAAGTCGTGGTAGTGGTTTTTCCATTCGATCCAGTAATCCCAATAAAAGAGGATGAGGTTAAATGATACGCTAATTCTATTTCCGTCCAAACTGGAATTTGGCGGCGAAGCGCTTCTTGAACCATCACATTTTCATATGGAATTCCTGGATTTTTAATTAAAATCGTAATTTCTTTATCTTCGAATATACGAAGAGGATGACTGCCACAAACGACATCAATCCCCTTTTCAGAAAGTAGCTGAGCAGGTTCGTTTTCTTCAAACGGTTTTTGATCATTTACCGTCACATTTACTCCATGTTCATGAAGAATTGAAGCTGCCGCATATCCGCTTTTTGCAAGACCTAATACTAGTACATGTTCGTTTTTTAACATTTGCATCTTATTCAATTATAACCACACCTCGATGTAAATTCCTAAAACAGCAAGTAATAAACCAGCTGTCCAGAAGGTGACAACTACTCTCCACTCTGACCAGCCAACTAACTCATAGTGGTGGTGAAGCGGACTCATCTTAAAGATTCTTTTGCCGGTTGTTTTAAAGGAGATCACTTGAAGAATAACGGATAGCGTCTCAACAACAAATACTCCACCAATAATGACAAGTAAAATTTCAAGCTTCGTTAAAATCGCAATTGCTACAATGGCTCCGCCTAATGCTAGAGAACCTGTATCACCCATAAATACTTTTGCAGGATGTGCGTTAAACACAAGGAAACCAAGGACGGCTCCTGCAACAGCTACTGAAAAGATCGCTACATCATACTGGGATTGATTCCAAGCCAGTATGGCAAAAGCTCCGAAAGCAATAGCAGCGGTTCCAGATAAGAGACCATCCAGTCCATCCGTTAAGTTCACGGCATTAGAACCTCCGACAAGCATGAAAACGACAAGGATAAAGTAAGCCCATCCTAAATCAAAGCTGACGTCTGTTCCTGGAATGCGAATCGTCGTTGCAAACTGATAATAATGGAAAACTGCATAAAAGATCACTGCGATCACAATTTGACCGATTAATTTCTGTTTCGATGTTAATCCAAGATTTCGTTTCATCGCTACTTTAATATAATCATCTAAAAATCCTAATAGGCCGTAACCAAGTGTGACAAATAACAGTAAAAACATTTCTGGACTAATCTCAGAGAATTTGTTGATCATCACAATCGTTGTAATGGTGATAGAAAAGATAATCATAATTCCGCCCATTGTCGGAGTACCAGATTTCTTTTGGTGAGACTGCGGGCCTTCTTCTCTAATACTTTGACCAAATTTAAGTCTTCTTAAAAACGGTATAAAAATCGGGGATAAAAGAACACTGATTAAAAATCCCATTATGATTGTAAACAATATCACCTGTTCAAGCATCGTTCTTTACTCCTTCCGAATTTCCAAAGCCGTTTTCCATCAGAAAATTGCATTCATTATTATGGTATTCATTCGCGTTCTTCGTATGTTGTTTTTGTACAAAATGCTTCATTTCATTACACTCTTTTCATCATTTTAAGATTTGTTTAGATCTAAAATAGCGTCAACTGCAACCTTTGCATCATCAAAGTCATAGACTTGATCGCCAATGATTTGATATGTCTCATGGCCTTTACCCGCTATTAAGACTGTATCGCCTTTTTTCGCATTGGCAATGGCAAAGAAGATGGCTTGTTTCCGATTCACAAAGCTATGATAATACGCGTCTGGCACCCCATTTTCCATATCTTTTAAAATGGCTGAAGGATCTTCGCTTCTTGGGTTGTCTGATGTAAATACAGGTTCATCTGCATATTTCACAGCGATTTGGGCCATTTGAGGACGCTTTGTTTTATCACGGTCGCCGCCGCAGCCAATCACACAGAAAATTTTGCCCTCTGTTAATTCTCTACACGTTGTGAGGACATTTTCTAAACTGTCAGGTGTATGCGCGTAATCGACAATGACAGGGAAATCTTGATCGCAGTTTACAAGTTCAAATCTGCCTTTGACTCCCTCCAACTCTTCAATCGCACTAACGATCGACTCAAACGTTAAGCCAGATACGATCCCGACTGATACAGCTGCCAGGATATTATACACATTGAACTTTCCGACGAGGGCAACCGTCACATTCTTGGTGCCAATTGGAGTGACCAAATCAAATTGAGTTCCCTTCGGCATGATTTGAATATTCTTTGCCATGACATCTGCTTTTTGCTCTAAGGCATACGTCATGACTTCAGCAGCTGTGACTTTTTCAAAATAACTCGAAGCCTCATCATCTGCATTTAAAATCGCATGCTTGGGTTTATTGTGATGAAAGGCGCTTCCGAGCTGAGAAAATAGCAAGCTTTTCGCGTGTTTATATTCTTCCATTGTGTTGTGGTAGTCAAGATGATCCTGTGTAAGGTTTGTGAAAACAGCAATATCATAATCACATCCATGCACCCTGCCAAGATGGAGTGCATGTGATGATACTTCCATAATGGCTGTATCTACATCTTGATCAAGCATCTGTTTAAACGTTTTCTGAAGTGTGACACTTTCAGGTGTGGTGTTTTTCACGTCGAGAATGTCATCATTCACCTTCATATACATCGTACCGATTAAGCCTGTTTTCTTCTCGGCTTTTCTCATCATTTGTTCGATCATGTGTGTTGTTGAGGTTTTTCCGTTTGTGCCTGTGATCCCGATGAGATTCAGCTTATGAGTTGGCTGTCCATAAAACGCATCAGCTATTCTTGCAAGTGCTCTTTGAGAGTGTTTCACAATAATGACTGGTACATCTGTTATGTTAAGAGGGTGTTCCGCTACAATTGCTGCAGCCCCGCTTTTCACCGCTTTTTCAGCATAATCGTGTCCATCTACTGTATAGCCTTTTATACAGACAAAAAGGCTTCCCTTTTTCACCTCTCTTGAATCCATTTCAATGGAAGTGATATCAGGATTTTCGTTTATCAATTCGTTGTTTTCACTTTTAAAGTATGTAAGCAGTTCTTGTAATTTCATTTTCATATCAAACCTCTCAAATTCGTTCACGTGCATGTCTTGTGAAAAAAACACACAGTCTATATTTTATCGTAAAAAAAAGGATACATCCAGCGTATTCCTTAAGTTTCTGTTGGAAAAAACACACTTTGGACTCTTTTTTTCAAACGGTTCTTCTCTTTCAACAAAAAGAGGCAGCCGAATGAGTGCGGCTACCCTCTGTTCATTCTTTATTATTCATCGTTTAAGTATAATCTGATCGTGGAGCCTTCTTTGACCTTTGTCCCAGCAGCAGGTGATTGCTTCACTACTTTACTGCCAGTTCCTGAGGCATCGATCTTTAGGTTGATCAAGAGGGTTTCAAGATCTGAAACAGATCCTCCTACAAGATTCGGTACTTCAATGGTTTTTGTGTCCAGCCACTGGTACTTCTTTTCAATTTGCCCTTTTCTTTTTTTCACACCCATCTCTGGCAGGCTGTCCCGCATAATATGACCAACAATTGGTGCGGCCACGGTACCACCAAATTGAATGGTGCCTTTTGGGTTATCCACAGCCACATAGACTACAATACTTGGGTCATCTGCAGGCGCAAATCCGATAAACGACACAATATGGTTATTCTCCATATACTTTCCGTCCTTTACCTTCTGTGCTGTTCCTGTTTTTCCGCCGACCCGATACCCTTCAACAAATGCATTTCGGCCAGTTCCTTGGGCGACTACACTTTCAAGTGCAAACCTGATTTCTTTAGATGTCTCTGCTGAAATCACTTTCTTTTTGGCAATCGGTGATTGCTTTTTCACGACCTCTTTTGTGATTGGATCTATCCATTCTTTTGCAATATAAGGCGTGTAAAGTGTCCCGCCATTTACCGCAGCTGCTACTGCAGCTACTTGCTGAATCGGCGTAACAGATACACCTTGCCCAAAGGCCGTGGTCGCCTGCTCTACAGGACCTACACGATCAAGCGGGAACAAAATCCCCCGCCCTTCCCCTTGAAGGTCGATTCCTGTTTTTTGGCCAAATCCGAAATTTTTAATATAGGAAAATAATTTATCTTTCCCAAGACGGTCTCCTAGCTCTACAAAGCCGGGGTTACAGGAATTTTGAACCACTTCCAAGAATGACTGTGATCCGTGCCCGCCTTTTTTCCAGCACCTAAGTCTTGCACCATCAACTGTCACAGATCCGCTGTCAAAAAATGAATCGCGCTTTAAATTTACTTTCTTTTCTTCTAATGCTGCTGCAAGTGTAATAATTTTAAACGTCGAACCCGGCTCATATGTGCTCCACACCGGAAGATTTCGGTTAAACACTTTTGGGTCAACTGATTGATAGTCAGCTGGATCAAAATCTGGTCTGCTTGACATTCCCAGCACTTCACCATTTTTCGGATTCATCGCAATCGCAATCATACCATCTGGATTATACTTTGCCTGCGCATTGTCTAATTCCCGTTCTATGATGGTTTGTACTTTTGAATCGACTGTTAATTTCATATCAAGACCATCTTTAGGCGGTGTATAATCGTCTGCTTCATCTGGCATTTTCTGCCCTTTTGCATCGGAATAAAACTTCACAGAACCTTTTTCGCCTTTTAGATCATCGTCATAGTAGGCTTCCAGTCCAAGTAAACCTTGATTATCGATTCCAGCAAAGCCCAGTACATGTGAAAGAAAGCTGCCAAACGGATAATGTCTGATGCTGTCTTCTGCTACATACACACCTTCTAAATCAAGCTCTCTTACTTCTTTTGCTTTTTCATGAGATACCTTTCTGCCCTCAGGAGAAATTCGTTCAATTGATGTTTTCTTCGTGACATGCTTGTACGCTTTCTCTTCAGACATATTCAGTACTGCTGCCAGTTTCTTGCTTGTTTCTGCGGGATCTTTAATTTGCCGAGGGACGACCAATATAGATGGGGCACTTTTGTTCGTCGCAAGCTCTACCCCATTCCGGTCCAAAATATCTCCCCTTTCCGGTTCGAATGGAAGGTTTCGGCTCCATGAATCTTTTGCTAAGCTTGTCAGCTTCTCGCCCATTATAAACTGTACATATCCTAATCTAGTATCTATGATGAAAAAAATGATCACCCCAAACAGCAGCACGAAAAGCAATCGTTTTCTCACTGTTACACTTGACACTCGCACGCCCGGTTCACTCCTTACATATGGCTTGTTTTCATCATATGCAGGCCCGTCCTTTTGTAGAACGCTACGTGATATTCTGCTGGAGCAAAAGAAAAAACCTAGCAAGCGGTTTGCTAGGCTTTAAAGTTAATTTGGGCTTTTAAATGTCACAGTGACGACTTTGTCTGAAATAACCGCTCCACTTTTGACACTTTGTTTCACAGCATATCCTTGTCCATTTGTTTCTATATGCACACCGGAAATCGAAGCATATTGAAGGACTTCCCTTCTGGACCAGCCTGTCATGTCAGGCATCTTAATGGTTTTCCCTGCTGTTTTCAAGAAGACTTTCTGGCTTTCAGAGAATTCAGAGCCCGCACTCGGCCACTGGCGTTTAATAGACAGGCCGTCGCCGATGACAACAGGCGCTAAGTGTTTATTTTTGGCTTCTGTTTCTGCCTGCTTCACTTCTAAATCAAGGAATGAAGGCATCGTTTCTTGTTTCACTTTTTGTTCGCCTGATTTTTTATCGTCTGTTTTTGTTGGTGCAATATTTAAATATAGCAGACTATTTTTCATCACAGGGTTAAAGATTTGAGAAACCGGGGCAGACCCTGTTTCTGTTTCAGACAGCTGCGGCTGCTGTACAGCTACATAAACAAGCAGCTTCGGATCATCTTTTGGCGCCATTCCCATAAATGAAAAGACGTAATCGTTTCTTCCTTGGAGGTAACCGCCGGCACCCCCAATTTGCCCCGTTCCTGTTTTTCCAGCAACGTCGAATCCTTTGATTTGGTAAGGCTGACCTGTTCCAATTTTTGAGGAAACAACCTCACCTAAAATGTCGCGAACTTGCTTCGCTGTATCAGATGAAATCGGTTTTCCTGCTGCTGTTGGTTCGTGCTGCAAAATCGTTTTGTTTGTATTCGGGTCTGTAATATGGTCAATGACATATGGCTTCATCATTGTTCCGCCGTTTGCTATCGCTGTGGCTGCTTCGATTTGTTGAATCGGTGTGATGGCTGACGCTTGACCATAAGCCGTCGATGCTTTGTCATATTCGTATCTATAATTGATTTTGCTAGACGCTTCGTTCGGCAAGTCAATCCCCGTTTTGTCATAGAAATGGAACTTCTGCAAATATTGTTCGTATCGTGTGAAGCCTAGTTTTTCTTTCGCCAGCTTTGCAAAGGCCACGTTTGATGAGCGGAGAACCCCTTGATGAAAGTCAATTTTCCCCCAGCCATTTCCGTTGTTGTGGTCTCTCACAAGGCCGCCGCCTACTTTATAAGTACCAGATTGATATTTGCCACTGCCTTGGTAGACCCCTTCTTGGATCGCCGCAGCGAGGGTAAAGATCTTCATCGTTGAACCTGGTTCAAACGCATATGAAATGACATCATTGTTATAATTCGTAATGTCTAGTTCATTTAAATTAAAGCTTGGCCGCTGCCCCATCGCGAGAACCTTTCCAGTTTTCGGATCAACGACTGTGGCAATGATTTTCTTCGGCTTATACTTTTTGGCAACCTGCGTCATACTTTCTTCAAGAAACGCTTGAATTTTTTGATCGATGGTCAGCGTGACATTTTTCCCGTCTTTCGGGGCGACAATGTCTTCTTTACTATTCGGCAAGGCCCATCCGCTTCTGTCACTGTTATATGTCACATAGCCGTCTTTTTCTTTTAAATATTTGTTCAGTGCCTTCTCAAGTCCCATTGCACCTGACATGTCCTTTGTCGCCTCATCTAATCTGGCATAACCGATCAGGTTAGAAGCAAACATGCCGTTTGGATAATATCGCTTCGTGTCTTTTTCAAATGCGACCCCTGGAAGCTTTAGCTTTTCAATTTTTTCCTTCGTTGAAAAACTAATATCTTTCCCCGCTTTACCAAACTCAACTTGGAATGCATCTTTTGTATTGAGACGCTTTAAAATTTCGCTTTCACTCATATCGATGACTTTTGAGAGCTCTTTTGCCGTCTTTTCTTTATCGACGACATGCATTGGGTGCTTAGGGTCCACTGTCATTTTCTTGCTCATGACCGCAATAAGCTTATACACAGATGTATCCTCAGCAATCACATTTCCATTCCGGTCTAAAATAGACCCTCTTTTGGCTTCAAGTGTTTTCTTCGATTGATATTGTTCATTAGCCTTGGCGGCTAACACTTGTCCATCAACCGTTCCTGTAATCTGAATATAGATAAAACGTGCTAGGATGATAAAGAAAAACAGGGCGAAGCAAATACTTGCAATTGCCGCGCCTCTGTTCATCATTTTATTCTTTTTAGGCATCGCCATGTTAATCGACCTTCTTAACATCTTTCGATATGCTTAAGCCTGCTTTTTTCGCGGCTTCGATGATTCTTTCTGGTTCACTCAGCAAGTCTTTTTCCTTTTGAAGCTCAGTGATCTTCTTCGATTCTAAAGATACTTGCTGTTCTAATTTCTGCACTTCAATATTGGCGTGATAGACAGCAAAGGCTTTAGAAATGATGAGAATGGAGCTGCACATAAGAGCCATGACAAACATGACAAGTAAGATTTTTTCACCAAGTGTGATAGAACCTCTTCTTTTAATGACAACCGATTGGCCTTGCTGCTCTGTTTGATGTTGCTTCACTTCTCTTTGATAAGCCAAATTACTCATAAGAAACCTCCTTTTTATCATCATCTATGGTGTCGTTTTACTTTTTTTCTGCAATTCGGAGCTTCGCTGAACGGGCACGGTTGTTATGTTCCAGCTCTTGTTCTGATGCAACGATCGGTTTTCTCGTGATCAGCTTCAGCTTTGGTTCAAGTCCTTCTGGAATCACTGGTAGTCCGTGCGGAAGTTCTGGAAGAGAAGACATTTCTCTAAATGTACTTTTACAAATCCGGTCTTCAAGTGAATGGAATGTAATGACAGAAATTCTCCCCTTCGGATTGAGTAACTCTATTGCTTGTTCTAGTGCTTCTTCAAATACTTTCAATTCATCATTTACGGCAATTCGAATCGCTTGAAACACTCTTTTCGCTGGATGTCCGCCAGTTCGTCTTGCAGGTGCCGGAATTCCTTCTTTGATAATGTCGACAAGCTCACCCGTTGTTTCAATTGGCGCTTTTTTTCTTGCTTCTTCAATTTTGCGTGCGATTTGCTTGCTGAATTTTTCTTCCCCATATTTGTAGAAAATCCGAACTAGATCTTCAAATGGCCATTCATTCACCACTTTTTTTGCCGACAATGCGGCTGATTGATCCATTCGCATGTCAAGAGGTGCATCATGGTGATAACTAAAGCCTCTCTCTGGTGTGTCGAGCTGAGGAGATGAAACCCCAAGGTCAAAAATCACACCGTCTACGCTTGTAATACCTTGTTCATTCAGACGTTCTTTTAAATATCGGAAGTTGCTTTTTATGAAAAGAATGTTCGCTTTAGCATCCGCGAGCTTCTCTCGTGCATGATCCAGTGCAGCATCGTCTTGGTCAAATCCAATCAATGTTCCTTTTTCTGATAATTGAGATAGTAAATATGAGCTATGACCTGCTCCGCCCAGCGTGCAGTCCACATATGTACCGTCTTCTTTTACGTTTAAACCGTCAACCGTTTCTTTTAATAATACTGTCTCATGTTGAAACATGATGTTATGGTCCCACCTTTTTCAAATAGAAATGAATGTGTAGAAAGCTTGCTGCACAAGGGATTATTATATATCAAATCCAATCATGTTTTCAGCAATTTCAGCAAAAGAATCTTCTTGCTCTTCTGTATATTGTTCCCAGATCGACTTACTCCACAACTCAATTCGATTTGAAACGCCGATGACCACACATTCTTTTTCGAGTTTTGCATATTGGAGTAGGTTTGATGCGATGTTTATACGCCCCTGCTTGTCCAGATCGCATTCGACTGCGCCAGAGAAGAAGAACCGGGTAAACGCACGTGCATCTTTTTTCGTTAGCGGTAGTGCTTTGAGTTTCTCTTCGATTAGTTTCCACTCACTCATAGGGTAGCCAAATAAACATTGATCAAGCCCTCTCGTCAGCACAAACTGTTCTCCGAGACCGTCTCTAAATTTAGCAGGGATGATCATGCGCCCTTTTGTATCAATCGTATGCTGGTATTCACCCATGAACATGATAATCAGAGCCCCACTTTCTCACCCTTACTCTCCACTATCCACCACTTCTCTCCACAAAACTTATTCTACACTGTTTCTACATAAAAAAAAACCCTGAACTAGTCAGGGTTCATTAAAACTTTATTTCAAAGTTTGACAATTTGTTGCTTGTTTTGAAATGAAAATGGCAGATTTTTGAACGTTTTGAAGAATTCTGGTCCATATTTGTTTAAAAAATACATGATATTCCAAATTCTTTCTTGCGGGGCGTCCAGTGGTTTTAAACTATTTTCAATCCGTTCAAAGTCCCGAAGGATATATCCTTCCTTCTCTTCCACACGTTGCGCCACCTTTTGATAAACAAATTGAAGCTGGTCTTCGATAAATTTGGCATTTTTATCTAGCAGCTGCTCGAAGTTTGGTTCAATCTCCAGTGCTTCTTGTCTCATCACACCATGAGCATTCGCTAATTCACGTTTGGCCTGTTGAACCGCTTGAACAAAGCTGTCTGGAAGACTTTGTTCAAAGTGCGATTCTTTCTTTTCATTCACTCCGCTTGTCAGCACTTCTTCTACCGACAGTTCTCTAACCGGCAGTTTCTTGTCGATGTGCCTTTCAAGAATGGTCACATGCAGTCTTGGAAGAACAGGCGCCATCTTTAATTTAAAATGCTCAAAGATTCCTTTCAGTTCTCCCCAATAGTTAACCTCACCGTGTCCTGCCATAAAAGCAAGTGTTGGGAGAAGGGTTTCCTGCATCAAGGGACGCGTCACCACATTGTTGCTAAATCGTTCTGGGTGCTCCTCGACTTCCTGCAGAAGCTCTTCCTTTGTCCATGTAAGCCCCACTTCTGATATAGAAAACCGGCCGTTCTCTTTTTCAATTAGGAAACGTTCCTCATCATATTCGTAAAATAGGTTTGCTTGATTGTCAGCAGCTTCAATGATCGGCTGATATCCTGCTCGTTTCATGGCGGCCTGCGTGTCTTTTAAGCGAGCAGTGACTGCATCATTTGTCTCGACAATGTGCTTGAATAACGCACGCTCAAGCGGTTTGACACCTAAGTCGCCTGAATTAAATAAAAGCAGCCCATCTTCTTCAAAGAGGTCACTTACAATCCATTCAAAGAAATCAGTAAAGGTTTGTGATTTGCGTAAACATCGAAGAAGCTGATCGAGCAAGTCATTGGTGTACGCAGATTCTTCATATGTTGAAAACACATCACGGAGCCATTTCTCGGTTTTTTCTTGATCAAGCGGGATTCTTTTCGCAGCCGCTTTTTTGACGTTATGTAATGGCAGCTTTTGTTTAGCTGGACCTTTTTCGCCAGACGTGTACACAAAATTAATTTCATCTACGTCATGATCCTCACCGGCTACCCAAAAGACTGGAATCACAGGGACCCCAAGCTCTGTTTCTTTTTCTTTTGCAAACTGAATGATGGATATGATTTTATGTATGGTATAAAGCGGTCCTGTTAATAGACCAGCCTGCTGTCCTCCAACCACCATGACACTCCGTTCATCACGGATCTTTTCAATGTTCTGACGCATCGCTTCCGATTCAAACTTTGCATGGTATGCGCTCATATAATCCGCTAAAGCCTCGCGCGGGAAGCTCATTTCCATGAGATCGTCGTATCTCTTTTTCCATGTGTGCTCAGAATGTATATCATAATCAAAAAAAGTCGTCATCTCTTTTTTTTCTTCTATATAATCACGTATGAATAAATTCTGACTTCGGATGGAAAGTTCAGTCAATTGCATGTTTAGAACTTCCTTTCTTCAATAAATAGTTAGTTTCCCGAAAAAAGTATAGCATGTAAATGATCTCACTCAAAAGATTTTGTTTGCTTTTTTTCCAATACTTCCAAGCTTCGATAAAAAAAAGTAAGATGTGGCGCCGCAACACCTTGAGCTTGAGCCTTTTTTAAAAGATAGCCAACGATGGCTTTTCTTTCGGTTTGGCGGCCTTTCATAATATCTTGAAGCATAGACGACTGATTAGCAGCCGTTTTCTCACAAATAGAGATGACATAAGGCCAGAGCCGCTCTTTTTCAGACAATCCCAAGATGGATACCGCTTCATCAAATGCACATTTCATCATGTATTCATATGAGGGGTTTGCGATCAATTCCCCGTTTCTCACATGCAACAAAGCCGTCAGCGGATTAATACAGACATTGACAAGCAGTTTTTCCTCCAGCACCTTTTTCCATTCATCCGTATAGATCATCTGAAAATGAGATGATGTCTCATTCAATGCATTTTTTATATCAGCTGCTTCTTCATGCTGAAATGCCCCCCACTTGATAACACCGATACCTGTATGGTCCACTGCATGATCTGACATCTTCATAGCCCCGTGCTCTACCACACCTATATATAATGAATGTGCCGTTTTCCAATTCTCCAAATCTAATAAGTGAGCCATTCCGTTCTGTAAAAATAAGATACGCTGACGAGGTAATGTCGATAATTCATCGAGCACATCTTGCAAATGATGATATTTCACCGTCACGATGAGCAAATCAAATACTCCTGTTATTCCTGTCTGTGCATGAACAGCCGCCTGACATGTTTCTCCTTTTACTGTTCGCTGAATGCCTGATGCTCGAATCTCTTCTGCCTGCTCTTTTCTTCTTGTACAGACCGTGATGTCATGATGCTGTGATAAATAACTAGCACAAAGCAGACCAATCGCACCGCCGCCAATGATTCCAATGTTCAACTGCCGCACTTCCCTTTTTCTGTTTACTTCATTATATCAATTATTGTAACAGGTTCATGTCGTGATGCAAAAAGCAGATGGCGCGCTATGATTGAATTTTTTTAATTTAAAAACTATAATAATAAGTGTAAAAACTTTTCGAGGCGGATGGGATGAAAACGCCTTCAATGACATCACTGTCGACATTATGTGTGTAAGGGGGAATATCATATGGCACAAGTAAAACGACTTCTAATTAATTACAAAACTTTAGAGGAATTTAAACAATTTAAGGAATACGGCATACAAGAGCTATCCATGCTTGAAGACCTTGAAAGCAATATGATTGAAAATGACAGCAACTCTCCATTTTACGGGATTTATTTTGGAGATAAGCTAGTGGCACGTATGAGCCTTTATCAAGTGGACGGCTCAACGACAACGTATTTTAACCACAATCATGATTATTTAGAGCTGTGGAAGCTGGAAGTGCTTCCTGGGTATCAGCGCAAAGGGTACGGCGAAGCACTTGTTGAATTCGCCAAATCGTTCGGATTGCCAATTCGGACCAATCCGCGCGTCAAATCAGCCGGTTTTTGGGATAAAATGGGCTTTGAAGCAGTAAAATATGATATGGAGCGCGATAAGGGTGAAAATCCACTCATCTGGGAGCCCGCTCATATTCAAAAAAATACAGGTGAATCCGCTTAAAGACTGATCACAAAACGCCCCTCCTTTCTCTGTGAGGGGCGTCTCTTTATTTAGCATATTCTTTTAAGCTGATATTCTGTTTGACTCTTTCAACAATACCTATGAGTGCCCGGTAATCTTCTTCTGTCATTTTTAATTGCCGCTTTAAGTGTTCATTTTCTTCTGTAAGTGACTTCAATTGATGCTGTGCATCTGCCAGTTCCTCGCGTAAATGAGCAGGTCCATCAGGTTCTTTTTCAAGCTGCTCTAAAAACTGAATCACTTCTCGAAGGGTCAATTCAGCCTGAATTGAAGATGTCTTCTCTTCTATGGTTAACGCATGCTGTGGTAAACCAGAGGAATGAATACCGATTTTTTTACGCAGTTCTTTCCGCTGTTTTTTCGCCAGCTCTATGCCTGCCTGATATTGTTTTCTAACGTATGAGTTCCACCTGAAACCACATGCTGCAGCTGTTCTTGACAATGCTTTCCCGACTTCCTCAAATGCGGAAAGCTGCGTTCCTCCATCTCGAATGTGCCTTAAGACGACTTCTGCTAAAAGTAAATCTTCATCTTGTGTCCATGCGTCCTGCCTTGTAATCGTCAATTGATCATCCCCCCTGAATCTGAATACCACATCATATGCGCCTACTAGAGTAGATAGACTATTTGCAGGAGAGAAACCTAAAAAATAGACAAATAAAAAAACGCAAGGGAAGATTCCCTCACGTTTTTTTATCAAGCATTAGTTGCTTTTTACGTCTTTGCCTTTGTATGTTCCGCAAGATTTGCAGACACGATGAGAAATTTTCATTTCACCGCATTCTGGGCAAGCTACCATACCAGGTACTTGTAGTTTGAAATGCGTACGACGCAATCTTTTTTTCATTTTAGAAGTTCTTCTAAAAGGTACAGCCATTATTCCCACCTCCTTAAAGAGTTAAGATTCATTATTTTCTTCTAAGAGCTTCTTCAAGCCTTCCAGACGCGGATCAATTCGGTTTTGATGTGCATCTTCCGAAATGACCGCCCAGTCATTCCCTTCTTGTGGTGCAGCACCTTTTACATCCGTTTGGTCGCAAAAGATTTGCATCGGCACTTCAAGAAGAATTTCTTCCTTGACTATAGGCGTTAAGTCGATGATGTCGTCTTCTACAATAGAAACGTCTTCATCTTCTATATCGTCTGTCTTATGAAGTACAAATAGTTCTTTCGTTGAAATCGCAAATGGATAATTTACATCAACAAGCGTTCTTGAACAAGGCAATGTCATTTCACCTGTGATGGTTAAATCAAATGCGACTTGCTTTGATTCGATCACTCCAGTCCCTTTCACCTCTACCGGTGAAATGCGACGTATATCTGAATGAAGGCTAGTAAGTTCATTTAAGTCAACCGTCTCATGAAAATCGAAGCTGTTTTTAGCTTTTTGATGTAACTGATAAACTGTCCATTTCAATTGTATCACCTCTAAGAGCAACAAACATGATTATAGCTTTCATCATGTTATTTGTCAATATTTTTTCTTTACAGTCCTTTGTGATGTCAGAGGGTTGTTTGACATCAGTTCGCGGAATGCCTACACTGAAAAAAATGGGCTTCATTTTTCCCTTATGCTACTGTAGCATAGACCATTTAACCATAGCAAGAAAGGCGGAACATCTATTGAAAGCAACAGGAGTCGTTGTCGAGTATAATCCATTTCATTATGGACATGCCTATCATGTTCGTCAGGCGAAAACACATACCTCCTCAGATGTTGCCATTGCCGTCATGAGCGGTTCCTTCCTCCAGCGCGGTGAGCCTGCCATCGTCTCAAAATGGGCGCGGACAAAAATGGCGCTGCAAAACGGTGTAGACATTGTGTGTGAGCTTCCATACATATACGCAGTGCAAAAGGCAGAAACCTTTGCAAACGGTGCTGTGGCGATTCTAGATGCTTTAAAATGCCGCTCCCTTTTTTTCGGCAGCGAGGATGGTGACATTAAAGCATTTGAGCGAACGGCTCATGCTTGGCTTGAGAAAAAAGGAGAAATTGACCTTTTCACAAAAGAAAAGGTGAAAGAAGGCCTTAGTTATCCAGCAGCTGCAGCAGCTGCGTTTCAAGAGGTGATTGATCCTAAGCACTTACTGGATCTGTCCAAGCCAAATAACATTTTAGGTTTCCATTATGTCAAAGCCATCTTGGAGAGATCCCCTCACATGCAGCCCTTTACCTCTCAAAGGATTTCATCTGGTTATCATGATGAAGAACTTCCTAAAAATCAGAAAATCGCAAGCGCAACAAGTATACGAAAAGCCTTAAAAGATCACGGCACATTTGAAACAGTCGCCCCATATCTCCCAGAAGCTACGCTCAAGCAATTACATGACTATCATTCTTCTTATGGTCTTTTACATACGCAAGAAGCCTACTTTAGCTTCTTAAAACAAGTCTTTCACACAATGGATACAGCAGAACTAGAAGGCATCTATGAAATCGAAGAAGGCATCGAACACCGCATGCAAAAGGCGATTTCACATGCGTCCTCCTACGAGGAATATCTATCTCTTGTGAAAACAAAACGATATACGTGGACAAGGCTGCAGCGGATGAATACACATCTCTTAATGAGGGTGAAAAAGAGTGCCATGCATGAGCTGCTGAAAGAGAGAGAAGCGCCTTACATTCGTTTACTTGGTATGTCAAAGAAAGGGCAGCAATACTTATCTCTTGTGAAAAAAGAATTGGACGTGCCGCTCATAAGCAAGCTATCTGCCTTTTCACATCCCGCACTTGATCTTGATATTCGCGCGTCCCGCGTCTTCAGCCTGCCCGTTAGTGAGCCAATGCAAACGGACTTAACGGAAGCGGAGTTTAAAACCTCACCGATCCGATATGATGAAGAGACTGGTCTCTTCCAGTCTTAACAAAAAGAGCAGCCTTGATGAAGGCTGCTCTTCTTTGATTAAGATGCTTTCTCTTTTAATTTGTTTAAATAGTTCAGGGCATCTTGCATCGTATCTACAGGCACAATTTTCATATCACTTTTAATATCTTTCGCTGTTTTGACAGCATTTCGGTAGTCTGAATTTGAATCACCTTTATCGTTTGGTGCAAAGAATATATCTTTTCCGGCTTTATCTGCCGCCACGACCTTTTGATCGATTCCGCCAATTGGACCGACCGTTCCATCGGCGTCAATCGTCCCCGTTCCCGCAATCGCATAGCCATGTGTTTCGTCTTCTTTTGTGAGCTGGTTATAAATCTCAAGTGACATCATGAGACCTGCTGATGGGCCGCCGATATTTTCAATATCCACCTTAATGGAAGGCGAGACTTTCACATTTCGATCTGTAAATAATGATACACCGATTCCAACTCGATTCGGCTCTTCTTTAAATGGTTTTAATTTCACTTTCTCCGTGATGTCTTTGCCATTTCGTTCAAGGACAAAACGGACAGATGTACCTGCTTTTTTGCTGCTGATATACGAAACCATTTTATCAGCAGAATCATAGGTCTTGCCATCAACGCTTTTGATTCGGTCGCCCACTTCAATTTTGCCGTAAGCAGGCATTCCTTTCATCACGTAGCTAGCATATACCCCGTTAAACGTATAATCTACTTTTTTGCCTGCTTTTGTATACGCTGCAATCATGGCATTTTCTTGAGAGCTTTTCATCAGCTGTAGCTGTCTTTTCATATAATCTTCATCCGACTCCCCGTCCGCTTTAATATTTTCTTCCGGGACGATCTCGTCATATTTATTCATTTTCGCAAGCAAATACGTATACGGATTGGCTGGACCTACTTTTATCGTCATAAGTGAGAAGCTGCCCTTCTCGCCATATCCGCCGTCTACTTGAATGTGGGGAGCAATCTCGGTTGCATCACCCGGCTTTGTCACGTAATATGGCAGTTTGACAAAGGTTAAGCCAAATAATACAAGGATAACGACAAAAAAGCTGAGCCAGCGAATATTCAATTTTTTCATTCGATTAACACTCCCATTTATCAATGACATCTTTCAGTTTACCTGTTAGTTGATCTGCAGCGAGCTCACCTGCTTCAATCATCTCCTGCACCTGTGTAAATGCACTCGAGCTAAATGTTTCAAGCCTCGGCCGGATCATGACATCAGCGTGAATGGTTTGATGGCGGACCAATTCATTTTGAAGGATGTCCAAACTTTGCATAATCACATCCGATAATCTCGTCGCCTTTTCTGTTTTTTTCACCCTTGATACATCAGAGGCGATAATGAGGTCCGCGCCCATTTCTTTTAAAACAGACACAGGAATGCGGTCAACAACCGCTCCATCGACTAGCTGTCTGCCGCCCATTTCATGAGGAACAAACACGCCCGGAATGCTGATGCTTGCTCTGACTGCTTGTGAAACAGACCCTTTTTTAAACACGACCTTCTCCCCTGTCTCGAGGTCACAGGCAACCACCGCAAGGGGCATTCTTAATTCTTCAAATTTCTTCCCATATGTAAACGTGTGAATCAGCTGCAACATTCGATTCCCTTTTAAAAGACCGATTTTTGGCAGTGTATAGTCAGCATAATACTTTCTTCTGAAGACAAGTGCAAGTTTTTTCATTTTTTCTACGTCTTGTCCTGCCGCATAAAAGCTCCCAACAAGTGCGCCAATACTGCTGCCAGCGATCATATCTACCTGAATTCCTTGTTTCTCAAGACTAGATAAAACTCCGATATGCGCCATTCCCCTCGCACCCCCGGAGCCTAACGCAAGTCCAATGACTGGTCGCCTCATGAAAATCCACCCTCCTCTTTTCTATGCATATATACGAATCTATTGGTCTAAACATGCCCCTTCTGCTCGTATAGTAATAGAAGACAGGCTCGGCTAGTGTCTTTCTTTTTTGATCACGAGCTCGCCAATAGATCATAACAGCAAGGGGCGAAATCTCCATGAAAAAATGGAACACTCTGTTCATCGCTGCTTTTTTTATCTTTTTAACAGCCACTGTGATTACACATCCACAAGCCTCTTTGCAAGCGTCTAAAAATGGACTTGCAATGTGGTGGGAGGTTGTATTTCCATCATTGCTTCCTTTTTTTATTTTGTCCGAGCTATTAATTAGTTTCGGGATTGTCAGATTTGTCGGGGTATTATTAGAGCCATTTATGCGCCCCATCTTTCGAGTGCCTGGTGTAGGGGGATTTGTCCTAGCAATGGGAATGGCATCAGGCTTCCCTTCTGGTGCGAAATTAACCACAAGACTCAGGCAGGAAGGACAACTGACACAAATCGAAGCAGAGCGCCTCGTTTCTTTTACAAATTCATCGAATCCATTGTTTATTTTCGGTGCGGTGGCTGTTGGTTTTTTTCATCATCCAGCTTTAGGGATTGTTTTGGCATGCGCACATTATTTAGGGAATCTCGCTGTTGGTGTGACGATGCGGGGATATAAAGCGCGGCATGATGCACATCTGAGAAGCCGTAAGGGATTTTTATTCCCACCGTTTCAAGAGGCATTCAGCGCTCTTCATACAGCAAGACTCGCAGAGAAAAGACCGCTCGGCCAAATTTTAAGTGATGCGGTGATGTCATCAGTCCAAACTCTCTTTATGATTGGCGGCTTTATTATCTTATTTTCTGTATTTAGTAAAATGCTGTCAGTTGTTCATGTGACGGACCTCTTATCCATAGGGATCGGATATATGCTGCAAACGATGCATCTTCCGCCAGAATTAGATCTTGCGATGATTGCCGGTTTATTTGAAATCACATTAGGAAGTCAGCTGACAGGGTCACAGGAAGTCACCCTTCTTGCTAAAACGATTGTCGTCAGCTTTATATTAGGATTCAGCGGGTTTTCTGTTCAAGCTCAGGTCGCTGGCATTCTGGCGGCAACAGATATACGCTTTAAACCGTTTTTCTTCGCTCGTTTGCTTCACGGAATTTATGCAGCTGTTTTTGCCTTTTTATTGTTCAAGCCTCTTTATGTCTCTCGATCTGACATGGCTCTCCCAGCAGGTGCCTTTGAAGCAAGCCAGCAGGTCGTCGTGTACAGCAGTGTGCTTTGGAATCAGCTTGTGACAGCTGGCCCATTGATCACGCTATGCAGCTTGATCTTGTATATCGCGCTATACTATCAGAAATTAAAAAAAGGATGAGTGCACGGTGCGGTGCACTCATCCTTTAAATTTTTCTTTCAGCGCTGCTTCTACCTCTTTTGGGACAAGATCTTTGACTAATCCTTGATATTTCGCTACTTCTTTGACAATGCTGGAACTTAAGAAGGAATATTGATTGTTGGTCATCATGAAAAACGTTTCAATTTCATCGTTTAACACTTTATTCATTGATGTGCCTTGCATTTCATATTCAAAGTCCGTCACAGCTCTTAATCCGCGTAAAATGACTTTGGCTTCTTTTTGTTTCGCATAATCAATAAGCAGACCGTGAAAGGATTCAACTTTGATATTTGGCAGATCCTTCGTCGCCTGGCGAATGAGCTCACACCGTTCTTCAACGGTAAATAACGGTTGTTTGGATGAGTTATTTAGTACACATACATACACTTCATCAAAGATCTTTGCACCTCTTTTGATGATATCCAAATGGCCCAATGTGACTGGATCAAAGCTACCCGGACAAACGGCTATGTTTCCCATGCTTTAATTTCCCCGCTTTCTATAGATCGTAATACCAGTCAACCCGTACAGTTCCTGTCTTGATATGTAAAGCTGTCCAGCTTCCTCTGGCAGTGTGACGTCCTTATCATGCTCACACACGATCACGCCGTCATCTGTTAATAAGGCATGCTCGTCAATCATTTCAAGAAGTGCTTTCAGCTGTTGATCTTTATAAGGCGGATCAAGAAAGATCGCTTGAAAGGATTCCTCTCGTTTCACAACGGCTGAGAGTGCACGCTTTGCCTCGTTTCGAAACACTTCACTTTGATCGAGCAGCGACAATTGATTGAGGTTTCCTTTAATCGTCTGAATTGCCTTCATATCTCGATCAACGAAAATGCAATGATCGAATCCTCTGGAAAGCGCTTCAATTCCTAAACCACCGCTTCCCGCAAATAAATCAAGGGCCCATCCGCCATCAAAATACGGGCCGATCATATTAAATATCGATTCTTTTACTTTATCTGTCGTCGGTCTTGTTGATTGACCTGGTACCGCTTTAAGTGTGCGGCCTTTTCTCGTTCCAGAGATGACTCTCATTTTCCCACCACTTTTTCTGCTTGCTTCTATTGGTTATTGTTTATGACAAAAAATTCAACATTATCTTACCACAACACTCCGCAGGGGACAATGCAAGGATTTTCATTCATTTTCTATGTATAGATCAAGGAATGCGGGGTCATACTATTTATAACAGCATCTGATGTGGTGCTGTTGCCAACCGCGGAGAAGACTTACGTTTCCCCATAAGTTCTTCCTCCGGTTTCTCCTCTCCCTTTGCCTTCTCCTTAATGAATCATTAAGAATAGAAGGACCCCGCGGGTGATGCCGCGGGGATTTTTTTGTGTCTTTAAAAGCCCACTTTATAATCATACTCTTTTGCTTTGTCCAATTTGGATTCGTACTCTAATTTAATAAAAGGTTTATATGAAGGCTCAACACGCTTCACAAATGGCAATGAGCTGAGCTTAGCCATATGACGCTCGAGATCATTCATATCACAATAGATCACTGCATACTTCATTTTCCTTGAAATATAGTGAACATTTCCAAATTTTCTTAGCGCCTTTGACTGCTTTAACGAATGCAGCCAAACGACCATCCCTTGACGTTTGGTTTCCATCTTTTCACCTGCCGCTTTTTCAATTCTTTTCAGTCATTATGTAAAAGACGAGACATTCAAGTCTCGTCAAGATACTTTACAGCCACAGCTGCCACCTGATCCACAGCCACCGCCGCATGATGATAGACCATCAAAATATGGGTTCCCTGTTGGAACTTTGATATATGCTGATACAGCTTGACCGATTTCAATACTAATCTCATCTAAGATGGATTGAATCGCTGTTTCTGCTTTTTTGAAATCAACCACTGTATCGTGAAGATCTAACTTTCTTTTGACCTCACGCATTTCCTTTGAGATCGTTCTATAGTCCGGATGGTATTTGCCGAACCGCTGCACATCCTCATATTGCTCTTTTACTTTTGTAAAATGGGCAATAATTTGTTGGGCTTCTTCGTCTTGCTGGAGACGCTTAAAGCAGTTGCGGTAATGTTCAGCCTCCTCCGACTGAAGAATCATGGCAGCCAATTGATTCGCTTCCTCTTGGAGCTCCACAGATTCGATTGTCGCATACATAAATGTTGCACCTCCAATTCATAGTTTACCACGAAACCTATGGATCAGAAAATGCTTTTACGTGACAAATACATCCCATGTTTCTCTTTTCTGCTTATATTCTGGATGACGGGAATTGAGCACAACGGTCATTTTATGCTTTCCTTTTGAAAGATGCTTGACCACAAATGCAGCAGTATACTCATTGCCTGCACGTTTTCCGTCTACATACACTGTAAAATATCCCGTCTTCTCATTCTTTTTTAGACGCGAAGGTTCAAGATGAAAATCTTGTAGTGTACTTTCTATATAGACAGAAGACCCCTGCACTTTGTATTTTAAAAAGCCTTGCTGCTTCATTTCGCTTTCGGCTTGCTGCATCACTGGTACAGCTGGATCTTGCTTCATGACTTGCTTCTCTCCATGTTGACTTTGACACCCGGTGACAAGAAAAAGCAATGCGCATATTGACAGCATCCATTTCATCTTCTGATTCTCCTTTCATCTACTTTTATAGGATGCTCAGGAAATAGACATCTTAATCAACTCAAAAAAGCCTCACCCGGCTCCATTTTGATTGCGCATTGCTTGGAACATTTGAATCATCATTTCAGCCATTTGAACACTGTTGCTCAACTGACTCACACGATGAGGAATGGTTTTTTCGTAAAAATTCATTTTATCTAATTCAAAGGACGATAGCTTTTCAGGATGTCGAGTCAGCTGTCTGTACCAGAGAGGACGCTGTCTGATGAATTTGATTCGATCCTCTTCGGCCATGACAAACTCCTGTACTTCTTTCCGCACCAAAAGCATCCCCTTTCAATTAATCTTTCCTGAAGGAGAATGGGTGCTGACTGCCTCCAGATGAACCTTTCTTTGAGCCATTTGATGAAAATTGTCCGAGTAAGCTTTGTAAAGAGGAAATAGACTGGCTCATTTTGTTGATTTGTTCATTCATTTGATCAGCGTCCATTTTTTTCACAGCAGAAACCATTTTAGACATAAAATCTGCTTTTCCCAATTCACTTGGCTTAGAGGCTTTTTCTTCTTTACCGCCTTCAGATTGCGTTTGCCGGTAAGGAGACCACATCTCGTCTTCTTCACCAAACATGATCCAATTTTCGTATACACTTTGCCAGCTTTTTTCTTGCGTTTGCACTTCTTGAATTAACTTCGGATGGCGTCTGACGAATTGTTTAAATTCATCAATGGATGTTTGTTTTTGTTTGTTTGTCATATCCTCACCCCCCATACAAATGCCTACTATACTATATACACCAGCAGCTATTTTGGTGAGCCTCTTTTTCAATCAAAAAAACAGCTGCGATTGTGCAGCTGCTTTCGTTTAAGATGTTTTCTTGATGAAGTTTTGAGTGTAGTATTTTTCTTTCACACCTACGCCAAGGTGTGTGTAATCTTTATTTAATAACGCCTTCCTATGACCTTCACTATTGAGCCAGCCTTCTACCGCTGCAGGTCCATCTACATAATTATAGGCAATGTTTTCACCTGCGAGCTGAAATGCCACCTCGCCTCTTTCTAACCGATCTTTCAGCGTACCGTATTTTTTTGATTCATGGGAGAAATAATGATTCTCTTTCATGTCCTCACTATGCATGAATGCCACTTCAGAGGTTTCATCATCCCACCTTAAGGTCGGCAGTTTGTACTTATGACGGATAATATTGGTCATATCAAAAATTTGTTTTTGACTGGAAGCTTCGATCTCTTTCCATTTTTCACCTGATATTGCCTCAGGTTCTATCAATTGACCACGATAGACGACCTCATATGGCTTTTGTTTCACAAATGTATCTGCGTTAAACGCCCTGATACTTGAAAGAGTGCTTTCAAACTTATCCATGTAAAGCTGAACATACACATCATCTCCCACTTTCACAGTGGGTCTTGTATTCATATCATCTTCTGAGAATTCAA
This sequence comes from Bacillus sp. NMCC4, assembly GCF_002998555.1. Taxonomy (NCBI): domain Bacteria; kingdom Bacillati; phylum Bacillota; class Bacilli; order Caryophanales; family Bacillaceae; genus Bacillus; species Bacillus sp. NMCC4. The sequence goes on along the minus strand of NZ_PVRA01000002.1, from coordinate 188,925 downwards.
AGCGGTATGAATTTTGTTCATCCTCTACATGAATGTAAGGTGCAATTTGTGTTTTTTTAAATACTTCACTTGTGGCTTGACCGATTTTAAACGGTTCGACATTGAGCCCGTCTCCTGTTGCAAACAGGGTCACCACTTTACTATCCTTTACCCCTACTTGAATATAGTGCTTCTTCGATTGGTTGTATATCCACCAGTCATAATCATATGCGGAAGGATCAATGCGATCTGGTTCTCCCAGCTGTTTAAGCACTTCGTTTGAAGATTTCCCCATAAAGGACATGAGCCCCTTTTTCGGGATGTTGATCGGCTTATCGCTAGATGTTTCTTCATTAGACACCTTCGGTTCATTGCTGTTTTCTTTTTCTGGTGAAGATCCATATTGAATAAACAGAACGTACGTTCCAGATATAATCAGGAGGATGAGGAGTGTTTTGAGCACAGTTTTCAAATAAACACCTCCGTTAAATTGGCAAGGTACAAAAAGTACCTTCTACTGTCATTTAAACAAAACTCGCTTCATTTATCAACGACAATACAGCCTATTTAACACGAATTTAAAATATGCCCCTCTTAATGAAGAAATCCTTGCCCGTGATCTTGATCCTGTTGAGAGATTTCTGTCAGTGCATCTCCCGCGCGATCATTTGATAAATCTTCGACTGATAAATCTCCAAGAGCGACAATCCCTGTTAATGCGCCATTTTTCACAACAGGAATGCGGCGGAGCTGGTGCTCTGACATCAGCCGGACAATTTCTTCAAGCGTTGCATCTTCTTCAGCTGTCAGTACTTCCTTCGTCATCAGCGAGCCCACTTCCTGTGAGTTTGGCTTTTTTTCTGCAATGCCTCTGAGTACAAGGTCACGGTCTGTCACTATGCCAACGAGCTGATCTCCGTCAACCACCGGAATGGCCCCAATGTCCGCGTCTCTCATTTTGACTGCCGCTTCATACGTATTGTCGTCTTGCTGACATGTCACTACTTTTTTTGTCATAATATCTTTGATTTTTTTCGTTTTCACATCGATTCCTCCATCTATTATTTTCTTTATTACTGTAACCAGGTTATAAAAGAACATACCTTTCACAGTTGAAAGTTTAACGCTTTCATACTATGATTGTCAGTAAAGGGAATTTTTATAAGGAGGGGTTTTGGGTGAAGTTTGAAGGTACGGGGATTGAAAAGGTAGCAGCTGACTTAAATAAATTAGATTTCATCATGGAAAGTGAAGGATTTGTACGAGCCGATCAATGGGATTATGAGCGTGTGACGTACGACAGAAAGTATAACATGGTAGAGGGAACCTTTTATTTACGGATTTCCGGCTACGCCACCGAAGGAGATGTTGGTTCCAAAAGAGCACACATACAGCTTCTAACACCTTTACTTGGAAAACATTATTATCCGCACGGTGTTGAATACGGCGAAGGCGAAGATTTCCCTAAATCTCTCATCCAATCAAGCAAGAAAACGCTTGAACAGCTGAAAGATAAACTAGAAGCAATGACTGCTGAAGCATAAAAGAAGACAAAGGGCTAAAATCAAGATCATTTTAGCCCTTTGTCAACAATCTGAGCACAGCCATACGGCTGTGCTTTTTTCATTCATATTTCGGAATCAGCGCATCTGGTACGGCATCTTTCGCTCTTTCTTTTCTTGCCCAGTCAAAGAACACAACAGCAAGGATCGAGCCGTACACAATCTCCTGAATAATTTTCATCAAAATCGCGCCTAGCTGCTGGTCCTCTAGCAGAGGCAAGGTATGGAACATTTCAGGACCTGTGAGCGCAAGGCCTGCCAGCATATCACTTGGCACGCATAAGTGCAGTGCCTGTATCCAAGCGCCAGCATCAGAATAGGTTGCATAGATCGGTGCCTCACTAAACATGATGAGAGCACACGCAGGAGTCATCAATATTCCGTCTGCCATGATATAACCAAGCTTTAAAATGCCTGTAATCTGCGGCTGACTTTGGACTTTATGAACGAGCGGCCACCACATGAAAAAGGCAGCGATAAAAATGACCACCGTCATCAACGCATGATAAAACGGATCTGTTTTCACAAAATCAAACACAAGCGGAATGTGATACATCGAAAACAATCCGTTAAATCCAAGCAATGCAATTAAAGGCTTGGAAAACAAACGAAAAATTTGCTGAATGCCTGGTGTTTGTATGATCCGCTCCCAAATGGCCGCAGGTAATCCTGTAATAAGGAGAGGCGGAATGACTAAATAGAGCACCGCCATTTGCGCCATATGTGCACTAAACATAATATGCCCCATTAAATCAATTGGGCTTCCTTTCACGGCGTATAACAGGACAAGCCCCGTCAGAAACAACGTTTTCTCTTTCACCGTCGCACGGTGCTTTCCCTTTGTCACAAGAAGCAAATAAAGAGCAGCTGCTATGACAATACTAGTCAAATAGTAAGGGCTCCATAATGCCCGAAATCCGAATATTTCTAAGTTCTCCATTGCTGCGCCTCCTTCAAGGGCAAAGCGGGCTTACCACCAAATAATGGTCAAAAAGGCTAATACGGTAATAAACGCGACAAACACACCTGAGTAAAGAAACAATGCGGGTGTTTCATGCCCTTTTTGGTTCATGTGCATAAAATAATAAAGCTGAAAAGCCACCTGAATAACTGCAAGCAATAAAATAAATGGTACTGCGAACCAGTTCCCAACGTCTTCAGAAGCGATTGTTAAAAAGGCAACAAAGGTTAATCCAATCATCAAGCCGAAAGAAATGAGCTGATGCTTCATTTCTTCGGCATTTTTCTTTTTACGGTATACAAGATCGACTTTAGACTGATTTGTGTTTTTATTTCCCATTCTTATCCCACCATTCCCATTAAATATACAACGGTAAAGATGAAGACCCACACAACATCAATGAAGTGCCAATACAGACTTGCCACATAATATTTCGGCGCATTGTATAAATCGAGTCCGCGTCTCATATTTCGAATCATAAGAGCGGTAATCCAGCAAAGTCCGAAGGCGACGTGAGCCCCGTGAGTTCCGACAAGTGTATAGAAGGAAGAACCAAGAGCTGAGCTGGTAATTGTAAATTCATACGCATGCACATAATGATAGAACTCATAAATCTCAACCCCTAGAAATGAAGCACCTAATAGCACAGTCACGCCAAGCCAAAGCTGCATCTTTTTAAAGGCAAAGTTTTTCATATGATACATTGCATACACACTCGTTAAACTGCTCGTCAGCAGAAGCATCGTGGCAATAAAGACAAGTGTGAGATCAAACATATCAGTTGTTTTTGCTCCGCCTGCATTAGAGTTTTTCAGCGCCAAATACGTGGCAAAGAGCGATGCAAACAGAACGGTTTCTCCCCCAAGAAACAACCAGAACCCGACGAACTTATTCTTTCCTTCTAACGTGGCTTTCTCAGGAGAAGCCGGAAAGGTTTCTGCTGTCATTTTTTGTGGTTCCATTATGCTTTCACCCCTTTATCATCGTCATCGGTCAAATCTTCTTTGTGAATATGGTACCCATGATCATCTTTAAGAGAGCGAACCAGCATGGTCGCAAATGTAATGCCAAGACCAATGAAAATCACTGGAAGTCCCCAGCTGTGCTCTTGACGATACATGAAGCCAAACGCTGAAACAAATAGACCGAATGAGATAATGACAGGTAAGATGGAATTATTCGGCATGTGAATATCATCGAGCGGTTCAGATGCTGTCATTCCTGTTTTACCATCCATTTTTTCAATCCATAATGGATCTAGTCCTCTGACAAGCGGAAGCTGTTTAAAGTTGTATTCTGGCGGAGGTGAAGACACTGCCCATTCAAGCGTTCTTCCGTCTCCCCAAGGATCGCTTGATACACGCTCTCCTTTTGCTGTAGTCCAGATGATGTTAATCAGCATGATGACAACAGCTACAAACATAAACAGTGCCCCAATCGTACTGATCAAGTTCCCAAGGTCTAGCCCCTGACCTGGCAGGAATGTAAAGACTCGGCGCGGCATGCCCCAAAGCCCGAGAAAATGCTGGATAAAGAAGGTTAAATGGAAACCGATGAAAAACAGCACAAAGCCAATTTTCCCAAGCTTCTCATTCAGTATTTTTCCAAACATCTTCGGCCACCAGTAATGCACACCAGCTAAAATACCGAATACGACCCCGCCAATAATGACGTAGTGGAAATGCGCCACGACAAAGTACGTATCATGGAACTGATAATCTGCTGCAGCTGCTGCAAGCATGACTCCCGTTACCCCGCCAAGCAAAAACGACGGTATAAAGGCAACGGAATACAGCATCGGCGTTGTAAACTTCACATTACCGCCCCATATGGTGAGCAGCCAGTTGAATACTTTAATTCCTGTAGGCACCGCAATCGCCATTGTGGCTACAGCAAAGATCGCATTGGCAATCGGACCAAGTCCTGTTGTGAACATGTGATGCGCCCATACCATGAATCCAAGGAAACCAATCAATACAGTAGCGAACACCATGGACGAATAGCCAAACAACCTTTTTCTTGCAAACACTGGAATGATTTCAGAGAATATTCCGAATGCTGGCAGGATTAAGATATATACTTCTGGGTGTCCGAAAATCCAGAACAAATGCTCCCAGATGATTGTATTTCCGCCGAGCTCTGGATTGAAAAAGCTCGTATCAAACATTCTATCAAGCATCAGCATCGCAAGCCCTGCTGTAAGTGGCGGGAATGCGAATAAAATCAGTGCTGAGGCGACAAATGTCGTCCATGTAAAGAGCGGCATTCTCATATACGTCATACCAGGCGTTCTCATATTAATAATCGTTGCAAGAAAGTTGATCCCGGCAATCAGCGTACCAATACCCGCTATCTGCAAACCTAAAATATAGAAATCCATGCCGTGCCCTTCTGAATTCAGCGTGAGCGAGGCGTATGCAGTCCAGCCTGCATCAGGTGATCCACCCATAAACCATCCAAGGTTTAAGAAAATTCCTCCGAAAAAGAACAGCCAAAAACCAAGTGAATTCACAAACGGAAACGCTACGTCACGTGCACCAATTTGAATGGGTACAACCGCATTCATTAATGCAAATAAAAGCGGCATTGCTGCAAGGAAAATCATCGTTGTTCCATGCATCGTCATGACTTCATTGTAAAACCCTGCACTTACAAAATCATTTTCAGGGATGGCTAGCTGAATACGGATAATCATCGCTTCCAGGCCGCCAATTAAAAAGAAAAATCCCCCTGCCACTAAATATAGTACGGCAATTTTTTTGTGGTCAACCGTCGTCAAGTAATCCCATAAGACAGCGCCAAACCCCCGCTTTTTAGCTATTGTACTCACCATGAAATCCCCCTCTTATCTCCCATTTGCCCCTTTTCATATAGATGTCTATCTTAACTTTACACAGACTGTGTCTGACAGATGGCTACTTCTCGGTTGTAGAGACATATTCGGGAGCTCTTAACAAAAACTTCACATCGATCACATACCCTCTTGCACATTCGCATTAGAAATTACTCGATTTTAAGTCCTTTTAAATACTCATAAAGTGCATCTGCTTCTGAGTCATTTAATTTAGGGTACGTCCCTGTCATTTTATTCCCTGGTTTAAAGCTCTCTGGATCTTTCAGCCATGCTTTCACATTTTCTTTGTTCATATCTTTGATTCCTGCTACTTTCGTTCGGTCTCCGAAGGTCGCAAGGTTTGGTGCCGTCCTTGCCGCTTCCGGCCGTTCGTCACCAGGCTCTACTGCATGACAGCTCAAGCAGTTTTTCTCTTTAAATAATTTTTCACCTTCAAGTGCGAGATCTTTTGTGGATGTAGGCTTCTTGTAATCAGCCATTTTTTTCGTCCATCCCAAAAACTCATCTTGAGAAAGCGTTTTAACTTTAAAGTCCATTAAAGCATGCGAGGGACCGCAAAGCTCTGCACATTTCCCGTAGAAATATTCTCCTGCATCTTTCGTTCGTTTTGAATCAAAGGTTAAATAAAACTTGTTTTCATTTTCTGTGTTTGTATCAATTTTACCGCCAGCCGATGGAACCCAGAAAGAGTGTTTCACATCGGATGCTTTCAGCTTAAAGTACACCTTTTGATCTGTCGGTACAATCAATTCCTGACTTGTGACAATCCCATAATCAGGGTATTCGAATTCCCACCAATATAAACTGGCTCTTACATTGACAACAAGTGTCTTTTCAGGATCTCGTTTTTTCTTATCCATAGCGCTTGTATCCCCAAGCTCAAGCGTGTATGCCACAACAGGCACAACGAGAATAATGAGGAGAAGAATCGGAATCGCTGTCCACGTAATTTCTAGGTTACGGTTCCCTTCCACCTGCTTTGGAATCGTATCTTCTCCCACTTTAGAACGTTTGAATTTAATGATGACGTAAAAGAAAATGATCGATACAACAATGACGACAAGAACCATAATGAGTGTACTCAGTACCGTTAGGAAAAACTGTTTATCTGCTACTTCCCCAACTGGTTTGAGTGTTGATAAGTATGGTTCACCACAGCCCGCCAAAACGAGCGTCAGTAAGAGAAACAGTGAATAAACACGCCATTTTCTTATCATAATTTGTCCCAACCCCTTTTGCTTGATCTCCTTTGCCTTTCGCTTTTTACCTCTTATTTATAAAATCACTTTTCACCCATTCATAACCCCCGCCTCTTATAAAAGCACTTACATTTCCTCTTTTCATAAAAAAATGATGTTTTTACTCAAAATACCATCTATGTATAAACAGAAAGCCGCCTAAATAGAACTGAATATCAGGCGGCTTTCATAGTTGTTAGAAAATGTTGTGTTATAAGATATAGCCATTGTTTTGATGTGATCAAAGTGTATTTTACTCTAGAATAGTGTAATGATAATCATCGCGACGAAAAAGATGGTTAAGTAGTTTAATGAATAAACGAACATGAGCGTTGACCACTTCATGACGTCTTTCATTTTAAAGCCCATAAGGCCAATGACGAGCCATCCAATATTCAGCAATGTGCCAAGTGCGACAATCGGCCATCCTAATCCACCTAAGAAAAATGGAAGTGGAAGAAGACATGCTGTCCAAATGATAATTTGGCGTTTCGTGACTTCAAAGCCATAAACGACTGGCAGCATTGGAATACCTGCCTTACGGTAATCTTCCGTTTTCTTAATCGCAAGTGACAGGAAGTGAGGGATTTGCCAAATGAACATAATCATAAACAAAACCCAAGCCGTTGTGTCAATTGTACCTGTGACAGCTGTCCAGCCGATTAATGGCGGCACCGCACCAGATACACTTCCAATAACGGTATTGATGGTGTAATGACGTTTAGACCACATGGTGTACAGAACTGCATAAGTAAAGACTCCGATAAAACCAATCACTGCTGATGTTATGGTTGTCATCAGAAGCATGATGAGTCCAAGTACAACAAGCAAAATACCAAATGCATACGCTTGCCCCGGCTGAATCTTACCTGTAACCGTCGGTCTTGTTTTTGTTCTTTCCATTAATATATCAATATCACGGTCAAACGCATTATTAATGGCGCATGAACCGGCAATAATAAGAGAAGAACCAATCATTGTTAACAGCACAATATCAAGATTCCCAAGGAAACTCATACCTGTAAAATAAAAAGCAAGCCACATTCCAGTAAATGTTGTAATGAAGTTGGAATTGACGATGCCCATTTTAATCAGAGCAAGAAAATCTTTCCAAGCTGTTGTTTCTTCTATTTGTCCATGAATAGCTGCTTCCGCGGCTGTTTTGGAATTTGCCAATGTGTATAACCTCCCTTGCCCAAACCTTCAAACGAACAAATGAAACGTAAATTCGTTACAACTCTATCATACAAGATAAACAGCTGTAAAAAAACATCCTATTAAATAATAAACGACAATCTTGAAGTTATTTGTGAACTTTTCGTGAATTTATAAGGATTTATGTGTGTTTCAGAAGGCGGTGCAAAATGAAATATTCTCTCCTCTATTTCTATCAGACTGTCAAAGAAAGATCAAGCACTCTAAATCTGTAAACTTTGTGAACTAACATATCATTTTTTTGTGAACTTTGGTCATTATGAATTGCAACAGAACACGCATTTGGCTTAAACTTGAGAGCATATGAGGTTTTTCATTTAGATCAGAAGTTTTTTAGAGAAGGTGAAATAATTTGATGAAATTTGCTTTAAGGTTATTGAGCGTGATCACAACGTTTGTGATGCTGATCGTTTTGATTGGCGGTGCGCTTGTGACGAAAACCGGCTCGGGTCTTGGCTGCGGCCGGCAGTGGCCCCTTTGCCACGGACGTTTCTTCCCTGAAATGAACCCTGCTTCCATCATCGAATGGAGTCACCGCATGTCAACAGGGGTTTCCACCATTCTTGTTCTGGCACTGGCGGTCTTATGCTGGAAAAAGATTAGTCCAGTATTCCGTGAAACCAAATTTTTGGTCATCATGTCGATTATATTCTTACTGCTTCAAGCGCTTTTAGGAGCTCTAGCCGTCGTGTTTGGTTCTAACGCCCTTGTGATGGCACTGCACTTCGGTATTTCACTCATTTCTTTTGCTTCAGTGTTACTGCTTGCGCTTCTTGTATTTGAAGCAACCAGATCTGAAACAAAGCTTGTGAAGCCGCTTCATATCGGCAAAAAAATGCAGTTCCATATTTATGGTTTGATCACCTATACGTATATCGTGGTGTATACGGGTGCTTATGTGAGGCATACAAAGTCAAGCCTTGCTTGTTCTGTCTTCCCGTTTTGTTCAAAAGACGGTGCACTTCCAGCGTACTTTAATCAGTGGGTACAAATGTCTCACCGAGCAGCAGCACTTCTTTTATTCGTCTGGATATTTGTTGCGATGTTCCATGCCATGAAACATTATAAAGAACAGAAGCAGCTGTATTATGGATGGATTATTTCAGCCATTCTGATTACACTTCAAGCCATTTCAGGTGTGATGTCTGTTTATTCTCAGCTTGCACTTGGTTACGCGCTGGCTCATTCATTCTTTATTTCCGGTTTGTTTGGGATACTTTGTTACTTCTGCTTACTCATTGCCCGGTTTAAATATGAAAGCAAAGAACCATTCAAATAAGAATTTGTATCCCCCTTTCATGCGGAATGGGGGATTTGTTTTATTGTTGTTTTGCTTCTTCAAATAGCGAAATGGCTTTTTTGCGTCTTTCCTGATGATCAACTGTCGGCAGCGGATATGTATCACCTAGCACACATCCCGATTTCAATTGCTCATCAATCGGCATTTTACTTGGTTCATGAATCCATTTTTCATCGACATGCTCTAGCTCTGGTACATATCTTCTAATATATTCCCCGCTCGGATCAAATCGCTTCGACTGGGTCGTTGGGTTAAAAATACGGAAGTACGGCACGGCATCTGTCCCGACAGATGCAGCCCACTGAAATCCTCCGATATTTGACGCCTCATCATAATCCACAAGTTTTTTTGCAAAATACGCTTCGCCCTTTCTCCAATCAATCAAATAATCCTTTGTTAAAAATGAGGCTGTGACCATTCGCAAGCGGTTATGCATCCAGCCCTCCTCATTTAACTGTCTCATCCCTGCATCAACGAGCGGAAAGCCTGTTTCCCCTTTACACCAAGCTTCAAACAGCGTCTCATCTTCATTCCATTTCATCCCTTGAAACGCCGAATTGATTTCTTTTTCTTTCATCTCAGGATAATGCGCATAAATCATATGATAAAAATCACGCCATGCCAGCTCTTTGATAAAGGTCTCTCTGCCCTCGTCTTCAAATAGTGCTTCTTCATACATCGCATGAAAAATCGTTCGGATCGAAATAGTGCCTGTTTTTAAGAAACGCGACAGCTTGCTCGTTCCAAAAAGAGACGGAATATCTCGTTTCTCATGATAACGCGTTAATCTTTTTTGGATAAAGTGATGCAGCGTGTTCATCGCTTTGTCTGAGCCGATTTGATCAAACTTCCTTGAGCAGCCCTTTAACAAGTCTCGCAGTTTGTCATTTCCTTTTTGCGAAAGCGACTCATCACAAATCGTATGCTCACTGCTGAAAAATGATTTGTCAACTTTTATCACAGGCTGCTTTTCTTGCTTACGCCATGATTGATAGTATGGGGTAAACACTTGATAATGTGACCCATCTGCTTTTAAAATATCTCGCGCCCCGTGAAGGTGTGTATCTTGCCACGTTGACACATGAATGCCCTTCTTTTCTAAAAAATCGGTTACTTGCTGGTCACGCCTTTGGCCGATACCCACTTCATCTTCATTAAAAAAGACGGCTTTGATGTCATACACATCCATGACCTGTTGAAAGACGCGCAGGACATCATCATGGAGAAGGTGAACATACACTTGAGATTCTCTTGCTTCCTTGACGAAATGCGCCAAGTTTTGAAAGAAATGTTCGTTGTTTATATCCAGTTCCATTTCAGTAAAAAATGGATCTAGATGATAAAGAGCCAATAATTTGTACTCGTGTTTTTTTGCATATGTGATCGCTTTTGATAAGGCGATATGATCATCCAATCGCATATCTCGGCGAAACCAAATCACAACAATTTCCAACTTTCTTCACCTCACTCTATAGTGTAATTACTCTCGCAGGCTGCTGCACATTTTAATGCGCTCAAAAAAAGACACATCACGACGGATGTGTCTCACTTATTATTCAGGCTTTAACACAATCAGCAGATCACCGGTTTGAATCGGTTCTCCATTTGTCACATGTATTTCATCTACGACCGCAGTGAATGGCGCTTGTACAGTCGTTTCCATTTTCATGGCTTCATTGATCATCAAATGCTCACCTTGCGAGATTTTCTGTCCTTTTTCCACGAGCACTTTGATGACAGTGCCTGGCATTGATGCGGCAATGTGATTTGGATTTGAACGGTCCGCCTTCATTTTTTCTTGAACGGAGGATTTGATGCTTTCATCCTTAATCACCACTTCACGCGGCTGTCCATTTAGCTCAAAGTAAAGAACTCTTGTGGCATCTGGATTCGGTTCTCCAATCGACACGAGTTTGACAATCAGGGTTTTTCCTTTTTCGATTTCTACCTCAATCTCTTCACCAAGCCTCATCCCATAGAAGAACGTTGGAGTGTCAAGAACAGAGATGTCCCCATAGCTTTCTGCTGTTTGGACAAATTCAGAAAAGACTTTTGGATATAAGGCATACGCAATCGCGTCTTGCTCTGTCAGCGTCAGGTCATGAGATTCTTTGAACTGCTGCTTAATGTCTTCAAAGTCCACTGGCTTCAGCTTCTCACCAGGTCTGACAGTGAGCGGTTCTTCTCCTTTTAAAATCAGCTTTTGTAATTTTTCAGGGAATCCGCCATGCGGCTGGCCTAAATAGCCTTTAAATAATTCCACAACAGAATCCGGGAAGTCTAATGTTGCTCCTTTTTCATAGACATCTTCCTCTGTTAAATCATTTTGCACCATATAAAGTGCCATGTCTCCAACTACTTTAGAGGAAGGTGTGACCTTCACAATATCACCAAACATGTCATTCACACGTCTGTACATTTCTTTTACTTCGTTCCAGCGGTCGCCAAGGCCAACACCTTTCGCCTGCTGCTGCAAGTTACTATACTGACCGCCAGGCATTTCATGCTCATAAATTTCTGTATGAGGTGAGTTCATGCCGCTTTCGAATTCACGATAGTATTTTCTGACAGAATCCCAGTATTGAGAAAGGTGTTCGACAGATTGGACGTTCATGTCTGGCTTTCTTTCATGCCCATCTAAAGCATAGTACAGTGAGCTTGCACTTGGCTGCGATGTGAGTCCGGCCATAGAGCTGACGGCCACATCCACAATATCAACGCCTGCATCAATCGCTCTTGCATAGGTGAACAGTCCATTTCCACTCGTATCATGCGTATGAAGATGGATAGGGATCGTGAGCTCATCTTTTAAAGCAGAGACTAACTCATAAGCTGCCTGCGGCTTTAATAATCCCGCCATATCTTTAATACCTAAAATATGTGCACCGGCAGATTCAAGCTCTTTCGCAAGAGATACATAATACTCAAGATCATATTTCGGACGAGATGGATCAAGAATGTCCCCCGTATAACAAATGGCTGCCTCTGCCACTTTGCCTGATTCACGAACAGAATCAATGGCAAGCGTCATGCCTTTGACCCAGTTTAAGCTATCGAAAATACGGAAGACGTCAATGCCTGCTTCGGCCGACTCCTTTACAAATGCTTTAATCACATTATCCGCATAGTTTGTATATCCGACAGCGTTTGATGATCTTAAAAGCATTTGGAACAACGTGTTTGGCACTTCTTGGCGAAGCTCTTTTAATCGTTCCCAAGGATCTTCTTTTAAGAAACGGTACGCAACATCAAATGTAGCACCGCCCCACATTTCCATACTAAACAGCTCTGGCCATAAACCTGCTGTTGGCTGGGCAACTTTCTTTAAATCATGTGTTCTGAAGCGTGTCGCAAGCAGAGACTGATGCGCATCCCTAAAGGTTGTATCTGTTAAAAGGACGCTATTTTGTTCTTTCACCCAATTGGCAAGGCCCTCAGGTCCATGTGTGTCTAACAATTGTTTTGTCCCAGACGGAATCTCTTGATGAAGAGGAAGCTTCGGTACAATTGGCTTGTCAAAATGAGGCTTCTTTTTCTCCGCTATACCAGGGAATCCATTAATGGTCACGTTACCAATATAAGTCAGCATCTTCGTTCCACGGTCTTTTTGCTTAGGGAAATTAAATAGCTCTGGCGTTGAATCGATAAACGACGTATCGTATTCCCCTTTTAGAAACTTCTCATGCTTTGCCACGTTTTCAAGAAACGGAATGTTTGTTTTAATCCCGCGAATCCTGAATTCCTGTAAATTTCGGACCATTTTAGCAGCCGCTTGGTCAAATGTGAGCGCCCATGTGGACAGCTTGACCAATAGTGAATCGTAATAAGGTGTAATGACTGCACCTTGAAAGCTGTTCCCTGTATCAAGTCGTACACCAAATCCCCCACCTGAACGGTAGGCCATAATTTTTCCTGTGTCTGGCATAAAATCATTTAAAGGATCTTCTGTTGTGACCCTTGATTGAATGGCAAAGCCATGTGTAAAAATATCTTCTTGCTTTGGTATACCGACTTCCTTGCTGTGAAGGTCATGACCCTTTGCGACAAGAATTTGGGTTTGGACGATATCGACACCTGTGATCATTTCAGTGATCGTGTGTTCTACCTGTACCCTTGGATTGACTTCAATAAAGTAAAACTCTCCATTTGCGACAAGGAATTCTACAGTCCCTGCATTAATATACGATACATTCTGGGCCAACTGAACAGCCGCTTCACAAATATCTTCACGCAGTTGATCTGTAAGAGACACACTTGGCGCCACTTCAATGACCTTTTGATGCCGCCTTTGAACAGAGCAGTCACGCTCATATAAATGAATGATATTGCCGTGATTGTCACCAATCACCTGCACCTCAATATGTTTCGGATTTTCAATCAGTTTTTCAACGTATACTTCGTCATTTCCAAAAGCAGCTTTTGCCTCTGACTTCGCACGGTCATAGGCTTCCTTCAGCTCCTCTTTCGTTCTGACAATCCGCATACCTCGGCCGCCGCCGCCTAGTGAAGCTTTAATAATAAACGGGTAACCGTATTCTTCACCGAATTTTTCGACTTCTTTGACCGAATCAACTGGTCCGTCACTTCCTGGAATGACTGGAATTCCAGCTTTTTTCGCTTCATCTCTTGCCTTTACTTTATCTCCAAACATATCTAAATGCTGAGAAGTTGGACCGATAAATTGAATGCCTTCCTCTTCGCATCGTCTTGCAAAATGAATATTTTCAGATAAAAATCCGTAACCTGGATGGATCGCATCCACGTCATTTCGTTTTGCAATTTCGATGATCCCCTCGATATCAAGGTAGGCATCAATCGGTTTTTTCCCTTCTCCAACTAGATATGCTTCATCTGCTTTATAGCGATGATAAGAGCCCGAGTCTTCTTTGGAATAAATGGCCACTGTACGTAAATTGAGCTCCGTACAGGCCCTGAAGACTCTGATAGCAATTTCCCCTCTGTTTGCAACTAGAACCTTTTGAATTGTTCTCTGTGACATTTCTCACTCCTCCATATCCCTTAAAATTTTATATGTACTCTATAATAAAGGAAGAAATGAAAACTGTACACTTTTGTTTTCTAAAGATTCAAAGTTTTCTGCAATCCATTTTTTTGAACTGATGGCTTGCTCATTGATTTTTTCTTTTTGTAACGCTCTTTATATTCAGTAAACATGCTGATATTCAGCAATATTCCCATACAGCCGCTAAGTAAAATGATGGACGATCCCCCGTAGCTGATAAATGGAAGTGTGACCCCTGTAATCGGAATCAGACCTGAAACACCGCCTAAATTAATGCATGTTTGGATCGCAATCATGGAGGAAATTCCTATTGCAAGCAAACTTCCAAATGGATCTTCACACTTTCTTGCAATATAAAAACCTTTCACGACGATGAAGCCAAGGAGAGCGAGAACAAAAAATACACCGAAAAAGCCAAGCTCTTCTGAAATGATCGCCATGATAAAATCTGTATGCGGCTCTGGAAGATATCCGTACTTTTGAACGCTTTCTCCTAGACCCAGTCCAAAAAAGCCGCCTGATCCAATAGCGTAATAGGAATTAATCAATTGATGTCCAGTCGCCCCTGCATCTTTAAATGGATCTTGGAAACTCTCAAAACGCCCGAGACGATTTTGCGTGAAAATTTTATCCCAAAAAAGAATAATAAATGGGGTCACGACGACCATCACGGCACTAAATAGCGCCAGCAGCTTCGCAAGTGTTTTCCCGCTAAACCCTGAGCATAAAATCATCGCGAGAGCAATCATGCCAATGATAAAGGCTGTCCCATAGTCTGGCTGCAAAATGATAAATCCGCATAAGATCGAGACAATCACGATGGGAGGTGTGACTCCTCTTAAAATATGATCAATATAATGCTGCTTTTTTGCATACACAGCAGCAAGATAGATAATGACGACAATCTTCACAAATTCCGCTGGCTGAAGACTAAATGGGCCTATTTTGATCCAGCTTCTTGCGTTCCCTGCAATATGACCGCCAAAGTACACATAGATGAGTGAAAACACTGATAGCAGCAGCATACCGATCTGGAATTTCTTATTTGAAAACAGCTGATATGGAACTAGTGCTGTAAAGAACAAGATGACCGCTCCAACGATCATAAATAAAAGCTGTTTCTTAAAAAAATTATCTGGTGCGGCATCGTATCTGATCACAGATGTAATCATACTTGAGCTATACACCATGACCAAACCGAATGCGCTAATTAAAATAATGGCGAACAATAATGAGTAGTCATACGATTTTAGCATTCTCTTTAACATATAATCCTCTTCCTAACGTCTGTTTCTACTGCTTGATATCCTCTTAGCTGTTTTTATTCTACTACATTTTCTCCGTTTGATCTCGTTTTACCTCTTTTATATTGTTCGTCATTCATGAAAGAATCAAGTCCGTTTGACATCAATCAATGAAAAGAAAATAGAGGACAAAAAAACTCAAACTTATGTTGAGGAAGTTTGAGTTTTCAATCATTATTTTTTTGTGAACGCATCATGAAGTGCGGAAAGCTCTCTCTCAAGTTTATCGAGTAGTTTCTTACCTTCATGTTGATCAACTAATCCAAGCCGGACAGCAAAATCAATTTCTCTCGATAATCCGAACATTTGAGTATCTAAAACCTCTTCATAAAGAGGACATTGCGGCATCGTTAAGTTGTCCATTTGCACTTGGATCAATTTTAAAATTTTATCTGCATCCAATTTTAATAAAGCCAGTGCTTTTTGCCGATGATCGACTAAAATTTCTGACGCCAAAAGTATCCCTCCGTTCCCCAGGCGAGTACCTAATTCTTCTATTTATCATAAAGCGAAACGCCCAAAATTGCAAGCAGATTTGTACAGTTCGCTTTGTAAAAATAAAAAGAAGCCTTCCTTCATTAAAAGATACTCATCTCATATTTTTCACTCATCAGCTCAAGCAGCTTAATCCCAGCAATACTATTCCCTTTTTCATCCAGAGCTGGACCGAAGATACCGATCCCGAAATCATATGGTGCCGCCCCCATAATCCCGCCTGAGACACCGCTTTTAGCAGGAATTCCGATGTTAATGGCAAATTCTCCGCTCGCATTGTACATGCCGCACGTCACCATAAAGGTTTTACAAATTCTAGCGACATCTTTCGAAAGAATCTGCTTACCCGTCTCTGGATGTCTGCCGTCTAATGAAAAAACACAAGCAATTTTCGCCAAATCCAAGCTATTCATCATGATGGCACATTGTTTCGTATAGACGTCCATGACTTCTTCTACGTTCCCTCTAATAATATGATATTGCTTCATATAATAGCACATCGCCCGGTTAATCATGGATGTCTCAAATTCGGAGGCAGCTGTTTCTTTGCAGTATGTAATGCTTTTGTCATTTGCCAGCTCTCTAATGAAGCCAAGCAAACGGCTCAGCTGATCTTGCGGAGTCGCTCCTCTGATTAAACTCGTGACTGCGAGCGCCCCTGCATTAATCATTGGATTCAGCGGTTTATTCGGGCTCGCTGTTTCCAGTTTGATCATCGAATTAAACGGGTCACCTGTTGGTTCTTGTCCAACAAATTGAAATACTTTTTTTGGTCCTTCTTCTGAGAGCACGAGCGCAAGTGCTAATACTTTTGAAATGCTTTGAAGAGTAAACCGTTTATCTACATCTCCTGCCGAGTGGCACGTATTACTCACATGATACACAGCAACAGATAAATCCGTCTGATCCGCTTTGCCGAGTGCGGGAATATAGGATGCTACTTGACCATCTTTGGCCACTTTTTTTGCTTCTTCTACAAATCGCTGAAGCTCTTCATTGTCGCGACATGCCATGCCTAATATCCTCCCTATCCTTCATGTAAGATTAGTGTGTACAAGGAGACGCATGTTTATGAAAGTGACAAAGCGGGGGAAAACTTCTATAATTTATGTTGGAAAGGGGTTGTCTTGAACATGAGCATCATTCAAATCAAGGGGAACGTACAGTACAAGATCACCATTGATCCAAGTGTATGGATTTTTGATGACCGTAAATTTTTAATGGATTCATTCTTTGAAAAAAGTGCAGAAAGTGAAGAGAATCAGCTAGATCAGGAGCTTGACCAAGAGCGGGTCATAAGAGAAGGTCAGACACTTCCACCCACGTTAAAAACAGAGAAGAAGTATGAAAAGGAAAGACTCGTCACAGGCAGCTTCGGGATGAAGCTTGGCGATATGCTAAAAAATGCTGAGCCGCTTGAACATGCGGATACATGCGAATTTGTCACAGAAACAGGTACAATTGCTGTGCCGCTTTCTCAGGCAATGGAGAGCATTGCTCATTTCAGTCAAAATGGTAAGCCAATCACAGAAGAAGGACCAATCCACGTCTATTTCGCGGATCAGTCCAACCTCACTCAGCCGATAAAAGGTGTCAAAGAGCTGATGATTACATAAGTCAGAGGGTCTGGACTATAGCAAATCAGCGGCAAGCTGTGCAAGTCCAGACCTTTCTCCTTTGACAAGCTTGACATGTCCAGAGATTTGCTGTCCTTTGAACCGCTCGATCACATACGTAAGCCCATTATTTAAGCTGTCTAAATAAGGATGATCAATCTGCTCTGGATCTCCCATCAGCACAATTTTACTTCCTTCTCCGACTCGCGTTAATAATGTTTTCACCTCGTGCTTTGTTAAATTCTGCGCCTCATCAATGATAATAAATTGATCAGGTATACTTCTTCCCCGGATATATGTTAATGCTTCGACTTGAATAGATCCAATTCCCGCCAAAATCGCATCAAGCTCACCAGGCTTTTTTGTATTAAATAAAAACTCTAGGTTGTCATAGATCGGCTGCATCCATGGTCTGAGCTTTTCTTCCTTTTCTCCTGGCAAGTAGCCTAAGTCTTTCCCAACAGGCACGATTGAGCGCGCCACGATCAACTTTTTAAACATACCGAGATCCTCTGTCTGCATTAATCCGGCAGCAAGTGCAAGCAATGTTTTACCAGTCCCCGCTTTTCCGATCAGCGTCACGAGCGGAATGTCACGGCGCAAAAGCAGCTCGAGTGCCATCGTCTGCTGGACATTTTTTGGACGGATTCCCCAAATATACTCTTGATCATAAACGAGACGTTTCATATGCTCTGCCTTTTGATCAAGCATTCCTAAAGCAGAACCGCCTTCATTTCCCTTCATGATGACAAATTGATGAGGGTTAAATGGTGCACTTGTGACCTCTTTTATTGGTAATTGATTTTGCTTATAAAATGTATTCAATTGCTCAGTCGGAATGTAGAGCTCATGATAGCCATTATCGATGTCTTCATTTTGCAGAACACGGTCACTTAAGAAGTCTTCTGCTTGAAGCCCTATAGCATCTGCCTTTACCCGCACTAACACATCCTTGCTGACCAAAATGACAGGCCGGCCATGAGGCTTTGTTTCTTCCTCTAAGCTCAAATTTTTCGCGACTGCCAAAATCCGATTATCGTTCGTTTTTTCAATAAAAATTTCTTGAAGCTCATGGAAGGAGCGGTGATTCAGTTCAATGCGCAGCGTGCCTTTTGATTCTAGTGTAATTTTTTCATGCAGTTTCCCTTTCGATCTTAAACCGTCGATTAAGCGTGAGACACGCCGGGCATTTTGCCCAACCTCGTCCATATATCTCTTTTTCGAGTCTACTTCTTCTAACACAACGGCTGGTATGACGACCTCGTTGTCTTCAAATGAAAAGATTGAATTCGGATCCTGTAATAACACATTTGTGTCTAATACATAAATTTTACTCAGGTCCTTCGCCTCCTGATCGGGGTTTCATTCATCCTTGTCTTTCCCAAAACGATTGTTAAAATATATGTTTTCATGAATAAAGTTAGAAGGTTAATTCAACAATAAAATAAATCATGCAGTTTGTGAAGGAGGGAATATAGATGCGACTATTTATGACATTATTCATGATTCAAGCCATCATTCTGTTGGGCGCTTGCCAGCAGCAGGAAAAGCCAGAATCACTGGACAAGCAAGATGGACGCCAGCACGTAGTACGGGTGTCAGACTCAACAAAGAAAAAGACCAATCAAGCCCGGTCATCCACAGATGTTGCGCAGCATCTTGTCAAAGTGACAGAGAACGTAGCAGATGTCAATGATGCAACGGCGATCGTCATCGGCCGCTATGCTGTTGTTGGTATTGATGTAAAAGATGATTTAGATAGAAGCAAAGTAGAAACCATTAAATATTCAGTTGCAAAAGCGCTGAAAAATGACCCAGAAGGTGCGAATGCTGTTGTAGTCGCTGATCCGGATACAGTCAGCCGGTTAAAAGAAATGGGCAAAGAAATACAAGCAGGCCGTCCTGTAAGTGGGATTATGGATGAACTAGCTGCCATTGTCGGCCGCGTGATGCCAGAGATGCCGAGAAATGAAATCGATCGTCACGAAAAAGACCCGACGAATGAGCCAAATGATCAGCTCAAACAAAACGATCAAAAGCAGTTAGACAAACATCAAAATGATCAATCAAACCATCATATGAATCAGAAGAAATAAAGAGAACGGCTTATATCTCCTGTGATATAAGCCTTTTTCTACGCTGATTTCAAGTGCTTGGAAAACATGCTATAATAAATGCAATAAGTGAGGTGAAAATGATGAGAGTGAAGTGCTCATTATGTGAGAAGCTTGAAACAATTGATGATGATACACTCGTTGCTAAGCGGTTAAGAAATCGACCGATTCATACATATATGTGCGATGACTGTCAGGAACGCATTAAAGTAAAGACAGAAGCACGCATCAAAACTGGCAGATTCTCTCTTTATCAAGATCCTGCGACGAAAGAGAAAAAGAAGAAAAAAGGAAAAAAAGAACAAAAGACATAAAAAAGACCTGACACATGTTCAGGTCTTTTTTTTACGTATTCACTGTTCCTTCTTTTTTTGCACGATGCAGCCGTATTTTATAAATAATCAAAATGGCAGCTGCCACGACTAGGCCTTCCGCTACTGGCAGAAAGATTCCTAGAAATGTGAGAAACGTGCAGCCAAAAATCAAAAACAAGTAAATCACGAGTGCTTTTAAAATCGGTAAACGTCTAGCAAAGCCGAGCTTAAAAACAATAATCGCTAAAACAAGGATGGTACCATATAGGAGCCACATCCCTGTTTGCGGATTTTCATCGACACGAAACAGCATCGCGAAAAAGGATAGATTTTCACTTACTTCCTGATCATTCAAAAAGATTCCCTCCCCTTATCTTTCAGGGTTCTATCTTTTTAATTCTTCATGGAATTACGATAATCCTGCTAGCTTTTTCTTCTTCGCTGCTTTCTCACGTTCGTTTTTATCTAAAATTTTCTTTCTTAAACGAATCGATTCAGGTGTAACCTCACAGTATTCGTCTTCATTCAAGTACTCAAGAGATTCCTCAAGTGACATAATACGTGGTTTCTTCATGCTCACCGTTTGATCTTTCGTCGCTGAACGTACGTTTGTTTGTTGTTTCATACGGCTAACGTTGACAACAAGATCGTTCTCACGGTTATGCTCACCAACAATCATTCCTTGGTATACTTCAGTACCCGGCTCAACGAAGATCACACCGCGCTCTTCAACGCCTTGGATTCCGTAAGCAGTCGCTTTACCTGTTTCCATTGAAACAAGTACACCTTGACGGCGTCCGCCAACTTGGCCAGACTGCATTGGCTGGTAGCTGTCAAACGTATGGTTTAAAATACCAAAACCACGAGTTAATGAAAGAAATTCAGTTGTATATCCGATTAAACCACGTGATGGCACTGTAAAGATCAGGCGAACTTGACCGTTACCATTATTGATCATGTCAATCATTTCACCTTTTCTTGCGCCCATTGATTCCATGATAGAGCCAGTGTGCTCTTCTGGCACATCAATTTGAACGCGTTCAACAGGCTCACATCGAACACCATCAACTTCTTTTACAATAACTTCTGGCTTCGATACTTGTAATTCAAATCCTTCACGTCTCATATTCTCAATAAGAATGGATAAGTGAAGCTCTCCGCGTCCAGATACAACCCAGGCATCAGGTGAATCAGTTGGATCCACACGAAGACTGACGTCTGTTTGAAGCTGCTGCTCTAAGCGCTCTTCAATTTTACGTGATGTCACGTATTTTCCTTCACGGCCTGCAAATGGGCTGTTGTTTACAACAAACGTCATTTGAAGTGTCGGCTCATCAATACGAAGGATTGGCAGGGCCTCTTGGTGTTCTACCGGACAAACCGTTTCACCTACGTTGATGTCTTCCATTCCCGATACAGCAACAAGATCTCCTGCTTTCGCTTCGTTGATTTCCACTCGTTTTAACCCTTGGAAACCAAAAATCTTTGTCACACGGAATTGTTTCACACTGCCGTCAACTTTCATTAAGGCCACTTGCTGTCCTACTTGCATTGTTCCTCTGAATACACGGCCGATCCCGATTCTTCCAACATAATCATTGTAATCAAGTAGTGCCACTTGGAATTGAAGCGGCTCTTCATGGTTATCAACTGGGCAAGGGATATGGTTAACAATGGCTTCAAACAAAGATTCCATGTTTTCATCTTGCTTGCTCGCATCGTTACTTGCTGTACCATTGATTGCTGATGCATAGACAACTGGGAATTCAAGCTGTTCTTCTGTTGCATCCAATTCAATGAACAAGTCAATTACTTCATCGACTACTTCAGCCGGACGAGCAAAGTCGCGGTCAATTTTGTTGACAACAACGATTGGTGTTAAGTTTTGCTCAAGTGCTTTTTTCAGCACAAAGCGTGTTTGAGGCATACAGCCTTCATAAGCATCCACAACGAGAAGTACACCATCTACCATTTTCATGATACGCTCAACTTCACCACCGAAATCGGCGTGTCCTGGTGTATCTAAAATATTAATGCGTGTATCTTTATAATGGATCGCAGTATTTTTAGCTAAAATCGTAATACCGCGCTCTCGCTCTAAATCATTTGAATCCATGGCTCTCTCAGCGATATTTTCATTCGCACGGAAAGTACCAGCTTGATGGAGCAATTGGTCAACAAGCGTCGTTTTACCATGGTCAACGTGGGCAATAATTGCGATGTTGCGAAGATCTTTTCGAAGTTTCACATTTTCATCTCCTAAAATAATTAGATAACTTTCATATTATATCACAATCCCCTTTAAATGCCGATCGTTTTTCTGTAAACTTATATTAACTCTAAAAAAAGGGATGGAGACAAATGAAACAAATCAAATGGCTTCTATTATTATGTGCATTACTTGCAGTTGTCAGTATGGCGTTTATTGGGGTATCTCTTGCAGAAAAAAACGTGCTGGGTATTTGTCTAAGTATTATGTTCGCCATGATTTTCATGGGTACAGGATTTACATTAAAAAGAAAATTAAACGTGCAATCATAAAATTCCCCAAAAGCCTTTTACATTCTACATGTAGAAGGCTTTTTATTTTGAGTAAAAATAAGACCAACCACCTATGAAAGCTCGAGTGTAGAGACAAAACATATCATATAGAATTGGCAAAAGTAAGCAATCTGAACCTCTTCATTTTTCGACAATAACGTTTATAGTTCTCCAAAACCAAACATAAAGTTACAATTTTCCTATTCTTCCACAAAGTTTCTCATGGTATGCTGTTCTTGCAACAAAATTTAACAGAAAAGGGAGAGAAAAGAAGCATGAAGAAGTTTTTGAGTAAATCGCTCAGCTCTGTTGTATTTTTCGCTTTAGCTATCATCCTTACTTTCACAACAGTAGCTCCTGGGCAAGCAAGTGCTGCAACTTTCAAAGGGATTCCTTTTGAACAGCAGCAAATCATTAAAGAATTATTGGAGAAAAACGAGCGCGTCATCAACATTCTCATCAATTCATTTGTTGAAGAAGACAACAGCTACACATTTGATGTGAAAAAAGCTGTTGAGCTCGGACTAACTGAAGAAGAAGCGGCGACTGCTGAGAAATTCTTATATCGCGCAGCTGTTCTTACAATCGTTTTCAGTGAAAGCATCACTAAAAACGAAAAAGGGAAATTGATCTTTGATGCAGCAAAAGCTGTTGAACTTGGTCTTACGAAAGAAGAAGCTGCTAAATTCGAAAAACTTTTCAAATCAGTGATCAGACTTGCTGATCTTGCTGGTGATGCACTTGTTCTAGACAAAAAAGGAAACGTTGTAATTGATTCAAAAATTGCAAAAGGTCTTGGATTCAGCTCTACTGAATTACTTGTTTTCAACCAAATGCTGAAGAAAATTCCTCAAGAGCAATTAAAAACGTTCTATGATGCAGTTCAAATTGCGAAAGAAAAATTAAGCTAAGCTCGAAAACCCCCCACCTGGTTCGCCCAGATGGGGGTTTTTTATTTCAGCCAATAAAGAATGATCATCATGACGTACCCTAAACCAAACACGATGCTTGCTCGGAATATTAACTTGCCATAGTAGCGCTTCTCGAACCTTCTTTTTTCTTCCTTTTCATTTATATATGGCGTCCGATCAGGTGTCTGTATAAGAGTGATTGGTTCTTTCATTTCTTGATAAAGTTGCCGGCAGCTCTCGCAAGATTGTAGATGCTCGGCTATTATTTTATTGGTTTCTGCACTTGTGTCTCCCTCTATATAAAGTGGTAACAATTCTTCGATCAAATAACAGCTCATTTATTGAACTCCTCACAATGTAGCATTCGCTTCAGCTCTAATCTGGCTCGATGAAGGGTTGTTTTGACTTTAGATAAAGTCCAATTCAAAATTTCAGCTACTTCTTCATATGACAATTCCTGAATATCTCTTAAAATGAGGACCTCTCGGTATGAATCCTTCAGCTGATTGATATGATGCCACAGCCTTTGAATGTCAGCTTGTGTTTCGATGTGGTCCTCTGGTGTCATAAAGGACTGCTGCTCTAAGTAATCAACATCTTCTACATTCGTAAATGTCCATTTGATTTTCCGGCGATAGTCATTCACAAATGTATGATAAGCAATGGTATAAAGCCATGTTTTCATACTAGAGTGTCCTTTAAAAGAGGATAATCCATGTAAAGCCTTCATAAAAACATCCTGCGCAAGATCCTTGGCCGTTTCCATATTTCCTGTCCGCCGATATAAATATTTGGTGATTTCCTGAAAATATTCTTCATAGATTTTTTCAATTTGATCAGCTGGTCTGGACATTAGAAATAAAACCACACAGTCATCCAAATCGATAAGACAATGAAAAAGAAGTATAACGAGTAAATAAACCCCTTCATGCGCTTTAACTCATTATAGTCATTCTGATCTTCAATCAGCGCTGAACCCTGTTCATTCCCTATGACAACATGCTGAAATTGCTGTTCATGTGTCTTCATCCAGCTGGCTGCCTCGTCACCCAGCTCCCCTTCTTGATACAGTTCATATAAGTCTTGAAAGATGGCTTGTTTTTCTTTATCTGTCAAAACGGTGCACCTCTTTTGTTCGTCCATTTACTTCATAGATTTTACGCTCATTTGATCCGAAGGTTTGAATGATGACAAGCCATGAAATGTCCATGTCCCCTTCTTCGTTGATCATTCTGACTGGTTTTATTTGTTTTTTATAAATCATAGATGGTTTTTCACTTTTCAATACTTGTTGATAGACTTCATCACGATCTTTATTCGATACGGCATCCGGTATAAAGGACACTGGTTCCAGCCTCAGTTCAATTCCATCATGATCTCTAAACACACGCAGTAGATGAGAGGATCGGTTAAATGTATACTGTTTGGTTTCATTAGTGCCTGTCTTTTTCTTCACGTCTTCTGGCTTTTTCTCTATGAGCTTTAACAAATTCTCATCGCTGATTTCCCCTTTTTTCTGTTGAAGAAGCGATTTAGACAGCTTTAAATTGATAACATCTTTTGTGGAGCCATTAAACCGAAACTCCGATTGATCATTTGTTGTCACATTCACTTCATGCTGCCAATCCAAATAAAAATCATCAATACCTGTGATTTGATAAACTGGCGGCTTTAGATGTAAGTTTTGATACAGACTGTTTATTGTGTTTTTTATCTCAGTTTCCGTTATATTGATTCCGTCAATATCCTTTAATTTAAAGATGGCATTTCCATATTGCGCTTGTCGAAGTGTCCCCTTTTTCCAAGTAGCAAACGCAAAGCTTTCACTCTCGTTATGAGACATTTTTACTTTTGGCAGAAGAAGAACACTCGTCTCCCCGCCCTCTTTTTTGACAACTACTTGAATGCGATTGAGATCTATTGACCGTCCGCTTCTTTCAAAAAATTCAATTGTTTTTTTTCTATATTCTTTATCGGTCAGTTCCTTCCCCTCTACACGGCCTCGATAAGAATAACCGCTCAATTCGCCCGTAAATGCAGAAATGTTAACTTCATACTGATCAGCTGCAAACACATATTGATAAGGAATAGGCTCAGAACTAGCATTTAAATATAATTTCTGATCAGCTGGTACAAATTTTGAAGCAAGTTCTTTTGCACTTATGGCAGATAAAGGGCGATATTCTTCTGAGAAAGTATCGACCAATTCCGTTTTGGTGAATTGGAACATGGTATGAGGGATATTAACGATCGGGTTGAGTAATAGTAGAAAAAAGACAGCTATACACCCAGCACCCCACTGCCTTAGCCTCACCTTGTCTCGTAGTAAAGCACATAACAAATAAATCATCATAAAGCTTCCTGCTGCTGCAGCTAAAATCACAATCGATTTAAATGAAGATTGAAGCTCATACTTCGTGATAGAAGGATAAAAAATATAAAGCAGGGCAGCGAAAATCAGGCCATAAAACAACAGCGATTCCTTCCACTTCTGCTGCCAAAACAAACGGAAAAAAAGGTACAGTACCAAAACGGCAAAGCCAACCATGATCACTACAGTGATAAGGTCTCTCCATACTAGCCCTGTATCACCGCTGAGAAAGAACTTTTTACTTTCAGCAAAAAGGATAAACACTGTCTGACATAAAGGCAGAAGCAAGACAGATAAATCAAATGCAAAAAACATGCCTTTATTCTTTAAATAAGGAAGAGAGATCACATAATAAAGTGATGCAAGCAAGACATACCCATAGATGAGAAATTGCATGAAATCCGTCAGCACTTCAAATGTTTCAATCGTATACTGTCTGGCTAGGACTTGGTGGCTCATTTCAAGTGTCATTCCGCCTAGCAGGACTACTCTTAATACAAGCCCAGCATAAAATACATAATCACTTTTCTTTTCTTTCCATATAGGCAGTGTAATAAAAAGGACAAATAGTCCAAGTACACACCATTGAATGATGTGGATACTGTACTCATTTAAAATAAAATATCTTTCAAAATGGAGGGATAAATCACTAAACAAATCTAACATTAAAACACAATCCTTTACATCAAATTAAGGCCTCGTTCGTATAGACATTTCTCCTACCAAAAAGTTTCATCAAACACAAAAAATCACTTCATTCTCATGAAGTGATTTGGTTTATTTTTTATTTCCTCTGCCTTTTATGTAATCGTGTAAAATCTTTTCACAAACGGATCGATTTCCGGCGACGATACTGTTTTTCTCTAGAAAAGTTAGGCGTTCTCCATGTATATTTGAGTAGACAGCCCCTACTTCATCTAGAATCACACACCCTGCTGCATAATCCCACGGCGCAAGCCTTAACGTAACGTATGCGTCACTTCTGCCGCTTGCGATATAAGCGAGCTCAAGGGCAGCTGATCCAATCGTTCTCGTCCCTCTCACATCACGCACGAGACGGGCAAACGGTTTAGCATCAAAATAAGGGCTTTCGATCGCCCAGGTCGGGTTAATGCCGACAATGGCTTTTTCAATCGCTACATCTTTTAATGGCGGAAGCAGGGTATCATTCATATAGGCCCCTTCCCCTTTGACCGCATGGTAAAGCTCGTCATGAATGACGTCATAAATGAGACCGATTTTCCCTATGCCATTTTCAAATATCCCGATGGAAATGGCAAAGTTGCGTTTTTGATGGACAAAGTTCATTGTGCCATCGATTGGATCAATGATCCACACAATCCCATCCAGCGAGGTCACCTCTTCCCCTTGTCCCTCTTCTCCTAAAATGTGATGATCTGAAAATGTCGATTGTATCTTTTCAATGAAAAAACGTTCTGTTTCTTTATCGATATTAGTGACAAGATCATTTGGATTTGATTTTGTTTCAATTGATAGACCTTCCTGCATGGACGCTTTAATACGGCTTCCTGCTTCTTTTACCCAAAGCTTTGCAAGACGGTCAATTTCCACCCAGTTTGTCATCAGACTGTAAACCTCTTTTCTATGTAATACTATTTGTTTTAGCATACTGATATTATGTACGTAAAAGCAAGAAAAAAGCAGCTTCATACAAAAACGAACCGATGAATTGGTTCGTTTTTACCTCACCTTGTTTTACCCTTTAAGCTGCTCCCATTCTTTTCTTAGGCGCTCAAGCTTTCGTTTGCTGCGTTCGATTTGGATGTCATCTTTTTGCTCGATGGCTTCATGAAGCGTAGAAAGCTCATAATCCACCTCTAATCTCCACACAGCGATGCGATTCTTCTTCTCCTGTCTATACCCCTGCTTCACGATTTGCTTCATTTGGTCAACGCCCCTTCCAGAGAATGATTCATTCCTTGTCAGTTTTCATTGATAAAAAATTCAATCGATAAGAGAATTGGTTCTTGCTTATATCGTATGAAGCGATCGCATAACCGCAACGACATTCTAAAAATTGTGTCTTTACCTATTTGTTATGTACCACAAAATCGTTGTTTTTAAACGCTGCCCTATTTCCTCTACAATCTTTGATCTGTTGGTGCATCTTTTTTTGAGCTTAACCCAAGCTATGATAAAATATGATCAGCTAAAGAATACAGGAGGCATAATATGAGTGAAATGCGTTTTAGAGATGAAGATTTTGAGACATTTACAGTTGACGGTTTAGATGAACGAATGACCGTATTAAAAGAAAGAGTCCGTCCAAAGCTTGAGGCACTTGGTGAACACTTTGCACCACTTCTTTCTTCTATTACAGGAGACGAAATGTTTGTACATGTCGCAAAGCACGCTAGAAGATCAGTCAATCCGCCAAATGATACGTGGGTTGCTTTTGCAAACAGCAAGCGTGGGTATAAAAAACTCCCTCATTTTCAAATTGGGCTTTGGAAAACACATGTCTTTGTATGGTTTGCGCTCATTTATGAATCTCCTGTGAAAGGCGAGTATGGTCAGCTGTTCGAAAAAGAACTAGATACCATTCAGAAGAAAATACCACAAGATTTTGTTTGGTCTAAAGATCATATGAAACCAGATGTCATGCGTCACAGCGAGCTTGATGCAGAACAGCTGAAAACGCTGTTTGAACGTGTCCAAACGGTGAAAAAAGCTGAGCTCCTTTGCGGCATTCAGCTGCCTAGAGAAGAAGTCGTTCAAATGAATAATGAAGAATACTTATCAAAAATCGAAGATGCCTTCCGCACGTTGACTTATCTATACCGCTTTACACAAAAAGAATCTGTATAAAAAAAACGAGCCCATGCGGCTCGTTTCTGATTGTTGACAAAAGGCTAAAATGATCTTCATTTTAGCCTTTTGTCTTCTTTTCAGCGTGATAGAAAACCTTTGCAGTCTAGGAAGGACGAGTACCGGAGCGGAGCGAATTTGACATTCGGGAGCACCGGCACGCAGGACTGACACCGAATGCGAGGGTTTGTCTACACGCTGAAACGAGCCCATGCAGGCTCGTTTTTTCTTACATACGTATAACGGCTGTCTCTTCTGCCTCTCTTGCAGATTTCACTGTACGATAAGGAGAATACCCGCTTTCCTTTTCAAACGCTGCACAATGCGTCTTTTCCTCTGCTTTTGATGGCACAACCTCTTTAAATCGTTTATAAGTATCTAATAACTCCTGCTTCGCAATTCCTTTTTCATAGGCTTTTTCAACAGCTTGAAAAAACGAAATAACGGCAATCTTTTCCTCTGTCGTCCAGTCGACATCCATTGGATATTGATATTCCATTTACTTGTCCCTCACTTTAACACTCATTTCTTATTTGAACTTTTATTATAGCATCTGTTCGATCAGAAACCGATTGATTTTATGCTTTACATTCCGATCAGTTCATAATATAATTCTTTTGTTTTATGCAATGAAATCTGCCATTATTGGCACAATAATAGCAGGTATTTCGATGAAGGTGGGAAAGCAATTGTCACAACATGATACACCCTTATACACTGGACTAAAAAAGCATGCTGCAACCAATCCAGTCCAATTTCACATTCCAGGCCATAAAAAAGGAGCCGGGATGGACCCTGAATTCAGAGCATTCATTGGCGACAATGCATTAAGCATTGATCTCATTAATATAGAACCTCTCGATGATTTACATTCACCTCGAGGGATGATAAAAGAAGCACAGGAGCTCGCTGCTGAAGCATTCGGTGCTGACCATACATTTTTCTCTATTCAAGGAACAAGCGGCGCCATCATGACAATGGTGATGACCGTATGCGGACCTGGAGATAAAATCATCATTCCGCGCAACGTCCATAAATCGATTATGTCCGCCATTGTATTTTCTGGCGCAGTTCCTGTTTTTATTCACCCAGAAATAGACAAAGAACTTGGCATCTCTCACGGCATTACACCAGAATCAGCGAAAAAGGCGCTCACGGAGCACCCAGATGCAAAAGGTCTGCTTGTGATTAATCCGACGTATTTTGGGGTTTCAGCAGACTTAAAATCGATTGTAGACATTGCCCATTCATTTCATGTGCCTGTCCTTGTCGATGAAGCACACGGCGTGCATATTCATTTTCACGATGAGCTTCCACTATCTGCGATGCAGGCAGGTGCCGACATGGCAGCAACGAGTGTCCATAAACTCGGCGGTTCCCTTACCCAGAGCTCTATTTTAAATATGAAGGAAGGGCTTGTCTCAAAAGATCGCGTACAATCGATTTTGAGCATGCTGACGACAACGTCTACTTCTTATTTGCTCTTGGCGTCACTTGATGTCGCTCGAAAGCGATTAGCCACTGAAGGAAAGGCACTTGCAGATGAAGCCATCCGTTTGGCTGAATCAGCGAGAAACCGTTTGAACCAAATTGATGGCATTACGTGTATTGGCAAGGAAATACTCGGTTCAGCTTCTACGTACGATTATGACCCAACGAAATTAATTATCTCAATTAAAGACCTTGGGCTAAATGGCCATGATGTCGAAAAATGGCTGAGAGAAAGCTACCGGATTGAAGTGGAGCTCTCTGACCTTTACAACATTTTATGTATTGTGACCCCTGGTGATTCTGATGAAACAATCGATACGCTTATAACGGCTATGAAGGAAATTGCCGCAACCTCTACAAGTGAGAGCGGCACACAAGCGGTCACAGAAGTCCTGCTGCCTGAGATTCCATCGCTTGCCATGACGCCCCGTGATGCCTTTTACGCCACAACAGAAGTGGTTCCGTTTAAAGAAGCAGGGGGCCGCATCATCGCAGAGTTTGTTATGGTGTACCCGCCAGGCATTCCTATTTTTATACCAGGAGAAATTATCACAGAAGAAAATATCTCATATATCTTTAAAAACATTGAAATTGGTCTCCCTGTCCAAGGACCAGAAGATTCAACGCTTGAAATGATCCGCGTGATTAAAGAACAAAAACCAATTTTATAAAAAAGAAACATGCAGCCCCAAATGGAGCTGCATGCTTTTTTATTTATTCAGAGGCTTCATCACAGCAATGACAGTGACCACACGTTCCGTATAGCGTTGTCACTTTTTCATTTTCAAATTGATCAATGGTTTCATTGCAATCTTGACAAATAATTGTACCCACGTACATTCCCCTTTTCTTCATTCATAATTTGAAAGCGTTTAATCTATTTCATACCTCTATAATATGATGTCACATTTAAGTTGTCAACGGTTAATTGTATGACACATTTAAATATTTTTTATGAATATGTGCTTTTTTCTCATCATATTGAGGGAACGTTTCAATTGTATTTTGCTTCATATCAATTCTGTAACAATTGAGTAACAATCGAAAATTGTCAAAAAGGACATGATACACTAGAGTGACTAACAGGTAACCAGCTCCTAAAAATGTTGGGACAACCCCAAAGGATTTTGAGGTGAATAGATTGAATTTTATGAGGTCACTTCTCATTATATTCCCCATGCTCTTTGTACTTAGTTCATGCTCATTTGCGTATATCATACCGAATCAGACCGACCAAGTCAGTCATATTCAGAAACCAAGAATTCTCTTTTTTACAGATGCAGAAAATCTTGATAAAGAAAGTCCTTATTATGATGCAGTCCTCGATTTAAAGAATGAATATCCGAAGGAAATGTCAAAGATGATTGTGAAAGAAGATCGTAAAGGCTGGAAAAATGAAGTAGACGAATTGCCGGCTATTTTACTTGTAAATAATGAAAAAGTCATTGTGAAGATTGAAGGAAATGTCAGCAGCAAAGAGGATATTTTATCGCCCTTATGCCACGCTTTAGACCGCGTGAATACAAATTAATGGCCTAACCTTGCACTTATATATCCATATGAAAAAGCCCCTCATCTCATGAGGGGTTTTTCATATGGGAGCGCTCAAAAAAACCCTCTCCATCAAGAGAGGGTTTTAATAGGTTCATTATTTTACGATATGAATTGGGCTTCCAATTGCTACTTCAGCCGTTTCCATTGTAATTTCACCTAAAGTTGGATGAGCGTGAATTGTCATTGCGATATCTTCAGCAGTCACTCCAGCTTCGATTGCAAGGCTAAGCTCTGAAATCATATCAGAAGCGCCAACACCTGCGATTTGTGCACCGATAACAAGACCATCCTCTTTACGAGTGATCATTTTCATGAAGCCATCAGTTGCATCAAGAGAAAGTGCACGTCCGTTCGCTGCGAATGGGAATTTCGCTGCAACGATTTCGATTCCTTCTTCTTTTGCTTCTGCTTCAGTGTACCCAACAGTTGCAAGTTCTGGCTCAGAGAATACAACAGCAGGAATACCAAGGTAATCAATTTCAGCTGGCTCTCCAGCGATTGCTTCAGCTGCAATTTTACCTTCGTAAGAAGCTTTGTGTGCAAGTGGTGGTCCATCAACGATGTCACCAATTGCATAGATGTTAGATACGCTTGTACGGCATTGTTTGTCTGTTTTGACAACTCCGCGATCAGTCAATTCAACACCAACTTGCTCAAGACCAAGCTCATCCGTGTTTGGACGACGACCAACTGTAACAAGTACGTAATCAGCATCAACTGTTTTTTCTTCACCTTTTACTTCGAAAGTAACAGTGACACCATCAGATTTTTCTTCAACGCCTTTTGCAAGAGCGTTTGTATGAATTTCAACGTTTCCTTTTTTCTTCAAGTTACGTTTAACCAATGAGCTCATTTGCTTTTCGAAACCTGGAAGGATTTCGTCTCCACCTTCAAGGATGACAACTTCTGTTCCAAAGTTTGCATAAGCAGTTCCAAGCTCAGTACCGATATATCCACCACCGATAACAACTAACTTTTTAGGTACTTCTTTAAGCGCCAAAGCACCAGTTGAGTTGATCACGCGGTCTGTGTATTTAAAAGTAGGCAATTCAATTGGACGAGATCCAGTTGCAAGAATTACATTTTTGAAAGTGTAAGTCTGTGCTGAATTTTCATCCATTACACGTACAGAGTTGCTGTCTACGAAATAAGCTTCACCTTTAACGATGTCTACTTTATTTCCTTTAAGAAGACCTTGAACTCCACCTGTTAATTTGTTAACAACAGAAGCTTTCCACTCTTGAACTTTTGTGAAATCAACTGTTACGTTTTCAGCTTTGATACCCATGTCTTCAGAATGCTTAGCATTTTCGAAACGATGGCCAGCATTGATTAATGCTTTTGAAGGAATACAGCCAACGTTTAGACATACGCCGCCAAGTGTTCCTTTTTCAACGATTGTTACTTTTTGTCCAAGCTGTGCAGCACGAATAGCAGCTACATATCCACCAGGACCTGCACCGATGACAAGAGTATCTGTTTCGATTGGGAAATCTCCTACTACCATGACATTACGCCTCCATTAAAATTAATTGTGGATCATTCAATAAACGCTTGATGTGGTTAAGGGCATTTTGCGCAGTAGCTCCGTCGATCATACGGTGGTCAAAGCTTAGGGAAAGAGCTAAGACTGGAGCTGCAACGATTTCGCCATCACGAACAACCGCTTTTTCAGCGATACGGCCAATACCAAGGATCGCTACTTCTGGGTGGTTGATGACTGGAGTAAACCATTGTCCACCAGCAGAACCGATGTTTGTGATTGTGCAAGATGCACCTTTCATTTCAGCTGGAGCCAGTTTACCATCACGTGCTTTTGTTGCAAGCTCATTGATTTCGTTAGACACTTCGAAAATTGCTTTGCGATCTGCATTTTTCACAACTGGAACGAGCAGGCCTTTTTCAGTGTCAGCTGCAATTCCGATGTTGTAGTAATGCTTTTGAACAACTTCATCTGTTTTATCATCGATAGAAGTGTTAAGTACTGGGTACTTTTTCAAAGCAGAAGTTAGAGCTTTTACAACGTAAGGCAAGTAAGTTAACTTGATTCCTTGATCAGCTGCAACTTGTTTGAATTGTTTACGATGTGCAACAAGGTTCGTTACATCAACTTCATCCATTAATGTTACGTGAGGAGCTGTATGCTTAGAGTTCACCATTGCTTTCGCGATCGCTTTGCGGATGCCGCTCATTTTCTCGCGAGTTTCTGGGAATTCTCCTTCAAGAACTGGAGCTGCTGCCGCTTTTGGAGCTGCTTCTTCTTTCGCACTTTCAGCTGCTTGAGGTGCTGCTTCTTGAGCTGCAGAACCACCATTAACGAAGCTGTCGATATCTTCTTTTAACACACGGCCGTTTTTACCAGAACCTGCAACTTTGTAAATTTCAACGCCTTTTTCGCGAGCATATTTACGTACAGATGGCATAGCGATGACGCGTTTGTTTGGATCAGCATCTACTTGCTCTTGTGCGCCTGCACCAGTTGCTGCTGCCGCTTCTTCTTGTGCCACTTTTTTCTTCTCTGGCTCGTTACCAGCTTCAGCAGTACCTTGTACTTGAGCTTCAGTTTTTGCTTCGCCTTCTTCTTCGCTGCCTTTAAATTGAAGATTTTCGTAACCAGGTGCATCAAACGTAATGATTGTTTGTCCTACAGTTGCAACTGTTCCCTCTTCAACTTTTAATTCTAATACTTTTCCTTTAACAGGTGAAGGAATTTCTACAACTGCTTTATCGTTTTGTACCTCTGCTAAAACGTCATCTTCATTAATTTCGTCGTTTGGTTTAACAAACCACTTAACGATCTCACCTTCGTGGATACCTTCTCCGATGTCCGGAAGTTTAAATTCAAATGCCACTGTTTTTCGCCTCCTAGATTTTGTTGAATCCTTGTTGTGTATGTTTACACGGTCTTGTAATTGATAAAGGGGAAGAGAAATAAATTCTTTTCCCCTCTGTCATTTAATTAAAATTCAAGAACTTTCTTAGCTGTTTCAAGCACGTCTTTATGGTTTGGAAGCCATACGCTCTCAGCTTGAGAGAAAGCAAATACAGTATCAGGTGCAGCTACACGAAGTACTGGTGCTTCTAGGCTAAGGATTGCTCTGTCATTGATTTCAGCTACTACGTTTGCAGCAATACCAGCTTGTTTTTGTGCTTCTTGAACAACGATCGCACGACCTGTTTTTTCAACAGAAGCGATGATTGTTTCAATATCAAGCGGGCTTACTGTACGAAGGTCGATCACTTCAGCAGAAACGCCTTCTTTTTCAAGTTCTTCAGCAGCTTTAAGTGATTCGTGAACCATTGCACCATAAGTGATGATTGAAAGGTCAGAACCTTCACGTTTCACGTCAGCTTTACCGATTTCAATTGTGTACTCTTCTTCAGGAACTTCCTGACGGAAAGAGCGATAAAGTTTCATATGCTCAAGGAACACAACCGGATCGTTGTCGCGGATTGCAGAAATTAATAGTCCTTTTGCATCGTAAGGTGTTGAAGGAATGACAACCTTGATACCAGGCTGTTGTGCGATAAGACCTTCTAAGCTGTCAGCATGAAGCTCAGGAGTATGAACCCCTCCACCGAATGGAGAACGGATTGTCACTGGAGAATGCCAGCGTCCGCCAGAACGGTAACGCATACGAGCCATTTGTCCAGAAACAGAATCTAATACTTCGTAAACGAATCCGAAGAATTGAATTTCCATTACTGGGCGGAATTCTTGTAGTCCAAGGCCAATTGCAAGACCGCCAATACCAGATTCAGCAAGTGGAGTATCGAATACACGATCCTCACCAAACTCTTTTTGCAATCCTTCAGTCGCACGGAATACGCCGCCGTTTTTACCAACGTCTTCTCCGAAAACGAGAACGTTTTCGTCATTTTTCAGTTCTGTGCGTAACGCATCAGTGATCGCTTGAATCATTGTCATTTGCGCCATGGCTTACTTCGACTCCTTCTGTTTGTAAATTTCAAGCTGTTCAACTAAGTTGAATGGTTTCACATCGTACATGTTTTCAATCAAGTCAGTGACTTTTTGCTTAGGCTGTTCGTCAGCTTCTTTGATCGCTTGTTTGATTTGTTCTTTTGCATCTTCGATGACTTTATTCTCTTCTTCTTCAGACCATAGGCCTTTGTTTTCCAAGAATCTGCGGTAGCGTACCAATGGATCTTTTTGCTCCCACTCATTTTCATCTTCTTTTGTACGATATCTTGTTGGATCGTCACCAGCCATTGTATGTGGACCGTAACGGAATGTAAGAGTTTCGATTAATGTTGGACCTTCGCCATTTACAGCACGCTCACGAGCTTCAGCAGTTGCTGCATATACAGCTAATGCATCCATACCGTCAACTTGTACGCCTACGATACCAGCTGCAGCTGCTTTTTGTGCAATTGTTTGTGCAGCAGATTGCTTTTCAACAGGTGTAGAGATTGCATATCTGTTGTTTTGGACAACAAAAATCGCTGGCGCTTTGTAAGCCCCTGCAAAGTTGATACCTTCGTAGAAATCACCTTGTGAAGCTCCGCCATCACCAGTGTAAGTGATTGCAACAGCATTTTTACCGCGCTTTTTCAAACCAAGAGCTACACCAGCAGCTTGAATGATTTGTGCACCGATAATGATTTGTGGAGAAAGTGCATTCACATCTTCAGGCATTTGGTTACCAACAAAGTGTCCACGAGAGAACAAGAACGCTTTTGTTAATGGAAGGCCATGCCAGATTAATTGTGGTACATCACGATATCCTGGAAGAATGAAATCTTCTTTCTCAAGTGCAAAGTGAGTTGCAAGCTGAGAAGCCTCTTGTCCAGCTGTAGGCGCATAGAAGCCAAGACGTCCTTGACGGTTCAATGAAATTGAACGTTGATCTAATACACGTGTAAACACCATACGGCGCATTAATTCTTTTAATTGGTCATCTGAGAGATCCGGCATTGCCGCTTCGTTTACGACTTCGCCTTTTTCGTTTAAAATTTGAAACGTTTCAAACTGCTTTTTGATGGCATCAAATTGCTTTTTGCTATCAACAATTGCTTTTTTTGTTTTTGCAGCCATTCTAAAGTCACCTCTTCCTTTCTTTTAACAGTCAATTTGTCGTGAATCCATTTATACATACAGATATAGGATAACCCAAAATACTCATATGACTCCTGTATTTAATAGCCACTAGGATCGTTGTCGAAACATTAGATGATCGCTCGTTTTTGAGTTCTTCTAACTGTATTAACGATAGTTCACAAAAAACTAATACAACTTCTGTTAACAAGGACTAGTTTACAACAAGAAAAATAGTCCGTCAATTGATTTAACGGCTTTATTTAAATAAATGTATTCGCTTTACTTTTTATAGTGAGCTGTATCAATCTGTTTAACAAACACCTCGAACTGTACTAGTATAGATTGTGCT
Organism: Bacillus sp. NMCC4; assembly: GCF_002998555.1. NCBI lineage: Bacteria > Bacillati > Bacillota > Bacilli > Caryophanales > Bacillaceae > Bacillus > Bacillus sp. NMCC4. The sequence continues at coordinate 151,845 of NZ_PVRA01000002.1, read as the reverse complement.
ACTGTACTACAATAGAAAATGTTTGTTTTTGTCGAAAAATAAAAAAAGAGCTGTTTTTTTCAGCTCTTTTGGGATTCTTGATCTGCCGCTTTAGACAAAGCCTGTTTATGCTCATTCAATTGCTTTGTATATTGATTGAACTTCTTACCTTCTTTTCTGACTTTGCTATAAGAACGGTTCACCGTCTTCAGCTTGGATTTCAACTCTTCATATCCTAAGTCCTTCTTCTTTAAAGATTGATACAAATGCTGATCTTGTTTCAGCGCCTTTTGATATTCCTTGTAAAGCTGGTCATACGACGCATATCTTTTCTCAAGCGATTTGACCGTTTCATCTGCTTTTTCTTTTAAATCCGTATCTTTTATACGTCCGGCAGATTCCTTTACCGTTTTCAATTCTTTTTTCGATTCATCCATGCTGTCTTTTTCTGTTTTTAAATGTTCTTTTCGTTTCGCTGCAGATGCTAACGCCTGATCAGAAAGGCTTGACACTGTTTTTGTATGATCTTTTGTGGTTTGAATCATTTTTGTATAGAGCTGCTGCTCTTTTTTCTCATAGCTTTGCAGTGTACCTTGCTCTTTTTCAAAGGATGCCTCTTTTTCGCTCATTTTCGTCATCGCATCTTGCATGTCATGAAATGGACTTTGACCTCCGCATCCCGCCAGCAAAAGGGTACATATCCCCGCTAAAGCAGCACATGCTTTCATGCTTCTTCTCATCTGTCTCATCACAAGGTTCCCCCTTTACATCTCCACATACCACTATAATTTTTATAGGCGCTTGTGACAAGGAAAGAGGTCATCCTGATGAGCCGGAGAAGATTTTTTTCAAGTGATAGGCGCATGACTATACAAATAGTGCATTCATACATAGTTTATATTACACGCTTCGCCTTCACTTATGAGAGGCCGAGTGTATTTCCAAAGGAGGTCAAAAGTATGTCTAATTATAGTCATGGAAGTATGTATGGTGGATACGGCGGTCACGGGTATGGATACGGTGGTGGATATGGCGGTGGCTGTTGTTACCCAAGTTATGGCGGTGGCTACGGATACGGCGGAGGACGGACATTCGCTTTAATCGTTGTCCTTTTCATCCTATTAATCATCGTTGGCGCAGCATTCTTAGGCGGCGGCGGTGGCGGCTGCTGCTAATGGCTGTTTAAGCCTCTGACCGGTCTCATAGGACCGGTCTTCTTTATTTCATTGCATATGTTGTGTATCATTTTATATACTTTACATACAAAGGAAATAGGAGTGAAGATTTGTGATTACCATGGAAGATATCGTACGGGACGGACATCCCGTATTAAGACAAACAGCTGAAGCGGTCGAGCTCCCGCCGACAGAAGAGGAAAAACAGCAATTAGCTGACATGATTGAATTCGTCAAAAATAGTCAGGATGCTGACATGGCTGAAAAGTATGGACTCAGACCCGGCGTTGGACTAGCAGCTCCGCAAATTAATATCAGTAAACGGATGATCGCTGTTCACTGTGAGGACGAAGATGGAGAGGAATACAGCTATGCCCTTTTCAACCCGCGCATTGTCAGTCACTCGGTCAAAAGAGCTTATTTAGCAACTGGTGAAGGCTGCTTATCTGTTGATGAAGCCATTCCTGGATTTGTCCCTCGATATCAAAAGATCAGGGTGAAGGCCACAACGCTTGAAGGAGAAGACATTGATATTCGCCTAAAAGGGTTCCCGGCCATTGTTTTTCAGCATGAAATCGACCATTTAAACGGCATTATGTTTTATGATCATATTCAAAAGGATCAGCCCTTCGCTGAGCCAGACAACTCTGTTGCGATCGGCAGATCATAAAATAAAAAGAAGACCCATTAGCCTAAGGGTCTTCTTTTTTTACTCTTCAATGAGGCCTAGATGAGTCACTGCATAGAATATGCCGTCTTCATCTACTGGCTTTGTCACAAAATCAGCCAAATCTTTTAATTCATTCACAGCATTTCCCATGGCAACGCCAGTTCCAGCAAATGAAATCATCTCTCGATCGTTCAGACCGTCTCCAAAGGCAATGGTATCCTTTTGATCGTAAGGCAGCCTTTCGATGACTCGTTTAATGCCTTCAGCCTTCGACCCGCCTTTTGGCAGGACATCTGTTGACAGCTCGTGCCATCTGACAAGATCAATTTCTTCGCGGAACGCCTCGTATTGGACTTCCTCTTCAGCCTTACAGAATAACAGCATTTGAAAAATCTCGTTTTCTTTAAAGTAAGACAAATCATGCTCAGGATGCTCTGTTTTTAAAGTCCCAATCCCCTCATGGATAAACGGATGATTTGGCACAGAAGCCTTCATCGTTTTTTCCCCCATGAATACAAGCGGATGATCATGACGATCCGCCGTTTCATAAATTTGCTCCATCAGCTCCAGTTTCAGCGGATTGCCGTAAATGACCTCTCCCTCATACATGACATACTGACCGTTATAAGCAATAAAGGAGTAAAGCCCTAATTCCTCTAAAATAGGCTGAATCAAAAAAGGCGAACGCCCAGATGCAATAAAGAGATGATGACCTTTTTCTTTTAATAAGCGAACCGCTCGCTTCGTTGATTCAGGTATTTTTTTATCATGATCATATAAAGTACCGTCGATATCAAAGAAGATGACTTTTTTATTCATATCCCGTCTCCTGTCTCTTGTTATGTATACCCACTCCCTTTCATCATACAGAAAGATTTCCTCTTTCGAAACCACTTCCTATGAAAACGCCTATTTCCCACATATAACCATGTAACATTCAATGGAATCGTCATATAATACAAGTATAAAGAGAGAACGGAATACATGGTCTAATCTGACTTCAAACCGAAAGGAGGCGACCTGTGATGCTTCGTCGTCTGCGCAAGAAAATTAGAAGACAATGGAAGGACATGCTTCGTAAAAAATCGATCGCTTAAAAGGATCTTCCGCACATTTGCCGAAGGTCCTTTTTTCTCAGAGACTTTTCTTATGCGCGTTTTTTTAATATAATAGAATTAGCGAGTGTAACATACGGTATTTAAGGAGAGATTTGGATGATATATAAGGTATTTTTTCAGGCAAGTACTACTGAGGTACCTGTAAGAGAACACACAGATTCACTATACGTTGAAGCGGTTTCTGAAAGAGACGTACGCGATAAGTTGAAAAAACATAGCTACAACATTGAATTCATTCAGCCTGTAGACGGTGCTTTTTTAGACTATGAACGAGAAAGTGAAAATTTTAAAGTATTGGAGCTATGAGAGGAATGAAATTTGTTAAAAACGATCAGGCGGCAGTTTTTGCGCTCGGCGGTTTAGGCGAGATCGGTAAAAACACGTATGGCGTTCAATTTCAAGATGAAATCATTTTAATTGATGCTGGTATTAAGTTCCCTGAAGATGAGCTTCTTGGAATTGACTACGTCATCCCTGACTATACGTACTTAGTTAAAAACGAAGATAAAATCAAAGGTCTTTTCATCACTCACGGACATGAAGACCACATCGGCGGTATCCCTTACCTTCTCAAGCAAGTGAATATTCCAGTTTACGGCGGCAAACTCGCAATCGGCCTACTTCGTAATAAATTGGAAGAGCACGGCCTCTTGAGACAAACAAAACTTCACATTTTTGAAGAAGAAGATACCATTAAATTTAGAAAAACAGCTGTGTCTTTCTTTAGAACAACACACAGTATTCCAGATTCTTATGGAATTGTCGTGAAGACACCTCCTGGTAACATCGTACATACAGGTGATTTCAAGTTTGACTTTACGCCTGTTGGCGAGCCTGCCAACTTAACAAAAATGGCTGAAATCGGGAAAGAAGGCGTTCTATGTCTTTTATCCGATAGTACAAACAGTGAAATTCCAGAATTTACGATGTCTGAAAGACGCGTAGGCGAAAGCATTGATGACATCTTTAGAAAAGTCGACGGACGTATCATCTTTGCTACGTTTGCTTCTAACATTCACAGACTTCAGCAAGTCATTGAGTCCGCTGTTGCCAACGGCCGAAAAGTTGCTGTGTTTGGACGCAGTATGGAGTCTGCCATTGATATTGGACAAGATCTTGGCTACATTAAATGTCCGAAAAACACGTTTATTGAACATAATGAAATCAACCGTCTACCAGCAAACAAAGTGACCATTCTTTGTACTGGGAGCCAAGGTGAACCGATGGCTGCTCTTTCACGTATTGCAAACGGCACTCACCGCCAGATTTCGATTAATCCTGGAGACACTGTTGTCTTCTCATCTTCACCGATTCCGGGTAACAATATTAGTGTAAGCCGCACCATTAACCAGCTTTATCGTGCTGGCGCTGAGGTCATTCATGGCTCACTCAATAATATTCATACATCTGGTCACGGCGGACAAGAAGAACAAAAGCTGATGCTCCGTTTAATTAAACCAAAATTCTTTATGCCGATTCACGGTGAATACCGCATGCAAAAAACGCATATTAAACTTGCGAATGATTGCGGAATTCCTGAGGAAAACTGCTTTATCATGGATAACGGTGAAGTTCTTGCACTAAAAGGTGACGAAGCAAGTGTCGCTGGCAAAATTCCATCAGGTAACGTGTATATCGACGGAAGCGGAATTGGCGATATCGGGAATATCGTCTTAAGAGACCGCCGCATTCTTTCAGAAGAAGGTCTTGTCATTGTGGTCGTCAGCATGGACATGAAAGAATTCAAAATCTCTGCTGGTCCTGATCTCATCTCAAGAGGCTTTGTCTACATGAGAGAATCTGGAGACCTCATCAACGACGCACAAGATTTGATTTCAAAGCATCTTGAAAAAGTAATGGAACGTAAGACAACTCAGTGGTCGGAAATTAAGAACGAAATTACGGACACACTTGCACCTTTCCTTTATGAAAAAACAAGACGCCGCCCAATGATCTTACCGATTATTATGGAAGTGTAATAACAAAAAGAGACACGAGCCGACTGGCTGTGTCTCTTTTTTTCATCAAGCATTGAAAAAAACCGCACGTATACAAGGTATACATGCAGTTTCTCATTCTTTTATGATTGAATTGGGAGGTGCTGAAAGCTTCTGACATCAAACAGGCCCTTTGTTGTCATTTTCACATCAGGAATGACTGGAAGTGCCAAGAAGGACAGCGTCAAAAACGGATTAAAGTCTAAGGAAAAACCAGTTTCTTTTAGTGCTTCATGGAGTTCATGGAGGCTTTCATTGACGAGATGTGCCGGCTGATCTGACAATAAACCGGAGATCGGTAATGGCAGCGTATGAAGAGACTGGCCTTCTTTGACAACGGTCAAACCGCCGCCTGCTTCTTTTAACGCCTCAATCGCTTTAATAATATCGGCATCATTTGTGCCAACTGCAATTAAGTTATGTGAATCATGTGCAACCGTTGTTGCAATCGCGCCCTGTTTGATGCCGAAGCCGCTGACAATCCCTACCCCCATTTCAGATAAACCTTGATGACGTTCGACAAGCACCATTTTTAATACATCTCTCTCTGTATCACTTGTAAATTGTCCGTTCGTTTCTGAAGGAGTGACTTGTTCTAACTTTGTTTCAAGCTGATTCGGAATAATACGGATGACATTCATTTTTTGATCGTCTGTGATAGGCAGTGCAATATCTTGCTCTTGAACGTCTACTGCATGAACAGATTGTAATAATGCTGGGCTCGGTGCAATCTTTTCGACACTCGGTTTGTACTCTCCATGCTGCGCAACCAATTCTCCCGCAATAAATACGCTTGAGATGTCTACATGATGCAGGTCTGAGACGAGCATAAAATCAGCATCATAGCCTGGTGCAATGGCTCCCTTTGTTTTAAGACCAAAACACTCTGCGGCATTTAAGCTTCCCATTTGATAGGCTAAAAATGGATCTAAGCCTGCTTTTATGGACATCCGTACTTGCTCATCAATACTTCCCTGCGCCATTAAATCATCTAAATGTTTATCATCTGTACAAAAGAAAAAACGTCTCGCATTCTTCTCATTCACAGCAGGTAAAACATTTTTCACGTTTTTGGCAACAGATCCCTCTCTCAGCATGACATACATGCCCCTTTTCACACGTTCAAGGGCTTCCTCTGCTGTTGTCACCTCATGGTCTGTTTGGACATTGGCCGTCCGGTAGACGTTTATTAATCGGTCTGTTAAGCCTGCTAGATGGCCATCAATTAATTTATTCTCGTTTTGAGCATCAAGCAGCTTTTGAAGCATATCTTCTTCTGCCTGCTCCACACCGACATAGTCCATCACCTCAGCAAGACCAAGCACTTCCTTCTCTTGATAAAGGGGCTTTAAATCTTTCGCTTTTAATATAGCACCTGATCGTTCAAAACTGACTGCCGGTACACAGGATGGCAGCATGAAATAAATATGTAAGGCAGCTTTTCTCGCTTCTTCCAGCATAAAACGTATGCCTGTTATACCTGACACATTGGCAATTTCATGCGGGTCTGTTACGACAGTTGTCACACCGCGCGGAACGACAGCTTTGGAGAATTCAGCAGGGGTAACCATAGAAGACTCGATATGAACGTGGCCATCAATAAAACCAGGTACAAGCATTTGACCTGCTGCATCCAGCTCCTGTTCTCCCTCGTACTCCCCTATCCCGACTATTTGTCCATTTTCAACAGCGACATCAGCGTCTATCCATTCCTGGTTAAACACATCCATGACTTTCGCATGTTTAATCACGAGGGCTGCTTTTTTTCTCTTTGCTGCTACCTCAATTTGATGTCTGAAAAGCTCCTTATCCAACGACACTGCCTCCTCCAAGTAAACAATATAATGTTTCTTATCGTAAACGAATCTGTTTGCCCAGTCAATGACATTTAGAGAAAATCAACCATATCAAAACACTGTTTTTTATTTCTGAATAGTGATAATTGCACGAAAAATATGATGACTCATTTTTGAGGTTATACATGAACAAAGCAACCCTTTTCAGTGTCTATTTCCTTCTCAATGTCCACCTGTCATGTACACATTCATATAAAAAAACACCCCGTCATCGGAGTGTTTAATAATCGTTCTGCATTTCTCGTTTTTCAAAGCGTCCTATATCGGCTACTGCCCCTATGACAATAAGAATATCTTCTTTTTGAATCATTTCATCTGCCAGAGGGGAAACGATGACTTCTTTTCCGCGCTTAATCGCCACAATGTTGATGCCGTATCTTGCCCGAATATCAAGATCTAAAAGAGAATGCCCCGCAAGCCTGTTGTTTGCAACAATCTCAATCAGGCTGTACTCATCTGACAGCTCGAGGTAATCGAGCACGTTATTTGAAATAATTTTATGTGCAATCCGTCTGCCCATATCTCGCTCTGGATGAACGATGCGATCCGCTCCAATTTTGTTGAGCACCTTTTCATGGTAGTCATTTTGCGCTTTCACGGTGACCATTTTGACGCCAAGCTCTTTCAGCATAATCGTTGTTAAAATACTTGCCTGAATGTTTTCGCCAATTGCAACGATGACATGATCAAAATTACGAATACCAAGATTTTTTAAAACGGATTCGTCGGTCGAATCGCCAATGACCGCGTGTGAGGCAATTTTCGCGTATTCGTTCACTCGATCTTCATTCATATCCATGGCCATGACTTCAAGTCCTTCTTCGCTCAGCGCCTTGCAAATACTTCCGCCAAAGCGTCCAAGACCAATGACTGCATATTCCTTTTTCATGTTCAGACTCCTTTTATCTCACTTAACATGCATTTTACTACGGTTTGATTAATGAATCCATATGCGAACGAATTTTTTTACGGAACGCTTCACTTAAGTAAAGGTCTGCTCCTTTTTCAATTTCACTGCGATAATGAGCTGGCGGAGCGATTTCTTCGCTCTTTTGAAGCACAAGAAAGGTTAAACAGTTCTCATAAATTTGATCACCTATTTTGACATCGACAAAAGCTGGACGATATGTACCTTCATATACTCCTTCTCGTTTATACAAATAACGAATGGCATCAAAAGGAACTTCATATAAAACACCCTCTGTTTCGCCGCCGTCTTCTACCATATCAGCTCTTGATCCATCTGGCCTCACCAATGTAAATCTCGTGGTAAAACCGCTTAGTACTCCTCCGCCGATGATTTGTTTGAAGTGATGATCGACTTCTGCCAGCTTAAATCTTGCATCATCCATACAGGAGCCATAGGCAAAATAATAGAAGGATGACGGCTTCTGCTGCCACAGTCTATAAGCTTTCCAGCTCCCTCTCTTTATTGCTTTCAGCGCTGATGCCTTCTGCTCTGGCAAAGTGTATGTCATGGCTGCTACCTGACCTTGATCCGTCATGACATTGATTTCCTGCTTGTCATACCCTTCCTCTAGTACGTCTATCTTATTCAACGTGTCAGCGGTCACCTCGTACAATTCCCCGTATACAGTGCCTTTTTCTGAGTGGACGCACGCTGGATATCCTTGACCTGTATCGTAGATCCTTCCACTCATCCAAGCTGATTTAGCTAATAGCCTGCTTTCCTTCATGTACGCTTCGTGGTGCTCTTCATGCTGCAATAACGTCCCATATACAAATAAAGCTTTCATCGTCATGACTTCACGTCCTCTCAACTTGCTGCTGTCTGCTTTTTTGACACACAGGCAAATAGATTTGAAAAGCTGTGCCTTTTCCAAGCTCACTGGATACGTCCATTCTTCCTTGATGATCTTTTAAAATCGTCGCACAGATGGTCAAACCAAGCCCTGTCCCTTCTTTTTTCGTTGAAAAGAAAGGATCATATATTTTTTGAATATCCTCTTCAGACATCCCATTTCCTTCATCTTGAATGGTAATCTTCCATTCATTCAATACTTTTTCTGTAGATATGTATATGCTGCCACCTTCTGGCATTGCCTCAATCGCATTTTTAATTAAATTAATGAACAGCTGCTTCATTTGGTTAGCGTCTGCTAGGATTGCACCGGCATCCTGCTTTTTAAATGGCTGTTTGAGATCAATATTTGAAAGAACGGCATTTGTTTTTAATAAGGTAATCACCTGTTCTAGGAGCTCATGAAGCTGGACTTCTTGAAAATGGACCGCTTGAGGCTTAGCCAATACAAGCAGCTCACTTAAAACAAAATCAATCCGTTTAATTTCGGAAAAGATAATGTCAAAATAATCGGTTCTTTCAGGATATTGTGTCTTCATCAGCTGCAAAAAGCCATTTACTGATGTCAGTGGATTTCTGACTTCATGCGCGATTCCAGCGGCTATTTGTCCTGCAACAGCCAGCTTTTGCGCCTGCATTTGCAATTGCTGATTGGATCTTTCAAGCTCAAGCTTTGCCTGCTTTTGTTTCGTAATATCAGCAACCGTTCCAATCCCTCCAGTAAACTGGTGATGCTCATCAAAATAGAGCTTGTAATGAACGTCTCCCCATACCTTCTTTCCCTCTTTATGGAGAAGCTGCAGTTCTACCCGCCCCGCATCCTTATGCTCCTTGATCACAGATAACAAATGCTGGACCACGCGCTCCTCTTGATCAAAGTACTGATTGTACATCGTGCCTAGACATTCCTCTATGTCATAGCCTGTCATTTGTGTCCATGCTTGATTTAAGAAAATAATTTCACCTTTTTCGTTTGTTTCAAAGACGATTTCTTGCAAGTTATCTGTGATTCGATTCAGCCGCTCTGTCAGTTCGTGTGCTTCTTTCTCTCTCGTATTTAAGTCTGACACAAGTAGGTTTAAGCGGTCTACATAGCCTGAGACAACCCAGATCCCTGTTAAAACCAAGACTGTAAAGGCTAGATCGAGCGGCCAATTAATTTGATAGCCGCCTAGATAATAAAAGAAATCCCAGCTTAAAATTAAAATAAATGCAAGAACAGATAACACGATCCGCACTTGATATGTTTTGTTCAAATGATTCCACCTGCCGCCCTGAGATTCTTTGTCAATTGTACCATTTTCCACTTATTTTTTGAGGGAGATGGGGCATTTTTAAGGAACTTTTTCAGAAAAAAAGCCTGTTCTCAGCACAAAGGAAGAGAGCAGGCTATTTTAATTACTGCTGAAGAGCTTCTTGCAGCTCTTTTAACAGTAGTTCTGCGCCTTCAGCGCTTAATGTAATTTGACCATTTCCATAATCATGGTTCTCCGATGTAATCTCACCAGTCATGAGGCAAACGCCCTCTGGCTGGTATTTTTTCAAGACGATTTTCTCCCCATCTATAAAAAATTCCATACTGTCTTTAATAGCAATATCAAGTGCTCTTCTTAATTCGATTGGCATCACAATACGCCCTAGTTCGTCTACTTTTCTTACGACTCCGATAGATTTCAATTTCGTTCCCTCTTTCTTTCATTAGCTCAAGATCAATCTGTTTTGCACCAATTGATATATCGTAGACGTAAGAGATTCTCAAAAGGTTTCTCCTCTATAAAAATTTTTTTCATAAAAGAAAAAACAAAGGGAAAATTTATTGTGATTGTCAAAATGATACTTGAATTTTACAAGTTCATTTCAAGGTCATCACAAACCCCCACAAATGACATCAACCCTCTGAACTTTTAAATGTAAAATTGTTTAAAACAGCAAAAATAGAGATTGGGTGAAAACATGTTTCAAAATGCCGAAATTGGAATTGATTTAGGAACAGCTAACATATTGGTTTATAGTAAAAATAAGGGAATTATTTTAAATGAACCGTCCGTCGTGGCAGTCGATACAGAAACAAAAACTGTACTTGCAGTCGGAGCAGAAGCAAAAGAAATGATTGGGAAAACACCTGGTAAAATTGTGGCGATCCGTCCGATGAAAGACGGTGTCATCGCTGATTATGATATGACAACAGATTTACTCAAACAAATCATGAAAAAAGCAGGGAAAAATATCGGGTTTACCTTCAGAAAACCAACGGTCGTGGTATGTACACCTTCTGGTTCAACAGCTGTTGAACGCCGTGCCATCAGCGATGCTGTGAAAAACTGCGGAGCAAAGCACGTGCATTTAATAGAAGAACCTGTTGCAGCCGCAATCGGCGCTGATCTCCCGGTAGATGAGCCTGTTGCAAACGTCGTGGTCGATATTGGCGGAGGAACAACGGAAGTTGCAATTATTTCGTTTGGCGGCGTTGTCTCTTGTCATTCCATTCGAATTGGCGGAGATCAGCTGGATGAAGATATCATTACGTTTGTCCGAAAGAAATATAATCTATTAATCGGCGAGCGGACAGCCGAGCAGGTTAAAATGGAAATTGGTTATGGTCTCATTGAGCATGAGCCGGAATCATTAGAAGTACGTGGACGGGATCTGGTGACAGGTCTTCCAAAAACGATCACACTTGAATCTCATGAAATTCAAGGTGCCATGCGAGAATCACTTCTTCATATTTTAGAGGCGATTCGTGCCACATTAGAGGACAGCCCTCCAGAGCTTAGTGGTGACATTGTAGACCGCGGCGTGATCTTAACTGGCGGCGGCGCTTTGTTAAATGGGATTCAAGAATGGCTCTCACAGGAGATTGTCGTTCCAGTCCATATTGCAGCAAATCCACTTGAATCTGTCGCGATCGGAACAGGTCGTTCACTAGAAGTCATTCATAAATTGCAAAAAACATTAAAATAATCTTCTTGTTCTACTTCTTTTTTTATCATTTCGATCATATCGTGAGAAATGGATAAACATGAAGGAGGAAGAACATGTTGCTTGATTTAGGTAAACGGGTCGTTGTCACAGTTATTTTAACGGGTATTATTTTAGGAGGAATGAGCCTGTCGTTTTCACATATGCCCCCTTCTAATGCACAGCCTGTGAAACAACTGAACCGCTAAAAAAGCCGCACGAAAGCGGCTTTTTTATTTTGGCTTTAAGCATGCTCCCCATTTTCCTTTTCGGTCTTAAATCTGATATGATGAACATGACTAAAGGAGGGTTTTTATGAGTTCATTTGAAAAACAACTAGATCAATATGCTAAGACCATTGTTGAAGTCGGTGTGAATGTTCAAAAAGGACAAGAAGTCGTCGTATCTGCATCTACTGAATCTGCAGACCTTGTTCGTCTTGTCGCGAAACATGCGTATGAGCGCGGGGCGAAAAACGTACATATCCGCTGGAGTGATGGTGTTCTTGCCCGTTTAAAATATGAACATGCACCGCAGGATGTGTTTGACCAATTCCCAGAATGGGAAGCACAGATGATGGAAACCATCGCAAAACGCGGCGGCGCTTTTATCACGATCTTGTCAGAAAGCCCTGACCTTCTGCGAGGCATTGATTCGAAAAAAATCGCTGCACAGCAAAAGGCCGCTGGATCAGCCCTTCATACATATCGCCAATACGTTCAATCAGACAAAGTTGCTTGGACGGTCGTAGGCGCTGCATCAAAAGAATGGGCAAAAAAGATTTTCCCTGACCATACAGATGAAGAAGCTGTCGCTTTATTATGGGATCAAATCTTTAAAGTCGCACGCGCTGATCAAGCAGATCCTGTTGAGGCTTGGAAAAAGCACGATGAGTCACTAAATGAAAAGGTCAAAATACTAAATGAGCGCCACTACCACAAGCTTCATTATGATGCTCCTGGCACAGATTTAACGATTGAGCTCCCAGAGCAGCACATTTGGGTAGGTGCCGGCAGCGTGAGTGAGCGCGGCGTCTCTTTCATGGCCAACATGCCGACAGAAGAAGTATTTACCGTACCTAAAAAAGACGGTGTAAATGGGACTGTCTCAAGCACAAAACCGCTCAGTTATGCAGGAAATATCATTGATGAATTTACATTAATATTTGAAAATGGTCGGATTGTCATTGTGAAAGCGAAGGAAGGCGAAGACATTTTAACTTCGCTCGTTGAAACAGATGAAGGCTCCCATTATCTAGGTGAGGTTGCTCTCGTACCAGACGATTCACCAATCTCAAACTCGAATATTCTCTATTACAATACCCTTTATGATGAAAATGCATCGAACCACCTTGCCATCGGCAGCGGGTATGCGTTCAATATCGAAGGCGGAAAAGAGATGAATCGTGAAGAATTGGATGCAGCTGGTGTGAACAACAGTATTACACACGTCGATTTCATGATTGGTTCAAAGGAAATGAATATTGACGGGATTACAAAAGACGGGAAACGCGAACCGATCTTCCGTAATGGAAACTGGGCGATTTAATCGAAAAAAAGACATCCACTTATGGATGTCTCAGATTGTTGACAAAGGGCTAAAATGATCTTCATTTTAGCCTTTTGTCTTCTTTTCAGCGTGATAGAAAACCTTTGCAGTCTAGGAAGGACGAGTACCGGAGCGGAGCGAATTTGACATTCGTGAGCACCGGCACGCAGGACTGACAACGAATGCGAGGGTTTGTCTACACGCTGAGACATCCACTTTTGGATGTCTTTGCTTATTTATGCATAAAGCTCATCGAGTCTCTTTTGAATGTCTTGATCTGATAAGAACTCATCATATGTTGTTTGTTTATCGACGATGCCATTTGGCGTCACTTCGATGATACGGTTTGCCACTGTTTCAACAAACTGATGGTCATGAGATGAGAAGAGCATAGCTCCTTTAAAGCTCATTAAACCGTTATTCAGCGCTGTAATGGATTCTAGATCCAAGTGGTTCGTCGGCTCATCCAGCAGCAGAACATTCGCTCCTGACAGCATCATTTTCGATAACATACAACGAACCTTCTCTCCTCCTGATAAGACGCTTGCTTTTTTCTTTACTTCTTCCCCAGAGAAAAGCATACGTCCTAAGAACCCGCGTAAGAAGCTTTCACTTTGATCATTAGGAGAATATTGACGAAGCCAATCCACTAGATCGACATCGTTTCCTTCAAAGTATTCACTATTGTCTTTCGGGAAAAAGGCTTGAGATGTTGTAACGCCCCATTTAAACGTCCCGCTGTCTGGCTCCATCTCACCAGCAAGAATTTTAAATAAAGTGGATACAGCAAGCTCATTACGGCTTAAGAACGCAATTTTATCCTCGCGATTCATGATAAAGCTGACGTTATCAAGTACTTTCACACCATCAATTGTTTTCGATAGACCTTCTACTTGAAGGACATCATTTCCAATTTCGCGCTCTGGCGCAAAATGAACGTACGGATATTTACGTGAAGATGGCTTAATGTCATCTAAAGAGATTTTATCAAGCAATTTCTTTCTTGAGGTCGCTTGCTTCGATTTAGAAGCGTTCGCACTGAACCGGGCAACGAACTCTTGAAGCTGCTTAATTTGTTCTTCTTTTTTCTTATTCGCATCTTGGCTGAGCTTCAGCGCTAGCTGGCTGGACTCATACCAGAAATCATAGTTACCGACATATACTTGAATTTTTCCAAAGTCTAGGTCCGCAATATGTGTACATACTTTGTTTAAGAAATGACGGTCATGCGAAACGACAATCACGGTATTTTCAAAATTAATGAGGAACTCTTCCAGCCACTGGATTGCTTGTAAGTCCAAGTGGTTCGTTGGCTCATCAAGAAGAAGAACGTCAGGCTTACCAAATAAAGCTTGGGCTAGTAGTACTTTTACCTTTTCAGAACCACCAAGCTCAGACATTTTCTTCGATTGAAGGCTCTCTGGAATGCCAAGACCTTTTAATAAGATCGCTGCTTCACTTTCTGCTTCCCAGCCGTTTAACTCAGCGAACTCACCTTCAAGCTCTGCTGCACGAATCCCGTCTTCATCTGAGAAATCAGGTTTCATATAGATCGCATCTTTCTCCTGCATCACATCATATAGACGTTTATGACCCATCATGACGACTTTTAATACTTCAAATTCTTCGTATTCAAAATGGTTCTGTTTTAAAATCGCTAAACGCTCACCAGGGCTCATATGAACATCGCCCGTCTGAGCTTCAATTTCACCTGAAAGAATCTTTAGAAACGTTGATTTACCAGCTCCATTGGCACCAATTAGACCGTAGCAGTTGCCAGGAGTGAATTTAATATTTACTTCTTCAAATAGTTTACGATCAGCAAAACGCAAACTAACATTATTTACTGCAATCATTTATTAATCCTCCATCACTCATTCATCATTATGAAGTATAACATGAATAACGTTTGATAGAAACGTCTCTCGCTAAGAACGAAGGCAATTTGTCCATTATGGTATAATAAATGGGAATGATTTATTGAAGGAGTTCGTGCGATTTGAGATTACTTACACTTATGGAATACTGTTTATTGATTTTCTTTATGGGTATTTATTTATCTGCAACAGGCTTTAATGCAAGGGATTTTGGCCTTTATATTGGGCTTGTGCTTATTTACACACTGGTACACATCTTTTCGAAACGCTTTTTACAAAAGCGAGGGAAAGAAAATCAAAAGGTCGGATTGTTTCGGTCCGTTTTAGCCATTACTGGGTCTGTCTTCGCTTCTGTGTTGGCGATTGTGATCATTGTTACGGTGCTCACGCCAAATTAAAACAACCCTTCTTTTAAAGGGTCGTCCATTCAAGCACTTTTCTCACACACCTGAGAAGGGTGCTTTTATTTTGTTTGCCGAATGTCGCCAAATGGGAAGAAAACAAATTCTGATGTCCCGACAACCCGATCCTTTTCAATGAGTCCAAGTCCATTTCTGCTGTCCATGGAATTGAGTCTGTTGTCCCCCATCACAAAGTAATCGTTTTTCGGTACTTTCACTGGACCAAAATCCCCTGTTAAATGCACTTCATACTCTTTCGCATGTGCCTTGTTCTCTTTTAAATAAGGCTCATCAACTTTTTTACCATTAATGTAAAGCGTATCATCCTTCATTTCAATCGTGTCTCCCGGAAGGCCGATCAATCGTTTTACATAATGAATCTTCTGGCCATCTTTTCCATTAATAATCACGATGTCACCTCGTTTGACACCACCTAGATAGTTAATGGTTTTGTTGACAAACAGCTTTTCCCCATCATGAAGAGTCGGTTCCATTGACTCTCCTTCCACCACATACGGCTCAAATATAAACGTACGGATGAGCAGGACGAGCGCAAGTGCAATTAAAATGGCTTTGATCCATTCAAACAGTGAACTTTTCTTCTCTGTTTTGTCTTGCTTTGCATCAGATTGAATATCATTTTCGTTTTGTTTGTTTTCTTCGTTCAAAATACTGCTTCCTCCTAAGACTTTCTGCTAAAAGACTTGAAACGTGAATTGAATAACTTTACTTTATCACATGTCATTTAAAAATTCACAAGACAACCATTCAATTAGATATTTTTTCCTAATTTGTTCATGATTAAACAAAAAGAAGCACCGCTCTTCACGATGCTTCTCTTCTGAATTACGCTTCTAGTTTGACTGGTTTTTTCAAAATACCCAGTAAAATCGCTGTTACAACGGCACCGATTAAGATGCTGATGATATAAAGAACCGGATGATTTGTTACCCAGAAAACGAATAGTCCGCCGTGCGGCGCAGGAAGCGTGACTCTAAAGAATTCCGTTAATCCGCCAGCCACTGCTGCTCCAATAACAGCTGAAGGAATTACGCGCAGAGGGTCAGCCGCTGCAAACGGGATCGCCCCTTCAGTGATGAAGGCAGCTCCCATGAAGTAGCATGTAATCCCTGCTTCTCGGTCACGTTTTGAGAATTTATTTCTAAAGATTGTTGTAGCAAGTGCAATACCTAATGGTGGTACCATTCCGCCTGCCATAATGGCAGCATGCGGTGCATAGTTTCCAGCAGCAATCATCGCAAGACCGAATGTGTAAGCCGCTTTGTTAATTGGGCCCCCCATATCAATCGCCATCATACCTGCCAAAATAATGCCCATTAAGACAAGGTTTCCAGTACCTAAAGTTTCAAGCCAGTGAGTTAATCCATCCATCACCATTTTTACCGGTGTGTTAACAATGTAATGCATGATGATGCCTGTGAAGAAAATACCGAACAATGGATACAGCAGAACCGGTTTAATCCCGTCGAGTGACTGCGGTACGAATGTGAATACTTTTTTAAGTAGCACAACGACATAACCTGCAAGGAAACCGGCAATTAGTCCGCCTAAGAATCCTGCACCTGCTGCCGACGCCATAAATCCACCGACCATACCTGGCGCAAAACCTGGACGATCTGCAATACTCATTGCAATAAATCCGGCTAAAACAGCAACGATTAAGGCAAGCGCATTATCTCCGCCAATTCCTTTTAATACAGCTGCAAATGAATTAAATGAAGGGTCCTTAGGATCTGCTGAGTTAATTCCCCAGAAAAATGAAATTGCAACAAGGATACCGCCCCCGACAACAAATGGAAGCATGTTGCTTACACCACTCATTAAGTGCTTGTAGAAACCACTTCTACCTTTGCCAGATGACTCATTTTCGTCTTTTGAAGAACTGCCGCCTGAGCCTTTATAAATCGGCGCATCTTGATTGACTGCTTTTTCAATTAATTCCTGAGGACGGCGGATTCCAGCTGTCACAGGTACTTCAATGACATGTTTGCCTTTAAAGCGTTCCATTTCAACTTGCTTGTCCGCTGCCACAATGATGGCTGGTGCTTCTTCGATTTCTTTTGCCGTAAGGGCGTGTTTAATACCGCCAGAGCCGTTTGTTTCGACTTTAATGTCAATGCCCATTTCTTTTGCTTTTTCTTTCAAAGCATCTGCTGCCATAAATGTATGCGCAATACCTGTTGGGCAAGCTGTTACTGCTAAAATCTTAGCTGGTTTACCTGATACAGCCGGCTCTTCTTGAACTTCCTCTTCTTCTTCATCATCGTCCTTGTCATGCGTATTGATGATATCGATGATTTCATCTTCAGTAGCCGCTTCAAGAAGCTGCTTTCGGATTTCTTCACGCATGAGAAGTGTTGATAAACGAGAAAGTGCTTCTAAGTGCGTGTTGTTTGCGCCTTCAGTTGCGGCAATCATAAAGACAAGATGACTCGGCTGCGCGTCCAGTGATTCATAATCTACACCAGCTGTCGAGCGGCCAAATGCAATGGCAGGCTCTTTTACACTTGCTGTTTTAGCGTGAGGGATAGCAATTCCTTCGCCAATACCAGTAGAGCTCTGTTTTTCACGGTTGATCACTGCTTCTTTGTAGCCCTCTTTATCATTTAGCTTGCCTGCTGTATCTAAAACAGTGACTAGTTCTTCAATGACTGCTTCTTTCTGCTGGCTGTCTAATTGAAGCTTAATTGTCTGCTTTGTGAGTAGTTCTGTAATTTTCATGATGACTCCTCCTTTAAATGCGTGTGACTTTTACTTGTGGTAATAGTGTGTCGACAAGCTCTTTTGTTCCAAGCTCCTCAGAAAATGCTGTAGCGCTGCCTGATGTGACGCCAAGCTTAAATGATTCTTCAATCGAAAGGCCTTTCGAAACGCCGGCTAAAAATCCTGCAACGACTGAATCCCCTGCACCAACTGAATTAACAAGCGTGCCCTTTGGAACATTGGACTGATAAACCCCTTCCTTACTGAATAAGAGAGCTCCATCTCCAGCCATTGATACGATGACATGTTCAGCACCTTGTTCTAACAGCTTCTTCCCATAAGGAATGGCTTCTTCCGCAGATGAGATGCTCGTCTCAAACATTTCACCTAGCTCATGATGGTTTGGCTTCATTAAGAACGGTTTCAAGCCTGCTGCTTTTTTTAGTGCTTCCCCGGAAATATCAAGGACAACTCTGACACCTTGCTTTTCACACACCTCAGCAATACGTTCATACGTGTTATGAGGCAATGAAGAAGGAATGCTGCCAGCTAAGACAACGACATCTCCTTCAGTCAATGAAGAAAATTGAGACAGAAACGACTCAAATTGCGCTTCAGTAATAGATGGGCCGAGTCCGTTGATTTCGGTTTCTTCACCTGTTTTTAGTTTCACATTAATTCGTGTATCTTCTGACACCTCGTGAAAGGCTGTTTGTAATTGTTCGTTTTGTAAAAAGTCTTGAATATATTTTCCTGTAAATCCGCCTATGAATCCAAGCGCTTTTGATTCAACACCGTGACGTTTTAAAAGCCTTGAGACATTGATCCCTTTTCCACCTGGATATTTTTTGTCATAGGTTGAACGATTCAAACCGCCGACTGCGAAATCCTCCACGTGTACGATGTAATCAACTGATGGGTTTAAAGTAACTGTATAAATCATGTTTTCACTACCTTTATAACCGTTTTTTCATGGTAATTATCGAATGAATCCTCTTTTGCGTCGTTTGTGATAATGGTGGCTTCCTGTAAACTAGCAAAGGCTGAAAACGATATTTCGCCAAACTTAGAGGCATCTGATAAGATATAGGTTTTTTTCGCCTGCTTCATGGCTCTTTTTTTCATGAGCGCTTCCTCTGGATCAGGTGTTGTAAACCCCGCCTCGGGATGAATGCCGTTCGTCCCAACAAAGCTTTTGTCAAAACGGTAATTTTCCATCGCTGTCAAAGCTGCGGCTCCCACCATGGCTCCTGTTCGATGTTTCACTGATCCGCCTATCAGGTAAAAAGAAATGCCTTTTCTCATGAGTGCTTCAATGTGCATAACACCGTTTGTCACCACAACAATATCTTGATCGGGATCGATATATTCAATCATTTGCTGTGTGGTCGTACCAGCATCTAAATAAATACAATCGCCTTGTTTTAAAAGTGAAGCAGCTGCCTCTGCAACCAATGACTTTTCTTGAAGGTTTTTGGCAGATTTCTCAAATACATCTGGTTCAAGACGGATACTTGATATCTTGGCTGCTCCCCCATGGACTCTTTTAAGAAATCCTTTTTCTTCAAGGGCTGATAGATCTCTTCTAATTGTAGATTCAGACGCATCCGTCATAATCGTTAAGTCCTGTATTTTGATGACATCATTTTCTTCTAAACAGTCGATAATGAGTTGATGTCTTTCCGGTGTCAACAAGAAAACACCCCCTTTTGAAAACGTATTCATTTTGCGCGCACCTTTATTGTAATCGCTTTTTTCAACATTATCAATACAAAACAATCAAATACATTCAATAACTATCAAAATCTTTCACCATGGTCATCTTACCTTTATATGTACCATTTGTAAACTGAAAAATATGTGACATTAAGATGAAAGTCATGATCTTAGCATTTCTATCATTTTTCATTTCATTCAATGGAACTAAAAAAAGCTTTTATGCGATGTGCATAAAAGCTTTTGATGGTGGATTACAGGCGAATTCACACTGTTTGTATGCTTTTGTTCTTCTCCAAATTATTCATATCTAAGAGAATCAATAGGATCTAGTCTTGCTGCTTTATTCGCAGGAATTAACCCAAAAACAATCCCAATAAGCATACTAAACAGCACACCGCCACAGATGACTTGCCAAGATACTAAGGACGGCCAGCCGGCAACTAGTGATACTAGCGCGGCGCCACCTAAGCCAAGTGCGATCCCCATCAACCCGCCGATCAATGTTAAGACGACAGATTCAATTAAAAATTGAACGAGTATTTGAGCCCTTGTTGCCCCAATCGCCTTTCGGATACCGATTTCCCTTGTCCTCTCTGTCACAGAAACAAGCATGATATTCATCACACCGATACCGCCGACAAGCAAAGAAATCCCAGCTATTGAGCCAATGATTGTTGTCATAACAGATGTGATTTGACCAATGCCTTCTGCGATTTCTTCCATATTGATCATTTCATAAGCATCTTCTGTATGATGATTTTCATTTAATAATGCAGCCGCATTCTTTCCTACTTCCTTCATTTGATCAGCATGTGCGACTTGAATTGACAACTTATCATATTCATTGATCCCAAATGTGGAGGTGAGCATAGCAAACGGGACAAATATTTCGTTCATATCAAATGAAAACATCCCTTTCTGTTTTGCTAAAACACCGATGACTTCAACAGGCTGTCCGTTCATCCAAATCATTTCGCCTAATGCCTTCTGTCCATTAAATAATTCTTTTTGTAAGCCTTCAGAGATGAGAGCGGCTCTTCTGCCGCTTCTAAAGTCAATATCTCTTAAATTCTGTCCTTCTGCTATTTGTAATGAATGTACATTCGTATACCCTTCATTTATACCGTTAACTGTCGCATCCACTGTCGTATCTTGAAATCTCAGCTGCATTCCTTGTGCAGTCGAAGAGGCAACCTGATTCACCCCGTTGATTGTCTTAACGCTTTTTATGTCTTCCTCAGTAAATGTGGCGTCGAATAAAGCGTTTGGATTTGCATTTAACTCTTCGTCAGAAGGCGTATATGTCATATCAATGGTATTGTTTGGACCTGAAATCGACCCTTTTAACATTTGCTCGCCGCCTTGACCGATAGCCACGACCGCAATGACTGATCCAACACCAATAATAATCCCAAGCATCGTTAAAATAGAACGTAATTTATGAGCTAAAACAGAATTCATCGCTATTTTGATATTTTCAAAGAGTTTCATTCATAGCGTCCCCTTGTGTCAATCTATCTTCAACGAGCCGTCCATCTCTTACAACGACCGTCCGATTTGTATACGCAGCTATTTCTTCTTCATGGGTGACAAGCACAATCGTTGTCCCTTCCTCATTCAGCTTAGTAAACTGTTCCATGATTGAGAAGCTTGTTTTTGAGTCAAGAGCGCCTGTCGGTTCATCTGCTAAGATAAGCTGCGGCTTATTGACAATAGCACGGGCTATTGCCACTCTTTGCTTTTGCCCTCCCGACAACTCACTTGGCATATGTTTCATTCGGTCTGACAAACCAACCTTTTCAAGTGCCATTTCTGCGCGTTCTTTTCTTTCCTTTTGACTGATACCAGCGTAAATCATCGGAAGCTCAACATTACGCCTCGCATTTAACCTCGGCAGCAGGTGAAATTGCTGAAAAACAAATCCAATGAATTGATTTCGAATCACTGCGAGGTCTTGATCCTTTGCTGCTGACAGCTCTCTTCCTTGAAAATGATATTGTCCTGTGGTTGGCCGGTCTAAACAGCCAATGATATTCATTAACGTCGATTTTCCAGAGCCTGACGGGCCCATAATGGACATATACTCGCCTTTTTCAATGACAAGATCGATCTCACTTAATACATCAAATGTTTCTTGGGCGACCTCATAGCTTTTTATCACGTTTGAAAGCTGAATCATTCAGCATTCACTTCCATTCCGTCATACATGTCATCTGATGGATGAGCAATGATTTGATCCTCTGCCTTGACACCTTTTGTCACTTCAAGGTCATTACCTGACGTTTCCCCTAGCACCACTTTTACTTTTTTAAGTACATTCTTTTTGACAACATAAACGTATTGTCCATCATCCTCTTTTTTTACAGCTGATTCAGGAATCGTTTGGGCTTGACGCTTATCTGTTTCAATTTCCATGATCATTTTAAAACCAGGTTTCGCTTCAGGTTTTTTTCCCTTTATTTCGATTTCAACAGGATATTGTACCGTTTGATCACCCGCAGTTGTTTCGGATGCTGCCTGTGCAGGTACAGCCCCCACTTTTTTCACGACCCCTTGCCAGCTCTTTCCGCGAATGACATCAGATGTAACCTTTACTTTTTGTTTCTTTTTCACTTTTATGGCGTCATACTCAGAAATCAATCCTCGCACAATCATTTTTTTCTCATTGCCAATATGAATGATCGGCTGTCTTTCTTCCGGCTTTCCTGCCCCTTCTTCTTGCTCAATGGAAATCACTGTACCGTCAATTTTACTATGTACGGTTAAATCTTCTATTTGTGCTTTTACTTTTTCTTGGCTGATCTCTGCTTGTTTTTGTTCTAATTCAGCCGCTTTCAGCTCTAATTCGAGCTGGTCTCGCTCGTTTTTAGGATGGGCGACTGAGTCGCCTGCTTGTTTTTCATCTAATTCGCTCAGTCTATTTTGTAATTGTTCGCGTTTTAGCGTACTTGATTCAGCCGCAAGAGCTTGCTGCTGCTCTTCAAGCTCCAGCTCCCTATTTTCATATGTAAGAAGCGGCGTTCCAGCCTTTACCTTTTCTCCTTCTTTCACAGAAATCCCCTTCAAGTGTCCTTTTTCCTCTTCTGCATAAATGAACTGCTCTTCAGAGAATGAAAGTGTCCCTGGCGTCATTACCGTAGTGGTGATTTCTTTTTGTGTGGGTTTTACTGTTTTAATAGCTGCTGTCGAAGCAGGCTTTGATTGATTTTTCGCAATGTTAAAGCCAATAAATAGACCGATGACAATAATAAAAATGGATCCGATGATGATTTTCTTTCTCATAAAGACATTCTACCCCCAGCTTACTGATATGTTGATTGCGGTTCCTACATATTGAAGAATGAAAGAAATGACATAAAAGACTCCTATCATGATCCAAGATATTCTTGGAGATATATGACCGACTTTGATCAATAAAAAGCCTGTTAAAACAAGATTCCAGATCACAAAGAGATCAATATTAGCAAACACACCGAGCCATGGACCAGAAGTTTGAATGAGTGCATTTAATGAGGTGATTGTGATGTTTTTTGGCACATGGAACAGGATGACGGACAGATGAGAAATAATCGTACCAATGATCGTAACTGGTGTAATAAACAGGACCGCTGAAAACAGCTGCTGAAACGATGCATCACCCTTTGCTAAAAATACGATGCACTTATATATAGCAGCATTAATCACAAGTCCGAGAATTAGACCAATTAGCGTCACCACATAAACGACCGATACCGGCAAGCTTAAATCTGCCCACATTCCTTCATTCACTAGCTCTGACAAATAAGTCACAATCACTGTTAAAAGAAGCACACAGGATAAAGGCTACCAAACCACCGGGTTTTCCCATACTCTTTTCAGGTGCTCTGAAGGTCTTGTGCTCACTCCAATGATCGTGGGCTTTTGCATATTTTCTTTCATCAAATGTCTCCTCTCTATGTCATGCAAGTATGCAAACGCACATGTTCTCTCTTGTTCTTTCTATTTTATCAAAAGATTGCCAATAAGTGATGGATGATTTGATTTTCTTATTTTCATTGAGGAAAAAATTCATCTATTATTCTATTATCACGAATGACATCCTCCAAATGACACCATGACCAGACCATATTCATATCAAAAAATAGAGGTTTTACTGACCTAAAAACATTTTATCAAAAAACCACATGTCTTTCGGAATAAATATCCTTTTCCTTTGAATTCGGATGGTCTTAGTTAGACACAACAATTTTTTGTTAAAATAATCCTAGTAATTTCGACAAATCCCGGCTTTATAGGACTATGATTGGTTTCTTTTATAGAACAAATGAGCCTTTAGTATCAATACTTTCATATTAAAAAATGAAAAATATAAGGTTTTTACTTGATCAAAAGTTATTTTTTCATATAATGTAAAATAGAGGTAGGTTAAATGATAGTGGAAATGGAGTCAAGTGAATGTTAAGAGAAAAATTGAAAACACAATTGATTTTACTTTATGAAAAGGAACAAGAAGCATGGCAATACTTTCGAAAGGAAAGAGAACTGATTTATCATGAGCTCAAATTACTTGATATGAAAGAAAGTAGACCCTCTAATGACAAAATATACTACGCTGCTAGATGCGTAGATATTATTAAAGAGAAAAAGGGAAGCATTGTGAGTACAAAAGAATTAAAAGAACAGCTTCAAGCCCAGACAGATTTCAATGTGAGACGAATTAGCGAATTGTATGATCTGATCCAGCAGCTCGACCCTCACATTTCTAAAGCACGAAGGGGATGTTTTATTTACGAAGATCACACCCAAATACCTCTACAATCTTTTCACACATAAAAAATTGGTTACAGCCGCTGGCCATAACCAAATCCTCTAATATCTATTATCCACCGCTTACAGGAGGAATGAATGCAACAGTGTCCCCGCTACGCACTTCAGCGTTTTCCCTCGTATATAGTTCGTTGACTGCAACCATCACGTTTTGTGCAGCATCAACACCATATACCTCCTGTAATTCTAATTTAATCTCATCAACCGTTGTTTGATCTTTTTGAATGATGATTTGTTGTTTACCGGCCTTCTCAGCAAGGCCGGCGAACAATAATACACTAATCAAGCTGATCACCTTCTTTCTTTGCAAGTTGAAGATCGCTAGGTTTCCCCTCTGGATATGAAACCGTTTCAAGCTGATCACCTATCCAGGCTTCCCCGTCTTCCCAATATTCTTTTTTCCAAATTGGAACGATTTCCTTAATTCGCTCAATGGCATATTCGTTCGCTTCGTATGCAGCCTTCCTATGAGGAGATGAAACGGCTATCACAACAGCAATATCCGTTATATCAAGTGTCCCGATCCGGTGCACAATGGCTGCTTCAGTTTCAGGCCACTGTTTCTTGATTTCTTGTCCAATTTGACTTAGCATGCTTTCAGCCATTGGTATGTATGCTTCATAAGTTAAACGCAATGTTTTTTTGCCGTTTGTCCACTCTCTGACCGTCCCGATAAACGTCGTAATGGCCCCTGCCTTTCGCCTTGTCACATGCTGAATCAATTCGTTTACATCAATCGGCGTTTTTGTTATTTTAAAAAATTCACTCAAGCAGAGACGCCTCCCTTCAATAAGTTAAAACCAAATGTGACTGCGCCCTTTTCAAAGGCTGAAAACACTGGAAACGAGTAATTTTCGATTAATTGAAACTCTTGAGAAAAATAAATAGCTGCTTGTATATTGGAAAGAGTTGAAAGATCAATGAGCTCCTCTTCATTCTTTACACAAACGATTTTGCGGTATGGTGCCTGTTTATACCCTTCTATCAAGACAGCGTCTAATGGAAGATGCTGACACATGTTGAGCAACTGCTCTAACGTGATGTGCTGCATTGAAAAGTGAAATTCACCCTCTCCTTCCACGCCAGCGGCAAATGCACCTGCTTGAACATATCGATCGGTGTCTTTTTCTTTCAAAAGACGATCTGGTTTACCGCCATGTCCATGGTGTTTAAAGCAGCCTAGCTTCAGCCCGTCAAGTACAGCCAGCTGACAGAGCTTTTCAATCAACATAGTCTTGCCGCTGTTTTGATAACCGACCACCTGTAATATGCTTAATGTGTCATCCAGCATGGGGAACCCTCTCCTTCGTGCTGAAACAGCAGAACATGGACCTGATCACCGGCCTTAAAACCTCTTGTTCCTCCGGGCAGCACGATGAAACAGTTAGCATCTGCAATAGAGGTCACGGCACTTGATTTATCAAGACCTGTTGGGGTCACACTGAGCTGACTGCCCGTGAATTGTAGTGCCGCTCTGACAAATCGAGTGAACGGATTGGCTTTTGGAAAATCGTGTGTCAGCTTCGCCTCAGCAAAAGCAGGAAACGGCTGCTTCTTCAAAGACCATTTATAGATCATCGGTTTCACAAATAATTCAAAGCCAACAAAACAGGCAGCGGGATTTCCTGACAGCCCAAACAGCAGTTGACCATTTGGCATTGCAGCAACCGTCGTCACACTTCCGGGTCTCATGGCCACTTTATTAAACAGCACCTCAGCTCCCAGCTTTTCATAAATCGCAGGGAGAAAGTCAAAATCACCTACTGACACACCGCCTGTTGTGATTAAGAAATCTACCTTGCTTAAGGCTGCTTTGACGGCATGATAGCTTTTGTCAAAATCATCAGACACACCGCCTAAATCAAGCGGCTCTCCCCCGGCCTCAAGTATCTGGGCATAAACCATACTAAGATTACTGTTTCTAATCTTACCGTCCACCATCGCATCACTCACTTGAAGAAGCTCTGTACCTGTTGAGATGATGCCGATCACTGGCTTTTTGACAACTGGCACTACACCATATCCAAATGTCGCCAATAGGGCCGTAACGCCCGGAGTTACTTTGGTTCCTTTTTTGACCATCACATTTCCTTCAAGTACTTCTTCTCCTTGACGAGAAATATTGTCCCCTTTTTTCAGCGGTCTTTTAAGTGACATGTATGATTTGCCGTCTTTTTCGAAGGTCTTAGTCAGCTCAAGCATGATGACGACATTTGCTCCATCCGGGATTTTTGCTCCTGTCATGATACGGATGGCTTGAAAGGGACCGATGGTTTTTGCTGAGACCATTCCTGCACCAATATGGTCAATGACCTCAAATTCAACCGGATGCTCGCTTGACGCTTCTTTTGTATCTTCTGCCCGAAGTGCAAAACCATCATACGGGGAACGATCAAATGCAGGAACATCATGATCTGCTAAAATATCTTCTGCAATGAACATTTCAAGGCTATTTTTTAAAGGCACCCATTCTGCTTCTCCATGCTTTTCATATTGATGGACTTTCTGAATGGCTTCTTCTACTGGAATTGGCTGACGTCTTTCCATCACACTTCACTCCTATATCCCTAGCAGTCTTGCTAGTAATGAATTGGCTGCTTTTTCATCATTCGTCCCATGGATTAATGCACGTCCACCTTTGAAAAAGACAATACGATAAGATTCATAGCGGACATGGATTAAGAAGTCATTCACTTCCACCTCACAAATAGATGACAGCCTCTCTTTCACATGCTGAAATGATAGATTTGCTAAATCTTTAGATACAACTTGAACTGTATCCCGTCCGCAAAGAATCGTCGTTTTTTTACGCTGCTCATGTAAATAAGGATAGGTTCTTTCTTCACCGCAGGATGGGCAGTTCTTCTGCTTAGTACGAGACAAATCCATTTTAAACGATGTCGCCTGCCAAAGATCAAATGTGACAAATTTCCGTTCGATTTGATCTTCATGTCCTGTTAAATATTTTAGCGCCTCTGTTTGCTGATAAGCAGAAACCATTTGAACTGCTGGAGAAATAATCCCCGCTGTATCACACGTCAAGCCGCCAACAGGCAGTTCTGTAAAGACACACGATAAACACGGCGTTTTATCCGGCAAAATGGTCATATACATCCCCTGGCTGCTCACACAAGCGCCATATATCCACGGCGTCTTCGTTTCCTGCGATAAATCATTCATCACCATTCTCGTCTCAAAATTATCCGTCGCATCAATGACAATATCTGCGCTCTGAAATAACGGTCTTAACAGCCTCGCGCCTGCATCTTCAATCAGGGCGTGTATGATCACTTCATGATTGATCTCTTGGAGACGTTTTTTTGCCGCAGCTGCTTTTGGCACATGTGCCTTTGCATCATGTTCTGTGTACAGCTGCTGCCGCTGTAAATTTGAAAACTCTACATAATCACGATCAACAATCGTCAACGTGCCGATCCCAGACCGGACAAGCCCTTCAGCGGAGGCAGTTCCAAGTGCACCGGCTCCAACGATCAGAACATGACTGTCAGCAAGCGCACGCTGACCCTTTTCCCCAACCGGAGGGAACAAGATTTGTCTTGAATATCGGTCATTCAATGCTGTTCTCTCCTCACCATTTTTATGTATCATATCATACCGTTTTCAGGTAAATCGCTTCTTTTATTGATATTTCGAAATTCATTTGGTGTTACGTTCAGTTCCTCCTCTGGGACGATGCGCACCTTAAGCCTTTGAAGTAACTCTTTGATGGCTAATTGATTCTCTTTTAAACACGCATCAATGGACGGCAGACAGCGGCGGTGATAAAGCGCAAATAAAGGCTGTAATCTGCCCTGAACAAGCGGGATGATAGCATCTACGTGCTCGCTGCAATAGGACGATAATGCTTCGGCGGTCTCCCTCCGTATGAAGGGCATGTCACATGCCATCACCAAATACCATGCTGCTTCTTGCTTTTGCATCGCCGTATACATGCCGGCAAGCGGCCCGCATCCGCGCACCTGTTCATCATCTAACCACACACTTCGTTCACCTCTTTCTTTAAAAAAGGGCAGAAGTGATGGATGGCTGATGATGACCGTCTGTCCTTTCAAAAGCTGATTTTTCACATGCTCATATAGTGGTTTTCCTTGATACATATAACTTGCCTTTGGCTCTCCAAAACGTCTGGAAGCTCCTCCAGCTAAAATGACATTCACTACATCCATTCTCTCACCCTCCTTGGATATGGTTGTTCTAATCGCACTCATTTCGCATACTTTATTGGTAACATGAATAAGGAGGGTCTATCTATGAACAGGCGCCATGCTTCTCCCCTATTCCATGACCTATCTCAAGAGAATTTATACTTAAAAGCTGAAACAGCCAAATATCAACAAATGATCTCTGATTTACAGTCCTCATATACGTATTCTAAAAATAAGAAGTTAACTCAAGAATATCATGAGATGAAAAAGGATTACACGCTATTAAAACAACAATTGGATGAAATGACCATTGATCAAGACGATGCAGCCTCAAAAATACAGGATCTCTCCTACAGCAAATCTGAATTATTACATAAAATAGTCCTTCTTCATGAAATGCTGCAAAAGGAAACCTTTCATAGAAGAAAAGAAACGGAAGAAAAACACCGGCTGCATTTAAAAGTGATCAAATATAAAGAAATCTCTCAACAATTAAATGAACGGATGCAAGATCAAGATCAACGGCTTGCAAAAGAGGAGAAAAAAGGAAATACTTTATCCGCTGTGATTGAGAAACTGCAGCAAACATTGGGTGATAAAAACGCAGAGCTCCATTTATTACAGGAAGGCGTCAGACACCTTCAGGAGCGTTTTTATGAAACACAAGAGAAATTACTGCAAATTGAAAAAGCAAAGGAAACGATTTTTTATGAAACGCTCACAAGCTATCAAAAGCAGTTAGCAGAAAGTGAGGAATGGATCGCATCTCATTTTGCTGATATTGACCAGTCAGCTCAAACAAATTCACAGCCATTCTCTCGAGACAGCTTCCTGCAAACAACGGAAGAAATCGAACCCATCTTGAAAAAGCTGAACGAACAAGTTCAAATACTCCAGGCACAAGTCGATGCGGTGCAGCGAAATGGAGAGGTCATGACAGTGAAGATCGATGGCTTCAAAAAACAGCGTGATCACCTGTCAAAGGAACGAAAAATTGTCTATACAGTTGACCAAAAAAAGTAATTCTCGCAATAAAAAACTGCTGGCTTTTACGTCAGCAGTTTCTTTTTATTTATTCGTCTTCTGTTTGAATGTCGCCTTCTAAAATATACTGTCCGCGATATGGCTTTTTCACTTCAGGATACATTTTAATTAAGCTTTGCATAAACGTTGTCATATTTGGAATTTCAAGACCGCTCTCTTTTTCAATCTCTTTTTGAAGCTCAGAGCTTTTAATCGCCGCATTATGACGCTTTAACGTTTTAATCGCAGCTTCACGAAGCTTAGCTGCCTTTGAACCAGGGCGGGCTGTGCCTCTTCTGCGTCTAGTAGATCCTTCAGGAATACCTACAGGTACACCGTTTAGCTGTCCTGTTCCTAAAGATGATGCAGGATTTGATTGTGATTGTGCCGGCGGCTGGTAGCTTCTCATTTCTTGTGCAGCCAGTTCAGCTAATACAGGCAGCGAATCCGTCTTTCTTTCTGTACGCACTTCTTTTTTTGTATCTGACACTAGACCTGTTCCTTGACGGTCTAATTCTCTTAATTTTGCATAAATCGCATCTCGCTCAATTTGATATTCACGGATGACCTTTACTTCTGCTTCGTTTAGTTGTTCCAATCGTAATCGTAACGCTTCCCTCTCATTAAACAATGGATTTCCCCCTCATCATATAAAAAATATTCTATAGTAAATATTAGATTAGAAAACTAATTTTATCAACTATTTTTTTATCATTTTACAGTTTGCTATCAGATAGGTATTTTCAACTAAAATTTTGCCAAAGAGGAACAATCGGCATCCATTTCATTGCCACTAAAGGCTTTTGACAAACTTTAAAATATTGTAAAAAATTTGAATAAACACTTATACTACTTGATTTACATCGTTATTTACCAAACTGAAATTTCTTTTGTGCAAAAACGTTCTGAATAGTAAAAAGTTAAAATCTTTACATTTTCATTTCAAAACAAAAAAGTAAATAGGTCTTAATGCCCTTTTGTTTCAGGAATATTTTTTAATAAACTCCCTCAATTTCTCTTTTCTTAGGAAGGACACGTACATAAAAAGTCCATTCCGTGCAATAGGTCGCCTATTTTTGTCCATGAAAAAACCCCCATTTATGGGGGAAAGCCTATTCTGCAGCCTTTTCAGACTCAGAAAGCACTCGATTGACACGTTTCTCAAGCATTTTCATTCCGCTTCCGCCAGCTTGGAAATGGCGCAGAGCACCTGTTTTATCAAATACATAATATGCTGGTACATATTCATTTTCAAAGGCTTCTGTTAAGTGATGATCACTGTCCACAAAAATTGGCTGCGTGATTTCATGCTCTTTCGCAACCTCTTTGATTTTATCTAGATCTAGGTCATCCTCTGAACGCGGCATATGAACGGCTACAACGTTTAGTTGATCCTTGTATTCATCACGGAATTGATTGACTTGAGGCATGGCCTCTTTACAAAGATGACAGCTGACTGACCAGAAATGAATCAATGTTGGTTTGTCACCAATTAGATCTTCTTTTGTTACTTCTCCATTTAACCATTCTTTTGCACCAGTTAGTTCTGGCATTGGTTGACGTAATTTCATTTTGAAGCGCCTCCATCCATTGTATGTGTCGAAACAAAAAGGTCTAACATCAGTTAGACCCTCCTGTTTCTTCAGCTATCAATTAAAGTGTTTTTTGACCAGGCTTCCAGTTAGCTGGGCAAAGTCCACCAGTTTGTAATGCTTGAAGAACACGTAATGTCTCATCTACATCACGACCGATATTGTTGTGGAATACTGTTTGATATTGAAGTTCGCCTTCTGGGTTGATAATGAATAGACCGCGAAGTGCAATACCTTCTTCTTCAATTAAAACGCCGTATTCTCTAGATACTGTGTGATTTGTGTCAGCAGCTAGCGGATATTTCAATTCACCTAGACCATTTTCTTTACGGTCTGTGTTGATCCAAGCTAGATGCGTATGGATTGTATCAGTAGATACACCAATGATTTCTGCATCTAAATCTTCGAACTCATCATAACGATCGCTCATTGCTGTAATTTCAGTTGGGCAAACAAATGTGAAATCCATTGGATAGAAGAAAAGAACTGTCCATTTGTCATTCTTCATGTTTTCCTCTAAACTCACTTTACCAAATTCCTTGTTAGCAAGTACTGCTTCCATTTCAAAACGTGGAGCTTGTTTTCCTACAAAACGCTCTGCCATATGTAAATCCCTCCAAAAAATAATATCTTTATACAGACTTCTAAGCTGTATATAAAATGAGAATCAAAAGTTGAAATTCTCATTTAGTTAATAACTTCACAATTACAATTATAATACTTAAGCGGTTTTTAGTCAATATTAATTAATAATAAATTTAATTAACGATTTGTCACAATCTCTTGCTCCACTTAACAAAAGTTTAACATGTCTTGCATAAGGGAACAAATGATTAGCTTCTCTATTAGAGCATACATAGAAAGGTTTTGAAGAACATGAAAGCATTTGAACAAGTAGATTGGGTTTCCATTATCCTCAATAGCAGTATGATTTTGCTAAAACTAATCGTTATTTTTGCGATTTATTTTATCATCAGAGCCATCGGAAACAAGATGATTAGGCGTGCCTATTCCACATTCTCTGAAAAGCATGACGTCTCTTTATCAAGAGCTCAGACGCTGCAAAGTCTCACGTTAAATATTTTCGCCTACATATTGATTTTTATTCTAGTGGTCATGATCCTCGACTTATTTCATTATAACCCGACCGCTTTGCTAGCTGGCGCAGGCGTTGTGGGGCTTGCGATCGGTTTTGGCGCTCAAGGACTAGTGAGTGATATTGTGACAGGATTCTTTATATTATTAGAGAAACAATTCGATGTGGGAGAATATATAACAGTTGCTGGCTTTGATGGGATCGTAGAACAAATTGGACTTAGAACCACTCAGCTTCGAAGCTTTGACGGCACCCTTCATTTTATCCCAAATCGAAGTATATTGAACGTGAGCAACCATTCAAGAGGGACGATGCAGGCACTCGTTGATATCGAGTTATCTCCAGAAGAGAATGTGGATCAAATGATCACAGCCCTTCAAGCTGCGTGTGATGAGGTACGGGAAGAAATCCATCAAATTATCGAAGGACCTCAAGTTGTCGGCGTGGAGGCGTTCGGCTCCTCTTCCCTCGTACTGCGCATCATAGCTAAAACCGAAACAATGGAGCAATGGCGGGTAGAACGAATCTTGCGCAAAAAAATGAAAGAAGTACTCGATATAGAAAAAGAGCAAAAAGAACCGGGGTTATAATCTACCGGTTCTTTTTCTTGTTTGTTTTATTGAACACGCTGTTCTACTTCTTGACAAATTTCATCAGCCGTCATACCTGACGCAGTAATCACAGATGCTTTTGTCGTTGTGTCTGAAATGCCAAGAACATTTGAATCTAGCCCTGTGACCACATAGCAGTCACACTGATCCATTTGCTGTTCATTTTGAATGCGTACAACGTCATACCCTTTTTGCTTCAGTAGTTCTTCTACATCGGATAAAGATGGTTCTACACCAATTCTTGTCATAATCAAGAACACCTCCTGTTCATAAGGTGTACAGGAGGCAGCTTGATTATTCATTCACCTGCTTGCTTTTTGAAATAAGCTGTCATAACGTTTACAGCTGTTTCTATCGCTTTTTCATCAGGCATGAGTTTTGCATGATGCAGGCCATATTCTGAATCGACCCCTAACCAAAACATGAATCCAGGGTATTTTTTCAACATGTAGCCAAAGTCTTCTCCTGTCATGGCTTCTCTGCATTCAACCACATTCGCAAGCCCTTCTCCGGCAACATATGACATAAATTCCTCTGTCAGATCCTTTGAATTGTCCACTTCGTAATAAGATGAAGGGTATCGCACGGTTGCCTTGCATTCGTAGCCAATTTCAATCCCTTTTGCTAGTGCTTCAATTCGCTTTCTCACCTTATCCATAGACTCTGGTGAAAGTGTACGAATAGTGCCGTCAAGCTTTGCATGCTGGGCAATGATATTTTGAGCCGTTCCGCCGGTAATTGTGCCAATCGTAATGACCGTACTATCAAGAGGATCCACATTACGAGAAATAACCGATTGCAGTTGATTTACAAGTGCACTCGCAGCCACAACCATATCATTCGCTAAATGAGGGTAAGCAGCGTGTCCGCCTTTTCCTTCAAGATCAATCACAAGCTCACTCGTATTAGCAAATAACAGCCCTGTTTTTGTGGCTATCGTTCCGACAGGATATTCAGGTGCAATATGCAGCGCTGTAATAAAGTCTGGCGTCCACTTTTTCAGCACATCGCTTGTAAGCATCGGTTCAGCTCCGCCTGGACCTTCTTCTGCCGGCTGGAACATAAATAATAGATCTTCTTTGATTGGCTCATGAACGAAATGATCAATGATTCCAAGTGCGATGGTCATATGAAGGTCATGTCCACATGCGTGCATGTTCCCTTCATGTACTGATTGAAATGGATACCCTGTCTCCTCAGGAATAGAGAGGCCGTCCATATCTGCACGATAAGCAAAAACGCGCTCAGGATTTGTTCCCTTTACTTTGACAAAAAGTCCAGTGCGCCACGTTTCCATCTCAACTCGATCTTTTGAATAAGCACCAAGATGCTTGATGAGATACGCTTGTGTTTTGAATTCCTTAAAACCAAGCTCAGGGATTTGGTGTAAATCTCTTCGAATGGATATTAATTGCTCACGATTTAACAAGTGAACTCACTTCCTTTCCTCTATACGAATAAGACGTGGATATATATCATCCACGTCTATGTCTTCAACTGCGAATTATGTGAATTAAAGCTGACGCAGTTCTTGTTTGATTTCCGTTTTACCTTTTGTTTTTTCATCAATGTCTTTGATTTTCTTTGCAGGTGTACCTGCTACAACTGTGTAAGGCTCCACATCGTTCACAACGATCGCTCCAGCTGCTACGACTGCACCTTTACCAATTGTCACACCTTCTAGAACTACAGCGTTCGCACCGATGACAACATCATCTTCTACAACAACTGGTTTAGCAGACGGCGGCTCAATGACACCTGCAAGAACAGACCCAGCACCGATATGACAGTTCTTACCTACTGTTGCACGGCCACCAAGCACCACGTTCATGTCAATCATCGTACCTTCACCGATCACAGAACCGATATTAATAGAAGCTCCCATCATGATGACTGCATTATCACCGATTTCTACTTGGTCACGAATGATAGCACCTGGCTCAATACGTGCTTTAATGTTCTTTAAATCTAACATCGGGATTGCAGAGTTGCGGCGGTCATTTTCCACGACAACATCTTCAATTTTGTCTTTGTTCGTTTCCAGCGCTTCTTGAATTTCGCTCCACTCACCGAAAACAACTCCAGTGTTTCCTGTGATGAACGTTTTTGCATGTTCACCAAATTTAATACCTTCTAAATCACCTTTGATGTAGACTTTCACAGGTGTTGATTTTGTACTATTTTGAATAAATGAAATAATTTCATTAGCGTCCATTTGTTTCATGTATGTATGTCCTCCTCTTAATTTATACTTCATTACTGTACCAAAGGAGAGTTTTAATGACAAGTGAAAGAGTTGACTCTTCAATGGAAAATAAAACAAGCGGGACCGATTACCCCGCTTCCTGCTGGTGAAGATGAACAAATTGTTTGCCAAAAGAAATCAATTTCTCTTCTTCTTCTCCTTCTGGATTCAGCTCAATCTTGACTGATGGCAAGACAATGTCACCGCCAAGTTCCTTCACTTTTTCTTCGATTAGGTCAACAGCTCCGCAAAAATGCTCATAAGATGTATCCCCAGAACCGAATACAGCAAATGCTTTTCCCGTTAAATCAAGCTCTTCCATTTCTTCATATAAATCAATAAAATCATCAGGAAGGTCACCATCTCCCCATGTGTACGCACCTAACATAATGTGCGTGTAATCATTGAGAAGCTCCGCATCAATATCCATCGCTTCATGCCGGTCCACGCTAGCTCCCGCTTCTGTTATTCCTTTTTCAATTAAATCTGCCATCGCTTCTGTATTCCCAGACATCGTGGCATACACCAATAAAACCTTTTCTGTCACTTTTTCTTCCTCCTTATCAATGAATCAATGCCGGCTCCTCATATGGCCTCACAAACTTGCTTTCATATAAACCAGCACAGAAAAAGTTTTCATTTTGATTGGCTACACGAAAACCGTGTCCTTTGATCGTATCAAACCATTTGAGCTCTTTTTGCTCAATATCAAGCTGATACACTTTAGAAAATCCGTGTTCGTCTTGTGAGGTGGTCACATATACAATGCCATTATCCTCTGACACATCCAAAAATGATTCCTCTCTAGCAAAGGCCTGTGATTGAATATCATGCAGCATATTTGTATGTAAATCTAAAATTTGAACAGATCCC
This sequence comes from Bacillus sp. NMCC4, assembly GCF_002998555.1. NCBI lineage: Bacteria > Bacillati > Bacillota > Bacilli > Caryophanales > Bacillaceae > Bacillus > Bacillus sp. NMCC4. Next base: position 115,589 of record NZ_PVRA01000002.1, on the reverse strand, counting down.
TTTTTTCCTTTTTTTGATCCTAATGCGCAAACAAGAAGATGTTCCTGACAGAGCAGCATAGAAGCTGTCATCCGGTGCTCCTCTCTGTTTAGGAGGAAAACCTGCTCACTCTCCAAGTCATACATCCATATTCCTCCGTGAACCTCATGAATCTGTGTTCCAATATAAAGGTGATCACCTGCAGCACATAAAGAACGAATAACAGGCGGGTGGTTCACATGAGCAAATGGCTTCATAATTTCCCAGGAAATCCCGAAATCATTTGACACATAAATACTATGTTTTCCATGTGCACACACAAACCCGTCTTTGCGTCCTGTAATAGACCAAACGACTGCATTTGTTGGAAATGATGATAGCGCCCATGTATTGCCTTCATCTCCTGATCTAATCACTGTGCCATTTTCACCAACACCGAATAAATAAGGTCCGATATAGCTGATGGCATGAATTTTATGCTTGAGCTTAAAGAGCTGCTGCCACCCGCTCTCCACACTGTAGTGAAAAATACCTTCACGTTTTACAGCGACAAAGTATCCACCATTTTTAGAAGCAGCAACAGCTGTCGCTCCTTTATGAAACATGATTTTCAACTCGTTTCTCAGACAAAGTGGCCCAAGTTAAGAAGCTCGTGGCAAATTCCTGACAGCACGCGACATCCTCATCTGTATCTGGCGCAAGCTCCATTTTCAATGTCTCAGGAAATACGGATGCCCCGGTTGATTTGAGCATGTTATGAAATGTATGGACAGCCTCACAAAACTTCGGGTAGCTGTAATCTCCAGATCCGAACACAGCTGCTTTGATGTCACTTAGTTCAAGCGTAGAGACCTCTTCATAAAAGTCCTCAGCTTCATAAGGTAAATCACCATCACCCCATGTATAAGAACCGATGAACAAATAATCGTATGAAGAAAGGTCCTCTGCGCTTGTATCATCAAATTCCATCATCTCTGTGTCTATCCCTTTTCCTTCAAGTGTTTGCTTTATGATTGCTGCCATATCTTCTGTATTACCAGACATACTCGCAAATGCAATTAGTGCTTTCATCTATCGGTCACCTCATCTAAATGATAATCATTTTCAATTATTATATGTACACTTTAAATGATAATGATTTTCATTGTCAAATGATTTCATAAAAAAAGCACCTTCCTCTTCCAAGAAGGTACTTACACCGCATCACTTTCAAGCATTTCTTTGACCACACCGACAAATGCTTGCACCTGTTTTAATTGAAAAGAAGCTTCATAGCCTAGCAGCCATGTGTCACGTCCGATTTGCTCTCCATTCACGTCAACAAGCGGTGTTTTATGAACACTTTTTTCGTGGTCATATAAGGTGACCGAAGGCAAAATGGCGTAGCCGATGCCGTGGTAGGCCATTTGTTTACATGTCTCAATCTGGTCCACTAGAATCGTCTGCTTTGGAGACACTTTAAATTTTTGGTGCCACCAGTGCTGGATTTCCTGATAATACGTGCTGTCGCTTTTAAATTGAATAAACGGGCGTTCTGTCTCGATTAACTCGTCCACGTCTTTGATGACAGAATCGACTAAATATAAATGATCTGTCATCAAATATTCCTTTGTTCCCTTCCAATCAGGGTTTCCGCGAATAATTCCAATGTGCACGTGGTCCTCGTATAAGCTTTTGAGCATTTCACTACTCCAGCCGGTCACAAGTGATACCTTCGCATTTGGGTATTTTTCGACATACCGCTTTAACACTTTCGGCAGCCAGTGCTGTCCAATAATGGATGCAACCGCAAGCTTTAGTGTACCGTGAATTTCCCCTTCAAGTTCATCGATTCGTTCTCTCACTCGATCTTGCTCAACCGTCACCTCTTTTGCAAATTGAATGATCTGTTCACCTGCCGAAGTCACGGTGAGCCCTTTCTGAGAACGAAAAAAGATTTTGGTTCCCCACTCTTTTTCGATCGTCTGCAATCTTTGGGATAAAGCAGGCTGAGAGACAAAGAGCCGCTCCGAAGCCTTTCTCATATTCAATTCTTCACTAAGCACAACAAGCATATGTAACTCCTGAAGCTGCATGGGCGTCCCCTTTCTCTCTATAAGATTTTCTTATTCCATATGGTCATTATATAAATTATAGCTTATGAAGGCAAAAAAAATAAGCTGGGCTTCAGCTCATTTTTTCGCGGCATGAATCACTTCATTTAAGCGCTTTAATACAACACGTCGTGTAAATATTCCTTCAAAGACTTGCTCCTCATTTTCTACACAAACAAATCCATTATTCGTCACAGCGTGAACGCCTTTTAGCACAGGGTCCGTTGTTTTAAGTCTTGGAATATCAGTCAGCATGACCTCTTCTACCTTCAGTTGGTCCAGTTTTTCGAATTCAATTCGTTCTAAACCAAAGATCTTATCCATGATCATATTCGTTCCAATTAACCCATGCAGATGATAAGAAGGATCTAAAACCGGGATGGCTGTATATCCTGTTTTTGTTAGGACCAATAAGGCATGCTCAAGGTTATTTCCAATTTGAACATGTGCCACTTTATCTGCATCAATCATATGCTCGGCTATTGTTGACTCAAGCAATTGAGTTGGTTCTATCTCTATCATGTTTCTTCGACCCCTTTTCTCTCGATCATCAATCATACATTCCCCTTTATCATTAAGCATAAACTAAAACGAAATTTGTCGAAAGATTTTTTCTGCATAAAAAAGATACTCAGCTCCCGAGTATCTAATAGAATGTTAAATCAATATTAATTCTCAAACCTTACTCTGTCATACAATGTGATCAATTGCTTATACGTATTGTCATCGACATTTTTTGTTCCACATTCTATATCATTGATCTCACTGCTTAGTAATTCGACAGCATATTCCTGATTCAGCAATACGTTTAATAATAGCTTTTTCTCTTCTTCATTAAAACGATTTTCGATGACGCTCATCCAACATCAGGCCCCCTGTTTCATATATGCTTTTATATTGATTAGCAGGCTTTTGAATGTCTGCTTCCTCTCTATACAGCTAGAATAAGGAACTAGAATCGAATCGTCAACCGCACGTTTCGACAAGGTTTGGAGAAAAATGACGGAATTTATTTTGTGTATCGATTGGCATAGCAAAATGCTGCGTATGAGTCGGGTTTTATTTTAGCTTCAATTCCCATAGCTGTGATCATTCCGGTCATTTCCTGGATCAGCTCTTTCGTACTTCCTTTTTTGCCAATATCTAGATGGGCTTCAAAACGGAGGTCTGCCCCTTCCTCAGCAAACGGAAGAAGCAAATCCATCAGTTCTGTTAAAGGTCCCTCAAGGATGTCTGCACATACCTTTTGGCTAAACGCTGTCTCTAATGAAATTTTTTCTCTAAGACTTTGCACAGGCCTGCTGATCACTTGTTGTGTGAGGCAGCCCCAAGCCCCTTTGCCAATCCGGTGGAGATGAATTGCAGTCATAAATCTTGTGACATTTTGATTGACCTGAGAGTCAGTACCAATTGATAACACATAGGCGGATCTAGGGTCTTTTCGAATAAAGTCTTTCATTCTCATGACGACATCAGAAAACGCTAAATAATCTTCAGAAAGATTGTAGTAAAAAGAATCACTCACAGAAAGGAACTCCTTTTTAATGGTCTCTTATCCGAAATATGCGCTGATTGATCATCTTCCATTTGTACACCGCCAATAATGACACATGTATATTGCCGCAAATAAACGAAGGAATCCTTAGAAAAAACATTTCATACGATTCAGCTTAGGATTGTAGAAGCTCAAAAATCTCAATCGAAATCATATCAATGTTGTCAAATGGGAAAGTATTTGGCTTATCCCCTTGTTGAAAAACAGTCAATTCAAACGTTTGATTCTTTTCGAAATACTTAACACTACAGATTTTCTCACCGTTCACTTCGAAATAACGCTGTGCCGGTTCGTTTGCAGCTTCTGCTGTCTCTTGAAGACTTTGCAGCCTTGTAATGATACCCATTAATTGTGACATTCTAAAAAAAGACTCCTTTCAAAAAAACAACTCAAGATGAACCCGTATTGATTATACACAAGTCCTACAAAGCATCATACCATAAAGTGTTCTCAGATGATATTTTTCCTCTTGAATTCAAAAAAAGAAAAAGAATCTGTTTTTTTAGTTTGAGTCTTTTTTCTGATCTCATGCACCATGTTTTTTATAAACCCGCAGATCTCATCAGCCGTTTGGCAATTTCGTCAAAATCCTCTTTGGAAATGCCTGGGGCAAACTCTTCCGGTAATTCTCTATAATCTGGCACAGGTGCTCCTTGAGGCGTACCCTCAATCACTGTGAGCGGCTTTCCATCAATCGGATGGCTGCCTTTCCAAATCTTATTAATGTCCTTGTAATCCGTATCACTAAATGTGTACAGTTTTGTATGAACATTTTGGTCTTCAAATTTCCTCGCTGAATCAAAGTATTTGTTGTCGAGGTTTGGGATCGGCAGCATCTTTCCTACATCTACTCCTGTGGCTACCTCAAGCGCCTTTGCATATGCCACAACATGCACACCGCCCCTCACAAGTAAATAACCGATCATCTCTCTTGCTGTAGGATGATCTGTCATTTCATATACGCGCATTTTGTGTGTACGAGCTCCGCATTCAAGGAAGAAGTTATGAAGGAGGTCAAGAATCAGGTTGCCGCTTGAGAACACATTCTCTCCGGTCCAAGGTTTTGCCATGGAATCAAACGGATAGCCTGTTTGAGCCGTTTGAATAAAATGCTGTGTATTTCGTTTATCGACAGCCGCTTTCATCGGTGTCGTATCTGGATCTCCGCCATGGGTGGTCCCTGTAATCATGAGATTCACAGCTGTGGTCACAAGTTCTACATGACCGAATTCTTCAGCCGTAATACTGGATACGAGGTCATAAAACGGTTTGAGCTTTCGTTTTCCTCTAAAGTTAAAGGATTGAAACATGTAATTATTTAATGTGGACATTTCACCGAATTTTCCGCCGAGTAATTCTTGCACAGCAGCAGCACCATTTGCATCTGGGTGATCTGGTCTTGGCAAATTAATCAGCAGCCGCTTGTCGCGTTTGATCATGACGTTCCCTCCTACCGTCTAACTATCATCACTTAAGATGTATGGAGGGATTGGGATGTCCTATGCATGAGGGGAAGATGAAAAGCACAAAAAAAACTTGGCGGGGGTAGCGCCAAGTTTTTTGGATCTTGATCTGATAGAGGGGTTGGGGAACAGAGAGTAGCTTCTCTCTATAACTAAATGATAATGATTATCAGTTTCATTGTCAACCATTTTTTATTTCTTTTTTCTATTAAAAAAAACAGCCTAAACGGCTGCTTTTAAATTAATCCATCTTGCTCATATAAATAGGCATACGGAAGGTCTATAAACAAATACATGTCTCCCTCTAACGGATAAGAAAACGTACGTATCCTCTCACCGGTTTCTAAATCGCTGTAAATATCACTGAAAAATCCTTTCCCGCTCATTCTCATTTGGAGAATATTCGCTAGGAAATAAGGGCGCCAGCTCCAGTTTTTCTCGATATATTCAGGCTGAAACAGCCATTTTTTTTCTTTTTTAAACACATTTCCAGTGATTTGAAAGCCTTCTTCATTACACATATAAATCCGAAAGCTGCAATCCGTTAATTCTAATGCCAGCTTTTGTATAAGTTCATCATTTGTGCTGCATGATTTTTTTAAGGTCGTGACCGCTTGATGAATTCGCTTATAAAATGTTTCAGAATGTTCGTAGACAGTTTGAAGTTTCTTTTTCTCATGGGCAATAAATTGCTGGAATTCTTCTCTAAGCTGATCTTTTCGTTTATTGCGGTCGATTAATTCCGCCGCAGGCTCGTGAAGATAGAACCCTTGAAAATATCTGCCGCCATTTCTCCAAGCATACTGCAGCTGGAAATTTGCTTCAATGTCTTCATAAATTAAAGCCGCCCCTATTTTTCTCGCAAGCAATGAAATACTGTACAAGACATATTCATAGGAAGGAGAAGGAGCCGATGCCCTTAATGCGTGTAAATCTATTTTTAATAGATCGGGTGAGAGCAAGGCAATCCGGTCAAGATTGCTGCTTTCTTTTCCGATATTCGATATGGCGATTTTAATACCATATGTACGAAAATACGTTAACGTATGGTAAAGCTGTTCAATATCGCCGCTAAACGTATGCTCTGTAAATTCGATAACAAACCGATTAAGCTGAATGCCCCTTGCTTCATATTCCTTCAAAAGTTCTAAAAAGCTTTCACCATGATCAAGCATCAGGATATTGGCATCATGATTAATAAAAATGAGCAAATCATCATCTGCTGTTGTGAAAAGATCGAGTGCTTGCATCAGTACTTTATGATCTACTTCCACTTTATATTCGTCAGGAATAGATGAATCCGTAAAGAAGGAGCCTAGGCTAACTGTTTCAGACTCAAGCTTCATTCTTCCTAAAATTTCATAGCCTATCACTTTTTGCTCTTCCGCACTGAATATGGCTTGATAGTGCGGGAAAACATCTTCAATATTCGTTAAAATATCCAATGGATCGACCATTTTCATCACCTGCTTCTCTCTTTGTGTGATTATAACACATCAAAAGCAGGTCTTACATCGTCATTCAAAATGGGGATTGGTTAAGCCATTGACCCCCATCCATTGTGATACAATCTCCATTTATATATGAAGCTTGCTCAGATAATAAAAAGCTCGCAAGCTCTGCAATTTCCTCTGGTGTACCCAGTCTGCCAAGAGGAACACTATCTAATGTTCTTTGCGCTGCCTCTTCCGATTCCCACAGTTTATCCGCACCGCCTGTTCTCTCGATTGGTCCTGGTGCGATGGCATTGACGCGAATTCGATATTGCTTTCCCCACTCCACTGCAAGCGTTCGAGTCAGAGATAAAACACCTGCCTTTGCTGCCGCTGAATGCGCCACACCTACACCAGCACCCCATGCATAGGTAGCCACCATATTGATCATACTTCCCCTTTTCTTTTGACGAATCCAGTAATTGCCCACTGCATGACTGCAAAAAAATGTTCCATTTAATACAATATCAATGACAGCCTTCCAGCCGTTAGGAGACAGTTTTTCTGCTGGAACCAAAAAGTTTCCTGCAGCATTGTTAATCAGAGCGTCCACATCACCAAATGTATCTACCGCAAACTTGACCATTTGATCTGCATCCTCTGGGTTTCGCACATCCATTTGGAAGTAAGCGATCGAGCCGCCATTCTGCTTTATTTCATTTGCCGCCTTTTCTAACGTTTCTTCCGTTCTTCCAGTAATCACGACATTCCAGCCTCCGTGTGCCAAATGGGCAGCCATCGCCTTCCCCATTCCGCTTGATCCCCCTGTGACAATCACTGTTTGTTTCGTCATTTGTTCTCCCCCTCTGTGGTTTTGAATGACTATTCATTCATTATTTTCTATCATATCATGATTGACCCTAAATGCACCATATGGGAGATTCATCAAATATGATGCTATACTTAATTTTATTTATAAAGGAGTCTTATATGAAGCAACTTTCTCGGAGACAGTTTTTAAAAGGAGCAGCTGGCGCGAGCATTCTCGGTTTTTTAGCTACAACATGTGGATACGGATATGCCAGATACATCGAACCACGCATGATCGATACCGTGTCACTGACCATTCAGGATGCTCAGCTTCCAGCTTCATTTGACCAGTTTAAAATCGCTCAATTTAGTGATGTTCATTTAAGTGATACATTTCCTGCGAAAGAATTAGAATCCGTCGTCCAGCAAATCAACACTGAGTATCCAGACCTCATTGTGTTCACAGGTGACCTCGTTGATTTTCAAGCATCGATTGAAGAGCATGAAAAAGCGAAAGCATATTTGACCAAGCTCCATGCCCCGTTTGGTAAGCTCGCGATATGCGGAAATCATGACTACGGACCATTTGGCATTGATCTTTATGAGCAAACGATGAAAGCTTGCGGTTTTACAATATGTAAAAATGATGTGTTTCAATTAGAAAAAGAAGGGGCGCATATTCAGATTGCTACACTGGATGACCTGATGATGAGTGTGCCGGACTATGACCTGATTAAGCGCGAAGTATCCTCTGATTTATTTACGTTACTGCTCGTACATGAGCCTGATGCAGCATTGGAGTTAAATACAACTCCCATTAACTTGCAGCTTTCTGGACATACCCACGGCGGACAGGTACAGCTTCCTTTCTACGGACCCATTCTCACAGCACCTTACGGCCATACATATGTGGAAGGTTTATACGGAAGTTATCAGCACCGAATCTATGTCAACCGCGGACTTGGGACAACAAGACTGCCGCTTCGATTTTTAGCCAAACCTGAATTAACCTTTTTCACCCTCTCCTCTCGCATTTAGACAGAAGCCAAACCGCTCCTATTTGCATATGTATAATCAAAGATCTTTCTCATGACAAATGTTAGGAGAAACCTTCCTTAGCCTGATTCCGTCAATATATAGATCAAGTGATGGGCATCATGGCTTCTTTTATTTGAGCAAAAGGAGTGTACTTTGGTGCTGCGATATACGGTGAAAAATGGAGAAACCCTTGCTTCTATAGCGCTTGATTTCCGAACAACAACAGATGCCTTAAAGGCTGCAAATCCGTCACTTCAAGGTCAAGAGCCGGTACAAAATGAGGTCATCATCATTCCTGGTCTGCCCGATCCTAGTTCGATCCCTTACCGCATCTCTGTTTCGATTTCAAGGAAACGTCTCGTATTGTTTTCTGGATCACAGCTTATTCGGTCGTATCCGATTGCAACAGGAAGAATTTTAAATATGACACCGACAGGTTCTTATTATATTGTCAACAGACAGCCAAACCCAGGAGGTCCCTTTGGCGCCTATTGGCTGAGCCTCTCGAAAGTTCATTACGGCATCCACGGTACGAATAACCCGTCTTCAATTGGTAAAGCTGTGTCTAGGGGATGCATTCGTATGTATAATCAGAATGTCATCGAACTTGCTTCAATCGTTCCAAATGGAACTCCTGTGACCATTAGCCAGTAGGAGAAATCAATTGTATGAATGCTTAAAATTTTATATGATATAAAGTGGGATCTTCAGGGTAAGGAGCGTATTTATGGATATTTTTAAAAACAGAAATTTTGTTCGTCTCTTTTTTGCAGCACTTGCTTCGCAAATGGGGACAACAGTAGGCAATATGGCGTTTGCCTTTTATTTGCTCGATCATTTTAGTCATCAGCCCGCCTATGCCACATTAGCAGAGCTCATGTATTCACTTCCAACGATCTTTGTCTTTTTTATGGTTGGTGTAGTAGCAGATCGTTTTGATCGTAAAAAAGTCGCAGAGAATTGCGATTGGATACGAGCTGGGCTGACGATTGTTTTATTCATTGTGATTTATTTCAATTCACTTCCACTTATTTTCTTGATCTTGTTTATACGAAGTGCCATTACGAAGTTCTTCTATCCAGCTGAAGCCTCTCTCGTTCAGGCGATTTTAAATAAAGATCAATATGCCAAAGCCGCAGGCTTAAATCAAATGCTGTTTAGTTTATTCATGGTATTTGGTGTTGGAATCGGTGCTATTATGTATAAGACAATTGGACTTCACGGTGCCATTACCATTGATTTGATCAGTTTTATTGTTTCAGGCATCCTGATTCGTTCATGTAACATTCCAATTGAAGCACGTCAGCCAAATGGACAAGCAGGCTGGAGAGGCATGACCATTAAAACGTCTCTAAAAGATTTTAAAGAAGGCATTCTTTACATTATAAAAAATAAATTATTGGCTTCTTTAATTTTTGGCTTTTTTGTTTTTGGTCTAGTCAATGGCGCATTTGCTGTACTTCCGATGTTTACAATGAAATATGGCCTTTCACCGGACCATTTTGAACTGCATACATCCTTCTTTACAATCGCGATCGGTGCAGGCCTGCTTGTTGGCAGCTTAATGGGCTCTGTTCTCGCTAAAAAAGTAAAGATGCAATATCTCATGTCGCTTCCAATATTGGTTGCAGGCATACTGATTTTTGTACTTGGTTCCACCCATACACTATGGTTGTTTTATGTCACATCATTTGTCATTGGTACATGTATTGGCCCGGTCAACATTGTCATTGGCGGCTGGCTGCCGAGAATCGTCCATCCTCGTCTGATGGGACGTGTGTCAGGATGGGTTGATCCACTTACCATGTTTGCTCAATCCATGACATTAGGTCTGATTGCGGTACTATTTCCAAAACTCATTACAAACGTTTCTTATATTTATTACGGAATGGGCGTTATTATTTTACTCGTTTTCCTTTTTTACTTCATTACACTGCCGAAGTTCAGCAGAGAAGCTGCCGACTTAGACGTGCAGCGAGAACTAAAAGGCCAGGGAGCGCAATAATTGAACAGGAAAAAGGGCTTTCTTTAAAAGGAAGTCCTTTTTTTCATAGCTGAAACGCCCTACGACGTTATTTACTCTGTTGATTGAAGCTATTTGAAGCAACATCAACCAATAGAGGAGTCAACATGCCCTTCAATCGATCCATTCTTCTTTTTTAACTTTTACCTCTTACATCCATTCTATCAATCCCTTTCATTATTTAGCCTTTATTTCTTTTTTTCAAAAAACAGGAACGTGTATAAAATTGCAAAAATTTTTATAAAATTTCTTTACATCTTTGGAAGTTTTATAGTAGGATAGTCAGGTTGGAGGTGAGGGGTATGCTAAAAAGTTATTATTTTATTCATACAAAAGATGATCAAGGACAGTATGTTGTACATACAGAAGATTGTGCATTTTTAGGTGATGCTGCAAGCCGTAAATTGATTGGTCTGCACATGAGTGGCGAGAGCGCCATTGATGAAGCTAAACAAATGACGAATGAAACTGATTTTAATGGTTGCTTCTATTGCGCTTATTCAAGTCATAAGAAATAGACCATGTTGTTAAACCATATGTTCGACATGTTGTCAGGCATATGGTAAAGTTTCAGACGCAATATGTAAAAATGAATCCAAATTGAGAAACTACCCATTTATTTAAATAGGTAGTTATCATGAACTAATAGTTCACTTCATATATATTTCATTCAGTCAATTCTTCTGCCCTTCTTGCAATGAACGTCTCTTCTCCTTTGCCCACCAATGACACCGTCAGCAATGGATTTGCCAACATTATCGAAAAGATGCTACTTCAAGATATCCCTCATGCTGGTCAGCTAAACCGCTCTGAATGATGCAGATCCTTCAATTAAAGAAGTTTATAGAAGTTACCTCCTCATTATGTGAAAGTTCAACAAAGCCTCATCCTGCTTCAAAAAACGGACTTCAATACAGAAATTGCTTACCAAAGCAGCTTCAACTATGCTTAAAAGAATGAATATACAACACCTTTAGCATATAGAAAATGAAATGCGCCGCATTCTTTCCACCTGAAACAGATAGAAGAAAAATCATAGTGAATAGATGCTGTGTCTTTGCTGATCATTCTGCCATTTTTATATTCAACCACGTTTTAGAACCCTCCTGAATGGCTATTGTAGATAAGAGGGCTATGAATCCTATCGCTTTTACAATAACTCTATTTGCAATTTACTAATAAAAACGTATAATTTATACTAAGCACAGGAAGACGAAAGACAAAGGAGAGAAAAAATGGACGATTATGCTCATACTAAAGACATAGAACCTACAGCAGAAAACATCGCAAAAGCCATTTATACCGTTAACCGCCATGCTAAAACCGCACCAAATCCCAAGTTTCTTTATCTTTTGAAAAAACGTGCGCTGCAAAAACTATTGCAAGAAGGTAAAGGAAGAAAAGTGGGCCTACATTTCTCTAACAATCCCAAATATAGTCAACAACAGTCCGACGTGCTGATTGAAATTGGAGATTATTATTTTCACCTGCCACCAACCAAAGAAGACTTCGAATTTTTGCCACACTTAGGAAATTTAAATCAATCATATCGCAATCCGAAAGCGAATATGTCATTAAACCGAGCAAAGCAACTACTTCAAACGTATGTCGGTTTAAAAGAAAAACCTACCGCCACAAAACAAAAATCACATTACACAAAGCCCGTCTTCAAACGACTCGGGGAAAGTTATTTTTAAACAAAAAAACCACTCATGCCGAGTGGTTTTTTGTTTAGATAATAAAGTGATCGACTTTTTCAATCAGCTGATGAATTTCTGGTTTACTAATTTGATCATCTGCACCAATTGTTTCCCCTTTATGCCGCAAATCTTCAGTGATTAACGAAGAGAAGATGAGAATCGGAATGGAACTCGTTAAAGGATTTTCCTTCAACAGTTTCGTTAATCGGTGACCATCCATTTTTGGCATTTCAATATCCGTAATAATCATATCAATTTCTTCTGTCACACTGATTCCTTTGCTGACAAGGTCCATGACGTGGTCATATGCCTGTTTGCCATCTTCAAAGGTCACAATGTTTTTATAGCCTGCTTCGGTTAATTCATTTGTTAATAAACGCATGAGAAGCGGAGAGTCTTCAACGACATAAAGCTTCTTCCCTGTTCTTCTCTCGTCTTTCTCACCGTCAAACATATGATACGTTTCTACTCCAGAAGCGGATTCAATATCATAAATGATTTTCTCGTAATCTGGAAGGAAAATCATTTTTTCATCAAGCTTAATGATGCCCGTTAAATGACGGTCCATCCCTTGATTGAGTGCAGTTGGCTTTTCAATTTCTTCCCAGCTGACGCGGTGAATTTGTGATACCGTTCCTGTATGGAACACAAATTTCCGTTGGTTGAATTCAGTCACAATATATTTCTCTTGTTCTGACTGATCTGACTCGACATTAAAAAAGGAAAATAGATTGATGACTGGTAAAATCTCGCCTCGTAAACTAATCATCCCTTCTACATCTTGATGAGAGTGCGGTACAACCGTCACCTCAACCGGCTGAATGATTTCTCTTACTTTCATGACGTTAATGCCGAATTGATTTGAACCAATTTCAAACTTCACAATTTCCAATTCATTGGTACCAGAGTCAAGTAAAATTTCTTGTTTGTTTAAAGCCACGGAAATCCCTCTATTCTTCAATATAAGATTGTACTTTTTATATCGGCAGCATAGGTAAAAAGTTGACGTTTCTTTACGCTTTCTCTCGTACGAATTGATGAATCACAAGTCCTATCGCTGCAAGAATGAGTAAAGACCCTAGTGCAAGGCGGCTTGCGAGATTTCCGTGCTCTGCAAACAGCAGAGTGACTGAGCCATAAATGATGGGTCCAATAATTGAAGACACCTTCCCTGAGAATGCAAAGAGACCAAAGAACTGTCCTCTCTTTTCCTTAGGTGTCAGCTCAATTATCAATATTCGTGATGCCCCCCAGCTTGCGCCGAGTGAAATTCCGAATAAACTGCCGGCCACCCAGAAAACCCATTCCGTTGTGGCTGTCACAGCCAAAATCAGGGCCACGATCAAAATCACATACACGACTGTAATCGAGCGCTTTGCCCCAATCGCCTTTGTGATATATCCAAATAGAAAGGAGCCAATGATACTTGAAATGGTCGACACCAGATAAAGCAGAATAAATTGCCCAGCGGTAAAGCCAATGATGATTTTGGCATAAACAGCCATCATCGCAATCGCTGTCTGTAAGGCATCATTCATAAAAAAGAAAGCAATCATAAAGATAAAAGCCGGTTTGAATTGCTTCATCTCTTTAAACGTGCGAATAATTTCTTTATACCCGCTGAAAAATGACGCCTTTTTCTCTTGCTGCGGCAGCGGATGAGGGTCTTTTACAAAAAAGAGAAAGGGCAGGAAAAAGAGAAAGAATAAAAGCGCTGTCGGAATAAATGCTTCATGAAATTGGTCATTGCCGACAAGTAAATAAACTGAGAGACCGACAAGCGTCCCTAAATAACCAACGGCAATGCCAAACCCAGAAATAAGCGGTATTTCATCCTTTGTCCCAAGATCGGGCAGAATGGTGTCATAAAACACTAGGCTCGAGTGATAGAAAAATTTTGCGATCACAAACAAGGTGACCACTACTAATAAGGAGACAGGCAGCCCAAACCATTCGCTTGAGAAATCAATTCCAGCAAAGATCCCCATCAAAAACGTACAAGTTATACATATTAAAGTAAACACTGTGATGTAGCGCTTCTTTTTTCCTGTACGATCGATCAGAACCCCGTATAATGGTGTAAAAATGACGAGAAAAATGCTGGCTAGTGCGTTTGCATAAGAAATAAACGTACTGGCGATCTGATCCATTCTCGCACTTTCTCCAATCGTTTCCTGCAAGTAGAACGGGAAGAAAATGGTGATCATATTGGATGAAAATATCGTATTTGCAAAGTCATACAATGCCCAGGCCAAAACGGGTGCTGTCAAAAACAACCCGAAGCCTGCCCCTTTTTTCTGCATGGTCTTTTTTCCTGTTCTCAATCGTTTGTCTCCCTTCCCTGCCTGATTTTTCACTATCATTCTATTTTATGTCATGCTTCACTCTTCCATACAAGCAATCTATACAAAAAGCACCCCTTACTATTGAGCAGAGGTGCTTTTTTTCTTTATTTCTTCACAACAATCGTACTTGCAATTAAATCGTGAAGCGCTTGTTTTTTCTCTGTGAAAAAGGCAATGATGTACCCAATACATAAGATTGGAGACAAAAAGACTTTTGCAAAAAAGCGGCCAGTTGCTCGTCCGAATGTTACTTTTTCGCCTGTTACTTTTGTCACTTTGATCCCAAGAGCCATCTTACCAAGAGTTCCTTGCAGTTTTGATGCTTCCATAATAGCGTAATAAAGCCATGTCAACACGATACCGATTAAGATCGATGCTACGTAGAAAAAGATAAGTCCCATAATGACAGCCCATTCTTCATCCGTCATGACGGTTGTGGAATAGTAATAGCTGTCATCCTCTAGCATAAATGCTGCCTCTGGGCTTGAGACAAAAAAGAGTGTGAACAAAATAAACATGATGAAGGCATAAGGAACACTGATAATGACGCCGTCCAAAAGGTGGGCAAGAAAGCGGTAGCCCACGCCTGCTAGCTCAGGATGCTTCTTTTCTTGAATGTGTGGTTCTGTTATGTTTGTTTCCATCCTATTTCTCCTTTATTATGTATGTTTTCTATAAATTTCTTATAATCATTCGTTATTATATCTTATGAATATAGTAAGATCAATGGAGCTGTATACTTTTACATATATTTTAGATCAGTTTGTTCTTAATGTTTTATGTGAATAAATACTGAAAATTTGTGAAAATCATGGCACTTCTAGTTCTTTTACCTCCTGATTTTTTAACATTTTGTGATATTTTCGTCTTGTTTCCATTCTGCTGTTGACAACCGCTCTTCACATGGTACAATAGTCAAGGATTTTTTAAAGAAAGGTGTTCATGATGGGAACTGTCGTACTATTAAAGAACAACGAAATGACTGTGATTGAAGATATTTGCGAAGCTGATTTTTTGGACATGAAGCATGATTTGTCAAATGATGACGCAGCTTATATCTCTTGGTATGAAGATTACGATACTGCTTATGGATATTGATTTCATTTCATAGATGAAGCGTAAAAAAAGGCGATACAACCTAAGTTGGTTGATCGCCTTTTTTACGTTTGTGAAGTTCTTTCACTTTCAGGTTCTACATGAATAAAGATTTGTGCATGCGGAAATTCTTGCTGAATCTTCTCTTCAATTCGATCACATAATTGGTGAACATCTTCAATCGTTGTCTTACCATCTACAATTAAATGGAAATCAATATATTCCTCTGCACCGGATCGTCTTGTTCGAAAGTCATGATATTCGATGAACTCTTGACTGAATCCTTGAATGATTGCTTCTATCGATTTTTCTTCCTCGGGTGTTAGCCGGGCGTCTACAAGCGGCGGGAAGGCTTCTTTCATGAGTTTAAATGCTTCACGCATAATAAAGAGAGCGAGTATCATTCCAATGATCGGATCTAAGAAATACCAATCGGTTAATGCTACAAGCAATAAACTGAATGCGACCCCTAGTGACGTATACACATCTGTTAACAGGTGCAATGCATTCGATTTCATGGCAACAGAATGCACTCGCTCCGCCTCTTTGTTCACAACCTTCGATACGATAAAATTGATGAGCGCGCCTATCAGCATCACCACAATGCCAAGCACAGGCAGCTTGACTGGCTCTGGGTGCATTAATTTGTGAACACATTCGTATATGATCCAAATGCCAGCAACGAAAATCAGCAAGGTCTCAATCGTTCCAGAAATATTTTCGACTTTTCCATGTCCATAAGGATGTTTAGAATCTGCTGGCTTTCTTGAAATACGAACAGAGATAAATGCAATAAAAGATGCCATTAAATCGAGAAAAGAATGAATGGCTTCTGATAAAACCGCAACAGATCCAGTGAGCAGACCCACAATGATTTTTAAGATGACAACAAATGTGTTACTCATCACGGATAGAAACGCGATTTTCGATGTCTTCGCTGATTGTTCCATCTATCGTCCTCCTTTAGGAGATCGTATGTCTATGAAAGCAATTCCCATGACCTGATTCTCACGTTCTTTCAGTTTACACAGTTGTGACGTTTTCTAATCCTGTTCACCGCAGCCTGTATTTTCTCGTGAGGTTACGCTATAATAAATGTTGCTCTTTCTTCAATATATCACTCATGCTGTGATGAATAGGAGAATAGACTACAGATAATGATATCCAGTGCCTTTCGCGGGTGACATTTATGCAGTGAATGGTAAAATAGGATAAAAACATAAATTTTTAAGGTGATGAGAAATGGAGCATTTGCTGAATCCAAGAGTAAAGGATATTGAAATTTCAGGCATTCGAACATTTTCAAATCTCGTATCGTCATATGAGGATGTCGTTTCTTTGACGATAGGCCAGCCCGATTTTTATACGCCGCATCATGTCAAAACAGCTGCCAAAGCAGCCATTGACGAGAATTTCACCTCGTACACTCATAATGCTGGTTTCCTAGAGCTAAGACAAGCGATCCAGCACTACATCAAGAAGAAAGTCAATCTTGATTATGATGCAGAGTCAGAAATCATTGTGACGACAGGTGCAAGTCAAGCGATTGATGCTGCGTTTCGAACCATTTTGTCAGAGGGTGACGAGGTCATTTTACCTGGACCTGTCTACCCTGGCTATGAACCGATCATTCGAATGTGTGGCGGGAAGCCTGTACATATCGACACAACGAATGCTGGCTTTAAATTAAATGCCAAGCTGATTGAGGATGCATTAACGGAAAAGACAAAGTGTGTTGTGCTTCCTTATCCTTCGAACCCAACTGGTGTCACGCTTTCGGAAGAAGAATTGAAAGAGATTGCCCAGCTCCTTGAAGGAAAAGACATCTTTATTTTATCCGATGAAATCTATAGCGAGCTGACATTTGACCGGCCGCATCATTCAATTGCCTCTTTCTTAAAGGAACAGACCATTGTGATTAACGGACTGTCTAAATCTCATAGCATGACCGGTTGGAGAATTGGCTTTTTATTTGCTTCAGCTCCAATTGCTAAACATGTATTAAAAGTACATCAATATAACGTGTCTTGTGCCTCGGCTGTCTCACAAAAGGCGGCACTTGAAGCTGTGACAAATGGTGTGGATGATGCACTCATCATGAGAGAGCAATATAAGAAAAGACTCGATTATGTATATGATCGGCTCATTTCTATGGGGCTTCCGGTCATTAAGCCTTCTGGCGCTTTTTATATTTTTCCATCCATTGAATCGTTTGGGATGAGTTCCTTTGATTTTTGTATGGAGCTGTTAGAAAGTACAAGACTTGCTGTTGTACCAGGGTCTGCTTTCTCTCCACTCGGCGAAGGGTATGTGCGTCTGTCCTATGCTTATTCACTTGAAACACTGAAAGAAGGACTTGACCGCCTAGAACAATTCGTCCTTGAAAAACGTTCAATTCATTTAACAGACTGAAACAACGGCTCTCTTGCCGTTGTTTTTATTTTGCAGGAAACATGATGTGAAATACGGTGCCCTTTTCGGGATGACTATCCACACGGATCGTCCCGTTGTGATTTTCTAAAATATTAAATGTCACCATGAGGCCAAGTCCAGTGCCTTTTTCCTTTGTCGTTAAAAAAGGCTCTCCTATTCGCTTCATGACCGATTCAGGAATGCCGACCCCTTCATCACGAATGGTGACGAGAATCCCATCTCTTTCTGCTTTGGCCGTAATGTCAACCTTACCTCCGTCCGGCATGGATTCGACGGCATTTTTGATTAAATTGATAAACACCTGCTTGAGCTGATTTTGATCCCCGTTCATCAGGAGATCCTCTTCTATCTCACTTGTATTCATTAAAATACCATTTAAGTTCGCTTGTGTTTCTAATAGAGCCGTGACTTCGCTGATGATTTTTTTCAAATCAAGTGTCTGCATCGATGCCGTTTGCTGCGGTTTTGCCAGCATGAGCAACTCGCTTAATATAATCTCTATCCGGCTCAGCTCAGAGAAAACAATCTCGAAATATTGATCGCGATCTTTTGTTTTCGGTTTAATGAGCTGCAAAAAGCCTTTGATAGCGGTCAATGGGTTCCTGATTTCATGTGCAATGCCAGCTGCCAATTGACCTGCGATCGATAATTTTTCAGATCGGAGCATGAGCTCTTCTGTCTGCTTACGTTCCGATATATCTCTTAAAATAATTTGAACGGCTGTTTCCCCAAAGAATGTGGTTGGGATACACACCATTTCAGTATAAATCAGCTTGTGTTTAAATGTATGACAGCTCATCGTGACAATCTCGGAATCTGATGCTCTTTCAATAATACGCGACAAGCTCTTTTTCACTTTTTGCTGGTCACAGGAATGTATCTGGTGGAAAATATCCTTTCCTATTAATTTATCGTAATGTTCGGCTTCAAATAATTTAATGCCTGATTCATTCATAAACACCCATTTATGATCATGAATGACCGCAATCGTATCAATGGAGTTTTGGATGAGCAGCTGATACCGCTCCCGGCTTTTTTGAAGAACGGTTTGGAATTTCTTACGGGATGAAATGTCCACTAACAGCAAAAGCTCTGCCCGCTGATTTTGATAGATCGTAGGTGATGACTTCACTTCAATATGAATGCTGCTCCCATCTTTCCGCTTCCATATCTGTTCAATCATTCCGACTGGAAGGCCTTGCTGCAGCCTCGTAATTCGGCTTCTCACAATGTCATGGTACTCCTCAGCAATAAAGTCAAATGCAGTTTTGCCGATCATGTCATCTCTTGTACTTACCCCCATTAATTGAAGCATCGCATCATTCGCATAAACAATTTCCCCTAAAATCGTAATACATAACGGATTTGGCAGCATGGCAATCAATTGTTCAGCTTCACTGACATGTTGGAAAGCCGGCAGACTGCCTAACGACTGTTCTGACACTTCTGATGTTGTTTGAAATGCTGCTTTTTGCGGTTCAGCGTCCAGCACCCTCATTTTTAGGATCATTTCTCTACTTAATTCACTGTCTAACTCATCACAAGCAACAAAATCAATACTAGCTTCAATCCATACAGCTGTTAGGTCACTTCTAAGCAGCCTAAAGTGGGAAATCTCTAGCATGTGCTGATTGTAGAAATAACTCTCGACGAGAAATTGATCTTCGGTATGAACAAAGTCTTTCAAAAAACACCCTAGTAAATCCTTTTGTTCATAGAGCAAAAGCTGCTTACAGTTAGAAGAAATGTAGAGAAAGCGGCCATTAGAAGAAAGAACGGCATGTAAATCAATATTCGAATAAAGCTGATTCGAATCTTTCATTTTTTGTTCCATCGTCGTCCGACCCTCCTTTTCATTTTTTAGGGTTGTCCTTAGATTGATGTATAAAAAAGATTCGCTAGAAAACCCGTATTTTCCTTCCGTCATCGAGGGAAACGTCCATATTTTCAGCAAAAAAGAGCACATTCTCTTGCTGTGCTCTCTGCTGTTTACTGCTTTTCGTATTTCTTTTGTAATTCAACGTACTTATCAATAATTTTACTTGGGATGGTTTTAATGACGGAATCTTTATCTGAGACATAAGGTGTCACGACACTAAAAGCCACCTTCGGATTGGACGATGGATAATATCCCCCAAAGGTTAAATTGTACGTGGCATTTCCCCACCAGCTGCGGTTAGCACCATAGTAAAAGGTTTGGGCCGTCCCTGTTTTTCCTGCGACATCATGCTGACCAAAACGGCCAGCGGCAGTTCCACCTGTTGATGTGACCATTTTCAGCCCCATTTTGACGCGGTCAATATCTGCTTTTGAATTGTTAATCGTGTTCAGCACTTTCGGCTCATATTTTTTCACGACTGGGCCTACTTCATTCTTCTTCGTTGGAAGGTGAACGCTTTTCACCACTCTTGGCTGAACGCGATTTCCTCCATTGGCGATCGTCGACATGTACTGGGCAACTTGAAGCGGTGTATACGTGTCATACTGGCCAATTGCTTCATCGAGCAAAAGTCCGCCGACCGTCTTAGGATGTGTCTGCATCCCGCTTGATTCCTGCGGCAGGTCGATCCCTGTTTTTACGCCAAGACCGAATTGCGCATAATAGTTTCTCATTTTTTGCAGGTGCTCAGGTCTTGCCGGTAACGGACCATCCTTTTGATAGGTGATGCCCGCCATTCTCATCGCTACTTGGAACATGTAGACGTTGGAACTTTTTTGGAGAGCCTGAAGGTCATTGACCCATCCAAGAACTTTGTAAGACTGTTTCGGCTTTCCATTACTTCCTGCAAAATAAAGCGGTGTATCCATATAGGATTGGTTGTGTGACATCCCGTCCTGATAACCGCCAAGTACTGTGGCTCCTTTGACAACAGAGCCCATTTCGTACTGGGTCGTAAATGTTCCGATGGCATAATCTGTGACGTCTCTGCCATCCATTTTCTTGCCAGACATTGCGAGAACATCCCCAGTGTTAGGGTCCATCATCACGACAAATGCGCGGTCCATCATATAGTTTCTCGCACTAGCGGATCTAAGCTCTGATTCGACGATCTTGTCGACTTCCTTTTGCAGCTCCATATCAAATGTCAGTGCAAGATCAAGTCCTCTTCGTCCCTCTGTCCGCTTGATTTCATCGAGCAGCTTCCCGCCAACCTGAGTATATTGAACGGTCGCTTTCTCTGGGTTCAGAAAATCCTCGTATTGATACTCTAAATAGCTCTTCCCTACCCGGTCATTTCGTGAGTAGCCTCTTGCCATATAGTAATCTTCACGCTCTTTTATAATGCCTTGCTCTGGTGTGGTCACACCGCCAAGTACATTATAAAGCGTCTTTTCATACGGGTATTTTCTTGTCCAATCATTGATGACATTTACACCAGGCAGTTCATCCAGATGCTCTGACACAAGTGAAATCTCTTCATATGTCAAACTCACGGATGACGTCTGCTTTGACTCTTTTGTTTCATCGAGTAAAGCCACTTTTTCGTCCCCTTTTTTCTCTTCATTTGGGTCCATTGCTTTCACGATTTGAGGCTCAAAGGCATATCCACCTGTAAATCTACGATAGATCGCTGCAACTGCTTTTTCCTCTGCATTTTTTTCGATCGCCTTGACCTCTTCCTTAGGCACGCGCTCTACTTGAAGTGGATAGACATCTTTTGCTTTAAGATTCTTTTGCTCTGCTTTTGAAATGAGCTTATCCGCTTCTGTCGGATGGCTCGCCAGCCAAAAATCTCGAATGTCACGCTCTCTCAAAAAATCAGTATCCATTTTTATATAAGTTGCAAGTTTTCTTGCTACTTTAATCTTATCCTTCGCCTTCACACCGCTTTCTGATGTATAAACGATGGCAGGTACACTTTCGTTATCAACGACGACTCTTCCTCTCGCGTCATACATTTTTCCTCTCGGAGACGGGTATGATGCTGTTTTGACCTCTGTTCGGTTTGCTTGCTTTTTATAATCCTCACCATTGACGATCTGCAGCACACCAAGCTTGATCACAAGTCCAGCAAATAAACTAAAGACAGCGAAGAAAAAGAGATTAATCCTCCAGGCGTTCCGGCGCTTGATTTTTTTCTGCTCGGCACCACCTTGATGCTGTTTCTCTCCCACTTATGTAGCTCCTCTCATCCTTTCAATCTTTTACAATTACCACTCATTATTGTAACACTTTTGTAATAGTTGTTACAGCGAAACAAGTGAAAAAAAGCTGTCAATCCCTATTATGCAAAAAAATATACTAACACTTTAAAATATTGGTATGTTTATGTCGTTTTCATTAAATGGAAGAATTCCCTATCCTTTGATATGAGGCGGGTTTTTTTGTGACTTTAACAAAAATGACAAACAGGCATTGTCAATGGAGGATGCTGGTACGTTTATAACAAAAAGTCCATGTTATGATTTTCTGTGAGAAAACAAAACAAAGATTTTAGGAGGAGTTACAATATGAAGAAGAAATCATTCTTTTTTTCAGCGCTAACGGCTGCTGCACTCATCACGTTCACTGGGGGACATTCAGCTGATGCGAAGGAGCTTAACCTGAAACAAGTAATACATGTACAGCATCAAACCATTGATCTTCATACATTAGCTGCAAAATTACATATCTCTTCAGATGTAAACAAGCTAAGCAAGTCGAATCAAAAAGAGATCGAAGCTCTTTTAAACAAGCTGATCAAAAGCGGTCAACCTGTTACTGGCACAAAAGTGGTGAAAGAAGTAAACAAAGCAAAAAATGAACAAAAACAAGAATCAGTGAAAAAAACTACTGCTTCTAAACCAAGTGCGCCAGCAAAACAAAATACAAACAACAATAACAATACAAAAGCTGATCAAAAAGACACAACGACAGCAAAAGCAGACAGCAGCTTGAATGCATTTGAAAAAGAAGTCGTTGAGCTTACAAACAAAGAGCGTGCAAAGCAAGGATTAAAAGCACTTTCTGTTGATTCAAAACTAAGCAAATCTGCTCGCGCAAAATCTCAAGATATGAAAGATAAAAACTATTTCTCTCATACAAGCCCAACTTACGGATCTCCATTTGATCAAATGAAGAAATTCGGTATCACTTACAAAACAGCAGGTGAAAACATTGCCCAAGGTCAAAGATCTCCTCAAGAAGTGGTGACTGCTTGGATGAACAGTGAAGGTCACAGAGCAAATATCTTAAATAAAAGCTATACACATATCGGTGTTGGTTATGTGAAATCTGGTAACTACTGGACGCAGCAATTCATCGGAAAATAAGATCAAAAAAGCCTGTCCCTAAGTGGGACAGGCTTTTTATTTCACCCATAATTTATATATACTCTGTGTCCCGCTGTTTTCTTCGCCCTGCTCACTCAGCTTTTCATATAGTGACTTTGCAAGTGAGAGTCCTGGCATTTCTTCTCCCATTAGTTCTGCTTCTTCAAGTGCAATGCCCATATCTTTAATAAAATGCTTCACATAGAACCCTGGCTCAAAATCACCTTTCAGCATTCTTGGTGCAAGGTTTGACAAGGACCAGCTTCCTGCTGCGCCCGTTGTGATGCTTTTGAGCACGTGCTCTGGATCAAGTCCTGATTTTTCGGCATAGGCCATAGCCTCTGCGACACCTACCATACCTGCTGCAATCGCAATTTGGTTACACATTTTGGTATGCTGGCCGCTTCCTGCAGGTCCTTGATATTGAATGTTTTCGCCCATTTTCTCAAATAAGGGCAGACACGCTTCATAGGCTGATTTTTCTCCGCCAATCATGATCGCAAGCGTTCCATTTTTTGCGCCTACGTCTCCGCCAGAAACTGGTGCATCTAACGCAAACAATCCTTTTTCTTTCGCTTTCACTTCAATTTCTTTTGCCAGCTGAGGCTTCGATGTCGTCATATCTATCAGATAAGTACCAGGCGTAGCATGTGCCACAAGCCCCTCTTCACCTAAATAGATTTCTTCTACATCTGATGGATATCCTACCATTGTGATGACAGCATCTGCATGTTCTGCAATTTCCTTCACTGCCGGCTTCCATGATGCGCCTTTTTGAATGAGCGCATCTGCTTTCGCTTTTGTTCTTGTATAAACGAGAACTTCATAACCAGCATCCATTAAATGTTCTGCCATACTGCGTCCCATTACACCAATTCCAATAAAACCAACTGTTTTGATTGTCACCCCATGTTCCTCCTTAAAGAGACTTTGTCAATCCACCATCAATGATGAGTGTTTGACCAGTCATATATGTACTTGCTTCAGATAAAAGAAAAACTGCATATGTTGCAAATTCCTCTGGCTGTCCATAACGGCCAAGCGGAATTGTGCGTTCAGCCTGTGCTTTGATTTCTTCAACCGTTTGGTGCTCTGCCTGCGCGCGGTGCTTGTCGAGCTGTTTAACGCGGTCTGTTTCAATTTTCCCTGGGGCTAACGTATTAATCAAAATTCCATCCTTTGCAAGCTCCTGAGCGGCTGTTTTTGTCCAGCCGGCAATAGCTGGTCTAAAAGTATTTTACAGCATCAAGCCTGGGATCGGTTCTTTTACTGACATGGACGCAATGTTTAATACGCGTGCGCCGTGTTTTTTCAAATAAGGCAATGCCTCTTTTAATAATCGAATATAGCTGAGTAAATGAAGCTGAAATGATTCCAACCAGTCCTCATCTGTTAAGGTTTCAAGCGTCCCTGTTTTAGGCCCGCCTGTATTGTTCACAAGAATGTCTAGACACTTCTCATCACCAGCTGCCGCTTGAACGAGCGCCTTGATTTGCTGCGCGTCAGACACATCACATACTTGATAAGTCAGCTTTCCTTTTACAAGCGGAGATAATTCTTTGACTGTTTCTTTCAGCGTGTGCTCATGCCTTCCTGAAAGCATCACATCTGCTCCCTCTTTTGCTAGAGCAAAGGCAATGGCTTTTCCAATACCTTGACTGCTTGCAGCGACCAAGGCTTTTTTTCCAGATAGATTGACATCCATGTCAACACCTCCTCTAGCTTTATTTTATCACACAAAAAGAACCTTGCTCACGCCGCAAGGTTCCTTTCCGCTTGATTACAGCTTAAACCGATCAACCGCCTGACGTAATGCCTGGCTTGATTCGTTCAGCATTTCAGTCGAAGTTTTCGTTCTTTCTAAAGCTTGGACTTGTTCATCTGTAGACGCATGCACTTCCTCAGCTGAAGCCGCAGATTCTTCTGAGATCGCAGCAATGCTTTGAATGGAGTCACTCATCTTCTGCTGTTCTTCTGTCATTTCATTGATCTGTGTATGAATGCTGTCGATTGAACCGACAAGTGCCTGCATTTCCATTGTGATACTGCTCAGTGCCTCGCCTGTTGCATTAATGGCTTCACCTTGTTCCTCATTCATCTTACTTGCTGCTGTCATCGCTTCAGCCGCCTTCTTCGATTCATCTTGAATGAGTTTGACGGTTTCACTAATGTGTTTGGTTGATTGCGCAGATTGTTCAGCAAGCTTTCTGACTTCTTCTGCAACAACAGCAAATCCTCGTCCGCTTTCTCCGGCTCTCGCTGCTTCAATGCTTGCATTCAGTGCAAGTAAATTCGTTTGATCAGAGATTTCAGAGATGGCGGTCACAACGTTTTCAATATTTTTCGTTTTATGTTCAAGGTCAAGCAGCATTTGCTCTACCTTTTTCGATTCTTCGCTCGCTTGTGTTGATTTTTGGACGAGCACACCAAGTGCATCAAGCCCTTTATAGCTTGCATCTTCAGATGATTTTGAGTTGGTTTGCATTTGTGAGGCAAGCTCACCCATATGGCGCACTTTCTCATACAAATGCTCTGATTTCTCATTAATCGTTTCTGCATCTGATGCCTGCTTAGACGCCCCTGTTGCCACCTCTTGAATGGCCGTTGCAATCTGTTCGCTCGACAGCAAGGTTTCATTTGATATTTGTGTGACTTCATCCGTTGATGTCACTACTTGGTCTGAAGCCCCTTTTACTTTTTCAATTAACTCTCTGATCCCCTCGGTCATTTGATTAAAGCTCTTCGTGAGGAAACCAATCTCATCTTGAGATTTCGTTTCAAGTGAGCTGGTTAAATCACCTTCAGACACCTTACGCACATGCTCGATCAGACGCTTGATTGGCGTTGTGATGCTTCTTGCTAATAAGAAACTGAGAATGATCGCAAGAACAATGGCAATGACTGAAATAATGATGCTTGTCTGATTCATTTGTTCTGTGATCCAAAGCAGTTTCTTTTTCTCAAAGCTGACACCTATTGTCCAATCGGCCTCTTTGATTTTAGATATGACCGTCAGTTCTTTGTTATCATCAAGACCGGAATTGTCGATCGCTTTTTTTACAGAAGCGACTTTTGATATGTTTTTTCCTTGCTCAGTTGGATGTGCCAAAATCGTTCCTTTGCCATCAACTAAAAAAGCGTTTCCCATATAAGGAATCTTTTGTTCCTTTATATACGATTGAATGGAAGACAGCTTCAAATCAAGTCCTGCGACTCCAACAACCTTTCCATTTCGCACAATTGCCTTGGTGGCTGAGACAACCATTTCATTCGTTGCTTTATCAATATACGGATCTGTCCAGATGACTTCATCAGGCTTTTCAGCCGAATTGATAAACCAATCTCGCTTAGTTGGATCATATCCTTCACCAAAATCAGACTCTGGGAAGGCAAACATTTTACCGTCACTTGTTCCTATATAGGCAAGTGAGATGAGTTCATCCTGCTCCTGCAAGACTTTTAGTTCATCGTTTTCAAAGGCTAATGTTTGTTTTGTTTGCTTTTGTGCAAAATCTTCAGTCAGTGTACTTGTTGCCAGTTTGTTAATTGTACCCCCGTAATTATCAAGCTTTTGTGCAATAATATCTCTCATGCTTTCTGCTGTTGCCGCTGTGGTGGTTTTTGCATCCCGTTCAATCAGTGGTGTTAATACCATGTTGGAACCCACTTGAACTGCCACAACGGTTAAAATTAAAATAACTGAGATGAAAACAGCTATTCTCACTTGAAGTTTCTTAAACATCTCATCACCCCTACATCCTACTTTCGCATCTTATTTTGTATATCGGCAAAATTGGTACCGCATTCAATAGTTGTAAGAAAATTTAAATAGAAAAAACAAGCCATAAAGGCTTGCTTTAAGTAAAATATTCAATTTTTGCAGACGGAAAGTACTGATCGATATATGATTCTAACGTCTGTCTTAGTTCTTGTTCCTCATCTTTTTGGTAGATATATTTCCCAATTCCATATCTACCCCACTTGTATCTTCTTTTTTCTTCATCCAATTCTAATTTTGATTTCGGATAGTTTTTTTGGATCACACGCTTCGCTGGTTTTGTAAAACGATGCTGAATCATTTCAAAGGTGATATCGTGCCTGACATCTTCAGTTAGGGCTGCATCGAGCTTTTCAAAAAGAACTTTATATCCTTCCTGCCAGCCTTCGTGAATGTAAATTGGGGCAATAATAAAGCCAAGAGGATAGCCTGCTTTTGCGACCTTGACAGCTGCTTCAATCCGCTGATCTAACGGTGATGTTCCGGGTTCGAAATATTTAATGACATAATCCGCATTGATACTAAAGCGGAATCTTGTTCGGCCATTATGCTTTGCATCAAGTAAATGATCGACATGATGAAATTTGGTGACAAAGCGAAGCTTACCAAGATCAGTCTGGCCGAAGTATTCAATCGCTGCCTTTAGTGTATGTGTCAAATGGTCAATTCCTACAATATCTGAAGTACAAGAAGCTTCAAATCTCGTGATTTCAGGCGCACGCTCGTTCATGTACTGCTCCGCCTGATCTAATATTTCTTCAACATTCACATATGTTCGAATGTACGGCTTACTTCCCATTGTCGTTTGCAGATAGCAATAATGGCAATGCCCCATACATCCTGTCGCAAATGGGATCGCATACTCTGCAGATGGTTTAGACGTATCAAACTTCAACGTTTTCCTCACACCAATGACAAGCGTTGATTTCGCATTACGATACTTTTGCAAGTCATTTTTACCCGGAATATTTCTTACTTGGTTATGTGAAGTCGTTTCTCTTATTTCAATACCCATACCCTCGAACTTTTCCTTCAGCTCTCGTCCTAACGGGTACTCTAACGCCCTTGGTTCAATGTAAACAAGCTGGGGCACAAAAGGTTTGATCATATTTAGCACATCCTTACCTTATAGGTTTTCATACGGTTACTTTAACCGCGCAGGATGGCTTTTATCCTTTCTAAAATCTCCCTTATTCAAACAAATCTTGATAAAGAGCTTCTGCTTCTTCATATGTCGGAAAGACCGCATCATCTGGAGCTAAAGGATGATACGTTTCAAGTAAAAATAGGGCAAGCTCCTCTTCGTTATATGGATGTGATACAATTTCTGCTTCTTTGATTTGTGCTACGTTTGCTGCATGTGGATTTCGATAAATCACATATACTTGATCACCCGGTTTATAGTCTGAGAAAGGCAATCTGGTCACCTCCATTTTTCTTATAGGATGCCCTTCTCTCTGCCGGATATGACCCAATATGATAAAATTCGACAAAAAAACCAGACAGGGTTACTGTCTGGTTTGAATTCACTTAGTGATGTTGAAACGTTTTCTTCACGAAATCAACCACTTCTTCTGTTGTGCTAAGTGATAAAATATGCTCTTTAAATGATGCAGCTTCTTCCTTAGAAAGCTTGCTTAGCTGTGTTCTTGCTGGAAGAATAGATGTTGCACTCATTGAGAATTCATCTAATCCTAATCCAAGTAGAAGTGGGATTGCGATTTCATCTCCTGCCATCTCACCGCACATGCCAACCCATTTACCTTCTTTATGCGCTGCTTCAATAACAAGCGTAATCAAACGTAAAATCGCTGGATTGTAAGGCTGGTAAAGATAAGACACTCGTTCGTTCATTCGATCAGCAGCCATTGTGTATTGAATCAAATCATTTGTTCCAATACTGAAGAAATCAACTTCTTTTGCGAATTGGTCTGCGATGACAGCGGTTGATGGAATTTCTACCATTATACCGATTTCAATGGAATCGGATACGTCTGTACCAGCGGCAACCAATGCTTCTTTTTCTTCAAGTAAAATGGCTTTTGCTTCTCTAAATTCTGATAATGTCGCGATCATAGGGAACATGATTTTCAAGTTTCCATATGTACTTGCACGAAGTAAGGCGCGTAGCTGTGTTCTGAAAATCTCCTGTTCTTCGAGGCAAAGGCGGATCGCTCTAAAGCCAAGGAACGGGTTCATTTCTTTTGGAAGCTGCAAGTAAGGGAGTTCTTTATCGCCACCAATATCAAGTGTGCGGACAACAACCGCTTTACCTTCCATCTTCTCTAACACTGTTTTATAAGCATTGAACTGTTCTTCTTCTGTTGGAAGCTGATCTCTGCCCATGTATAAAAATTCTGTACGGTACAATCCGACTGCTTCGCCGCCATTTTCAAGTACACCTTTTACATCTTCAGGTGTTCCGATATTTGCAGCTAGCTCTACGTGAACGCCGTCTTTTGTGACCGTTGGCTGGTCCACCAGTTTCGCCCATTCCGCTTTTTTAGCTAAGTAGTCTTCATGCTTTTTTTGATACGCTTTCACTTCATCTTCAGAAGGCTGAATGATGACGTCTCCGCTAATACCATCGACAATGATCAGATCATTGTTTTTCACCGTTTTTGTTGCTTCTTTTGTTCCAACAACTGCTGGAATCTCCATAGATCTTGCCATGATCGCTGAGTGAGAAGTACGACCGCCGATATCTGTCGCAAAACCTTTGACGAATTGTCTGTTCAGCTGAGCAGTATCAGAAGGTGTTAAATCTTCAGCGATGATGATGACTTCTTCAGAAATCATGCTTGGATTTGGAATGTCAACGCCTAGCAAATGTCCAGTTACACGTTTTGTTACGTCGCGAATATCCGCTGCACGTTCCTTCATGTATTCATTGTCCATTGCTTCGAACATGGTGACAAACATTGTCGCTGTTTCTTTTAAAGCAAATTCAGCATTTACTTTATCAGAGTGGATTTTATCCTTTACTGGGTTTAGCAGCTCTGGATCACTTAACACAAGAAGGTGTGCAGAAAAGATATCTGCTTTGTCTTGGCCAAGCTCTTTTAGCGCATGTTCTTTAATTGCTTCAAGTTCTTGTTTAGAAACATGAATTGCTTCTTCAAAACGCTTCACTTCTGTCTCTGGATCATTGATGTCTTTTTGGTGAACTGTTAAATCTGGTTCTTCCAGACGATATGCTTTTGCAATCGCAACGCCTGCTGAAGCACCGATTCCTTTCAGTTGTTGCATTACTCGCCTAGGCCTTCACTTTTCATTGTGTCTTTAAGCGCAGCAAGTGCATCATTTTCATCAGAACCAGAAGCAGAGATTGTGATTGTAGCACCTTTCGCAATTCCTAGAGACATTACACCCATAATAGATTTTAGGTTCACTGTTTTACCATTATATTCTAAGTTGATATCAGCATCATATTTACTAGCAGTTTGTACAAGAACTGTTGCAGGACGTGCGTGAATTCCAGAATCTGCAGTTACTTTGAATGTTTGTTGAGCCATTTTTATCAATCTCCTTTTTATACAATTAATACATCCACAATATTATATCATACTGCCGAGCTTGTCATCTAACAAGAACGGCAGTTATGAAAATTATTTTGAAATTTTCATGATGTTTTCTTGACCAGCTTTGATTTCACCGGATTCTTGAAGGTCAATAAATTGTCCTTCACCTAAGTTGGTAAATACAATTGGTGTCATCAAAGATGGTACTTCAGACTTAATTTTATCAATATCAACCTCTAAGAGTTTTTGACCGATTTCTACTTGATCTCCCTCTTGTACAAATGCTTCAAATCCTTCTCCTTTAAGGCTGACCGTATCAATACCGAAGTGGATTAAAATTTCAAGTCCACCGTCAGATTGCAGGCCAATTGCGTGTTTCGTTGGGAATACATTTAAGATCTTCCCTTTCACCGGTGAAACCACCGTTCCATCTGTTGGCAAGATGGCGAAACCGTCACCCATCATTTTCCCTGAAAATACTTGATCTGGTACATCTGTAATCGGATGAAGCTCCCCTGTAATTGGTGAAGCAAAAATTTCTTCACCTAGCTCGTTTTGAAGCGGTTTTGCAATGACTTCTTCGACCTGCTGGCTGACTTCTTCTTTTGCAGAAGGGTCTTTCGCTGGACGAGGCGTGCGGCCTGCAATGATGTCCTGCATTTGTGTTTTTAAATTATCAGAGCGTGGTCCAAAGATGGCCTGGATGTTGTTTCCTACTTCGAGAACTCCTGAAGCACCAAGCTTTTTCAAGCGGTCCTTGTCCACTTTCTTCTGATCATTGACAGTGACACGTAAACGCGTAATACAAGCATCAAGGTGTTTAATGTTTTCTTGGTCACCCATTGCTTCAAGAATTTCATAAGGTAAGTCATTACCCTTTTCAGACTTAGCACTATCTGCACCGTCAGCTGCTTCATCCTCGCGGCCTGGCGTTTTCAGATTAAATTTGCGAATGGCGAATCTAAATCCGAAGTAATAAATAGCAGCAAGTACGAGACCAACTGGAATCACAAGCCACCAAGCGGTTCTGTTTGGCAAGATACCGAATAAGAAGAAGTCGATTAATCCCCCTGAGAAGGTCATACCGATTTTCACGTTTAGAATATCCATAATCATAAAGGATAATCCAGCAAATACACAGTGGATTGCAAATAACACTGGTGCAACAAACAAGAATGAGAATTCAAGCGGTTCAGTAATCCCTGTTAGGAAAGAAGTCAGGGCTGCTGATCCCATAATTCCAGCGACAAGCTTTTTATTCTTTGGTTTTGCTTCATGGTAAATCGCAAGTGCTGCTGCTGGCAGACCAAACATCATGAACGGATATTTCCCTGTCATGAATGTACCAGCTGTCAGCTGAACACCATCTTTGATCTGCGCCATGAAGATACGCTGATCACCACGGACAAGCTCACCTGATAAGCTCTTATAACTAAAGAACTCATACCAGAATGGCGAGTAGAAAATGTGGTGCAGACCAAACGGAATTAATGAGCGTTCAATCACACCGAATACAAAGGCAGCAAGCGGCTCATTCGCTGCGAGCAGTCCTGTTGAAAACGAGTTCAGTGCACCTTGAATTGGCGGCCAAATGACTAGCATCAAAAGCCCTAAAATAAGTGCTGAAATAGATGTAACGATTGGAACAAAACGTTTACCAGCAAAGAAGCCGAGATATTGCGGGAGCTCAATTTTGTAAAATTTATTATACATATAAGCTGCTAATACCCCGACAATAATCCCGCCGAAGACGCCGGTAGACAAGGTCGGAATGCCGAGCATATTAATATACGCTGGATGGCTTTCCTTAAAGAACTTAGCCAATTTGATGGAATCGGATGGAATCGATCCATTGGCCATTAATACGGCACTCATTGTCACGTTCATGACAAGATAACCGATAATTGCGGCAATCCCTGCCACACCGTCTCCATTAGCAAGACCGATGGCAACCCCTACAGCAAATAAGAGCGGAAGATTCGAGAAGACAATGTTCCCCGCATTTTCCATGACACTTGCAACAAGCTGAATTGTATCATTGCTTAAAAATTGAGCTACATCAATCAGCTGCGGATTTTGCATCGCATTCCCAAGTGCTAGTAAAATACCAGCAGCAGGAAGGATCGCAACTGGAAGCATAAGTGCTCGTCCAATTTTTTGCAACACACCAAAAAGTGATTTAAACACTGGTTGAACCTCCTTTTGTTTTCGCTTACAACATACATGTGGGACGCTCCCTGACGTACATTTCATAATTAACCGTTTACATTTCACCTTCAAACACAAAAAAAGGCATGGTGATATAAGGTTGCGCAAATAACAGGATCTTATCCTGTATTTACCTTAAGTCACTCATGCCTGATCGAATCAGTTACACGTTTCAAGGAAACTATGAAATTTTATTTGTCAATCTGTACAGATGAAGTGTCAGGTAGACAGCCTCCGCATCCTGTACAGGCTTTTTCAATGCATGTTGTAATATTTTGATCATTTTCCAAGCAGTATTGTAGCATAAAGGATATTCATTTTTCAATAGATGAAGCAATTTTTCTGGCTCCTCTAATGATTCTTCCCGTTTAATGCGCTCAATCGAAAATGTAATATGGCGCAATAAGCGTAAATAATGAATACTTTCACGGTCTACTTTCATATGAAATGAATCTTCTATGACTTGGACCATCTGCGTAATAAGCTGCGAATGACGGTTCACCTCAGATAAGGGCCGATTCGTCAAAGCTGAGTGAATATGGAGCGCAATAAAACCAATCTCGCCTTCTGGCAGCTTTGTTTCGACATCTGAACGCTCGTTAATCAGCTCAACGACTTCCTTTGCGACCTCGTATTCTTTCGGATACAGCGATTTAGTCTCA
Organism: Bacillus sp. NMCC4; assembly: GCF_002998555.1. Taxonomy (NCBI): domain Bacteria; kingdom Bacillati; phylum Bacillota; class Bacilli; order Caryophanales; family Bacillaceae; genus Bacillus; species Bacillus sp. NMCC4. Next base: position 82,200 of record NZ_PVRA01000002.1, on the reverse strand, counting down.
AGCATAAAGGGATTGGTGATATCATATCCTTGCTGCACCCGCTTAAAACTAAAGGCAATATGGTCAGTCAGGGCAATATGAATATGCTCATTCAAACGGTGCCCCATTTTTTCTCGTATATGATAAATGACGTCATTGGCAAGCTCGATCATGTTCTCATCAATGTGGTGAAGCAGCTGTTTATATTCTGTTTGTTCTTTTGTATTTTTAAGTACAAACATTTTTTCAAATGTGTCTTGATCGAGAACATCACCCGATTTTTTCCCGAAGCCGATTCCTTTCCCAATTAGAACCACTTCGCCCCAAGAAGGGTGTCTTGCGATGATGACATTATTATTTAAGGCTTTATCAACGGTGAAGGATTCCATGAACATCCCCACCTCCTTCTTATTCAATCCCTCTTATCGTACAAAACAGATGAAACGTGCGTCAACGATTGTTTTTGAAAACGGTGGTTGATCGCTCGATCAGGCGAAATGGCAGCATTCTTTTTTCTGGTGCCTCTCCCTTTACGGCCCGGTCGAACAAGTCAAACGCTTCCTGACCCATTCGTTTAAGCGGAATATCAATGCTGGAAATCCCCAAAGCCTCACTCAATTGATCATTTTGAAAACCGAGTATGGCTGGAGATTCTCCTACTTTTATATCATGACGCTGCGCCTCTAATAAAAAGCCTGCTGATACGTCGTCATTTGTGATGAATAATGCTGTGGGGCGATTCTTCATCTCCTGCCACTCTGTGAATAATTGTTTTCCATCAAAAAGTGTGAGCTTCCCTTCGATGATCCATTCTTCATCAATCTCCTGCCCGAGCGATTTCATCATATCTTGATAAGCTTGAAGTCGTGACTGGCTGTTTGCGCCTTCTATTCTGGCTAGAACAATCGCGATTCGCTGATGTCCGCATGCTGCTAAATGATGCAGCCCTTCTTTAAATGCTTGATCATGTGCAATCGACACCGTTGAGCAGTCTTCAAAAGGCGCCGGATGGCAAAAAATAATAGGCCCGGATTCCTGCCACCTTAAAATGTCTCGATCACTTAACGCATTTGAGCAAAAGATTAACCCATCCACGCGGCGCTCTTTTAAACTCATCAATGCTTCTTTTTCTTTTAAAGGATCATACCCAGTTTGAAATAAAGCAAAATGCATACCGCGCGCCTGTGCTTTCTCGGCAATCCCTGTGACAAGTCTGCTGAAATAAGAATGATCAATCGTTGGAAGAACGATGCCAAGCATATTTGAATAGCCCTTTGCTAAATGTACAGCCTGAATGTTTCTCGTATATTTGAGCTCTTTCATCGCATGTAGCACTCGTTCTCGTTTTTCTTCTTTGACATAAGGATGATCATTCAACACACGTGATACAGTTGTCACAGATACGCCCGCTCTTTTCGCAATCTCCCTTATGTTTGGCATTTTTTCTCCTACTTTCTCTTGATATGGTAAGCGTTTCATACTTTAAGATGTATGTGAGCTGAACAAATCACTGGATGGAAAGGGGAATTCAAGATGGGTATCATCATATGGATTATATTATGTATGACTGTTTTGTTTTCTGCTCGTTTTGCACTACATCCTTTAGGAAAAGAACATAAAATCAAACCGTTTGAATCAATTGATGATTTTTTTGTTGATAAGGATCGAAAAGAGTGACAAAAAATCACGATGACACTTCCAAGACATGGACGTTCATCGTGATTTTTTTATTACTTGATGATCGTCAGCTCTTTCGGATAATTGGTTAAAGTGACTGGACCATCTGCTGTGATCAGTACATCATCTTCAATTCTGACGCCGCCGACTCCTGGGACGTAGATCCCCGGTTCGATCGTATACACCATGCCTTCTTGGAGAAGATCATCATTTGCCTGGCTCATAGAAGGAAACTCATGAACAGACACCCCTAGACCATGCCCAAGGCGGTGAGGGAAATAGTCCCCATATCCAGCTTCTGTGATCAGCCCGCGTGCTTTTAAGTCCAGGTCTCCAATTCTCACGCCCGGCTTACTCATTTCAAGTGCCGCCATTTCTGCGTTCAGGACGGTTTGATAGATGTCCTTTTGCTTGTCAGAAGCTTCCTGATAGATGAATGTTCTAGTAATGTCTGAGCAATATCCATCAACAATGACACCAAGGTCAAATAACACAAAGTCGCCTTTTTTTAAGGCTGCCTGCCCTGGATTTCCGTGAGGCTCTCCTGATTTTTCGCCAAAGAGAACCATCGTCGAAAAGGACATGCCTTGAATGCCTTTTTTCTTTAGCTCATATTCAATGACAGCGAGCACTTCTGTTTCGGTGATTCCTTCTTTTAAGGCGTCCACCCCGATTTTTACACCTTCATCTGCCAATTGAGCGGCTTTTTTCAGTGTAGCAATTTCAGATTCATCTTTAATCAGTCTTAGCTGATTGAGCTCTTCTTCTGCCCGGACAAAAGTTTGTGCCCCAGTGGCAGCTTGAAGCTGCTCTGCTCTTTGAAGCGGAATCGACTCTTTTTCAATTGCAAGTCGAGTCGCTCTTACACCGCGTTTTTCTACTGCTGACTGAATGAAATCAAATGGATTCTCATGGTCTTCATAACCAATGATATCGCCTGACCATCCAGCATTTTTCGCCTGATCGACTTCCATTTTAGGCAAAACAAAAAATGGATCTGCCTCTTGAAACACAAACAGCCCCATTACTCTTTCATGCGGCTCTGTGAAGTATCCAGATAGATAAAACACATTTTCCTTTGTATGTATAAATGCACCTTGAATGTCTTTTTCCTTTAGCCAAGAAGACAAGCTCTTCATTCGGTTCATCGTGATCCTCCTCACACGTTTTTCTACTGATCTATTGTATCAGTTTTTGCTATATTTCGCACAAAAGCGCACTGGCAGAAGCCAAGTGCGCTATGATGATTCGCTTAAGATGCCCGAAGAAGACGCAGTCCATTTAAAATGACCAAAATCGTACTTCCTTCATGCCCGATGACGCCAAAAGGCAAATCAAGCACTTGTAAGAAATTCGCACAAATTAACAAACAAATCACCGTTAATGAGAAAATAATATTTTGCTTAATGATTCGATTCATCTTTCTTGAAAGACGGATCATCTTTGTTAAGTTATTTAAATTGTTCTTCATTAAGATCAGATCTGCTGTTTCTAAGGCCACGTCTGTGCCTCCGCCCATCGCAACCCCCACATCTGCTGTGGCGAGTGCCGGTGCATCATTGATTCCGTCTCCTACCATGATGATGGAATTAGCTTGTTTTTTAAGTTGATTGACCTCATGTACCTTTTCATCTGGAAGGCACTCAGCGACAACCGTTTGGATGCCGGCTTCCTGCGCAATGGCTTCAGCCGTTTTTTGCTGATCTCCTGTCAGCATGACGGTTTGTATGCCTAAATCATTCAGCTCTTGAATCATTTTTTTAGCTTCAGGTCTAATTTGATCCTTAAGGCCAAGGCAGCCAACGACTTCTTGATCCTTTTGAACATACACCACTGTGTATCCTTTTTCAGAAAGATAATCTTCCTTCTCTTCGATCTCGCGGTCCATTGAAGCCTTGCCGGCAAAGTCTTTCTTCCCAATCCGCCACGTTTCTCCATTCAATTGTGCCTTTACACCAAAACCAGAGGTTTCTTCAATGGTGACATGAGCTGATCTTTCTATGTGGTGCTCTTTTGCCATATCAGAGATCGCTTTCGCTAACGGGTGGTTTGATTGACTTTCAATTTGATAAAGCGCCTGATAAAAAGCAGCTTCCTCTTGTCCTTTAGCTATCACAACTTGATCTACAGCCGGCTTTCCGCTTGTAATCGTCCCCGTTTTATCAAAAGCAATCATGCTGCTTGTGCCTAGCTTTTCTAAAAAGACGCTTCCTTTGACAAGCATTCCGTTTCTTGCGCCGTTTGATATTAGTGACAAAGCAGCTGGCATAATGGATGCAACAAGCGCACAAGGTGATGCAACAACCATAAATACCATGGCCCGGTAGAAGGTTTCACTCATGCTCCAGCCTAGTACAAAATGAGGCAGAACCATTAAAATCGCGACGGTGATCAGTACACCTTTTACATACGCACCTTCGAATTTTTCAATAAATGCCTGGCTTGGTGACACACTTTCCTGAGCCGATTCGACAAGTTTAATAATTTTATGGAAAAGCGTTTCTTCATTATGTTTGGTGACTTCTACTGTTAAGGAACCATTTAAGTTCACTGTTCCTGCAAACACGTCTTCGCCCTGCCCTTTTTCTTGTGGTACAGACTCGCCCGTGAGCGCAGATTCATCTACACTTGTTCTCCCGCTTAAAATCACACCATCTGCTGCAATACGTTCCCCAGCTTTGATCATGATACGGTCACCTGGTGTTAAAGATGAAGCAGCGATTTGAATGGTCGTGCCATCTTCTTCAATTAAAGTCGCTTCATCTGGTGCGATGCTCATTAAAGCTGTTAAATCCTTCTTGCTTTTATTTGACGTATACGTTTCAAGCGCACCACTTAGTGAGAAAATAAAAATTAAGATAGCGCCCTCTGCCCAATATCCAATGATAGCTGAGCCTATGGCTGCGAAAATCATTAAAAGTTCAACATTCAAGCTTTTAGACGAAATGGTTTCTTCAATTCCTTCCTTCGCCTTTGCAAAACCTCCAATCATAAACGCAAGGATAAATAAAGGAATACTCCACATGCTCTCATCCTTTAGAATCCATCCAATCAAAATGAGAATCCCCGAGATACCTGCTGCTATTAATTCTCCGTGCTGTGCCCATTGATGAAGGGACCATTTTTCCTTTTGATTTGTTGTTTGATAAAGTGCTGTATTCTCATTCATGATTGTTTTCTCCTCTCTAATTGATAATGGTTTTCACATCATCAATCGTTGCCCGTTTCTTTTTTCATCTATATTTTCTGCTATTTCAAGCTTTTTATAGGTCTGTCATTCATTATAACAGGTTCTGATCAATTTTCAATTAATAATTATTATAATTTCTTTTTGATAATAATTATCATTATTGATGTGGACCATTCCGTCTCTTCTGAGCACAGTTTATTCAGATGAAAAGCAATTGAACACAAAAAAGAACCAAAGGAATGAGCCTTGGTTCTTAACAATAAGGTTTCGTTCTAAAAATCCGTCCACTCTTTGATTTGTTTTTTCGTCAGTGGACCTACATGATTTTTCACTATTTCCCCTTTTTCATTTATCAAAAAGGTGGTTGGAATGGTGATGATTTGGTATTTCTTCATCATTTCTCCGTGCTCATCTAGAATGACCGGGAATGTAAACTTTCTGTCTTTCACAAATTGGGCAACCGCATGTTTACTTTGTTCAGCCCCTAGTAAATTCACGGTTAAGATATCAACATCACTCTGATTTTCTTTCACGATTTGGTCAAATAAGGGCAGCTCCATTTTACAGGACGGGCACCATGTTGTCCAAAAATGCAGGATGGTCTTTTTTCCTTTCGGCGGAATCATCTGCGTATCACCAGTTAATGTAGAAGCCTCTATCCTTGGCGCCATAACGGATTCTTTTGCTTCAGCATCGTTGCCTATGAGTAATAGAAGCAGGGTCATCATGAGAAGCCTGGCGGGTAGACATTTACGATTCATCAGGATCTTCCTTCCCAGTTTTCTTATAGCTTGCCCTCTCGATCACAATGACATTCAAGCTTTTTTCATTCTAAGAAACATGGAAACGCCGAGCTCCTTACATATTGTCGCATAATGCAGTGCAGTCAGCAGCAGCATCCCCGTATTCATCCCTAATATAACCCCCATCATATTTAAGCTTTCAATTGAACCAAGAAAATAGACCATAGAAAACGAGACGACATGCACCCATATATTATGTAGGAACACATCTTTAATGAGCCCCATACCGATTAAACACGCTTGAAATGGCATCACAAACAGATGGCATAAAAAGTACGGCCAAAGCAGCTGTAAATAGACAGCAGCTTGCGGTGAATCAAAAAAGAGATGTGTGAGCGGATAAGCAAAATAATACATCACCATCACTGCCGGCACCCCGTACCCAAACGTAATGAGTATTGCCTGCCTGACACGTTTTTTCACAAGATCATACTGACCTAATGCATAGGCTTCAGATACATTGGGAATCATCACAATCATGATGGAATGGGCGATAAACGCTGGGAAAAAACCAATCGACATCGCAACACCAGCCAGCATGCCGTAATGATCAACAGCAAGTGTGCCAGAGATGCCTGCTGCAATAAGCGCTCCTTTGATTAAAAACGGTTCAACCGCATTGGCGATCGCATGAAAAATCCGCATGCCCGTTGTCGGAATGGAGACGGCTAAGAGGCGCTTTCTCACGTCAATCCCTCTTAATTCAACAGACCTGACATTGACAGCATTTTTCGCCATGACGTATTGGGAGTATAAATAAATAAAGACGACGAGATCACTCGCGACAATGACACCGATGGCAATGAGTACCGCTGTTTCAATATCAAACGAATACCAATGAAAAAACAAAAACAAGCAGATAAGCTGGATCGTTTTCTTCAGCATATTGGCGAGAGCGATCCTGCCCATTTGCTGCTTTCCCATAAAATAGCCGCGTGCGATAGAGGTAAACGCAATAATCGGAATAAGAGACAGCACCAGCCCTTTCATGAGCGGATGATATGACTGAAATACAGGAATGAACGGCAGTACAATCGCTGCGATCCCCGTTGTTGTACATGTCACCACAAGCGTCATTTTAAACGCATGGCGGAGCATACTTTTGTGGAGCCGCTCATGCGATTCTGCAATGAATTTAGAAATGGAGACTGGCAGCTCTAAGCTGGCGATCACAAGGACAAGCATGATGATTGGAAGGATACTCATATATAGACCCATTCCATGTTCTCCAAGCTCTCTCGCTAAAATCATATTGACTAAAAACTCTATACACTCCGCAATGAAAGCTGCGACAGATAGCAGAATGACCCCTTTTACAAATCGATTCATGTAGCCTCCCCTTTGTCTAAAAGCAAATTCTTTTCACATTCTATGAGACAAGTCCTGAAAATATTTTGATAATTGAAGACAAAAAAAAGAGCGATCTGATTGATCGCTTTAGAATATTGACAAAGGGCTAAAAATGATCTTTATTTTAGCCCTTTGTCTTCCTTTCAGCGTGATAGAAAACCTTTGAAGTCTAGGAAGGACGAGCACTGGCGCGGAGCGAATTTGACATTCGTGAGCACCGGAGCGCAGACCTGACAACGAATGCGAGGGTTTGTCTACACGCTGGAGCGATCTGATTGATCGCTTCTTTTCTTTATACGGCAAATACGTGACGACCGATACGTTCTACAATTTTGCGGGAACGAATCCAGTTATCTGTTGCCGTTTTGGGATTATAAAAATAGATGGCCTTTGTTGTTCTGTCATGTTCTTTCACTACCTGTTTCACAGCTTTAACAGAATCTTGATCTGCTTTATCATGAATACTTCCATTCGATACTGGCTGGAAAGCATTTCGCTGATAAATAACACCTTTGACACTGTCAGGAAACGAGCGATGCTCCACCCTGTTTAAGACGACGCTTGCCACAGCTTTTTTACCTGCGTAAGATTCACCTTTCGCTTCAGCGTGTACCAATCGTGAGAGTAGCTCCATTTCTTCATTAGAATAGCGTTTGGCGCTTTCCTCATTCGTCGTTTCTGATTTTACTCTTTTCTTTTGCTTCGTTTTTGAAGACTTTTCTTCTGTAGACGTACTAAGCATTTTGACTTTCGGCTGACGCTTCTCCTCTGAAAATGCTGGGATGACTTGATCGTGATCATCTTGATCTATATATGAAAGCTCATGCTTAACAGGTGCTTGTGAAAGTTCGTGACTTAATGTGCCTTGCTGCTCTTGTAGGTTGTCCATCTTCATGGCTGCGACCAGCATAAGGATGACAAAAAGAGCTGTATGAATTTTCATCATTCGCCTCATTCCTCCTTTAATCAAAATAGGCGGTAAGATACTTGTCCACTCTAACAAGAGCTCCTTCTATTTTCACGCACAAAGATTTGCATGCCTGTCCAAATTCCGTCATTAAATGGCATTTCTTAGTTGAATTGTGTATCAACTGGAATTGTTAGCGCTTAAAAAGGTCCTTCTTCCGCCTATAATCATCCTTATGCTCCTGATTATGGGTTATTACATTTTCTTTTCAGATGTATCAAGCTGGTATGAAGTGTGACAAAAGAACTAAAATAAAAAAGCTTTCTCTCATTCATGAGAAAAAGCTTTAGCTTCTTGCTTCTGTAAGATATTCAAAAATAACATCTCCACCATGTTTCGCAATCCCGCGAAAATGCTTAAAATCATCTTGATTCACCAAGACCGAACGAAACGTTAAAAAATCATCTTTTTGGATGGTCACTTGCTTTTCCGTCCCATTTCGTAACGATTCAAGGATTGTGAGGATTTGTTCTTCAGTCAAAAAAACCGCTCCTTTACAGCCATCATCAAATATTAAATATACCATCCGTTAGGAAAGCATACAACGAAAACGAAACAAAAACGTCTTTATCCTTTACATTGGTATGAAAATATTGCAAAATACTTTTTAATAGGGAATGAAATCTGTTTTTAAAGGAGAGGGATCGGTTGAAGATTGCAAAAATTGGAAATGTGATCGAATTTAGAAATGGTTTAACAGGTGTAGTTGAAAAAGTGAATGAAAACTCTGTCATTGTGGATGTCACCATTATGGACAACTATAGAGATTTAGAACTGGATTCACTAACAGTCGTTAATCATAAAAACTATAAAATCATCAAAGACTCCGTACAATAATTTGCAATCCTCAATTCAGACTATCGTTACATACGTATATACGAAGCAAAGCTGCTCTCGTTTGACAGTTTAGCTCTCTTTGACAATCACATATGAAAAAGACTGACACTATATGAAGCGGTGTCAGTCTTTTTGCGTATGAAAGGTTTGCATTTCCGCTTTCGTCTTGTACATGTCAACTTCCTCGGGGGTGATAACGCCTTTATCAATCAAAAGTGCAATCACTCCAAGCAATGTGGAGGCACTCCATTTATATCGTTCTTTGTTTTGATGTTCGAGCATTTGAAGCTCTTCTCTTAGCTCCATCAGCAGCTTCTCTGTCTTTTCTTCTTTGTTTGCCAACTCAAACGCCTCCGTTTTCCGTTCATTGCCCTCTATTTTATCTCAAAGCAAATAGGATAAGCAAAAAAACACGTTTTACCTTTACAAACATACGTTCTGTCATATATAATATGTTTACGAGCTGGTAGCCCCCAGCCGTCCTAGCAAGTTCTATTCCCATTTGTATGAGAAGAGCGACATGACTCTTCTCTTTTTTTATAAGTTCAGCCTGATTGATTCATTTTAACCCCGTAAAAAAAGACATGTCATCAGGCATGTCTTTTCCTATTGATTAGCGATTATCAATCGTTTCTGGATACATATCATGGTTCATCATACGATATGATGCCATTTCTTCATATTTGGTACCAGGTTTTCCGTAGTTCGTATACGGGTCAATTGAAATACCGCCTCTTGGTGTAAATTTGCCCCACACTTCAATGTATCTTGGGTCCATCAATTCAATGAGATCGTTCATAATAATGTTCATACAATCCTCATGAAAGTCACCATGGTTACGGAAGCTGAACAAATATAATTTTAGTGATTTACTTTCGACCATGATTTCATTTGGGATATAGCTGATATAAACTGTCGCAAAATCCGGCTGACCTGTTTGCGGACAAAGTGACGTAAATTCTGGGCAGTTGAATTTCACAAAATAATCTCTATTTGTATGTTTATTCGGAAACGTTTCAAGCACTTGTGGTGCATAATCAAACAAATAATTGGTCCCTTGATTTCCTAGTAAAGTGACACCTTCTAATTCTTCTGGTTTTCTTGTCGTCATGTCGTCTCTTCCTTTCTATACGCCTCGTTTATTTCCCCACAATAATGTGTGCAGCTGCGGCAGCACTCTTACGCGATTTAAGTCTGGATCTTGCGCTACTTGATCGACAAGCGCTTCATATCTCTTTAATAAATGCGTCAATAAGTACGCATCATCACCTGTCGTCGTGTCATCATTTCCTACCTGCAGATAAAAAGGAAGCTCTGGATATTTCGCATGAACATCCTTTGCATAGGCTAGATCATGATCGTCAAAGATCACGACCTTCAGGCTTGCATGCTGCAATCTATTTCCGCTTTTCAGCTCATCTATGATTCGTGTTAGTTTCGTAAAATCTGTTTTCATATTTGAGCTTGGCGGCTTCGGAGAAATGGTTAAATCATCGATTTTCAAAAACCAGTCCTGATACATCGTCCCTTGTGTTTCAAGCGCTGTATCAATTCCTTCTTCGTGCAGCAAATCAATAAGTGATTCCATTTGTTTTAAAAGCGCAGGGTTCCCCCCTGAAATGGTGACATGAGAAAAAGCCTGTCCGCCTATTCTTTTTAATTCTTTGACAATGTCTTCTGCGTGAAGCCACTGAATGTCATGCTTCGCTGAGCCATCCCATGTAAAGGCGGAATCACACCAGCTGCAAGAGTAGTCACAGCCAGCTGTTCTGACAAACATGGTTTTTTGTCCAATGACCATCCCTTCTCCTTGAATGGTCGGACCAAAGATTTCTAATACAGGAATCGCTTTAGCCATTGTTTTCAACTCGTTTCGGCCGGTAAATGCAGTAGCTTGTTGGAGTCTCCCTCACAAAGACCTGAACACATACCGGTTTGTTCGCTAAAGTCGATAAATACGCTGCTACTTTGTCATGGACTGTCTTTGCCACAACCTCTGTAGTAGGCATCGCGTATGGATCGGTTGACGAGAACTCTTCATGATCATTAAGCAGTGTGTGATCATACTGACCATGAATGAGCTTCTTCAATGTACTGAAATTGACAAGGAAACCCGATTCATCTAGCTCGTCTCCCGCAATGGTTATATTGATGGTGTACGTATGACCATGTACGCGGCTACAAGCACCTGCATCTTCTCTTGGGATGAAATGGGCAGCCGATACATGCATATCTTTGTTCAATTCAAATGAGTATGGATGATTCGTTTGTGGATAGATTTGAGAAAGCACTTATTTTGCCTCCTTCATTTCCATATAAGTGTCATAGCCATTTTTCCGAAGCTTACACGCAGGACATTCCCCGCAGCCATCAGAAATGATGCCATTATAGCAAGTGAGCGTTTCATTTTTTACAAAATCCAGCGCATTCAGCTCATCCGCAAGCTTCCATGTTTCTGCTTTATTGAGCCACATGAGTGGTGTATGGATCACAAATGGTTTTTCCATCGCCAAATTCACTGTGACATTACAAGACTTTACAAACTCGTCACGGCAATCTGGATAGCCGCTAAAGTCTGTTTCACATACACCGGTGATAATATGTCTTGCTCCGATTTGATACGCAAGAATAGAAGCGAAGGATAAGAACACTAAGTTTCGTCCTGGTACAAATGTGGAAGGCAGCTCTCCTTCTTTTTCCTCAATGTCAATGTCATCTCTTGTTAAAGCATTTGGTGCAAGCTGATTCAAAAGAGACATATCTAATAGATGATTCTTCACACCTAACTTGTCAGCAATTCTTTTGGCGACATCAATTTCTTCTTGATGACGCTGATTATAATGAAAGGTCACGGTTTCTACCTCTTCGAATTGTTGAAGTGCCCATAATAAACATGTCGTACTGTCTTGTCCCCCGCTAAAGACAACGACTGCTTTTTCATTTTTCATTTTCTGTTCTCCTCCTTTTGCAGATCTATACAATCGTACAAAGCTGCATCTGAAAGGCTCTTGAAAACCCCTATTTTCTCAAAAGAAAAGACACCTTTACAAGTGTATGAGGTGTCCCAGCCATAAAAAATAAAAAATGCCACATCCAAGGATACGGCAAGTCCTTAGTTTTTTATAGAGGGTTTTGCTAGAACCTCTCCCGTTTTACACGGATTTTTGTTCAATTTTCACAGAGGATAGTGTACCACATATTTTTCATGCAGGCTATCCCTTCTTTACTTATCAAGAGATGCAGGCACTTTTTTTAGACAAAGAAAGAGGATAAAAAAGATGCTCACATAGCCAAAAATAGGATAAACCGTTGATATCAATGTTCCGTAACCGATTTTACTAATCACATAGCAGCATAAGAGAATAAGGGATATTGTCATGACACTGTTCATTCGTATATACGCCCTCACTTGTCTCTCGAGTCCATATAAATTGCCTATGACGGATGTAAAGACTTCGCCGAAGATCACAAATAAATAAATGAGGTGAATGGAGTTTGCTACTTGATACACTACCTGAGCCATTGGAATATCAAACGCCTCCAGCATATTTAATGAAGAAAGAGATAAAAAGCATGCCAGTAAAATAAGGGTCAGCATGACGCCCCCAAGCACAGCTCCCTTTTTAATCACCGCTTCAGAGGTCATTTCATTTGCGACGGGCACTAACACTGCTTGAGAAAGTGCTAAATTAAAAGCTCCATATGAGATAGCTGATAAAATCCACTCTCCCTCACCCATTTGAAGCGCAAGAACATAACTTTCACTACTGCTAAAAACGAATGAATCAAGAAATACGATCAATGAAAAGAAAATAAGCATTGGGACGACGAGAACATTGACACCAAATAATCCTTTTGAACCTTTCAAAAGCACAATGACGCTCAGAATGATCGTCAAAAAGATTCCATATTCCTTTGATATGCCAAGCTGCTCTTCAAAAATAGCCCCTGCGCCAGAAATCATCACTGAAGTGACGCCTAGTAAAATAAAAAACATGACGACATTAATATACCTGCTTGCAGCTGTGCCAAATAGAAACCGGTTCATATCTTGATAAGACTCTGCTTCAATTCGTTTAGAAATGAGCATCATTTTTGCACCAAGTCCAGTAAAAATAGCGCCGCTAATCAAGATTCCGAATAGTCCAATCCAGCCAAAACGAACAAAAAATTCTACGATTTCTTTTCCTGTCGCAAACCCAGCTCCAACCACTGTTCCTACATATAAAAAGGCAAGCTGAAAAGCGGATTCATTTGAACGTTTCATGTGACCCCTCCGCACCCATCACTTTCGATTGTCTTTTTTTATCCTATGAGACGAGTTCCTTGAAAAGAAGGACAAACCATGATTAAATGCAAAAAAGGATTTTCAACTGCCTTTGAGCAAAACAGTTGAAAGTCAAAATAGGTCAGAGTATACTATAGTCAAAGATGGTCAAACAACAGACCATTTTCTTTAACATTCATTGGTCAAATAAAGTCAAACTTTATTTTAAGGAGGTTATGGCAAATGCGTTGTCAACATTGTCAAGTAAATGAAGCAACTATTCGCCTGAATATGCAAGTGAATTCGTCCCGGAGCCAAATGGTTTTATGTGAAGACTGCTACACCTCTTTGATGGAGCAATCAAAAATGAAAATGGGACCTCAATTGTTCGGGGGAAGCTCATTCTTCTCTGAGCAAGCAGGACATGCACAAAGCGTAGAGCAGCCAAAGCAAAAAGGCTTACTCGATGAACTTGGCCGGAATTTAACAGATGGCGCAAATGCTGGTTTAATTGATCCAGTCATCGGCCGTGATGAAGAAGTCGCAAGAGTCATTGAAATTTTAAATAGAAGAAATAAAAATAACCCTGTTCTGATTGGTGAACCAGGTGTTGGGAAAACAGCGATCGCTGAAGGACTCGCACTGAAAATTGCAAGTGGCGATGTACCAAATAAATTAAAGAACAAACAAATCTATTTATTAGATGTCTCCTCCCTTGTAGCGAATACAGGGATACGTGGTCAATTTGAGGAAAGAATGAAGCAGTTAATTAAAGAGCTGCAAAGCCGTAAAAATATTATCTTATTTGTAGATGAAATCCATCTTCTTGTAGGCGCAGGATCTGCCGAAGGGTCAATGGATGCTGGAAACATCTTAAAACCAGCCCTTGCACGAGGCGAGCTTCAGCTAGTAGGTGCGACGACATTAAAAGAATATCGTCAAATTGAAAAAGATGCCGCCCTTGAACGACGCTTCCAGCCCGTCATTGTGGATGAGCCAACACAAGATGAAGCGATCGAGATTTTAAAAGGCATTCAAGATAAGTACGAAAGTTATCATGGCGTCACTTATTCAGACGAAGCTATTCAAGCGTGTGTTCAATTATCTTCCCGGTATATTCAAGACCGTCATTTGCCGGATAAAGCCATTGATTTAATGGATGAAGCAGGTTCAAAAGCGAACCTCTCCATTGATGCAGCAAGTGAAGATGAACTAACGAATCGTCTGACAGAAATTGCTGCTGAAAAACAAGCTGCTTTAAAAGAAGAACAATACGAAAAAGCAGCGAAGCTTCGAGATGAAGAAGAAGCCATTGAAGCAAGACTTCAAAACAAAACAAATGACAAAGAACATGTCGTCACAGCAGAAGCCATTCAAGCCATTGTGGAACAAAAAACAGGCATCCCTGTCGGCAAACTGCAAGCAGACGAACAAACCAAAATGAAAGAAATTGACGTCCGCTTAAAAGCACGGGTGATTGGTCAGGAACATGCGGTTGAAAAAGTGGCGAAAGCTGTGAAAAGAAGCAGAGCCGGCTTAAAATCGAAACATAGACCAACAGGCTCCTTCCTATTCGTTGGACCAACAGGTGTCGGGAAAACCGAATTGTCAAAAACGCTAGCTGAAGAATTATTCGGTTCAAGAGATGCGATCATCCGTTTAGATATGAGTGAGTACATGGAGAAACACTCAGTATCCAAGCTCATTGGTTCTCCTCCTGGTTATGTTGGACATGATGAAGCGGGTCAACTGACGGAAAAAGTGCGCAGAAAACCATACAGCATCATTTTGCTGGATGAAATCGAAAAAGCACATCCTAATGTGCAGCATATGTTCCTTCAAATCATGGAAGATGGCCGGTTAACAGACAGCCAAGGCAGAACCGTCAGCTTTAAAGATACAGTCATCATCATGACAAGTAACGCAGGCAGCACAGATAAAACGGTCAAAGTCGGCTTCCAGTCTGATCAGGAAGAAGCGATTGAGGAACAATCACTCATTGATTCACTCAGCGCCTATTTCAAGCCAGAATTCTTGAACCGTTTTGACAGCATCATTCAGTTTGACTCATTAGATAGAGATGATTTAGTGAAGATTGTGGATCTTCTGCTCAATGAGCTGTCAGAGCAATTAAAAGAGCAACATTTAACAGTCCATGTGACAAAAGAAGCGAAAGAAAAAATTGCAGAACTTGGATATCACCCTGCATTTGGTGCTCGTCCACTGCGAAGAACCATTCAAGAGCATGTTGAAGATCAAATGACGGAAATATTGCTTGAAGAAGAAAAGCTTTCAGGATTTACTGTAGATGTTGAAGATGACGAAATTGTAGTAAAAAAAGGATAAGTACATCCTAAGAAGGATCTACAGCTCCATCATGTTGCGGTGTCTAAGTTCCATCCGCACGCCGACGCCCCCTCCGCCTCTTTTCCTTTACGATAAAAGAAAAAGAGGTGGATCACATGATGAATTGGAGCTATGATCTTGTCAAAATTATGTATGAAGAAAAATTAAAAGAGCTGCTTTTAAATGAAACTGCTCAAAGAAATTAAAAAGAAACTCCCTTTATATCAGAGGGAGCTTCTTTTTTAAGGTATTAGAAAGCGCTTTCGTC
Organism: Bacillus sp. NMCC4; assembly: GCF_002998555.1. Taxonomy (NCBI): domain Bacteria; kingdom Bacillati; phylum Bacillota; class Bacilli; order Caryophanales; family Bacillaceae; genus Bacillus; species Bacillus sp. NMCC4. The sequence goes on along the minus strand of NZ_PVRA01000002.1, from coordinate 66,516 downwards.
AAAATTTCTTCACAGAAACTGCCTTAATTTTATATTCTGACTAAAACCCTTCTAGAAGACACCGATATTAACTATAGAAAAAGATAGTTAAAGGATTTGGTGAGATAATGGACAAAACATCGTTAATTGGTATTATTTTAGCATTTATTGCACTGAGTGTCGGTATGGTTTTGAAAGGTGTGAGTCTAACCGCTCTTATCAACCCAGCGGCTATATTGATCATTGTTGTTGGGACGATTGCAGCTGTTGTCATCGCATTCCCATCTAGTGAAATTAAGAAAACACCAAAATTGTTCGGCAAAATTTTCAAAGACAACCAGCTTCCAACGATTCAAGAAATGATCCCTCTTTTTTCAAACTGGGCACAAATTGCGCGTCGTGAAGGTCTTTTGGCATTAGAAGCTAGCATTGAGGAAGTAGATGACGATTTCCTTAAGAACGGCTTAAGCATGGCGGTTGACGGTCAGAGTGCAGAATTTATTCGCGACGTCTTAACAGAAGAGGTTGACGCCATGTCTGAAAGACATCAGTCAGGCGCATTAATCTTTACGCAAGCAGGTACATACGCTCCGACGCTTGGTGTACTTGGCGCCGTTGTCGGACTTATTGCCGCACTTGCAAACATGGGAGATATTGAAGCACTTGGACATGCAATCAGTGCAGCCTTCGTTGCCACACTGCTTGGGATTTTTACCGGGTATGTGTTATGGCATCCATTTGCCAACAAGCTGAAGCGTAAATCAAAGGAAGAAGTAAAACTTCGTCTGATTATGATCGAAGGGATCCTTTCTGTTCTTGAAGGTCAATCTCCAAAAGTGATTGAACAAAAACTTCTCATGTACTTACCAGCGAAAGAACGTGCAAATCTTGTCATTGAAGAAGGAGAAAAACAAAATGGCTAGGAAACGTAAAAAACATGATCACGATGACCATGTAGATGAATCTTGGCTGATCCCTTATGCCGATCTTCTGACGCTTCTACTCGCTCTCTTCATTGTGCTATTTGCATCTAGTTCGATTGATGCGGCAAAATACGAACAGATGGCAAAGTCTTTTAATGTCGTCTTTACGGGTGGTACTGGTGTCATGGATCAAACCAGCATGCAAAGCACTGAAGAAACTGAAAATAGCAACCAGACCAAGAAAGCAGCCGAAGAAGATGAAGAAGCCAAAGCGAAAGCTCGAGACCATGCCGTTCTCACAAAGGTCAAAAAGCAAGTGGATTCCTTCATTGCCAATAAGAAACTTGGAGCTAAGCTCGAAACAAAGCTCACGGACGAAGGTTTGCTCATTACGATAGAAGACAGTATCTTCTTTGATTCTGGCCGGGCGGTTATTCGCCCTCAAGATGTCCCGTTAGCAAAGGAAATCTCAAAACTACTTGTCATAAACCCCGCTCGTGACATCGTCATTAGCGGACATACTGATAATGTACCGATCAGAAATTCAGAATTTGAATCCAACTGGTATTTAAGTGCCATTCGTGCTGTAAACTTTTTGAGTATTCTTCTTGAGAACAGCAATTTAGACCAAGAGAACTTTAGTACAAAAGGTTTCGGTGAATTCAAGCCGGTTGCTTCAAACGATACAGCAGAAGGCAGAAGTAAAAACCGACGCGTAGAAGTACTCATTTTACCGATTGAGAAAAAAGCGAAATAAAAAAGGAAGCCCTCGGCTTCCTTTTCTATTTATTCTGTATGATCATATAAATGCTTTGCACGCAGTCCCACATGTTTGAGCATATCAATGCAGGCATCCTTCTCTTCTTCGCTAAGGACACTAATCATCTCATGAATTTCTTTCGCATGATCTGGGAAGATATCATCAAGCAAAGCTCGTCCCTGCTTGGTAATATGCGCAAATGTCACCCTGCGGTCTTCTGCACAGGCCCTACGACTGAGGAGTTCTTTCTTCTCCAATTTATCGACCACATACGTGATGCTGCCGCTTGCAAGTAAAATCTTATCACCGATTTGCTGAAGAGGCTGATCCCCTTTATGATACAGTAATTCTAATACTGCAAATTCAGTCGGATTCAGCCCGTGCTTCACAATATGTTTGTTCATGTGATGATTAATTGAGCGATAGGCACGTGATAATACAATAAATAATTTCAAAGATTTCTCAACATTATGATTTTCCATTTTTTATCATCCTTTATGAAATGCAACCCACTAATGTGACATTAATAAACAATAAGTAAAATGTCAACATCTTGATCCATCTTTAGCATGAAAATGAGACCAGAACGAATCACCTAATTTTTTAAAAATCACACAAGTCATCGTAATAAAGATAGGTTCAATGCTATAATAAGTCTATTAGGTAATACGTTGGAGCGATGAATGATGAGTATACTGAAAGGGTTTTGGAAGAAGATCAGGCTGTACCTTATTTTGGTCATGATTCCAACCCTAATCATTAGTTATTTTATCTACGAAAAAGAAACGGAAAAAATCGACTTAAAAAACAAACAAACTGCTACACTTATGTTAAATATTCACAAAAACCAAATGAATTATTTAATTAGTGAAACAGAAGCGAGATTAACTTCACTTGCCATGGGATTTGACCAGCCTCTTGAGACAAAAAAAGTACAAAACATCCTAGAGAAAATCTATAAACAAGAACCTCGTTTTTCAGGTCTGTATCTCCTAGACAAAAAAGGAAATGTATCAGTAAGCACCACACCGTTAAAGGAAAAAATCAACCTGTCATTTAGAGATTACTTTAAGCGCATTCAAGTGACCAAGCAGACGGTGATCACAGATAACTATGTGAGCCGAATTACAAAACAGCGGATTCTCTCCATTTGCGTGCCTGTGCTAGATGAAAATGAAGAAGTCACCAATGTGCTAGTCGCCGCCATTCAAATTGATTATTTAAGAAATATTATGAATGTATTGAACCCTGATCTTCATTTTAAGATGCTGAATCAAAATGGACATGTGGTGTTTACAAGTGGTCCGCAGCCAGCATCAGAAAATGGCAGCACCGTGTCTACATATTTAGATGAAAACAGCTGGAAGCTGGAGGTCTTTCCGCAGCGCGCGTCTACAGGTGAAGTGCTGTCTGTTATGCTGATCCCTTTATCCAGTGCTTTTATTTTATTAAATATTTTATTCACACTTGTTCAATATATCATTTTAAGGCGTCAAACCCAGCAGGAGCGTCACCAAAATGAAGCGCAAAAGCTTGAATTAATCGGAACCCTCGCAGCAAGTACGGCACACGAAATTCGCAACCCATTAACAGGGATCAGCGGATTTATACAGCTTTTGCAAAAGAAGTATCATTCAGAAGAAGATCAGCTCTATTTTTCTGTCATTGAAGAAGAAATTAAACGAATCAACCAAATCGTCAGTGAGTTTCTTGTATTAGGGAAACCAACGGCAGAAAAATGGCAGAATAACTCTGTAAAAGAAATTGTAAGTGAGATCATGCCGATCGTTTTCTCTGAGGCGAACCTTTATAATGTTGAGGTTGATTTGCAAATTAATACGATTCAAGATGTTGGGGTATATTGCACAAAGGATCACATTAAACAAGTCGTATTAAATGTAGCGAAGAACTCGTTAGAAGCGATGCCAAATGGCGGTCATTTGAAGATTTTGATTGAGGCTGAAACAGAACATGTCATCATTAAAGTGAAAGATACGGGTGAAGGCATACCAGAAGAAATGTTAAAGCATATCTTCCTTCCTTTTATTACGTCGAAGGAAAAAGGTACAGGTCTTGGGCTTGTCGTGTGTAAACGAATTATTTCGATGTATGGCGGGACAATTGATATTCAAAGCGAAGTGAATAAAGGAACAACCGTCATGATCATGCTTCCTTCTGCTCACTCAGCATAGTTGAAACATTCAGCCGGTTTTGCTTAGGCAAGACCGGTTTTTCATGTCAATAAGAAGGGCGGTTCACAGATAGAAGACTCATTTGAGATACAAGATCATGAAAGGAGGGGGCAGATTGTTTCTCATGAAAAAGGAGATACTGATACTCATTCATCAGGTTGTCTAGTTCTTGACTATATTTAATTGTCGTCTCACCAGTGTAGCCTTCCGCTTGAGCAGCTTCTACCATCTGTTTTCTCTTCTCATCAATGGACATCAGCAATTGTTCTTTCCTTACATAAATATTCATGATCTCAGCTCCCGCAATGAATTCGACTGTCTATGCTCAAAATGATCCGACACCAAAATTATACTTTATTTGTAAATTAAATTAAATATGCTTATTTTATTTAATTTTTTACAGCCTAAAGACCTCTTACCCAATCTAATTTGGGGGTAAACTTCAAATTTGGACAGGACTGACACATGGATTAAACAGAATTTTATCCTATGCAGAAGATCAAAATCAACTATTTTCTTTCTCATTTTATGCCTATTTTCCTAAAAAAAAGCTGATCATCCGCCTCATGCGGAATGATCAGCTCCTGTCATTAAACCGTTTCTTCCTCGTAAATTGGCACCCAGCCCTCAGTTGTGACAAATATGCGAACTGCGACCACTTTGCGATCCTCTTGAAGTGTAAAGTAGTGGCGAATATGTGGCGGGACAGAAATTAAATCGCCTGGATTCAGTCTCACATCAAAAAAGACGCCATCCTTACCCTGAATGGCAAAGATTCCATGCCCGCTTACAATAAAACGTACTTCGTCATCTGTATGATGATGCTCACGCTTAAAATTTTGGAGCAGCTCATCTAGATTTGGTGTGGCGTCAGATAATGAAATCACATCCTGCGCTTTGTACCCTCGTTTTTCAGATATACGCTGGATTTCCTTTTGAAAAACAGTCAAAATCTCTTCCTTTTCCTCATCTGTTAAATCATACTTTTCTGATAACCGGTTTGGCAGCTTTGCAATATCCCAATGTTCATAAATGACCCCTTGCTTTTCTAAATATGCTGCTACCTCTTGCTCGTTTTCAAGTAATGTGTTTTCTTCGTTATGAATCAAAATCGTCGCCATGTGCTTTTCCTCCTTTTTATCTGACAAGCTGCTTTTGATAAAGCGTTAATTTTAAGTGGTAGCTAAATAAAAATTCATACGCCTCTAATACTCGTTTTGCTTCAAAGGCTGTTTTTCCCCAGACAGTGATGCCGTGATTTCGAATGAGCACCGCACCTGATTCTGACTCTTCAGTGAGATGCTTTGCAAATTGTGCTGCAAGATGCGGAATATGGGCTGGATTTTCAATAATCGGTATCGACACTTCTGCATCCTCTTCCCAGTAACCAAGCGCCTTGATGATTTCGTTTCCTTTCAAACGAACCTCGCCCTTACCCCCATACAGCTCAGACATCACATTATTATCGATTGTATGGACATGGAGGCAGCAACCTGCTTTCGTCCGCTCATACACGTATGTGTGAAGCAGTGTTTCGGCTGATGGTCTAAGCTGTTCGTTCGGATCATCAGGCTTGCCTGCTGCGTTCACTAAAACAAAATCTTCATCCGTTTCTTTTCGTTTATCTTTACCGCTTGCCGTCACCAAAAACGTGATTGGATCATCCGACACCTTGATCGATAAATTGCCGCTTGTTCCGTAAAACCAGTCTCTTTGTGCCAGTTCACGTTTGACGTCTGCTAGCTCCTGCCAGCGCTTGCTCTTTGCGTCTGCCATTCCTTCACTTCCTTTATTTGTTCAAATTGCGCTTTAAGATCAATAAATGTTTCATACTCTTGATATACAAGCCCAAGCTCCTTACATTCATTCAGCAAGTAGTCGCGCGCAAATGTGAGATCCGCATGCTTTGCCGCCTCCACATCGGTGACTGAATCTCCGATCATGATGATGAAGTCCTTCTCATGGGTCAGCTCTCGAATGATTGACGGCTTGCAGCATCCGCAGCCATTTTGACATTGCGAATCGCAGACATGCGGCCATTCAATCTGAATATGATCTTCCCCAAATGAGGCATGATTGCAATAAATATTGTCTCTGCCCACAATGCCCTCGAGTATGGGATAGACAAAAAAGTCCATCCCGCCGCTTAGCACATAGAAAGGAATATCAGCCTTTTTCACATAATCAACAAATTGCCTGAATCCTTCTCGAATCTCTGTATCTTCTAAAATAAACGACTGAATAGCTTCTTTTTGATCACTCGTCAGTAATTGAAACATCTGCCCGACGCCTTCTTGAATGGTGATCTCCTTTGTGAGAACATCATCCTTCAGCTTCGTCCATTCACTTGGTGCAAAGTGTTTCATGATGCGAATGATATTATCATTTTTTGTAATTGTTCCATCAAAATCACAACATACAATTGGTTTTTTCATTTATTCTGCTACCCTTCCCCATAGTTCAAGTGCTGCTTTTAAGTCTTGGCAAGAAGCTGCCTTCTCTTGGATCGACTCTCCATGTATCACCGCATCAATGATCGATCGAAATGCTTTCCCTCCACCGATGGCTCCACGCGGATGTCCGTGAATTCCTCCACCAGCATTAATCACATGATCGAGTCCAAAATCTTTAATCAATACTGGAACCATTCCAGGATGAATGCCTGCTGACGGGACTGGGAACGTTTTTTGAACCAAATCCTCTTTTACACAAGCTTCATAGATTCCAAAGGCATCTTTTTTCGGAAGTGCAACCGACCCATAAGGTGAGGGAAAAAGACTCAAATCAGCGCCAGCATATCGATTTAATTTACCTAAAAGAAGAGAATGCGAAAATCCATATTCAGGCGATGATGTCAAAGCGCCGCTTACTGCGGGATGGGCCATAATAGGCAATGGAATATCTGGATCCTCAGCTAAGCTTTGCATGACATCTAGTCCGTAGGCAAAGACATTGAATAAGAGTGCATCCGCTCCGAGTTCAGCTGCCTTTCTTGCTCGATCCTTCAGTTCAAAGGTTCTGCCTGTTAAATTAACGGCATATAACGTTCGGTGCCCTGTCTCTTCATATGTTTCTTTTAATATCTTTTTTCCTTCTTTGATTCGTTCTTCAAAAGGGGCTAGCGGGCTCTCAAATAAAATTTCATCGTCTTTGATAAAGTCAACGCCGCCTAATGCTTGTAAACGGAGCTGCTCTTTTAAATCCGCCATATCACGGCCAATGACACCTTTAAAAATACTCATCAACAACGGACGATCAAACACGCCTAATTTTTTGCGTATGCCATCAATTCCAAATACCGGTCCTGGCAGGCTTCTTTTAAATCTATCCGAGAATTGTATGTCGACTAGCTTCACTTTTCCATCAAGTGAAAGCTTTCCAAAGATCGTCGTCAAAACGGCCGGTATATCAGCTGAAAAGTTAGCCTCAGGATAAGCAATGGTCACCTCAGATTGATATACGCCATTTTCGGCTGAAGCAACCTTTTCTGATACTTTTTCTACCCGCCCTTTATGTTTTTGAAGCTGCTCCTTTTTGAGCTGCGGCAAATCTGTCCATGATCCCACTGTTAAACCAAGTGCGATCTGCTCCGCTTTTCGGTTCACTTGTTCATCCTCTCGATATGTTAATACGTATGTTGCCAGTAATTCACTCACTAGGAATCCCCTTTCAATTTCGTCATGCATATGGTCAATAAAAAACCTCTTCAAGTGCTTTGTCAGCGCCTTAAAGAGGTTGTGTTTCGTGTCATTCATCCGAATCTTATCTCTCAGCGCTTGCTGCAAGAATTAGCACCGTGCTTCATGGAAGTCGGTTGCCGGGCTTCATTGGGCTAGTCCCTCTGCCTACTCTTGATAAGAATATTCAATTTTCTTAAATATTGTCTGAATTATCGCACCATTTTTTTATGTTGTCAATGGCTTATTTTCAAACAGATTCAAGGCAGCGATACGCCGAGCGGCTTCTTGTAACCGCTCCTCACTTGTTAAAAGCCCAACTCTCACATACCCTTCACCGTGAGTACCAAACCCATTCCCCGGAGCCACAACAACATGTGCTTTCTCTAATAATACGTCAGAAAAAGATTCAGATGTATATCCTTCTGGCACCTTTAGCCAAGCAAAAAATGACCCCTTTGGTGCTGTGACCTCCCAGCCAATCTCCTTGCATGCAGCGATCCACACATTTCGCCTATTTTCATATCGATCATTTTGCACCTGTACGCACGTTTGGTCGCTTAATAGGGCTTCCGCTGCTGCATCTTGAGTTGCTTTAAACAGTGAAACAAACAGATGATCCTGATAAAGCTCGATCGCTTCAATAACAGATGGGTTTCCTGCTGCAAAACCTACTCTCCAGCCGGCCATATTATACGTTTTAGATAATGTGTAAATTTCAATACCCGTCTCTTTCGCTCCATCTGTTTGCAAAAAGCTGATCGGCTTTTTCCCATCAAACCCAATGCCGCCATAGGCAAAATCATGGACAACACAGAGTTTGTGATCTTTCGCAAACGTAACGGTTTCTTCAAAAAATGCACGACTTGCCGTGGCACCTGTCGGATTGTTAGGATAATTTAAATACATCAACTTTGCTTTTTTCTTATCATTCTCAGGCAATCGATCATAGTCAGGTAAAAAATCATTTTGTTCAAGAAGCGGCATCGTCACCATCTGAGCTCCAGCAAGCACGGCACCTGACCAATAATCAGGGTAACCAGGGTCTGGGACAAGGAGTGTATCTCCAGGATTCAGCAGGCATTGCGGCAGCTCAACAAGTCCCGCTTTTCCGCCAAATAAAATCGCAATCTCCTTCATCGGATCAAGCGTGACACCATATTCTCTTTCATAAAAGGCGGCGGCAGCCTTTTTTAATTTCGCTGTTCCGCGGAATGACGAGTATTGATGATTTTCAGGTTTTAATACCGCTTCCTGCATGGCTTTTACAATATGCGAAGGGGTTGGCTGATCAGGATTTCCCTGCCCTAAATTAATGATATCTGCCCCTTCCTGCACCTTTTTCTGCACCTTTAGGACAAGAGACGCAAAAAATTGTTTCGGTAATTGTTTCAATACATCTGATTGCTGGAATTCCATTTCTTCACCTTCTATTCAAGTTACGTAACAATACAAACACTGTAATGGATTGTTTTATGAATTGTAAAGCAATTTTGAAAAAAGATTGACATGTGAAGCGCAGCTCTGATAATATCTTGAATTAAGAAATGCAAACAGGCACGAAACAATTACATATTGATTTCTCTTATCGAGAGTTGGGCGAGGGATTTGGCCTTTTGACCCCAACAGCAACCGACCGTAAATACCACTGTGAAGTGGGGCGCAGCAAGTAAGCGCCAAGACAATTGTCTTATAGGGCACGGTGCTAATTCCATCAGACGTATGTGCTGAGAGATAAGAGAGGCTTTGAGCATACACGCCATCAAGCCTCTTTCTCTCAGGAGAAAGAGGCTTTTTTATATGATTTGGAGGGATAGCAATTGGTTACACTTACGGCATCATATGAAGAATTAACAGAAAGCTCGGCAGTTGCACTCGCAATTAGACTTGGCTTGATCCAAGAAAGCAGTCATTTGACATGTACGGAAATCGGTGACGGGAATTTAAATTACGTCTTTCATATTTTTGATCACAAACAAGAAAAAGGATTGATCATCAAACAGGCCCTGCCCTATGCCAAGGTGGTCGGAGAGAGCTGGCCGCTTACATTAGACCGTGCGAGAATTGAAAGTGCTGCCCTGATCAAGCAGTCAGAATATACGCCGCACCTTGTACCTGCAGTCTATTATTCAGATACAGCTCTTGCTGTGACGGCAATGGAGGATCTATCACACCTGGAAATCGTCAGAAAAGGGCTAATTGCCGGAAAACAATATCCGCATTTATCCGATCATGTAGGAGAATTTTTAGGAAAAACACTTTTTTACACTTCTGACTTTGCCACAAATCCTAAAATCAAAAAACAATTTGTGAAGCAATTTACGAATCCGGACCTTTGTGACATTACTGAAAAACTCGTCTTCACAGATCCTTTCTTTGATAGCGGCACAAATGATTTCGAAGAAGAATTAAGAGAAGCTGCCGAAGCGCTTTGGGCAGATCTTGAAGTGCAGGCCAAAGCAGCCGAACTGAAGCGTATTTTCCTGACATCTGCTGAAACACTCGTTCATGGAGATCTTCATACAGGCAGTATTTTTGCAAATGAGACGGAAACAAAAATCATTGATCCAGAATTCGCCTTTTACGGTCCCTTTGGATTCGATATTGGCCACTTTATCGCTAACCTGTTCCTGAATGCTTTGTCTCGTGAGAATGAACACGATCAGCAGCACCTTTTTGACCATGTCATCAATGTATGGACGACATTCAAAGAAGTGTTCGCAAAAGCTTGGAAAGAAGACAGCATTGAAGCATTTAGTGTATCTGACAGTTTTTTAGCAACAACCTTTGACCGTATTTTAAAAGAAGCGGCAGGCTTTGCGGGCTGTGAGCTTGTCCGCCGAACAATCGGCCTTGCTCATGCCGCTGATCTCGATGCGATTCCATCACCATCTAGAAGGATTCAGCAGAAAAAAGCAGCACTAACGCTCGGAAAAACAATGATCAAACAATATCATGCAGTGGAAGCAGCGTCTGACCTCGTCGCATTATTCCATCAATCTGTAAAGGAGTGACGGGTTTTGTCTAAAGAATTTGAAGTCCCCCGTTCTGTCGAATGGGAAGAAAACCATATTAACATTTTGAATCAGCAAAAATTACCGGCCGAAACTGAGTTTGAGCATTTATATACAAAAGAAGACGTGTATGATGCCATTGTCACGTTAAAAGTGCGGGGAGCACCTGCCATTGGCATTACAGCAGCTTTTGGACTGGCGCTCAGTGCCCAAGACATTGAGACAGAAGAAATTGATGTTTTTAAACAAGAAGTCATTCAGATAAAAGAATATTTAAACAGTGCTCGTCCAACCGCTGTGAATTTAGCCTGGGCTTTAGAGCGATTATTGCAGCGCATTGAGCGTGCAGCTTCGGTCAATGCAGCCAAAACAGACCTTGTCCATGAAGCCATTCAAATTCAAATTGAAGATGAAGAAACATGCAGACAAATCGGTCAAAATGCACTCCAGCTCTTTAAATCGGGTGATCGTATTATGACCATTTGCAATGCAGGCTCCATCGCCACAAGCCGGTACGGAACAGCCCTTGCTCCATTTTATTTAGCCAAAAAGAAAAATCTCGATCTTCACATTTATGCCTGTGAAACACGCCCTGTTCTTCAAGGGGCTAGGCTGACAACATGGGAACTCATGCAAGGCGGCGTAGATGTGACGCTCATCACAGATAACATGGCAGCCCATACGATGAAAGAAAAGAAAATTTCTGCTGTCATTGTCGGAGCTGATCGTATTGCCCGTAATGGAGATACGGCGAATAAGATTGGAACGTTAAGTCTCGCCATTTTAGCTAAGCATTTTCAAATTCCGTTTTTTATAGCTGCACCGCTTTCCACCTTTGATGTATCAACCCAAGACGGGGCAGATATTCCAATTGAAGAGCGCGATCCGCTGGAAGTAAAGGAATTAAACGGCGTCCAAATTGCACCGCCTGATGTTCAGGTATTCAATCCCGCCTTTGATGTCACTCCTCACCATCTCATTTCAGGTATCATTACAGAGAAAGGGATTATCACATCGAACTATACAGAAGAGATTGATACTCTGTTCGCTGAAAACATCTCACTCTGATCATAAAAAAAGCGCCGTGTACTTATTATTTAAGAGCACCGCGCTTTTTTATTTCACTCGTTTTTGCTAAGATTTCTTTTTTCTGTTCTTCTGTCAAAACGTTCATTTTGACACATAGTGATGTGACGGCATACATTTTATTTTTTTTGCCCCAAAACATTCCCTAGCGCCCTCCTTTTTCCCTCAACCAACTTTTTTAGCTTAATAAAAGGATATGTCGCTTGACAAACATTTGGAACAGGTCAATCGATTTATTTTTGAACAAATGGGATACCTTCTAATTCTAGCAGGACCGCTTTCATGTCTGTTTTTGTTCCTGCATAGCCCGTCAGAGAGCGGTCTTTTCCAATCACTCTGTGACAGGGAATAAAAATAGGTAATGCATTGCGTCTGTTCGCTTGTCCAATCGCTCTTACAGCTTTTGGGTTGCCAATCGCTTCTGCAATGTCTGCATAGCTTTTTGATTCACCATATGGAATAGTCGAAAGTGCTTCCCACACCTGCTCTTGAAACGGAGATCCCTTTTGCTTGAGCGGGAGATCGAATACTTGGCGCTCTCCCTTGAAATATTCATCTAGCTGCTTTTTCGCTTCTTGTAATACAGGCGTTTCTTCTTCTTTTAGATCGGCTTTCTGCTTTTTTACTAAAAATGGCTCATCATCAAACATCACCTCGATGATGGCATCGTCTTTTTCTAGTATGTATAATGCCCCAATTGGTGCGTGATAGACGGTATAATACACGTTAGTGCTCTCCTTCTTGTTTCTTCTGCCTCAGTGGAAGCGTGAGATGGAAGACGGTTCCTACCCCTTCCTCACTTTCTACCTCAATCGTTCCTTGATGCTCTTCAATAATTTTATAACTAACCATTAAGCCAAGTCCAGTTCCTCTTTCTTTTGTCGTATAAAATGGTTCCCCTAGACGCTTGAGCTTGTCCTCTGCCATTCCGCAGCCTTCATCCCGCAGTGAAATGACAATATGCTCTTCGCCCTTCCGCTGAATGCTCACATAGACATTTCCTTTTCTCGGCATGACTTCAATTGCATTTTTTAAAATGTTAATAAAGACCTGTTTTAATTGGTTTTGTTCACAATAAATGAGCGGAATCTCATCCAACACATTGAGATGCATTTGAACGTTGCCGAGGTTCGCCTGTGCGTGCAAAAGATCCATCGTGTCTTTCATAATTTGCACCACATTTTTTTCTTCATATACGATGGCTTGCGGTTTCGCTAAAATCAAAAATTCGGTGATGATGGATTCAATTCTTTTCAGCTCAGATGTGATGACATTGAAATAGAGCGAATACTCCCCTTCTATATTCCCTTTTAACAGCTGAATGAAGCCTTTTAATGCTGTCATCGGGTTTCTAATTTCATGCGCAATTCCAGCGGCAAGCTCTCCCACCACATGAAGGGTATCTGATTTTCTCACCCGCTCTTCTAATTCCTTCCGCTCTGTCACATCTCTAAAGATCGCCAAATTCATATTATGAATAATGTTGCGTTTAAAAGAGAATTCCAATATACGCTGATCTGGATGGTTCAGCACAAACGGAACTTCATTGTCCATTTCATCTAACGACATCGCCTGAGCAGGCTGTGCCAAATGTTCAATTTGATAAGGCGCAAGGATATGGAAAAGGTTCATTTCCGTTAAATGATCGTCTTTCAATCCGAGCAGCTCGCTTGCGGATGGATTGACTTCGATAATGCGGTACTGGTTATCAAAAAGAACAATGCCGTCCATTGATCCATTAAATACTTTACGGAATTTGAGCTCACTTTCGCGCAGCTCCTCTTCCATTCTTTTTCGATCACTCACATTACGTAAAATGGTTAAGTGCTGTCCTTCTAATACCGCATGCTTTGATGTAAACTCGAGCTCTTTAAACTGACCATTTGCCATTCTGAACAACAGCTCTTCCCTTATTTCATGATTCCGAATATAACGTCTTCTAGTCGGCCTATATCTCTGATCAGATTTCACGAGAAAGTCTGTGAGTTTCTTGCCAATCAGTGAGTGCATAGGCAATTCAAAAATTCGGCAGGCTGATTCATTGGCTCTCACAATCTCTCCATCATCTGCCCATATGATGATCGCATCCATTGCATTTTCGAAAATTTCTCTAAAGCGTTCCTCACTTTTTAACAGCTTTTCTTCCATTAACCTTTTTTCTGTAATATCCCGCATGATGGACATATAAAAACCGCTCATGACATTTGATGTAATGGTGAGCTCGAATAATTTTTGCTGGCCAGATTGAAGGGTAACGGGAAGCTCTCCCTTGGCTTTCCCTGTTTCTTTAAGCGACGTTAAAAGGTGCTGCAAGGCTGGAAGATTTTCATCTTCGACAAATTCATTTAAATAACGATCGGTTAAATCGGTCTTTTGCAGCTCAAAGCTCTGACAAAAAGAGTGATTGGCGTCGATCATGCAGCCATCCTGATCAAAAATGACCATCCCGTCAATGGCTCGGTCAAACAAATCTTTGAACAGCTGCTCATTCATGGAGCGTTCTCGTTCTAGTATTTTCTTTGAGGAAATATCTCGCATGACCACGATATATTGCTGATTCACGACGTCATGCTCTGCGACAAATTCAATGTATTTTGTTTCCCCGTTTTCAAGCTGAATGGAGATTTCTCTTCTTAACTTTCCTTTTCGAAAAAATAAATCAAGGGAGCATTCAATTTTGTCTTTCGGGATGCCGTATAGGAAATCTAGAACGGATTTATTGAGGAGGTCTTCTTTCGATGTCTGTACAAGCCTGCATGTCGCTTCGTTGGCTTGGATAATATTGAGGTGCTGATCAAATATGAAAATGGCATCTAACGTCTTATTTAACAGCCTCTTTTGCTGCATCAACTCTGTTCGCAAATATTCGTTCTCTTTTTCTAATTTTCTGATATCTTCTGCGCCATCGAGCGTTTCAGTCATTCTCTTACACTCCTTTTCCAGCCTCATTCCTCTACAATATTTCTACAATATTTTCATTGTTCCTTCATTCGACTCATAAAAAAAAATAACTTTTTACACGAAGACTGTCTCATTTATTTCATTTGGATGACAGGATCGAACTGCGATTCTCTTTTCTTACGCTTCTTTTACAACCGTTCTACAATTTCACATCAAATAGCGAAATGAGCCAAAATGTATTTTAAAATGGGGCAAATACGGGAACAGTGCACATAGAACATTTATGTTTGAAATCAAGCAGGAAAGGTGATGTTATGGCATCTTCACGAGATAGTTATTTTGATAATGCGAAATTTCTTCTGATTTTTCTAGTTGTTTTTGGTCATTTGTTACGATCATTCATTCATGATAATGATTGGATGCTCTATTTATACAAGTTTATTTATACTTTTCATATGCCCGCCTTTATCTTGGTTTCCGGCTTCTTTGCAAAAGGCTTTAGAAAGCCAGGTTTTATGAAAAAAGTCGCCGTTAAGCTGATCATCCCATATTTAATTTTTCAGGTGATCTATTCAGTTTACTATTATCTCTTGCAGGATCAAAGCATGGCCAATTTAAATCCAATTGATCCGCAATGGTCTTTATGGTTTTTAATTAGTTTATTTTTTTGGAATTTGCTGCTCATTCCTTTTTCTAAACTTCCGTTTCACTGGGCGATGATCGTCAGTTTGTCGATTGCGTTACTTGTCGGTTACGTGGACAGCATCAGCAATACGCTCAGCTTATCGCGTACGTTTGTGTTTTTGCCGATGTTTTTAGCTGGCTTCTATTTAAAAAAGCAGCATTTTGAATTCATCCGTACAAGCAAAGGAAAGCTGGCAGCACTTCTTGTATTAATGGCTGTATTCTTATTTTGCTATTTCTATGAATTTGATTATTCCTTCTTATTTGGATCACAGTCATATGCTTCTCTTGGAGATGAGGGATTGATTGCGGCAATGAAACGAATGGCATGGTACATGCTTGCATTTGGCGCTACATTCAGCTTCTTTGCATTAGTGCCAACACGCCGTTTCTTCTTTACAAAATGGGGCACAAGAACGTTATATGTGTATTTACTACATGGCTTTGTGATCAAGCTGCTTAGAACGACTTTGTTTGACGACTGGGCCCTGAATGCAGCAAGTGTACTGATGTTATTGCTGCTGACCATTCTGTTAACCTTTACCCTGTCTAGCACCTTTGTTAAAAACGTTGCACAGCCAGTGATTGAGCTCAAAATGAACAATCTTTTGCGTACAATCACCGGCAGGCAAGGCAGTTATATCAAATAAAAAACGATCCCGCGAGGATCGTTTTTTCTATTTTTCATCCATGTGTCCATTGTGACATTCAGCATCTTTCTTAGGTTTTACAAGAGTATCAATCCATTTGCTGCTGTTGATATCTCCAAGCTCACTGCCAAATTCCTCTTCTAAGATATCTGGGTCCATTGGCCTCTTATGGTCTTTCATGTCCTTGCTCTTCACATGCTTTTTAGTCACGAGATCCTCCCCCTTGTTTCCCTTTGTGAGAATTTCGGTTTGCCTGACGATCTCTTGATTGTTCATCAAATTGGGTTTGTCCTTGATCATGTGCCATGCTTTCTGTCGGTGTCATATTATTTGTCAGTGCTTCATTTTTCGCTGCTTTTCTTTTCATCTGAAATCAGTCCTTTTTTAACATATTTAGTTCTTCTCTTAATTGGTCTAGGAGTTCCTTCATTTGTTTGACCGTCACGGGCTTTTCTTCTGGCTTTAACTCATAGCCAATTTGTCCATTGGCTTCTAGGGTGGCTTTTTTGAGACAGCTGATGTCTGTGATGCCTTGCTGCTTTAAGCGCATTTTGAATTCATCCCTTGTGAGCCTCGTTTTCTTCAGCTTGTGATCAAGCATTTCTCCATCCTGCAAAATGACCACAGATTTCCCTGAAACCAATTTTTCAAAGAAATCAGATTGGATAGACAATTTTTCCATGATGACGAGTGCAATGATAAATGTAGCAGCGGCATAAATCGTTTCAAGTAAATTGTGCTCAATAAAGGGTTGGATAATAATCGATCCGATTGAAATCATGATCACTGTTTGTTGAACAGTTAATTGACTAATGGATTTAGGCCCTGCTATTCTCAGCAGCAAGGTACCAACTAGCAGCATGACAATTGCTTTCCATATTACATCCAGCACGTCTCGTTCACCTCTTACCTATAGATTGCGAACATCTCGCGTGATTTAGCCAGTTAGATAATGGAAATAAAAAAACAGCATTCGCTCGGAATGCTGTTTAGCCGATGATGACACGCTCTTTCGGATAATGATAATTCGCTTCGCTTTCTCTTCGGCCAATTAAGTACAAGAAGCTTGGAATGCCGATCCGTCCAATAAACATGACCATCATAATGATACACTTACCGAAAACAGAGAGCTCAGAGGTAATCCCTAGTGATAGCCCTGTTGTTCCGAATGCAGAACAGACTTCAAATAAATTTTGAAGAAGCGTATTTTGCTCGGATAAGGTTAATAAGAATGTAGCGCCAAACACCAATATAAAGGCCATCATCGTCACCATTAGAGATTTGTTTATATCCGCTTGATGCAGCTCTCTTTTGAAGATTTTAATGGACTTATTTCCCCGAGCAAAATGAAACAGTGCGAGTAAATTAAGGGCAAAGGTGGTTGTCCGAATTCCGCCCCCAACCGAGCTTGGAGATGCCCCGATAAACATGAGCAGACATAAAAATAACAGCGTCGGTTCTGTCAATTGAGTAATATCTAATGTGGAAAGTCCACCACTTCTTGTGGCGGTCGATTGGAACAATGAATAAAACAAAACTTCGTGCCAGCTCTTCCCTAAAAACGTAAACCGGGCTTCAAGGGCATAAATCCCAATAGCGCCAACAATGACTAAGCTGCCAAACGTAATCGTTGTGATTTTTGTAAACAATGAGAACGATGCGTGCTTTCGGTCCTGATTAAATAAGTAATCCTTTACTTCTACGAGGACAGGAAAGCCAATGGCTCCAAAGATGATCAGCAGCATCGTAATAAATTGGACAAAATAATCATCTTTGTAAGGGATGAGCGAGTTCCCTGTAATATCAAAGCCCCCATTGGTGGTCGCACTAATACTTGAGAAGAAGCCATGTAAGAATGCTGCCTGCACATCGTAATATTTGAGAAAATACATGCTTAAAATCAGACCGCCTACAAACTCAATGAGCAAAATTAAATATAAGACCTGCTTCATTAATTTCACAATTCCTGATAAATTGCTCTGGTTTTGATCTGCCATGATGAGCTTTCTTTCTTTAATCCCGATCCTTTTTCGCATGACAATCCACACAAAGGTACCGAGCGTCATAATGCCGATACCTCCGATTTGCAGGACAAACGCAAGGATCCACATACCTGCCACACTAAATGTTTGGGAGGTATCAACAACGGTGAGTCCTGTGACACTTACCGCACTCACTGCCGTAAATAATGCATCGATAAATGTCCACTTCACCACCCCATCTTGATGAGCGACTGGCAAACTTAGAAGAATAAATGAGACGGTCACAGCAAGAAAATAATAAAGGGCAATCAGCTGGAAAGCCGATAGCCGGTCAATTAGCTTTTTAATTGGGTTCATTGTCATTCCTTCTTTTAACTTTCAATTTTCAATACTTATCATTTTAATGAAAAGAGACATGATTTTAAAGGTATTTTATGCTTTATTTACTTTTTCATCAAAAAAGAAAAGACATCCTGTAACAGAATGTCTTTTCGTCTCTCTTATTTTGCTTCTAGTCTTCTGATTCTTTCGTTTAAATCAGGGTGTGTGGAGAAAAGAGAAGCTTTTCGTTTACCACTAATTTTAAGCGTAGCAACTGCTGTTTGATCATCATCTTTGATTCTTGACGTATACGCCTCAAGTGAGCGAAGCGCATGAATCATTTTATCTTTACCGGCAAGGTCAGCTCCGCCGCGGTCTGCATGGAATTCACGGTGTCTAGAATATGCAAACACGACAAGGCTTCCTAAGATAGAGAAAATGATTTGGAAAACAATCACTGCGATAAAATGAACAATCGGCACAAGCTCTTCACGCGGAACAAAGCGGCTTGCGATCCATGCCGCAATTCTTGAAAGGAAGACAACGAACGTGTTGACGATCCCTTGAAGCAGCGTCATTGTCACCATATCACCGTTCGCAACGTGAGCAACTTCGTGAGCGATTACACCTTCAACTGCTGCATCATCCATTTCATGAAGCAATCCAGTGGAAACCGCAACAAGTGATCTTCTCTTAGAAGGACCTGTCGCAAAAGCATTTACTTCAGATGATTGATAAATACCAACCTCAGGCATTTTAGAAAGGCCTGCTGCTCTTGATAATCTGTGCACGCGGTCAACAAGCTGCTGCTCATCATATGTTAATGAATCCTTTTCAGGGTTTAACACGCGCACACCCATCATCATTTTTGCCATCCAGCGAGACATTGCAAGTGACATGAACGAGCCAACAAAACCAACAACTGCACTGAATACTAGCAATGCCACAAAATTAATTCCACCATCTGCTCCTATATAAGAACCAACACCAGTTGCTGCACTAATAACCGATAGTACAATACCAATCGTAGTGATAACAAGAATGTTCGTTAATATAAACAGAAATATTCTTTTACCCATACATAACCTCCGCTGTCATATTAAGTTCATTTGAACTTATTAATAAAATTATAAAAATAAACGTCTCAAATTGCAAGGAAAAAGGAATCATTACTTATGTTTATCATAACGGCTTAAGCCCCGTCACTTCAATATTTACGACATTTGCTACAGCTGAAAAGTGAACAAATTGTGACGCCGCTTTCTGGATTTTAGTTTATTTTGCATTTTCATCAAAAAGAGATTATGATGTTGAATTAGATCAATTATGACGTTTTTGACGTACAAACGAGGTGGAATAATGGGTGCTTTTAAATTAACGAGAATTGACATGACAAGTCTTCTCTATTCTCTAAAAGGAGGGGGAGATCTGACTCCGCTTCAGCTATTAAATTTATCTGTAAAAAAAGACAAACATCACGAACATGACGAGCTAAAAATCCCTTCTTTTTTTGAGAGGCTTGAACGGCGGAAACACAAATCAGAGCATGGACTCTCCACAAATGAAATTGTAGAATTAGGAAACCTATGCGAACTGACTTCTCTTAAATCGACAGCGATTCAAAACTGGATCAAACGTGATATTAAAGATATGATTGGCCACCCTGAGCTTGGAAAGAAGTACTCAATTGATCAGGTCGTTATTTTATTAATTGTTAGAGATTTAAAATCAGTTTTTGACTTTGATGCCATCCGTACCATCTTATCTGCCTTATTTAACACAATTACGGATCGAACTGATGATATTATTAGTCCACTGCGCTTTTATGAAGCATATGCGCATGTCCTTGATTTTATTTATCATCATACTCTTTTTCCGTTAAAAGAAACAAACTTACGGGAAATCACAGAGGAACAGACAGATAAGCTCCGTGAAGAATTTTCTGAATTGACACAGCACCAATGGCATTTGATCAAAGGCATTATCAGTTCAACCGTTTTTTCTGTCTTTACTTCACACTTGCAAAGTACGGCACAAGAAATGATGTTTCATACACTGCAGCATCAGGATACAGAAGAACCGAGGTGAATCATCACCTCGGTTTTTTGTGCAGCAATTGCCAGCATAATTGTACGCTGTTTTCTTCAAAATAAGAAGGCACAACAAACATGAGGTGAAAGGAGGAATATGGACATGGCAAACCGAAATCAACTTCTTGTTCCTGGAGTAGAACAAGCATTAGATCAATTTAAATACGAGATCGCTCAAGAATTTGGCGTGACTCTCGGTTCAGATACAGTCGCACGTGCAAACGGTTCTGTTGGCGGTGAAATTACAAAAAGACTCGTTCAACAGGCTCAATCACAAATGGGCAATCAATCTAAATAAAAACATGGTGAAATACGCCGGAGCTATTCTGGCGTTTTTTTATTGTTCATATGTGTGCTCATCCCGGTTCTCACGATAAGGGGACGGTACACCTTTTCCTTGCTTCATATGTTCTCTTTTTCGTTCAGCGGACGGCCGTTTCTGATCCCTGTCGTTTTTTTTTGTGTGCTTTTCAGCGCCACCACGTGATGTGCCGTTTGGATTTCTTTTGTCATCAGGTTCCGTTGAGTGATTTTTTTTTTGTTCTTTATCGATAGAACGATCCTTTTCTTCCTTTATTTGATTGTCTTTGCTTTCATCATCAGGTTTTGTTTGGTGAGGCTTTTGAATAGATCCTTGCTCTTCCCTCTCTTGATCCTTCTGCTCTTTGTCTTCAGCTTCAGGAGCCTCTTGATCTGGCTTCATCTCTTCGCTATCGTCTGTCTTGACGTCTTCTTGTTTGTCTTTGTCTGTTTGATCTTCATCATCTTTGTTAGGCTCTTCTTCTTTGACAGCATCACTCTCTGCTGCGTCTTCATCCTTTTGAATGTCTTCTTGTTCTTTGTCTTGCATTTCTTGATTTCTGATATATGTGCCTGTTGAAATGCCTGCCTTTTGAGCTTTTTCTCTTGTTTCCAGGTCACTTTCTACAGTTTCTAGCTTGTAATCGCGCTTTTGATATTCACCAGAGATGGTGTTAATTTTACTTTTGACGTTGGTTTTATATGTATGGTCCTGCTTGTTTTCATAAACCGTTGAAATATAAATGCTCTTAGAGTGGTTCACGTAACCTTTTTTGTCACAGTCATCTATGATTTCCTGCACGACTTTGGTCATGTCGTTTTTTTCCAAATCCTTCATGCTGGCCAGTACTTGTTTCGCATCTTTATTCAGTGGTGTGACACCGATCACTTGATAATCGTGATCAAGCTTCAGTTCAAAGCTTGGGTTAATGTCAATTGTCATATATGCATATGCTTTTTGACTTGAGAAAGATGGCATCATAGTAAAAATCACGACAATAATCGCTGCGATTGATAGGATTCCTGCATTTAACGGACGTAAACGAAGCAGGTCAAAAAAACCGGCTCTTTTTCTTTCGAGACGTGATTCATTCGGAAATGTCACTTCTTGACCGATTTCATAGTCTTGCTGTTCATATTTTGTCCGCAGAAATTGTCCATCAGGGGTCAGCAGCGTGACATATTTTTTGTTTTTCTCTACTATAATGCCTCTTCTCATGAATTAAGCACCCCTTTAAGGTAATCTTTCAAATACACATAATCACCCGTCATAATAATCGCCATCGCAATGATGTATTTTCTATTTCTCTCAATCGTTTTGCGGCTGACTTCCACTAGCTTTTCAAGCTGTTTGACCGGCAATTGTTTTTTCTGAAATAAAATGGTTCTGAGCTCATCGTGTTCAACGAGTGTGTGAGCTACTTTAATAGCATTTTGCCTGGCATCTGCATGCTTTGGTGAATGTTCAAGCAGCTCTTGAAACGTGAGACCGTATACTTTTAATCGTTCTTTAAAATGTTCTATTTCTTCTCTTCTATGTTCTTGTTCAATCAAACGTCTATATTCATTTGTAGACAGCTCTGCTTCAATCATGCTTTGAGAGTACTCGCCATTTTCACTTTCTTGCAGGTCCATTTGAACCGTTGGCGCATTTCTCGCTTCTTTTCGAATATAGTCGATCACTTTTCTTTTAATAATTAATTCTGCGAAAGCAAGGAGTGAGTTTCCTTTTTCGGCAGAGTATTTTTCTATCGCTTCATTAAAGGCAATTAAGCCTATGCTGAATTCATCATCTTTTTCATCTATATATCGTTTACAAACGGATGAAACCGTCTTAGCGACAAATGGTTTGTATTGCTCTATTAATGCATTTTGCAGCTCGATATCACCTTGTTGAATACTGATAGCCGACTGCTCTAATGTTTGCTTTTTCTTTCCTTTTTTAAACAAAAGGCTAAGCAATGGTTTCACCTCAGTTCTCCCTATATTACTCATTTATGATAGCTAATTTATGAGGGAAGCGCAAAGGAAGAAATGAGGAATTCATTTCCTGTTACTCAATTATGACATGTATATCATCATCTACTTTACAATGTTTCGTCTAAAAGCAAAGAAATAAGGGGGTATCTCCCCCTTATTTGTAATATACGTGTTATGAAAATGAAATGATATTTCTTTCAAAAAACCTACTCTTCTAGGCGTCCCTCTTGTTTTCCATCGTTTTCTTGGCCGCCTTTTCTTGATGGACTTGATAAAAACCAGCCAAATGCTGCAATTGCGAGAAGCACCGTCCAGAAAATCACTTTCCATAATGTTGAATGAATAAAATGAGACGATACGACGCCAATGGCTGGATGTGATAGTGTATAAAGCGTGAGCTTCACACCAACCCATCCGACAATGACAAAGGCTGCTGTTTCTAGGCTCGGTCTTGTTTTGAGCAGTTTCACAAAGACAGTAGCTGCAAATCGCATGATGATAAGACCGATGATACCACCTAAAAGAATGACAATAAATTGACCGCCATCGAGTCCGCCGATTTGCGGAAGACTCGTTTTCGGCAATGTCACGGCTAATGCGACGGCCGCTAAGATGGAATCTACAGCAAAAGCGATGTCGGCAAGCTCGACTTTTACGACTGTTGCCCAGAAGCCGCTTTGCTTCATGTTTGTGTCTGATTCCTTTTTCTTAAATACGTGCGATTTTAAAATATGGTGAATGGAAATATAAAGAAGATAAATTGCACCAATGGCTTGAACTTGCCACACATCCACTAAAAACGAAATAAGAAACAGGGAACCAAATCGCATGACAAACGCACCCGCAAGTCCGTAAAACAATGCCTTTTTTCTTTGCTTTTCAGGAAGGTGTTTAACCATCACAGCCATGACCAGCGCGTTATCAGCTGCTAAAATCCCTTCTAATCCAATCAGTACGAGAAGAACCCACCCGTACTCTAAAATAATTGCTGCATCCATCATCATTCCTCCTTGTTTTTATCTATTGTCCCACAACAGACAAAGGCTTATGAATACAAAAAAGACCTTTGCCTGTAATGGCAAAGGTCTTGCTAGACATGTGATATGTAGAATCATGCCAACAAAGCCGATGGAACGTAAGTCCATGTAATGACGACTTTGTTTCCGGTAAAACCGGACGCTACTCCCCTTTGGTGGGATTTAAGAATATTTAGATTACTTATATCATAATCAATACACACTGTATTGTCAACAGGTGACTTTCAGTGATTAGGCCGTTGGTGTTTCTGTTTTTCTTTTTCTACGTTTCAGCCATATATACATCACGAACAACAACACAACCCCGATCCCAATCGGTAAAAGATATGGATCTAACATAGCGCCAACCTCTTTCCAGTTCTCCCCGAGCACAAACCCAAGATACACATACACAAATGTAATGGGCGTAATCGCCAAAAACGTATACAAGCAAAAGACCCACACATTCATCTTGGCAATACCGCACGGGATGGAAATAAGCGTTCTGACCCCTGGAATAAACCGGCCGCTAAAGGCGACGAAACCACCATGCTTTTCAAAGAAAGCATCCGATTTATCAAGCGACTCAGGTTTGACAAAAAAGTACTTCCCATATTTATTTAAAAAGGGTCTGCCGCCATAACGTCCTAACCAGTATAAGGTCAAAGGGCCAGCCACGCCGCCAATGGAGCCGGCAGCCACAACACCGATGAAGGCCATGTCCCCTTCTGAGACCCAGTAACCCGCAAGAGGCAGAACCACTTCAGCAGGAACAAATTCAATGCATAATGCAAGGAAGATGCCAAAGTACGACAAGTTCTTAAAAGCATCAGCTAAAGAAATAATAAAATCTTCGATGTTTATCAATCCCTTTCACACATAATCGTTTGACGATTCTATCTCTTTTAGAATCACACCATATATTAAACGAATAAAACCGAAGAAACGATTCACTTTTCGTCGTTTTTTTACATTAAATTTGATTTTACTATAAAAGACACGTGAAAAAAACGTTGATTGTGGTATTTAAGTGAAGGAAAAGTGAACACAGAAGCCATTCGATCCGATATATTAAGTATATGTCTGTTTTAAGATACTGGAGGTTTTCTCACATGACCCAATTAACAGGAAGCTACAACGGATGGCTTGTCTTTCTGTCAGTCGCTGTCGCCGCTGTGGCCTCCTACTCAGCTCTTCAGTTAGCCAGCCGAGTGATACAGTCAAGCGGTGCAAAGAAAAAGGTATGGCTGGTCATTGGTGCAATGATCATGGGGATGGGCATATGGTCGATGCATTTTATTGGCATGATGGCATTTCACATGCAAACCGGCATCACATATGAAACTCCCTTACTGATTTTATCGATTTTGGCGTCTTTTGTCGGTTCATTGATCGCATTCTCGATATGCATTCAAGAGCAGCTCTCCATAAGACGGCTGCTCATTAGTTCAATCACCATGGGCTCAGCTATTTGCAGCATGCATTATCTTGGAATGGAATCAATGGCCAATGTCTCAATCAGCTATGATCCAGTCCTCTTTTTTCTTTCGTTTTTCATTGCTGCGCTGGCATCTTTCTTTTCACTGCATCTCTTTTTTCGGCTCCATCGATCCGAGAAAAAAAAGGAGGATCATCTGTTAAAAATAGCTGGTGCACTCGTGATGGGTGGGGCTATTTCTGGCATGCATTATACTGGTATGGCTGCTTCTACTATGTTTTTTCATTCAGATGGACAGTCCGCTGCAGGCGGCTCTCTTGAAATGTCGCCATTCAGTCTGTCGATTTTCATCGGCTTGATGACACTGATTGTCCAAACACTGATGATCTTTGGTGCCTATATAGATCACCGAATCATGAAGCAGTCAGATCAGTTAAAGGAAAATGAACAGCGGTTTCAATCGCTCATTAAACATAATATCGATGGCATTATCGTGTTATCTGTCGATCGAAAGGTGCTTTCTGCGAACGACTCAGGTAAACAAATCTTAAAAATGTGCAATTCTTGGATTGGTGATGATGTCAGTCAATACGTGATGCCGACTGAGATGTGGGAAGAATTTATTTCCCGGTCAAAAAAAGCCATCACACGTGAAGCAGAACTGAAAGCAGCAGATCGTTTTTATTATTATCATGTCACTTACATACCTGTTCATGTCAACAATACACTTGACAGTATTTATCTTGTCTTAAAAGATTTAACGCAGCAGCGGATTGCAGAAAAAGAAATTCATGTCATGGCACATTATGATGCGTTAACTGAGCTTCCTAATCGGCGCCACGCCATCAACCATTTAAATGATGTTCTCTCCGCTCAAGAAGAGACAGGAACATCAACGGCTGTTCTGTTTCTTGACTTGAATCGTTTTAAAATTATTAATGATGCACTTGGTCATAACATAGGAGACTTACTACTTAAAGCAGCTGCAAACAGACTGACGCAATGTTTACCGGACAATGGCTTTATTGCAAGACTAGGCGGGGATGAATTTTTAATGATCTTCCCTCACATGGGACATGACACACAAAAAATTGAGCAGCTTTCTCAAAATATCATTCGTCAATTTGAACGTCCTTTTTTCATCCAGAATCATCAGCTCATTACATCTATCAGCATTGGGATCGCCATCTCACCTCAAAATGGCAAAGATGGGATGGAATTGATGAGGAAAGCCGATATGGCGATGTATTTATCCAAAAAACATAAGCAAAGCCGGTATGAGTTCTTTACCGAATCAATGGAAAGATCAAGTGAAGACAGGTTAAATCGAGAGCTTGAGTTGCGGGATGCCATTCAGAGAGAACAGTTTGTGCTTCATTACCAGCCGCAAGTCAGTGCGAAAACAAGAAAGATGACTGGCGTAGAAGCTCTTCTAAGAATGAAGGCACCAGATGGTTCCTTAAAATCACCTGAGGCTTTTATTGAGCTGGCAGAGGAATCAGGGCTGATCATTGATATTGGCAGATGGGTCATTGATACCGCATGCAGGCAGGCTAAAACGTGGTATGACAACGGGCTGAAAATTCCTGTGGCTGTCAATTTATCTGCGAAACAATTCAATTCTGAAGACTTAATTGATTTGATTAAGCTGACACTGAAAAAATACAACCTGACATCGTCACTGCTCGAGCTTGAAGTGACAGAAAGTATGACAATGGACAATATCAAGCAATCAAAACAGGTGCTGACGTCGCTGAAACATCTGGGCGTTCGCATTAGTATTGATGACTTTGGTACAGGTCATAGCTCCTTAAGCTATTTAAAGGATTTGCCCATTCATCGACTGAAAATCGACAAATCCTTCATTGAAGATATTTTAAATGATTCGAAGTCTGAACAGATTACAGGTGCCATTATCGCGATGGGACATCAATTATCTCTCGAAGTCATAGCAGAAGGTGTTGAAACCTTTGCGCAGGCGCAGCTTTTATCTGCGCAAGGATGTGACGACCTGCAAGGTTTTTATTATGCAAAGCCCCTTCCAGCAACCGATATCGAAAAATTCATTGCCTATCCGGCGCATCAGCTGGACACATAAAAAAGGTGCCAATCATGGCACCTTTTCGTTCTATCTAAATAATAAATGTTGACTGTGAATGCCTGCTTTTTTCAATAGACTAATCAATTGTTCTTGTTCTTCACGCGAGAGGCCAGAGAACGCACGCGCAATCCGGAGAGAATGAATCGGGTAAATCTTATCAAGATAACTGCGCCCTTTATCCGTTAAATGGGCATAAACCGACCGTTTATCCTTTGGGTCCTGCTCTCTTTCAATGAAACCATTTCGTTCTAATTTGTCAATTACGTACGTCACATTCCCGCTGACAAGCAGGAGTCTTGAGCCGATTTGCTGAAGTTTTTGAGCACCTCTTGTGTACAGCAATTCAAGAACGGCAAATTCAGTTGGATTAAATCCATGCTCTTTGCTGTCTCTAATGCTGTGTTCTGAAACGCTTTTAAATGCTCTTGCAAATACCTTGTAAAGTGTCATTGAACGTTCTACTTCTTCTTCATTAAACGATAGTCTCATCACATATCTACCTCTTATAATATTTTTTTAACTTCAAGGCTTTCTTGCGGTGCAGTTGGAGCCTTTCGTAAAAAATAGAAGTACGTTTTTGAAAACCCTTTCAACCACATAAGTGACTCCATTCGTGTTATGTATAAGATTTCGATATAAACTTATAAAATCCTTCTTATTTTTCACAATCATCTCGAAAAAAAGCTTTTTTAGCAAACCATCAAGATGCGACATAGTTTAACATAATCTGTAAAGAAACTGCGTTTCCTTACACTGTATTCGTCAAATTTCTACAAAATTCAATATTGCTATAATATTAAGCACGCAAAAAAAGAACCCTTTATGTGACATACGCACATTTCAAGGGATTTTCACAAATTACGCTCTGTTTTGTTGAAAAAGAAGTGATACTCTTTTTTTAAGTCACTAATTGTCATGTTCTTGGCCGCATCAGGGCTGTAAACTCCTAATGAACAGAGCTGCTTCGTATAATAATGTCTTTCCTTTGCTAAAGCTTCTGTTAAGATACGCCGCACCGATTATCCCCTCCTATCAAGTGATCTGGACCAGGTGCTTATGAAGATCTTTTATACAAATCATTTTGTACGGCTCTTAGAAGAGCATGTGCATTCTGACCTGCCGCCTGCATGAATCGCTCCAGTAATTCATCCCTCTTCATATCTAATGCGATGATTTCTTTTGCCATACAGATGATCTGTGTTTGCTCCATCATTTGCTCCTCCTCCTATTTCAACTCATCATCATTATATGCACGCACAACACTCATTTCACATTTGTTGTTATCTTTCCTTCCATGGTTTTTTCGTTTTTTCGTTTTTGTGTTATATTTTCTGACAAATGATAGGTTTTTTTCCTTCTCGTTCTGTATAATATGAAGAAAAGACTTGCAGGGGTGAGTATATGACGCAGGAAGATGTATCTTATAAAGATAAAAAAGTCATTTCAATCGGGATTGTCAGTGAATTAACAGGGCTATCCGTCAGGCAAATCCGATATTATGAGGAACGCAGACTCATCTACCCCCAGCGCTCAACAAGAGGCACGCGTAAATATTCTTTTTCTGATGTAGAACGTTTAATGGACATCGCCAACAAACGAGAAGACGGTGTGCAAACAGCCGAGATTTTGAAAGACATGAAGAAAAAAGAACAGGCATTAAAAAGCGGACAATATAAGAAAAAAATGCTGGAAGGCCAGATTAACGCACACTTCCGGTACAAAAATCGATAAACAAATAAAGATTCGCTTACTCTTTAAAATTAAAGACAAGTGAATGTATGATAACGTAGTAAAAAGAGACAGCGATTGCTGCCTCTTTTTCAACTAAAGCACCTGTTAAGTGCAACGATCTAGTGTTCATCCATTCGTTCAGGAATCGAAACAGTTCGTTCATTGACCACATTCCCCGTGTTTAGAGTCGTTTTGGGCTCAATTAAGAGCAAATGAACTTCTTCTTCAGCAATTGGCTGATGTTCAATTCCTTTAGGAATCACAAGAAACTCCCCTTCATTAAGAGCTATTTCTCTATCCCTAAAACGGACGACTAGATTCCCTTTACATACAAAGAACATTTCATCCTCGTCATCATGATGATGCCAAATGAATTCACCCTTAATTTTTACCATTTTAATGTATGAGTCGTTCAACTCTCCGCATATTCTAGGATTCCAATAATCATTTATTAGTAAAAATTTCTCTTGGACATTAATCTTTGAAATCAATAGATTCCCTCCTTATTTACTTGAAAACGTCTGTTTTATCTTTTCCTAGCTAAAAACAATTTTCCTCCTCATAATCAGATACCAAGGGACACAATTAGCATCAACCTCTTATATCATTAAGTTTACTTATTCTATTGGATCACGTAAAATCAAAAAATAGTGTATAGTTCATCACAATTTGCGATGCAAAAAAGGAGCGTTATTTTGGATATTAAATCTTTGGAAATATTTAAAGCAGTAGCTATTGAACAAAGCATTACAAAAGCTGCCGAGAAATTAAATTATGTGCAGTCGAATGTCACTGCACGAATCCAACGTCTTGAACAAGAATTAGGTGTACCTCTTCTCTATCGATATCACAAGAAGATATCCTTAACGCCTGCAGGACGTGAACTGTTGCCATATGTAAACAAATTACTCTACGATTTTGAAGAAGCGATAGAAGCAGTAAAGCTTTTCTCTACTCCGCGGGGAACTTTACACATTGGATCTATAGAGTCAACCGCTTCTACAAGATTGCCAATCATTTTTACAGAATATCATAAGACATTTCCACAAGTAGAATTGAGCATGTATATGGCACCTACTGTAGATCAGGTTAGTGCTATTCTTAACTACAAGGTAGACGGTGCATTGGTTGATGGGCCAATTCTTCATCCGGACATTATTGAGTACCCTGTATCGGAAGAATCACTTGTTCTGATTACAAGCTACTCCCGGGAGGAATTCCAGGTAGAATCAATCTTACATGAACCATTGCTTTCGTCATTTGCGCATTGCATCTATTTGGGGCGTTGGCAGCGATGGTTAGAGAGCAATGGCTACCCTCCTATGAAGGTAATGGAATATGGCACTCTAGAGGGCGTGCTTAAATGCGTTGAAAACGGGCTTGGAGTCACCGTATTACCAAAATCTATGGTTGAATCTCGGATGCAAGGCAGATTTACCTGCCATCCATTACCGGAACCACATAGAATCGTGCCCACTGTGTTTATAAGGCGCCGCGATTCGTACATGACCAGTGCCCTCTCACGATTTATGGAGTTAATGGGCATAACTCATATGTGATCAGGTCATTTGTGGTAAAAAAGAGGATAGATAGAGCGAAGTTCTTTCAGCTCTTCTATCCTTTTAAATAAAATCATTTTAGATTATACCTTGTCTTCTAATAAAATTTTTCATTGAGAGGAAGCGTCAGTTCCTTCAACGACCCCTACAAAGTCAATCCGTACACCGCCTTTTTCAGGATCTTCTATTACCCGCAGGGCAAGTGCCTTTTTCTCCCCTGTTTTTTCATCTTCGTAATTCGCATGAAAGACGTGAATGCTGGCTTCTTCCAATTGAAAATCTTCATAAGAAAGCGTCTCTATGCCCCATTCCTTTTTCAGCTTTAGAATGTCATTTGGGCTTGGGACAGCACCTTCAACATAGATGTTTTCTATTTTTCGTTTATCTCCTTCGGTAATCGCTTCAATCATATGCTCTGCTGCCACAAGTCTTCTGTCTTTCCCCTCGTCTTCCCTTGAACATGCACCTAGCAATACCATGCACATTAAAATGAATAAAAACTTCTTCATTTTTCTCTCCCACCTTCTCCTTAAAATGTAAAGGATGGAAGCGCTATATGCAATCTTTATTCAAAAAAGACTGTAAAACGTAACGTTTTACAGTCTTCTTGCTACATCAGTGTATGAAGGAATGCTGTTGCAATTCCAAAATAGATCAGTAAGGATAGAATATCATTCAATGTTGTGATCAGCGGGCCAGATGCAATGGCTGGGTCCACGTTTAATCTGTGTAAAATAATCGGCACGACCGTACCTGCCATTGTCCCAATAATCAGTGTTGCAAGCAGTGAGGAGCCGACAACAAAACCTAAAATCATATTGCCCTGCCACACCATTGCGACGACTGTAATAATAATGGAACAGACGATCCCAATGTAAATACTTGTTCTCAGCTCTCTAAAAATAAGACGCATAATGGTTTTTTTCGTTAATTCTTCTTTTGAAAGCCCTCTAATCACGACGGCAAGAGACTGTGTCCCTGTATTCCCTGTCATCCCGGCAATCATCGGCATGAAGAACGCTAAAGCAACGACTTGCTGAAGGGTATCTTCAAAATAATTTAAAATACTGCCTGAAATCAGCCCAATGAACAAGAGCAGAATGAGCCATGGAAGACGGCGGTATGCCGCCACAAATGCCGGCGTGTCGAACGTAATATCTTTACCAGAGGCAGCAAACTTCTCATAGTCTTCGCCTGCCTCTTGAATGACAACATCAATGATATCATCGACTGTAACGATTCCGACTAGGACATTGTTCTCTTCCACAACAGGAATGGCAAGAAAATCATACCGTTCAATCAGCTTTGCGATTTCCTCCTGATCTTGAAAGGCTCCAACGGCAATGACTCTTGTAAACATGAGATCCTGCACCTTTTCATCCGGTTCACCTAAAATGAGATCACGGTATGAGAGAACGCCTACAAGCTGTTTTTGATCATTAATCACATATAAATAGTTGATTGATTCCGCAATTTCTGCAAAGCTTTTCAGCTTCACAACGGCATCCTGCACCGTATAATGCTGAGGAATCCAAACGTACCGGTTGGTCATGATCCGTCCCGCTGTCTCAGCAGGGTAATTCATAAGAAGCTGGACGGCCTTTGATTCCTCTGCTTCCATGTTAGATAAAAGCTGATCCTTTAGCTCATCCTCCATCTCATCAAACAAGTTGGCTAGATCATCGTTATCCATTTTGTTTGTGACGAAGGTAGCTTTGTCTTTCCCTACTTTTTCAAGAACGATTTCTTGGTATTCCCGCTCCAGCTCACCCATCATTTCTGTCACGTCATCGACTGGTAAAAAGCTGAGGAAGCGGCCGCGGTGTTTTTCTGGAAGCTCTTTAAATAAGTAGGCCATATCATATGGCTGAAGTTCTTCCATGATGTTTTTAAATTCTTTTCGTTTTCCATCTCTTAGTAAAATAATGATGCGTAAAATGAGTTCATCGTACGTAATATTTTGTATCATCGCTGTTACCTCCCCAAAGTCAGGAGATACCCGAATCCCTTAGAATGTGCGGGGGTCAGGATCTCCTCTATCTGATGTCTCAATCTGATCTTTTGACATATTCTCTATGTGTCTCGAATCGGGATGATCCATCCCCACACCTCCTTTTCCCATAAAAAAGCACCTTCAACCGAATGAAGGCGCTTTGTAAGCATAACAAAATAAACACTTGCTCCTTCAATCGTAGAGCTTTAGCACTGTATGGCATAGGAAAAATCCAGCTGCATTAAAAATCACCTTATGTCGATGATTTCTGTTGACCCATTGGCGTCTTTGGACATTTTTGGGCAGCAGCGTATCTCCATACAGGAGCCTCACCTAACGAAGTCTCATATTGTTGACACACTGAGATTACAGAAAAAGCGCAGTGATGTCAATAAGCAAGATGCCAAGTTTCCTCATGTATTCGCTTACTTTTGAAAAAAAGAGCGATAGACAAAGTTGACCATCGCCCTTTCATGTCTTTTATTCCTCTTCTGGCTGATTCATATCCTCTTGGGAGAGGAGATGAAAGGAATCATGCAAAAACAAAGCATATCCTTCTCCATCAGGATGCGGAACATATTCCGCATGGTCCATTGTCTGCTCTTCTTCTTTTTTCTTCATATTCTCTCGCCTCCTTTCCCGTAGTTTGTCCCAATGAAAAAACCTTACACATGAAAGTGTAAGGTTTGGTGATGGCTTAATCATCCCATTCTTGCTTCAGGATTTTGCCTGTTTTAGCGGAAATCTCAAAATCAACTTCCTCGCCGTTTGGTGTGGTGATTTCGACTTCATACAAGTACACACCATTTTCTTTATCTAAATCAGAATCTGTGACTGTTCCTTTTACTTTTGCAAGGGCAATTTTTTCAGCCTGCTTTTTAGTGATTTTCACATTCTGTTTCTTTTCTTTGACTGGATCGTTCAGCGCTTTTCCTGTTTTCGCATCGACATATACTTTATATTCAAAGCCGCCTTTTTTAATCTCGACCTCATACACCCATTTTCCTTTTTTACGCTCAAGATCCACATCGTCCACATACCCTTTCACGACTTTTAGGGCTGCTTTTTCAGCTTGTTTCTTTGAGACAAACGATGATTTCTTTTGCACCACCTGCTCGGCGTGTGCTGTTTGATTTGTATTTTGCGCTTGAAGTGTGAAACCACCTGCGACAAGAGTTCCTGTTAATGCTGTAGCTACTAGTACTTTTTTCATCATGTTCATGTCCTCCTCTATTTGATTTCTCCTTTATCTTAAAGAAACAAGATGATAAAGAAAGGAAAGAAACATGAGAAAATCATGAGAAAAGGATTAGTTTTCGTACGTAATACCTTCAATGTCTCCTGTATATGCGTTCACAAGCACCTCTGCCTCACGCCCGTCAGGCAAATCCAGCTCCACCTCAAAGACGAGCATACCGCTAAATGTTTCAAGATCTGCATCATCCACTGTCCCTCCGACTTCTTTTACCGCAATTCGGATGGCTTCTTCAACCGTGATTTTCGTCAGTTTCTTTTCTTTAGAGGTTGGTTTTTTCTTTTCTGCTTCAAGCACCTTAAACGTTTGCTTGTCGACATCGACTTGATATAATTCTTTTTTTGATTGGATCGTAAAGATAAAACGATCTGACTTTTCTTTCTTTTGGATGACAGTACCGCTTACTTTTTTAACAGCCGCTTCCTCTGCCTGGAGCTCAGCATTTTTTTCATTTGGCTTTTGATAGCTTTTGGTCTGTCTGATTTCTTTCATTTGACCGCTTGCAGAAGATGCAATGATTTGATAGATGCCATTTGCATTTTCCAGCGTCAATGTATAGTCCTGTTTATGATTGATTAAATCAATATTTGTAATGTTTCCATTGTAGTCTTTTGCGATGATTTTTTTGATTTCTGCTTCACTTAATATTTTTTGATCAATGGTTTGAATCATGAGCATTGCAAAGGCAGCAAGAACGACGAGACATCCTGCGAGCGCAAGCACCATTTTCGTTTTTCTAGACATGCAGCGCCTCCTTCCTATTTCCTATTTTATAAGGAGTAAATGAGAAATTGATGAGAAAAGACCTATTTTATTTCCGGAAAAGAATGGTCATGGTTGTCCCTTCGCCGATTCGGCTGTCTACCTTCAGCTCAGCTCTATGCTCTTCTGCAATTTGCTTCGCAATTGAAAGACCAAGACCCGTTCCGCCCGTCTCACTGTTTCTTGCTTCATCCACACGGAAAAAGCGGTCAAAGATTTTCGGCAAATCCTCTTCTTTTATGCCAATCCCATGGTCAACGACTGAAATAAACGGCTTCTCTCCCGCCCATCCGCATGTCACATCAACTGGCTCTGTACTATATTTGACCGCATTATCAATCAAGATGGTCAAAAGCTGTTTGATTTTCTCTTCGTCTCCTTCCACAATAAGCGGCTGATCTGTTTGCACATGAGTTTGAATGGTTCGATTGGTGGCCACTTCAAGTGTATGGCATATCTGCTTGCACAAATGACCAAGATCGACTGGCTTCATATCCACATATAGAGGCTGACCATTTTTTGCCAGTGTCAGCAATTGATCTGTCAGCCTTTTCATTTTTTTCGCTTCATCATGAATCGCTTGGGAGGATTCTTCAACAACCTCTGGACGTGTTTGCCCCCAGCGCTTCAGTAAATTACTGTAGCTCATAATGACGGTAATCGGTGTCTTCAATTCATGAGAGGCATCATGCAAGAATTGCTGCTCTTTCTCATAATGCTTCTCGAGGATTTCTGACATTTCATTAAAGGTTTGTCCCATTTGATACAATTCATCCTTTGAATCGCCTGCTAGTTTGATTCGTTTAAACGCCTTCTCCTTCATACTTGCCTTCATGGTGCTCGTCATTCTACTAATAGGGCGTACGATTTGTTTTGTTAAAATGTGGCCAGCAAAATAGGAAAGCACTATAATTAAAACGCCAGCAGCGATTAAAATCATTCTTAATAACGCCAAATTCTCTTCCGTATTTTCGATTTCTTCATATACTTGGAGCGACACAATCTCTCCATTTGTCCAAATAACCGGGATCGCAGCGAACGCAGTCATATGCTTGTTGTATTCTTTGATTTCTGCTGTCTGCCCAGATTCATATGTGAAAGGCAGTGAACTAAACGTTGACTCCTTTGTGACAGTCAGCTTTGATTCACCCGTTTCTGTCACGACACGGATCATGCCATTTTGGGGCAAGTACGCTTTCAGAAGCTCCGAAGATGGAAGACCTTCTTCTTCTGATTTTTTTAAAGCAATGGCGATATTTTCAGCCACCTCAGACAGCCGGGACATATCTTTTTGCGTCAAGGTTATCGAAAAAATAAAATAAATGGCTGTATGAAATAAGAGCACCATTAAAAACAAAGACAACGACGTATAAAGCTGGATCTTATTTTTTAATCTCATTCTTTATCCTTTCATCACATAACCCACACCTCTCACTGTGTGAATCAGCTGTTTTTCGAATGGGTAATCGACTTTTTTTCTTAAATAACGGATATAGACATCCACCACGTTCGTATCACCAAAATAATCAAAACCCCAAACGGCTGTTAAAAGTTGATCTCTTGTGAGCACTTGCTGCTGATGCTTCAGCAAGTGGACAAGCAGATCATATTCTCTCGGTGTGAGTTCAAGCATTTGGCCTGCCCTTTGTATGTCTCTTGTTTTCTCGTTGACAGTCAAATCTGCTATGCTCAGCTCTGTCTCCATCTCTTCTTGCGCATGAATATTCAACCTTAGCTGCGCGCGAATTCGTGCTAATAATTCTTCTATGTCAAAGGGCTTTGTAATATAATCATTCGCCCCAAGATCGAGCCCGCTTACCTTATCAGGAACACTTCCTCTTGCTGTAATCAACATAATAGGTGTCGCTGTATTTGTCTTTCGAACCCTTCTCAGCACTTCAAGACCGCTTAATTCTGGAAGCATGACGTCAAGTAGCACCAAATCGAAGCTTTCTTCTTCAAGAGCCTGAAGTCCATCCATTCCAGTCTCTTTGACTGTCACCTCATATCCTTCATATTCAAGCTCTAGTGACAGCACCCTTGCAATTTTCTTTTCATCTTCGACTACGAGTATCTTCCCTTTATTCATCTCTATCTCTCCTATCTGAAAGGCAAGCTTGTCTTTTCATTATTATATGTTGCCTTTCGCATTTGGAACAGTCACAATCTTCATGTCTATTTTTTATGAAAGAAACATTTATTTTTGAACAAAAACATTATACATACTTTTTATATCGCATTTATTGCTTGATTTCCTTGTTTTTTAGTTTGCCTCTTTTAGTCCTTTTAACCCATTTTCATCTGTACAGGTGCAAACTCACTATGCAGCATATCCTCCTTTTTCATATGATATCAAGAGTTTTCCTCAAAAGTTGAGTTCTTTCGTCAAGAAGTGAGGAGAACTGCACTTTTGATAATAGATTGATTATTTGAAAAATTATTACAATTGACCCTTTCCGATCAAAAGTTTCTTTTATACAATAACATTACGCAGCCTGAATCTACTTTGAAAACAAAATAAGGAGGGCTTTCTTATGAAAGGTGAAATTCGCTTAATTCCGTATGAAGTAAAAGCCAATGTGATGGAAGCGAAAGAGACGCCGGAAAGTATTCAGGAGATTAAAGCACCCGAACTTTGGTCAAGTGGCTTCAAAGGAAAAGGCATAACCATTGCTGTCCTTGATACAGGTTGCGACACGGAGCATCCCGACTTAAAAGATCAGATTATCGGAGGCAAGAACTTTACCGATGATGACAACGGAGATGCTGAAAATGTGAAAGACTACAACGGACATGGCACCCATGTAGCAGGGACGATTGCAGCAACAGATCAAAATGGCGGAATTCTAGGGGTTGCCCCTGAAGCCAAGCTGCTGATCGTGAAAGTTCTTGGCGGTGAAAATGGCAGCGGGAAATACGAATGGATCATTAATGGCATCAACTATGCCGCTGAGCAGAAGGTGGATATTATCTCCATGTCTCTCGGTGGTCCAAGCAATGAGCCCGCCTTGCAGGAAGCCATTCAAAACGCGGTGAAAAGCGGTGTACTTGTTGTGTGCGCAGCAGGAAATGAAGGGGATGGGGACGAGCGTACAGAAGAGTTCTCCTACCCAGCAGCATACAATGAAGTCATTGCCGTCGGCTCTGTCTCCCTTGCAAGAGAATCCTCTGAATTCTCCAATGCCAATAAAGAAATCGACCTCGTCGCTCCAGGAGAAGACATTTTATCCACTCTCCCTAACCATAAATACGGCAGACTCACAGGCACCTCAATGGCCGCCCCTCACGTAAGCGGTGCACTAGCCATTATTAAAAATGCCGAGGAAGAAGCGTTCCAGCGCAAGCTGACAGAGCCTGAGGTCTATGCTCAGCTTGTCAGAAGAACCCTTCCACTGAAGCAGTCGAAAGCCCTCGTCGGTAATGGATTTTTATATTTAACTGCGCCTGATGTCCTTTTAGAAAAAACATTGGAAGCAGATCTTTTATCTCTATAGCTTGAATAAAGGTCCTGAGAATAGATTGAATTTTCTCAGGATTTTTTTAATTAAAATTATTCAAAATTTACTTTGACGAAATGAAGTGGACGTTATATAATCGAACACAATAAATTCATAGTTTGAGAGTCGGTAATTCGATCACACGTCGAATTTTAATTGGGAAGACCGGTGAAAATCCGGCGCGGTCCCGCCACTGTGAGTGAGGAGAGCTTTTCTCATGAATCCACTGTCATAAGGATGGGAAGGATGAAAAGCTTGCAGATTCACCAGCCAGGATACCAGCCGCTCTATCACATCAAACCCCCTACGGTTGATAGGAGATGTCGGAAAAAGCGTCAGTTATGCTCACGCCTTATTTCGCACACACATTTTGTCTTTTTAAACCAGACATTTGCCCTCATCAATCTTCGCCATGAGTGTAAATGTCTTTTTATATTTAGAGGAGGAATTGGAATTGACAATTGTTAAAACAAGTAATCTAGGTTTTCCGCGAATTGGTTTAAACAGAGAATGGAAAAAAGCACTTGAGTCTTATTGGAAGGGTCAAACAGACCGCGAAACCCTCTTAAGCACACTGGATGAACAATTTTTAACGGCCATTAAAACGCAAATTGATCAACAAATTGATGTTGTTCCTTCTGGAGATTTTACCTTCTACGATCACGTGCTCGATACTGCTGTCATGTTCAATTGGATTCCAGAGCGCTTCCGCAGCTTAAAAGACCCGCTAGATACATACTTTGCGATGGCAAGAGGAACAAAAGATGCTGTCTCAAGTGAAATGACAAAATGGTTTAATACAAACTATCACTACATCGTTCCAGAATACGAAAAAAGCACCGAATTCAAACTCACACATAACAAACCGCTTGAAGCTTACGAAAAGGTGAAAACGGCGTTTAGTGTTGAAACAAAACCTGTTGTACTTGGTCTTTATACATTTGTCTCACTTTCTAAAGGCTATGAACCAAATGAAGTAAAAGAGATTCAGCAGCGTCTCGTGCCGCTTTATACTCAGGTTTTAAAAGAACTTGAAGAAGCTGGCGTCAAATGGGTTCAAATTGATGAGCCAGCACTTGTCACCGCTTCATATGAAGACGTGAAAGCCGTAAAAGAAATCTATCAAACGATTAAAGAAGCCGTACCTGCCTTAAACATTCTTCTTCAAACATACTTTGATTCAGTAGATGCCTATGAAGAGCTTGTCACATATCCTGTTGAAGCCATCGGTCTTGATTTTGTCCATGATCAAGGGCGCAATCTTGATCAAGTGAAAAAGCATGGCTTCCCGAAAGATAAAATTTTAGCAGCAGGCGTCATTGATGGAAGAAATATTTGGAGATCAGATCTTGGAGAAAGATTGTCATTCATTTCTGAGGTCATTGCTGACGCTCAGCCGAAGGAAGTATGGCTGCAGCCATCAAGCAGTTTGCTGCATGTACCAGTTGCAAAACACCCAAGCGAACAGCTTGAAGAGAAACTATTAAACGGACTGTCTTATGCCACTGAAAAGCTGGATGAATTAACAACATTAAAAGAAGGCTTAACAAAAGGAGCCGCAGCGATTGAAGCCGCCATCAATGAAGCCACGCAAGCACTTCTTACTTTAAAAGAATTTGCAAAAGGAACCAATGCGGATTTCACAGCAGAACGCAACAATCTTTCATCGAAAGACTTTAAACGTCCAGCTGCCTTTGAAGAGCGCCTTCGTATCCAAAACGAATCTCTTGAACTGCCGCTTTTGCCAACAACAACCATTGGCAGCTTCCCGCAGTCTGCTGAAGTGCGCAGTGCTCGTCAAAAATGGCGTAAAAATGAGTGGACAGATGCAGAATATGA
Source organism: Bacillus sp. NMCC4 (assembly GCF_002998555.1). Taxonomy (NCBI): domain Bacteria; kingdom Bacillati; phylum Bacillota; class Bacilli; order Caryophanales; family Bacillaceae; genus Bacillus; species Bacillus sp. NMCC4. The sequence continues at coordinate 26,786 of NZ_PVRA01000002.1, read as the reverse complement.
TGAATTTATTAAGAAAGAAACAAAAAGATGGATTGATATTCAGGAGGAAATCGGTCTGGACGTTCTCGTACATGGAGAATTCGAACGTACAGACATGGTTGAATACTTCGGTGAGAAGCTAGCCGGATTTGCCTTTACGAAATTTGCTTGGGTACAATCCTACGGATCACGCTGCGTGAAGCCGCCAATCATTTATGGAGATGTCGAGTTTACAGCGCCAATGACCGTGAAAGAGACGGTTTACGCACAAAGCTTAACGGAGAAAAAGGTCAAAGGAATGCTGACAGGACCTGTCACCATTTTAAACTGGTCTTTCCCAAGAACAGATATTTCCCGGAAAGACATTGCCTTCCAAATCGCTTTCGCATTACGTAAAGAGGTAGAAGCGTTAGAAGAAGCAGGGATTCAAGTTATTCAAGTGGATGAACCTGCGCTAAGAGAAGGTCTTCCACTCAAAGAAAGTGAATGGGCAGAATATTTAAACTGGGCAGCAGAGTCGTTCCGACTATCAACATCATCTGTTCAAAATGAAACGCAAATTCATACACATATGTGCTACAGTAACTTCGAGGATATTGTCGATACGATCGAAGACCTTGATGCCGACGTAATTACGATTGAACATTCACGCAGTCATGGCGGATTCCTCGATTACTTAGAAAAGCATCCGTATTTGAAAGGACTTGGACTTGGTGTATATGACATTCATAGCCCGCGCGTTCCATCTGTCGAAGAAATGAGTCAAATCATTGATGATGCGCTGAACGTATGTCCGACAGATCGCTTCTGGGTGAATCCTGACTGTGGTCTAAAAACGAGACAAGAGCCTGAAACCATTGCTGCTTTGAAAAACATGGTGACGGCTGCTGAAGTCGCTCGTAAAAAGCTGGCGCAGCATGCATAATTGATTCCCTCTCCCCTGCCGAACATGGCGGGGGTTTTTATGCGCAGATTGTCCTGTTTGACCATCTACTAGGATGTTTCCTTTTCAAGCATGATTCGTTTATACTAGAGAAGTCAGTCGAACAAAGGGAGGAAGACAATGAATCACGAAGATTTTTTACAACGCGCAATTGATCTTGCAGTAGAAGGAGTCAATAGTGGTACTGGCGGCCCTTTTGGAGCAGTCATTGTCAAGGATGGACAGATTATTGCAGAAGGAAGCAACAATGTGACAACAACAAATGATCCAACCGCACATGCAGAAGTCACAGCTATTCGAAAGGCGTGCCAGACGCTACATACATACCAATTAGAAGATTGTATTTTATATACAAGCTGTGAGCCTTGCCCGATGTGCCTTGGCGCTATTTACTGGGCTAGACCAAAAGCCGTGTATTTTGCTGCTGGACATCAGGATGCAGCGACTTCTGGTTTTGATGACTCGTTTATTTATGAAGAAATCAACAAGGATTACGAATCAAGAAATATTCCATTTTACCAGCTGACACTTCAAAAAACCCTTGCACCGTTTGAAGCTTGGGAAACATACGAACAAAAGAAAGAATATTAAAAAAAGACACCTGCTTACCAGCAGGTGTTTCTGATTTTCAGCGTGATAGAAAACCTTTTTTATTCAGCCACTTCAAGCTCTACTTCGATGTTCCCTCTTGTTGCTTTTGAATATGGACAGAATTCATGCGCAGCCTCGACAAGCTCTCTCGCTTTGTCATGGTCAAGGCCTTTTGCAGACACAATCAGCTTGACACCAAGCTTAAAGCCGCCATCACTTTCATCTTTTAAAAGACTGACATGTCCTTCTACTTCCGATTCAATGTCTATCCCTTGCTTCTTCGCTACTTGTTCAAGCGCCCCTCCGAAACAAGCTGCATAGCCGGCTGCAAATAATTGCTCTGGATTCGTACCAGTTTCTCCGTCTTTCTTTGCATTAGGCATGACAATGTTATGATCGAGTACACCATCTTCTGAACGAACATGTCCAGCTCTTCCATGCTGCGCCTTTACTTTTGCTGTGAATAATGGTTTCATCTTCATCTCCTCCTTTATCTATTTATTCTTTTCACGTTCTATCCATTTCTCAAACATTTATCGCACATTAAAGAATTTTTCATTTTTGGGCTGTATTTATTTTAAAAAGGAAGAAAATCTTATACAATAATAAGTATGACAAAAAATAGTTGGTGACTGACATGACAAATGAATTCGAGCATATGAAGCTGGAAAATCAGCTTTGTTTCTTGTTATATGCAAGTTCAAGAGAGATGACGAAGCAATATAAACCGTTATTAGAAGAGTTAGACATTACGTATCCGCAATATTTGGCACTGCTTTTATTGTGGGAGCATGGGACATTAAATGTGAAAACGATGGGAGAGCTTTTATATTTAGACTCCGGTACACTCACACCTATGCTGAAACGGATGGAGCAAAACGGACTCATCATCCGCGAGCGCTCGAAAGAGGATGAACGTTCTGTGCAAATTCGTTTAACGGAATATGGCGAACAACTAAAAGAGAAGGCTACTGCGATTCCATTTCATATGCTGTCTGGGACAGGCAGATCGGAAGAAGAGTTAAAAACGCTGCGCGCCTCTTTGCATGAGCTTTTGCAAAAATTAACACAACCAAAAGGCTGAGGGAACATTCCCTCAGCCTTTTATGATGTCAATTATTGTGCGACAGCTACTAGTTCTACTTCGATATTTCCTTGAGTTGCTTTTGAATATGGGCATACGCCATGTGCTTTATGAACAAGCTCATCTAATGCTGATTGCTCGATTCCAGTTCCTTTTACTTCTAGCTTAACGCCTAGTTTGAAGCCGCCATCTGAACTATCTTTCACTAAGCTCACATGTGCTGTTACTTCACTTTCAAAACGGATACGCTCTTGTCTCGCGACCATTTGAAGGGCTGAATCAAAACATGCAGAGTAGCCTGCTGCGAATAATTGCTCTGGATTTGTTGCTTTTTCAAGTTTTTTCGCTCTTGGTGTTCCAGGCATTGCTACATCATGCTCAAGCACACCATCGGTTGAAACAACCTTTCCTTCTCTTCCTCCGACAGCTGATACCGTTGCAGTAAATAAAACATCTGACATGAATATAACCCTCTTTCTCTCTAATAATATTTTCTACAATTGAATTGTACACAATTTAAATTCAAGAGTCAATGAATAAACACTCTTTTTCTAAGATTTCCTTCTCACTTCTATTTTATGAGCATGTCACGCAGATTCATTGTTAGACAGTAAAAAAAGCCCTTGAATAAGGGCTTTCAGATTGTTGACAAGAGCTTTTAGATGATGTCATGCTGCGCATTTGGTTGTTCTAGCGTATGGTTTCTGTTATCCGGGTCGGCATTTGCTGCTGCCAGCCATAACGCCAGGATGGTGATGCTTGTACAGACGACTGCCCATTTTTTAAAATTCATATAAACAATCCCCTCTCTGAATATAGATTCGAGCATGTTCCGCTTCTCCGTAGAACATGGAAGATTTTTCATAATCTCCCATTTCATTATAATACTTTGCGGTGTCTAATGCCAGCTCCTCTATATCTGGATATGCATAGGCAGACTCTAAAAAATGAAAAATTCGTTTAATATGCTCCGCATCTTGCTTTAAATACAATGCTTCTAAAAATATCGTCTTCTGAATATGAATATCATCCTGAAGTGCTTCTGCTCGCTTCATACATTCTTCTCTGTAGTGTAAGGCTTCTTCGTGTTTACCTTGTTTGTATAATATCTGAGCGGCGGTATAAAGAGGGTCTATAGATCGACGAAGGTGATCGGATTGATTTTGGTCAAATAACGAGATGGATTCTTTCATTAGTTCGAGTGCGCGGTCAAGATCTCCCATTCGGTAATAACTGTTGCCCATATTAAACAAAGAGGAAGCAATAAAACGCACATTCTGAAAGTCTCTTGATCTCGCAAGCGCTCTCTCGAGATGTGGTAATGCCTTTTCATGCCTTCTCATATCATCATAGTTACCGGCCACAATAAATTCGCATTGGATCGTGCGAAGCGCATATAGCTCATGTTGAATATAGACATCCAGCGCCAGTTTGGCATGGTGCATCGAGATATGTGTTTGTTTCATGTGATAATATATTTCTGACATTTTAAAATGAAATTCCGCACGTTCAATATCATCTGACACAAAAGAAAGCTTGTGCTCTGCCTTTTGATAAGACGAGATGGCAGCAATATACTGCCTACGGCCAAATTCATACATGCCTCTGAAAAAATGATAGTAGTATTCAAGCATGCCTGTGACATGTGTTTGATGCTCATCTATTTCTTTCGAAAGCTCGGAAAAGTTGGCGCGAAGCTTTCCTTCCTTTAATGGCTTTAAGTAATCGAGCATGACCTCATGCCTGAATTCCATTAAAGAAAAATAGAGAAGCAAATTCTGATCTTCTTCCATTGAATCAAGAGAGGTGCGAATTTCCTGCTTTAATTGTTCTGCTTGTTCTGAATCAAATCTGCGGATTAATTCATACCACTTGTTGATTTTCACTCCAATATCCGAAGAGGGAATGATTTTCGCCATACGTTGCCTTCTCCAATCTTCTCAAAATATAAAACATTACCATATTTTATCATACTTGACCGAAGAAATACAAAAATGAAATGAAAGGAAAAAGAGAGCCTGCTGTCACAAGACTCTCTTTTGAATTCGTTATTCTCTTATTTGTCCTTGACCACGAATGACAAATTTTTCAGAGGTTAAAGCCGGCAGACCCATCGGCCCTCTTGCATGCAGTTTTTGTGTGCTAATCCCTATTTCTGCTCCGTAGCCAAATTCAAAGCCATCTGTGAACCGAGTAGAAGCATTATGATAGACAGCGGCAGCGTCGACAGCTGTTAAGAAAAGTGAAGCATGCTGATCATTTTCTGTAATGATCGCTTCAGAGTGCTTGGAGCTATACGTTTGAATATGCTGAATCGATTCTTCTATGCTCTCTACGATTTTAATACTGACAATCGGCGCTAAAAACTCTGTTTCATAGTCCTCTTTTGTCGCTAATGAAGCACTAGGCGCAAGGGCACATACGGCTTCATCGCCCCGTATCTCTACCCCATTTGCATGCAGGGCTTCAAATAACGAAGCGCCATATGTTTTTGCCCATGTTTCATGAATGACAATGCTCTCAATCGCATTGCAAACAGATGGCCTTTGGGTTTTAGCATTCAGCACAATCTGCTCAGCCATTTCGTTTTTCGCTGTTTCATCAATATAGATATGACAGTTCCCTGCACCTGTCTCAAGCACTGGCACGGTAGACTCTCTCACGACAAGATCAATTAAATTTTTCCCGCCGCGCGGAATAAGGACATCCAGATATTCATTTAAAGTGAACAGCGTTTTCGCCGTTTCACGGCCTGTATCTTCAATCAATTGCACACTGTCTACGGGAATATCCGTTGTCTGAAGCGCTTCATGGATCACCTTGACAATCGCTTTATTACTATGAATGGCAGAGGAGCTCCCGCGAAGAATAACAGCATTCCCAGTTTTGAGGCAAAGGGTGGCAGCATCTACTGTCACGTTTGGCCTTGCTTCATAAATCATTCCAACCGTTCCGAGAGGCACACGCACCTTTTCGATGAACAGACCGTTTTCTTTTTGAATGGTTTCTAATGTTTCACCAATTGGGTCTTTTAAGTGAATCAGCTGAAGAGTAGCGTCTGCAATGGCGTCAATTCTCTCTTCTGTGAGTGTAATCCGGTCAATAACAGAAGGCGTGAACTGATTTTCCTCAGCAGCCTGAACATCCTTTTTATTCTCCCCCAATAAATAAGCGGAAGATGCTTTAAGTGCAGTTGCGATGGCATGTAAAGCTGCATTTTTTTGCTCCGTCGTTTTTAGCAGCAGCTGATCTTTGGCTGTACTTGCTTTTTTTGCTTTTTCAAGAACTTCATTCATCGTATTCCCTCCTCAGTTTTGTACATGCTGTACCCAGTGATCTCTGTGTATAACCTCAGGCTTCTCATTTGAAAGCTCATCACTTCGCATCCCTTTAATGCCGAGAAGCTCATCGGATGCGTACAAGGTTTGTCCTTTACCTACTAGTCCGTTCGGACCGACGACTTCAACGACCTCTCCTTTAGAAAAGTCACCAGCGACATCAATGACGCCAGCTGGAAGAAGACTTCTGCCATGATGCAAAATCGCCGCTTCTGCTCCTGCATCTATCATGATTTTGCCAGAAACGGGTGAATGGAATTGAATCCATTGACGGCGGTTGTTGATCGCTGATAAGTCCTGTTCTCCGATATACGTTCCGTCTCCTTGACCCGCTAGAATATGAAGCAGCTTATCTTCACCAGTACCTGTGCCAATGAAGACTTTCACGCCTAGTGAAAGTGCCGTTTGTGCAGCAGACAGCTTTGATTTCATCCCGCCTGTTCCCACCTTTGAGCCTGTGCTCTTCGCATATGAAAACAATTCTTCTGAAATGTGTGTTAGTACATCAAAACGCTTCGCCTCAGGATGCTCATTTGGATTTGCATTATAAATTCCATTTATGTCTGTTAAGATGATCAATTGGTCTGCATGAATTAATCCACTGACAAGAGCTGACAGCATGTCATTATCCCCAAAGGTAAGCTCCTCGATCGAAACTGAATCGTTTTCATTGATAATTGGTAAAATTTTTCTTTCCAGCAGCTCCATCATCGTTGCGTAAGCATTTCGATATCTTGTTCGATCTGAAAAGTCATTACGGGTTAAAAGCATTTGTGCAGGTGTCATGTGAAACTGTGAAAATAGCTCTGTATATTTCTGCATTAACAAGCCTTGACCAACGGCAGCTGCTGCCTGTTTCCCCTTTAAGGTCACAGGTCTTGATGGATACCCTAAGCTGCCAAACCCTGCTGCAACGGCTCCTGATGAAATTAAAATGATTTCATGCCCAGCCTCTTTCAGTTTTGCTATCGCTTTCACATGATCCTGCATTTTTTGTTCATCAATGGCTCCTTTTTGCTCTGTTAATGAACTGCTGCCAATTTTGATGACGATCCTTTGCTTTTTCATTATTGATTCCCTCCGCTATACCTTTAGGCACAAAAAAATCCCTTTTTCTCCTTGTTTAAAGGACGAAAAGGGATTTTCCGTGGTACCACCTTCATTGAATAAGCATACATCTAGCTTATTCCACTCAACTCCTGTAACGCCAGGCACGCGCTTAGATTTTTCCTCTAAGGCTCAAAGGGCAGGTTCAGCAGCTGTCTGCGGCAAATGTTTCAGCATGTCATTTGCTCTCTTTACGCATCAGTTCCTGCTTACTATTCCTTTTCAACGCTCGTTAATTTTTTTATATTATCACCAATTGCTCAGGAAAAGTCAAGCCGTCAATTAAATACAATCGTTTTATTCTCATGCACAATTATTCGATCTTCTAGATGCCATTTGACGGCACGTGCTAGCACACTCCGCTCAATTGTTCGGCCAATATTTTTTAATGCTTCTGCATCATCCCGGTGATCTACACGCTCAATATCCTGTTCAATGATCGGTCCTTCGTCTAAATCATTGGTCACATAATGAGAAGTCGCGCCAATTAATTTGACTCCCCGTTCATATGCCCGCTTATATGGATTTGCACCAATAAACGCTGGCAGAAAAGAATGATGAATATTAATGATTTTGTTCGGGTGCTGTTCAATAAATTCAGGCGTTAAAATTTGCATGTATCTAGCAAGCACAATGGCATCAATATCATACTCTTCTAATAATGCGAGCTGCTGTTTTTCCGCTTCTTTGCGAATGTCTTTGTTCGCCTTCACAAAATGGAACGGGATTCCAAGCGATTCTACTGTATCTTTTGCCGTTTCATGATTGCTGATCACGACCGCAATTTCAGCCATGACATTTCCACTTTGCCATTCCCATAGCAGCTCATGTAAACAATGAAGCTCTTTTGACACAAAGATCGCCAGCTTTTTAAGCTCACTTGCACGCGACATGCTCCACGTCATTTGAAATGATGCTGCAATTGGCTCAAACTGATGCTTCAGCTGATCCATATTTGCCGAGATGTCTTTCCAATCAAATTCAATTCTTAAAAAGAACCGGCCGCTTTCATGATCTGTTGTGTATTGGCTGGATTCAATGATATTCGCTCCGTGCTCAAATAAAAAGGAAGAAACAGCTGATACAATTCCAGGCTGATCCGGACAGCTGACAAGCAACCTTCCTTTTTGCTCATGCTTTTGTCTGTGTAATTCAAGTTTCTCTGTTATCAAAGTTCTCATGTATCATGACCTCATTTACGTTTTCATTCTAATGAAATATTATACTGGACTGGAAAGAGAAAAAGCAATGTAGAGTCCTGTTTTTTATTGAATATTCATTCAATTCTGCACCTGGCATGATATAATGTGAATAGACCTTTTATCATAAAAGGAGTGATGGAGATGAAAAGTATGACCTTGTTTGGTAAAGTGAGCTTTTGGCTCGGCATCGTTTGTCTGATCACAGGTATTTCCCTTTTTATAGCCGGTGAAAGACTCATTCCTTTTCTCACATTTGGTGTGTGTTTTCTGCTTGCGAGCCAGCTTTACCGCAAAAATGAAAACGATTCCAATCATCATTCAATGTAACAAAAGGCTGGCATCTATCTGCCAGCCTTTTGTTATTCAATGATTTTCAATCCTACTGCCGCAGATAAAATCAGGGCGATGAAGAAAATACGTTTTGCGTCTTTCGACTCTCCGTAAAACAGCATACCGACCATGGCGCCTCCAGCAGCTCCGATTCCAGTCCAAATAGCGTACGCCGTTCCCATCGGAATCGTATTCATCGCAAGAGACAGCATCAGAAAGGACATCGAAAAGCCAGCTGCAATGAATAAAATCCATTTGACATGCCGGTCTTTTTGGAATTGATTCATCATGGTCACACAAAGCATTTCTAAGATGCCTGCTCCAATGAGTAAAAGCCAGCTCATGATTCAGCCTCTCCCTTCTTTTCACCTGTTGTCAGCTTCAGTCCTAATACACCGCACAAAAGCATGACAATCAAAAGCAGTTTGACAAGCTGAACCGGCTCACCAAGCACCATGCCTATGAGGACGGTACCTGCTGTCCCAAGCCCGGTAAAAACGGCATAAAGTGTGCCAACTGGCAGTACACTTGTTGCTTTCATGAGTAAATAAAAGCTCACAATAATACAAACGATGGTTGCGCCCCATTCTATGAGCGAGTGGGCATATTTCAGCCCCATCACCCAGCCGACCTCAAAGATGGCCGCAATAAAGACATTTCCCCATTTCATCTGATCTTCTCCTTTCTGAACGATTCCAACCAACAAAAAAAGCCTGGAAATCGATCGTTTGATCAAATCTCCCGGGCTTTTATCCCTCCGTGTCCATATGGCCTCTTCTAAGACCCTATGTGTTTTCTCTCGGACCAGACTGCACCAGCGCACGGAACCCTAGAAAACCAATTCATGATATACAGACCTGACTTAGAGCAGATTCTGTATTAAAAATCTTATCACACCCCGATATGCCGGTCTACCAGTTTGCTCTCCCTCTTCAAATATACTTGTTCATTTTTCGAAAGAAATGATATGAGACCGGCGTATACTAAATGATAGACAGAGAAATGATCACATCGCTGATATAATGAAATAAGATTGATGTGATGAACGATCCAAGATGACGCTTTGTTTACCAGCCCAAAGTACGCTGAATCACATTTTATAGGAAACCAAGAGGTGGATCGTATGATGATAACCGACGAACAGAAACATGAATTTTATCAAGCACTGGTTGACAAGAACCCGCAATATGACGGCACATTCTTTGCCGGCATTAAGACCACTGGTATCTTCTGCCATGCCACATGTACCGCTAGAAAACCAAAATATGAGAACTGTGAGTTTTTCTTTACAGCAGAAGAAGCACTGCTTGCAGGATATCGTCCGTGCAAGCGCTGCACACCATTAACATATCCTAACAGCATTCCGGAAGAAGTCAAAACACTCGTTTCTGCAGTTGAAACACATCCTGAAAAACGCTGGAAAGAAGAAGACTTTCATCAATTAGGGATTCACTCTGCAACGGCACGGCGGAAATTCAAAGAAATCTACGGCATGACCTTTGTTCAATATGCGAGATCACGCCGAATGGGACTTGCCTTTAAAGAAATTCTGAATGGAAAAAAAGTGATTGATCAGCAGGTCGCCTTGGGCTATGAATCTTCGAGTGCCTTCAATGATGCATTTACGAAAATTATGGGAAATCCCCCTAAAAAGACGCAAACCAAGATTCTCCACGCTAATTTTATTTCTACACCGATCGGGCGGATGATCAGCGTGACAGATGCGACGCATGTGTATTTACTGGAATTTGTGGACAGGCGGGGACTCGAAAAGGAAATTGAAAACATGAGAAAAAAGCATCAAGCCCGTATTTTAGTCGGGGAAACAAACGTCCATCAGCAATTAGCAAAGGAATTGACCTTATATTTTGAGAAAAAACTCACGCAGTTCTCGGTACCACTTTCCTTACATGGCACCCCTTTTCAAATGAAGGTGTGGGACCTGCTCACACGCATTCCATCAGGCGAAACAAGTTCTTACCGCGAGCTTGCTGTGATGCTGGGCGATCCGCATTTGGTCCGGGCGGTAGGGAATGCAAATGGTGCCAATCAATTGGCGATCATCATTCCATGCCACCGCGTCATTCAAACAAGTGGTGAGCTCGGCGGCTACGGCGGCGGGATAGAACGGAAGAAATATTTACTTCAGCTAGAACAGCGGATATAAAATAAAAACGGCTCTGCTTATTTTGTAAGCGAGCCGTTTTCTTCGTTGCGGGTGATGCTGTAGACATCAATGATTTGGTCCCATTTCGAAATGTTTTTTTCTTTTTTCATGCCCATTTTTAAAGCGACCTTTACCGATGCTTCATTGTCTGGGCGGATTAAGCTCACCATTCGTCTGACTTTCATTTCATCAAAGCCATAGGTGAGACAGCCTTTTGCGGCTTCAGCAGCATAGCCATTTCCCCACGCTTCTTTCTTTAGCATGTAGCCGATTTCAAGTTCGGTTTGTCCTTCAATGTTTTGCAGAACAATGCCGCTTTGTCCAAGTGGTTCATTCGTTTCTTTGTCTTCAATGATCCAGAGGGAAGTATGATACATACGGTCATTCTTTTGATTCCATGCAATCCACTCTTTCGTCTGCTGCTCATCCTTCAAAGAAGGATAATACTTCATCACTTCTTCATCTTGGAACAACATATCATATAAAAATGGCGCATCATGTTCATTCATCGTTCTTAGCCTGAGCCGATCTGTTTCAAGCACTGTCCGTGTTTGAAGTTTCATTTATGATCCTCCCCTCACTTACTTACTAAAAGTATCTCCGAACAATCCATTTGAATCTGGGGCAAAGTAATGGATTCCCGCACCGGTTAAACTAGCTGCCAGCGCTGTCCACATCATTAAACTGACTGTCATCCACACTGCGACTTGCTTTCTTTTCGTCCCGAAGCTCATGCACATAAATGCCGCTAGATGACTGCCGATGATAAAAGGTCCGACGAGCGCTAATCCCGGGAGACCATATCGTTCCCAAATTCTTCTGGCCCGCAGCTGCTTTTTCTCTCCTTTTTCATCACTTTTGTCCTCTTTTCTCTTCAACCGCCATGCTTTGAAGCGGTCTACGAAAACAATGAGAAGGAAAACGGTAAAAAAATTGCCGATGAATCCAATGACCGCAGTCGGTACAGGATGCATGCCACTTAAAATGGCCAACGGAACGACACCTACCACTTCAAAAAAAGGCAAAGCAGCCAATACAAACACAAGTACATATCCCCATAAAATATCCAAGCACAGAACCCCTTTTCATTTTTGTCCTCTTCCCATTGTAATGAAAAACACGATACCATTTCTACATTTTTTTAGAAAAAGAAAAGCACATCTTATAGGATTATAGATGTGCTCTGTTTTTTACAATGTATTTTCATTTTTCTTATTCGTCCGGCGTAAAACAATGAGCATAAGCCCTATTAAGATCACAACCGATAGTAGACTTTGCAAGAGAAGCACGCTTGGTGATGTCCAGCCAATCCATTCAAATAGGAGCTGCGGTCCGAAAAAGATGATCGGAATCAATGAAACGACATTCGCCTTTAAGATCGCATTAAAGACAATGATACATAGCAGCATGAGCAGGATGACGCCCCATCTTTGACCTGAGGTCAGGACAAGTAATGGTGTGCCGAGTTTTTGATCCAATAGTTTGATTGTGACCATCGCGGTCAGCTGAAAGATTCCTAAGATCCAAAAGTAAAGAAATGCCCGGCGGCTTGTCTGAAAGGCAGACGCTCTAAACATCACAATGATCATGATGACATTGGCCACTAAAACGAGCGGATAGCCAATCAATGCATACCAAGAATAGGATAAGCTTTGACTGATCGCATCTGATAAAATCATGTAGAAGAGAGACCCGATTAAGAAGGCACTGATGAATGGAACCCAGTCTTTATGGTGTCCTGACAGCTCTTTTGCGAGTTCATCAGCATAGCTCCGCGGATCTCCGCCAAACACAGCCTCCCCTGTTTTACCATCTTTTTCAGCCTCTACCGCGTGTGTCGTCAATTCATCCATCAGCTCATCAATTTCGTCCACATTTTTTCCCTTTGATATGAGATATAATTTCAGCTCTAGTAGGATGTGTCTTGTTTCTTTTGATACCATAATCTCACTTCCCTTTTTGTAATAAGCAGTTTACATTTTTTGAAAGCTCACTCCAGCGGGTCATAAACTCTGTGAGCGCTTGTTCTCCAGCTTGTGTGAGCGTATAGTATTTCCTTTTCGGTCCGCTCGCTGATGTTTTTGTGACAGTAGTCACCAGCTGTTCCTTTTGCATACGCAGCAAAATCGGGTAGATACTTCCTTCACTAATTTGATCAAACCCGTAATGCGCGAGCTTCTTTGTCATTTCATATCCATAAATCTCACCCTCAGAAATAATCGACAGCAGGCAGCCTTCCAAAATTCCTTTTAACATTTGTGTGGATGTTGTCATCTTTGTTCCTCCGATTCCAGTACCTTGCATCACAAGATAGCATCATCTTACCACACACTATCTTGTCATGCAAGATACTATCCTAGAAAAAAATCACCGCTGAAAGGGTGATTTTTACGCCCATGGTTTATCTGTTCCAAGTGCGTCAGCCAGTGCCTTGCTATGCTTTCGGCGGCTTTTTCTTTCCTCTGCCCGCTGCTTCGCTGTTTGATGCAGCATGATTTCTTCCTCTGTTTCCGGTACGACTTGTGGAACTCGTTTTGGCTTTCCGTTTTCATCTAGCGAGACAAAAGTCAGAAATGAAGTCGCTGCAAGTCTGCGCTCTCCAGACATCAAGTTTTCTTTCATGACTTTGACGAACACTTCCATGGAAGACGTGCCGACCCACGTCACATAGGATTCCAAGCATACTGACTCTTTTTGTCCAATCGGCTCTAAAAAGTCAACAGAATCCATCGACGCCGTGACCGTTTCACTGCGGCTGTGTCTTGCTGCCGAGATGGAGGCAATGTCATCTATATAACTCATTAATTTCCCGCCAAATAAGGTTTGGTGGTTATTCGTATCGAGAGGGAATACCCTGCTGGTTTTGACAACTTTCGATTCCTTGCAGTATTTGAAATTTTCTTCACTCATCATCATAGCTCCTTCTTGCTGTTTTCGTGAATGCGGAACGACTTTTATTAAACACTATTCTTTTAGGTTTGTCTAAACTTTTTGCTTTAGTCTCTTGTGAGAGATTTTCTTTCGGAAATGTTTCAACTATGACTAGAACGAGGAATAATAGAACTATGAACAAACAAGGAGGCCATTTGATGGATTCTATGAGAGCAGAACAAATACACAAAATGCCGCAATGCATGAGTGAATATGACGATTTACAAGAAGTCCTTTTATACAGTCCCATCTATATGGAAATCAAACAGATCATCAACGAAACCCAAAAACATTTTGCAAGAGAAAATATTTCTCAAATGAAAGCCATTGCTCAGCATAAGCAATTGATCCAAACACTAAAAGACCATCAAGTACGCCCCATTATGCTTCCTGCAAATGACCGCTTTCCTGAGCAAGTCTTTACTCGGGATATTGGGTTTACGATTGGACATACACTCTTTGTTTCAAGCATGGCCGCTCCAGTTCGGCAAGGAGAAGAACAATTATTAAAAGAGTGGGCACAGGGAAAAGGCTGGAAAACTGTCACACTGACAAATGGAACGATTGAAGGCGGCGATGTACTTGTGGATCAAACACGCGTATTTGTCGGAACGAGCAAGAGAACAAACCCAGCCGCTATCCATGAGCTCAAAAAAGGACTGCCTGATCATGACATCATTCCCATTCATCTTCCTCCTCACATTTTGCATCTCGATTGTGTGATGAATATTCTCTCTCATGATGAGATATTGATTTATCCTGAAGCGTTCAAAAAAGAGGATCTTCACCTGCTTCAAATGCATTATCATCTAATTGAAATAAGCGAACAAGAGCAATTCACACTCGGACCAAACGTTTTATCCCTTGGACAGAAAAAAGTGATTAGTTTGCCCATCAATCAACAAACAAATGCTGCATTAACCGCTCACGGGTACACTGTCATTGAAGTGGATTTTTCAGAAATCATTAAATCTGGCGGCTCTTTTAGATGCTGCACATTGCCGATTCGGCGTTCATCCACTAAAAAAGCCAGCGTGTAGAACAGCTTGTCTACTTGCTGGCTTTTTTTCTGTCTATTTTTATGTTCGATCGTATAAATGACAGGCGACATCATGTCCTTCTTCTACTGCTTGTAATGTTGGCTTTTTTTCAGCACACACATCCATCGCTGCAGGACACCTTGTTCGAAATACACAGCCGCTTGGCGGGTTCACTGGACTTGGAATTTCTCCTTTTAAAATGAACCTTTTGCGCTTGTCCTCCACGTCAGGATCTGGAATGGGGATCGCTGACAGCAAGGCTTGTGTATATGGGTGCAGCGGTGTTTGATATAACATATCACTGCTGGTCAATTCGACGAGATGACCTAAATACATGACACCGATTCGGTCGCTGATATATTTGACCATCGACAAGTCATGCGCAATAAAGAGAAATGTCAGCCCTTCCTCCTTTTGCAGTTTCTTCAGCAAATTCACAACCTGCGCTTGAACGGAGACATCTAGTGCAGAAATTGGCTCATCTGCCACAATAAATTTCGGCGCTAAGGCGAGGGCTCTTGCAATACCGATTCTCTGCCTCTGCCCTCCGCTGAATTCATGAGGATAGCGAGTCGCAAAGTCATAGCTAAGTCCAACAGCTTCAAGTAGTTCTTTCACCCGGGCAACTCTTTTCTTTTGACTCCCGTAAAGGTTGTGAATCTCCATTGGCTCCAGCATAATATCTTTTACAGACAGCCGCGGATTTAAGGAGGAATACGGATCTTGAAACACCATTTGAATTTGCCGATTAAAATCA
The DNA here is from genome assembly GCF_002998555.1 of Bacillus sp. NMCC4. Taxonomy (NCBI): domain Bacteria; kingdom Bacillati; phylum Bacillota; class Bacilli; order Caryophanales; family Bacillaceae; genus Bacillus; species Bacillus sp. NMCC4. The sequence continues at coordinate 11,317 of NZ_PVRA01000002.1, read as the reverse complement.
AATGATTCTTTTTTAGAAAGGTGATGAAGACTTTTCCCTTCATATAAGGCTTCCCCATCTGTCGGTTCATAAAGACGCATAAGCACTTTTCCAAGTGTGGATTTTCCGCAGCCAGACTCGCCAACAAGGCCAAACGTTTCGCCTTGTTTCAGCTGAAAGGAGACACCGTCTAGCGCTTTAAGCGTTCTTCCTTTCGATAGATGAAAATGTTTTTTGAGATTGTTTACTTGTAAAAGTGGTTCAACTGCCATGACCATTCCTCCTCTCGCTTGGCAAATACCGTCTTGCACCTGCCCATTCTTTTTCATATGAAGTGCCAGAAAGGGAAAGAAGTTCAATTTCTCTGCCGGTTTTAGGCGAATGAAGCATCATACCGTCACCTGCGTAGATCCCAACATGGCGGACAGCTCCCTTTCCGTTGTCATTGGCAAAAAACAATAAGTCGCCTTGTTCTAAATGGCTTAATGCGACCGGTGTTCCTTGCACTGCTTGGTCACTTGCGTCCCTCGGCAAAAGATATCCGCACGCTTTATACATGCTGTAAGCAAAGCCTGAACAGTCATAGCCAAAGCTGCTCAAGCCGCCCCATAAATACGAAAGACCAATAAATTGTTTTCCCTTCTCTACAACATCTTTGCCGGTCATAGAAGAAATGGATGAAACTGACTGCACATCTACTTTATTGATTTCTCTCGTCCCTGCTGGTGTGACAACGCGAAAGCAATCACTCGTTTCTTCTACAGCTGCGAGCTCTGTTAAAAAACTAATTTTCATGTCCGCTTGCCCATTTCGATAGAGCATGGCTTTTTTCTGACAAACGATATGAGATATAGCTGGCGCACTTCCTTCTGTCACTTGCTTTAGATGGTTCGTAGGTATATAGCCAGGATAGCCTTGCGGATGTTTCCGGCTGGCCTGCTGCGGAATGACGACTTTCAACCAGCCGTCTGTCTCTTCTAATCCAATGACTCGTTCGCCGAGCAGTACTTGCGATTGGATCAGATTTTCTTCACATAAAGCCAGTTTTTCTTCATATGTTTGCTTGTCAATCCACTCTTTGATTTTGAAGGAGCCCTGAAGTACCTTTTGATCGATTTCTCTCGGTGACTGCGGCGCTGTCCATACGTTCGCAACTGCAACCTTTGATTCAAATATCATCATGAGACTCCTTTCACCCCTTGAATGCCTAACCCATGATGCGGCGGGAAAAAGATATCTTTTCCTTTGTACACGATTCCTCCGTCTACCATGTCCTCTTTTAGCATCAGCGGGGCATCAAAATCATAGCGGGTGATATTCGGCTGGCTGGCGGCGAGATGAGCGGCTGCTGTAATGCCAAGTTTTGACTCAATCATACTGCCAACCATGCACTTTACGCCGTATGCTTCTGCTAGAGCATTGATTTTTAGGGCTTCTTTTATGCCGCCTGATTTCATTAATTTTAAATTGATCAGATCACAGCTTCTCGTTTCAAGCACCTTGATCGCATCATGAAAACTGAAAATGCTTTCGTCTGCCATAATCAATGTATCTGTTGCTTCTGTCACACGGCGCAGGCCTTCGATATCTTCTTTCGGAACCGGCTGCTCTACTAGTTCAATATTCAGCGCCTCCATTTTCCGAATGGCTATGATCGCTTCCTTCCACGTCCATCCTTGGTTCGCATCGAGCCTGATCTGAATATCCGGCCCGACCTTTTCTCGAATTCGCTTGATACGCTGAATATCCGTATCTATGTCATCTTTTCCTACCTTGATCTTTAACGTCTGAAAGCCTTCAGCTGCGTATTGCTTCGCATCTTCCGCCATCTCAAGCGGACGGTTTACACTGACCGTATAATCGGTTTCAAGCTGACTGCGATATCCGCCAAGGTATTGATAAAGCGGAAGTCCTGCCTGCTTCGCTAAGCCATCATAAATGGCCATGTCAACCGCTGCCTTTGCGCTTGTGTTGCAAGCGAGCACTCGGTTCATATGAGAAAAAATTTGTTCATATTCTGACAAGGAAGCTCCAAGCAAAATCGGTCTGATCACTTCGCATATGGCATAGTCGATGCTTTCCAGCGTTTCACCTGTAATCACCGTTGTCGGGACTGCTTCTCCGTAGCTGACGTCACCTTGATCATATGTGATGATAACGATCAGAGATGCTGCGTCATACACCGTTCGTAAAGCGGTTTTGAAAGGCTTTTTTAGCGGTACACTCATTCTGCATGTACGAACATCGACGATTTTCATTTGATCGCCTCTTTCGCTGCAACGCCTGGAGAAATGTGCAGTTTTTTTCCTGTCGCATCTAATGCAGCCTGCGTGCCCATTGGAATAGCAAAGTTCGGCGAAGAATGACCGATCCGGAAGCCCCCAAGTGCAGGTTTCTTTTGCGGGACAATATAGGTGCCCCATACTTGATTCAATGTAAGGGACTGATCTTTCTTTTTTGGCTCACATTGATGAAAATCTCCAATGATGAATCCAGCCGCATCATCCAATTTCCCAGCAGATGTGAGGTGCTGCATCATTCGATCAATTTTATAGGGCTCTTCGTCAATATCTTCAATGAACAAAAGCTTTCCCTTCGTATCGATTTCAAAAGGTGTACCAAGTGTTGTCACGATGAGGGCAAGATTTCCTCCTACAATCTCACCTGAAGCGGTGCCCGGATAGAAAGTATGAAGGGGTGACAAGTGGTGCGCATACGTAAAGGCTTTCGGTGCAAACAGCTGTAAAAAGGTATCTTTCGTATAAGGATGAACCTCCTCAAGTCCCACATCAGAGGAAAGCATTGGACCATGAAAGGTCACAAGACCAGTCTGCTGCTGGATGGCCGTATGTAAAAACGTAATATCACTATAGCCCCAAAAGATTTTTGGATTCCGGCGAATCAGGTCATAGTCAATGACTTCCGCAAGTCTTCCAGTCCCGTATCCTCCGCAAGCACAAATAACCGCCTTCACTTCTGGATCTTGAAACATGCGATGAAGATCCTCCACTCTTTCATGATCATAGCCTGCTAAATACCCATACCGGCAGTCGATATACTTTCCTTTTTTCACCTTTAGCCCGAGGCTTTCTAAAAAGGCAATCCCTTTTGCTAATTTCAGCTCATCAGGCGGGCTTGCTGGTGCAATAATCCCCACCGTATCCCCTGTTTGAAGTGCCACTGGCAGCTGGCTCATGCCATATCCCCTCTTTCTCTTTGTTTCTTTCAATCTATGGGCTTCTGCTTCATAACATGAACGAATAAAGGAACAGACGCTTTTATCTAAAAGCGTCTTTTGATCCTAATATCACTCTCCATCTACCTGTGCCCATTTCAAATCGATATACCCAACGGGGTGGCGGACAATTCCCTTCACGCCTTCTTTTTGTAAATGGACTTGGTTATAAAAATGAATCGGAATGATCGGTGCTTCTTCAATGAGAAGTGCCTCTGCATCATGAAGGAAGCTGTTTCTCTTTTGTTCGTCTGCTTCCTGGCTCGCTTTTTTGATCAGCTGATCATAGGTATCATTAGACCATCCTGTCCGGTTCATGGCATTCCCTGTTTGGAAGCTCTCTAGGAAGTTGATCGGATCTGCATAGTCTGCTAAAAATGAACTTTGTGAGAATTGGAATTTCAGCGCCTTTTGATCTTCTGCAAATACATTGGCTTCCATGTTTGCAAGCTTCACATCTACACCTAACGCTTCTTTCAGCTGCTGCTGGATGGCTTCCGCTTTTTTCTTGTTCTCAGGCTTTGTACTATATGTTAATGTGACGGCTGGCAGTTTCGAATAGTTCTCTTCTTTCAGCCCTTTTTCTAATAGCTTCGCAGCTTCACTCTTATCATTCTTCACAAGATCACCGCCAGCTTCTCTGAAATCCTCACCCTTTGAATCTAGAATGCCTGGCGAGACGAAAGCGCGTGCTGGCTTCTCTTCATTTTTCGTCACATAATCCACAATATCTTGCGGGTTGATCGCCATTTGAAAAGCTTTGCGAATGTTCTTATTTTGAAATGGTTCTATGTTCACATTCAGACGATAAAAGAACAATCCAGCCTGGTCTTCAATTTGTACATCTTTATTTTTCAGCAGATTTTCACTTTGCTCTGCTGGAACAAAGGCAGTATCTAAATCTCCTGATTGATACATTTGATAGTCTGTGTTTCGATCACTGATCATCAGCCACTTCACTTGATCCAGCTTGACTGTTTTTTTGTCCCAATACGTCTCACTTTTTTCCATTGTGAAGCTCTCATCATGCTTCCACTCTGTCAGCTTGAACGGTCCATTTCCGACAAAGGTTTTGGCGTCTTTTGCCCAATTTGGGTCCTTCTTAGCTACCTGTTCATTGACTGGGAAAAAGGCAGGGTTTGCGGTCATATTTAAGAACGATTTCTGCGGATAAGCCAGTGTGACCTTAAGCGTTTTGTCATTTACAGCGCTGACTTTCACTTCTTCTTTCTTGCCTTTTCCACTGTTAAATGCCTCTCCGCCTTCAATCATGTACGCTAAGAACGATGCAGAAGAGCCTGTTTTCGGATCAAGCAGCCGCTTCCACGCATATTCAAAATCACTCGCTTTCACTGGATCACCATTTGACCACTTGATGCCATCTCTTAAATGAAACGTGTACGTTTTTCCATCCTCTGATATCTCCCATTTTTCCGCCATTGCAGGAGATGGTTCGTGTTTTTCATTCAGTCTTGTTAATCCCTCCATTAAGTTATTGAGTCCTTGCCACGATACATTATTAAAACCAATCGGCGGATCAAACGACGTCGGTTCATTTTCGTTATTTAAGGTTAACACTTTCTTTTCACCTTTATTGCTTGATGATCCTTTCCCTGCTTGCTCATTGGCTGTACATCCTGCGAGCAGCATGATCGTGAACAAACATACACTGATGATCCACCCTTTTTTTCTCATCAAAAACTCCCCCTTTGTGTTGAAGATAAAACCGTTTGATTCGCTCGCTCATCTTGGAGCCAGCAATGCACTGTATGGGTAGGTGACCGCTGCGTTTCATGCGGCATGATATGATCACACACCTTCATGGCGGCCGGACAGCGATCTGTATACGGACAGCCCTTTGGTGGAGCAAATAAATCAGGCGGGCTTCCTTCAATTGGAATGAGTTCATCTTTCATATCAAGTCTTGGAACGGATTGTAGAAGTCCTTTTGTATAAGGATGCTGCGGACTGTAAAAAATATCTCGCCTCGTTCCGACCTCCACCATTTTCCCCCCGTACATGACCGCCACTCGGTCTGCGACTTGGGCTACGACCCCTAAATCATGTGTGATTAAAATAATGGTGACACCTGTTTTTCTCTGAATCTCTTTAAACAGCTCTAATATTTGTGCCTGTATGGTCACATCCAGCGCGGTCGTCGGTTCATCTGCAATCAGCACTTTGGGCTCGCAAATCAGTGCCATGGCAATCATGAGCCGCTGCCTCATTCCCCCGCTGAACTGGTGAGGGTATTGCTTTAACCTTTCCTTCGGCTGCGGAATGCCGACCAAATCAAGCATCCGAATGGCGGCTTCTTTCACTTCTTTTTTCGTCAGTTTTTGATGCTCCTTTGCCGCCTCCATGAGCTGGTCCCCTATTGTCAAGGTTGGGTTCAGTGCGGTCATTGGATCTTGAAAGATCATCGAGATATCGACACCTCGTATGGCGCGCATTTCTTTTTCAGATAATGACAGCAAATTGCGGTCTTCAAACCAGATTTCTCCCTGATCGACATGAGCGCCGTAAGCTGGCAGCAGCCTCATAATGCTTTGTGAAGTCACACTTTTCCCGCAGCCTGATTCTCCCACAATGGCAAGGGTTTCTTTTTCATATACATCCACATTCACTCCGCGTACCGCTCGAACTGAGCCGCCATATGTCCGAAAGCTGACGTGCAGATCGATGATTTGTAGAACTTTTTTCAAAGCGCCATCACCTCTTCATCTTTGGATCAAGCGCATCTTGCAAGCCATCACCTAAATTGTTAAAGCAAAACATCGTGAGTGAAATAAAAAACGCAGGGAAAAATAAACGCCACCAATGTCCGTTATCTGACAGTACTGTCGGCAGCGCATCATTGGCCATCACGCCCCAGCTTGCAAACGGTGCTTGAATGCCTAAACCAAGAAAGCTTAAGAACGCTTCAGCAAATATCGCGGTCGGCACAGTCAAGGTCATCTGAACGATAATCGGCCCCATCGTATTCGGCAGCAGGTTGCGGCGAATGATACGCAGGCTCTTTGCACCAAAGGTTTTTGAGGCAAGGACATATTCCTGGCTTTTCAGCTGAAGAACTTGACCTCTTACGATTCTTGCCATTCCAATCCATCCGGTGACAGTGAGCGCTACAATAATGGTGACAAGCCCTGGCCCCATCAGGACCATTAATAAAATGACAACGAGTAAATAAGGAAGACCGTAGAGCACCTCGACAATTCGCATCATGACATGGTCATATCTCCCGCCCTTATAACCGGCAATCCCTCCATAAATCACGCCGATGGCAAAATCAATAAGGGCTGCCATGACGCCTACGAATAACGAAATACGCGCCCCGTACCATGTACGCGTAAACACATCTCGTCCAAGCTCATCCGTTCCGAACCAGTGAGCAGCTGATGGAGGCAGATTTTGCATCGAAAGACGTTGCTCTGTCACATTATTAGGCGCAAGCAATGGGCCTAATAGCGCCATGATAAAAAGAAAAATCAGTACCGATAGACTAAACATCGCAAGCTTATTTTGCTTCAGCCGTCTCCACGTGTCTGCCCAATACGAAAGAGAGGGTCTTTTAATGGCATGGGCCTCCGTTTTCTTTTGCTCTCTCGGAGAAAACCATTCGTCTGGCACTTCATGATGCGGATTCGGTTGATCCTGCTGTAGGTGTATACTCATGCCTTTCCTCCTTTCTGATGCAGCTGAATCCTTGGATCAAGCAGGCGATACGCCACATCGACAATGAAAAGAAGTGTGATTAAAATAATGCTGTAAAAAACAGTGGTCCCCATGATGACAGGATAATCACGGTTGTTAATACTCTCGACAAAGTATTTTCCCATTCCAGGAATCGCAAATATTTTTTCAATGACAAAACTTCCTGTTAAAATGCTTGCGACAAGTGTCCCAAGAATGGTCACAACGGGCAAAAGCGCATTTCGAAGCGCATGTTTAAATACAATTTTAAAGGGAGAAAGTCCTTTTGCCTTGGCAGTGCGAATATAGTCCTGCGACAGCACTTCAATCATGCTCGATCTTGTTAACCGGGCAATAATGGCCATTGGACCGACAGCAAGAGCGATGGTTGGCAGCACCATGTGCATCGGACTTGTCCACATCGCTGTAGGAAAGAGTTTCAAATTCACAGCAAGCTGCTGAATTAATAAGGTAGCAAAGATAAAGTTTGGAATGGATATACCGAAAACAGCAATGGTCATGGCGATATAATCAATCAAGCCATTATGCCGGAGGGCAGCCATGACCCCGAGCAGGATGCCGGAGATGACAGCAATCAATATTGAGATAAGACCAAGTTCTAATGAGACTGGGAAGCCTCTTGCCAATAGATCATTGACACTTTCTGAAGGCTTTTTAATGGAAGGACCAAAATCAAAGGTAACGATGGATTTTAAATAGATGACATATTGAACATACAGTGGTTCATCTAAGTGATAGTAGCTTTCGAGGTTTCGCTGGACGGTTTCGTTTGTATTTCGTTCTTCATTGAAGGGCGATCCTGGGATGACCTTCATTAAAATAAACGTTAAAGTCGTAATCGTTAAGATCGTGGCAATCATCGCAATAAAACGCTTGAGCAAAAAGCTGGTCATCTGCCGTCTCCCCCTCGCTTAACAAAATGTTGTACGTGCGGCAAGCTCTGTCATGACAAGCATCGCTTGGTAGGCTTCTAATATATTCTCTGCTTGATACGTCACCGTTGTTGTTCCTTCTATGATGGCAGTACCCGGCATTAAATTCGCCCATTCAGCTTGTCCATAATTGGCAAACTCAATCTTCAGCAGCGGCTGATCAGGAGGCGTCAGCGGCTTGATGTGATGAATCTGTTTCATTGCGGCTTCCACTTGCTGCGAGATTTGTTGATTGACTTTGGCAGGCGTGAAACATTTCACAGCAGACCTTGATATGGTCTCTTTCACTGCTACTGTTTTCACACCAGGCATCAGCTTTTCCGCTTCAAGTGCTGCTTGATCATCTCCGCAAACAAGAATCACCGGCACACCATAGTAGCCTGCAACATACGCATTAAAGCCCATTTCACCAATTGGGTGATCATTTATGTAAAAATGTCTGACACCAAAAATCATACTGTGAGACATCACGCCTTTCATAGATGCCCTCGCATGATAGCCTAAAAAAACAGCAGCGTCATAGGTTTGATCTAATCCTTGCACCATGGAATAAGGCTTGACGTCACCAGATATAAGAGCAGCCTCTTCATGCAGCTCTTCGATCAACAGATTATTCATTTTAGAATGACTGTCATTGACCAAAATATCGGTTGCGCCATGCTGAAGAAGTGCCTCTACACAGGCATTCACTTCACCTGTCATGATCTTTCTGCCCCGTTCATAATTGTGCTGACGGGCATCGACAAATGTATGATCAGCTAGACCAGTAATCCCCTCCATATCAACAGATACATAGAGTTTCATCCCCATCCCCCTTTAATTAAACTTAAAATTTGTGTATATTTTTCTAAATTTTCTAAAAAATTATATGATTACTTGATTGATTTTTCAATACAATGTCTGAAAATAAGGAAATTAGACTCAGTTAATACAGGTCAAAAGACTGTATGACAAAGGATTTTTTTAACAAATAAAACACCACTAACTATGTCTTTAGTGGTGTTTGTCAGCTTCGTTAATCTGTGATTTCAGCTGTTCATATTTCTTCATGGTTTGTGTAAATAGATCATCAAACATCTGAGGTGCCTGCTTTTGAATGACCTCAGCGCCTTCACCTGTAATGCCCCCTTTTGTCGCCACTCTATTGACGGTTTCAGCAAAGGTGAGGCCGCGTTCTACAAGGACTTGACCTGTGCCTAAGAGGGCATACGTTAAAAATTCATACGCTTCCTCTAAGGAAAGCTCACTATTTCTCACAGCCGCTCTCGCCATTTCTTCAAAAAGAGCAGCGATAAAACCAGGAGAAGAGCTCGTCAAATTACTCGCCGCATCAAACCGGTCTTCCTCTACTTCACGGACGATGCTAAAAGCTGAAAGGAGACGGTGCAAACGCGCCTTTTCTTCCTGACCTGCGGTTTCACCATGCGCAACGAGGGATACGCCCGTTCCAACAGCTGACGTGAGCGTTGGGATGTATCTGGAAACTGGTTGAGTCGTATGCTTTGATAACTTGTCTAACGTCACAGCCGCGGCTACTGACACAATATGTACCGATTTGGCTGCTGAAGGCAGTTGATCGAGCACATCAAGTACAACAAGCGGCGGCACGCAGACAAAAAGTACATCACATGAGGCAGAAAGTTCGTCTAATGAGCAGATATTTATTTCTTGATGCTTGTCTTTGAGCTGATGCAGGCGGTCCGTTTCACTTCTTGTATGGATCATGATTTGATGGGCATTGAGTACCTCTTTTTCCAGCCATTTTTGCACCATCATATCAGCCATGCTTCCATATCCAATCATTCCAATTGTCTCCACAGTTTAATCTCCTCTATTTTTGCTTAGATACACTACTTATTTTAACAATTTCCCACAATGTTTTCATTTTTATCCCACACTTTTTTCTTACGATATAGTCAGTATCCACCACATAAGGTAAAATCCCTCGAACCATACATGAAAAATTGAAGAAAGAGAGTGATTCGAATGACACATCACAAAAATGAAAAACACCCTTCTCATGAACTTCAAACAATTGAACAGCCACAAAAACAAAAGAAGAAGCCCAGTGGCTGGTTTAAGCCATTCGTCAGCGGCATTGTGGGTGGTACGCTAGCATTAGGTGTCTACGTCCTTACGCCATATGCCCAGCACGCATCAGACAACACAGCAAACGATTCAGCAGCAAAAACAGAAGCTGTATCGACAAATGATACGAGTGCCAATTCGTCAAAAACAACCGCCGTCCAAACATCACATTCATCGAGCAGTATCTCAAGCATGGTCGAAAATATATCACCAGCCATTGTCGGCATTACAAACTACCAAGCGCAAAGTCAAACAGACATGAGCTTTGGCGATTTCAATACGCCTTTTGATGAATCACAGCAAAACAAAAACAGTCAAGAGGAAAAAACAGGTACAGGCTCAGGGGTGATTTTCAAAAAATCCGGAAGTAAAGCCTATGTCTTAACAAACAACCACGTCATTGAAGGGGCAAATAAACTAATGGTTTCCTTGCACGATGGCAAAACTGTTGAAGGAAAACTGGTCGGAGCTGACCCCCTGACTGACCTAGCGGTTGTAGAAATTAGCAGCAGTCATGTGACAAAGGTCGCGGCATTAGGCGATTCCTCCTCGCTGCGTGCTGGGGAAACCGTCATCGCAATTGGAAACCCGCTTGGTGAAGATCTATCAAGAACGGTGACCCAAGGAATTGTCAGCGGTGTCGACCGAACAGTCTCTATGAACACATCAGCAGGCGAAAGCAGCATTAATGTCATTCAAACAGATGCAGCCATTAACCCAGGTAATAGCGGCGGCCCGCTTCTTACGACAGACGGAAAGGTTGTGGGGATCACGAGTATGAAAATCTCTGAAACAGGTGTTGAAGGCATTGGATTCGCACTTCCAATCAATGATGTCAAACCAATCGCCGATCAGCTTCTCGCAAAAGGAAAGATTGAGCGTCCATATATCGGCATCAGCATGCTGGATCTCGAACAAGTCCCGGACGTGTATCAGAAAGAAACACTCGGGCTCAAAAATAGTCAGCGGGATAAAGGTGTGTACGTCAAAGAAATCGCCGCAGGCTCACCTGCCGCCAAAGCTGGCTTTAAGTCAGAGGATGTCATTACCGCCATCGATGGGAAACAAATCAAAACCGGAAGTGAATTACGTCATGAGCTATACACGAATACAAAAGTAGGAGACACCGTGAGCATCACACTCATTCGAAACGGAAAAGAAGAAACAAAGAAGGTTACATTAATACAATCTGAATCTAAGCAGGTAAGTTCCTAAAGCAAAAAGCAGCTCATGAATGAGCTGCTCAGGCTGTCGAGAAAATCTCGACAGCTTTATTTTTTCCTTAAACTTTCCATCTCCTCATTTTATAATAGAGAAAAACCCACTTAAGGAAGGTGTTTTTCTCATGTTCCACACTAGAAATTCTTCT
>NZ_PVRA01000022.1:0-923 GCF_002998555.1 Bacillus sp. NMCC4 | reverse complement strand
ATCAGGTTGATAGGTCTGAGGTGGAAGCGTGGTGACACGTGGAGCTGACAGATACTAATAGATCGAGGACTTAACCTATATTCTAATGTGAAGTTTGAACATTGTTATCTAGTTTTGAGAGAACATTCTCTCCATCAGGTTTGGTGGCGATAGCGAAGAGGTCACACCCGTTCCCATACCGAACACGGAAGTTAAGCTCTTCAGCGCCGATGGTAGTTGGGGGTCTCCCCCTGTGAGAGTAGGACGCCGCCAAGCTCTTCTAAGGATCAGTTCCATACGGAACTGGTCTTTTTGTGTTGCTTGAGAGGATATTTTTTTGATTGCACTTGTTTGATGAACGTGCGGCACTCCAACTCATTTACAAGTATGTGAGACATTTTAAATCAAAAAGATAGAACGTTCATCATATTATAAATCCTTGTTATGAAAAAACTAGTAGAGAGATAGAGTATTAGATTATAGAAGGGGACTGTATCAATCTTTATAGTTAACTCTATTCTAATATCTATAAAAACTGCACCTAAAGTTTGATTCCAAGGAATACCTATACCATGAAAGCATAAAAATAATAGGCTGCTGATATTTCTGAAGGAATTGACCGTTTTTAAAGAGAATATAGAGAGGAGAGCTTCAGCTGATAAACGTTGAATGACAGCAGTTTGAATGGAGAAAATGAGGATCATTTGCTAAAAGAAATACCAATGAAAATTGAAATAAAATTTTTTTAATATAGCCTTTACAAATGATGAAAACCTGTATATAATAATCTTTGTCGGATCGAGAGATTCCTACATAGTGGAGGATTAGCTCAGCTGGGAGAGCATCTGCCTTACAAGCAGAGGGTCGGCGGTTCGAGCCCGTCATCCTCCACCATATTTATTCTTACATAATGTTAGGATAGATAAAGCCGGTGTAGCTCAACT
>NZ_PVRA01000021.1:0-933 GCF_002998555.1 Bacillus sp. NMCC4 | reverse complement strand
AGGCAGACAGACGATGTTGTCTGATCTTTTCTTTGTGTTCCTCCCATACATGTCTTGAGATCACTTTTTGATGATTTTTCGATCTTGTACAGCTCTCAAGGAAAGGACACGATACGCATTTTTTAGGGTCTGATTTGTAGAACCTATAACCTTTTCGATCAGTTGTCGTATATAATAGCTTCTCGCCATTTGGGCATATGTAGTGATCAGATTCAGAATCATACTGAAATTTCCACTTCTCAAATAATCCTCTTGTTGGATGAAAGCGTCTATGTGCGATGACACCAAAAATATGGCGATCCGATAAACCTTTACAGATTGAGGTTGTCAAATAACCAGAATCAAGGGCAACAGCTTCTACTTGAAAACCAAATCGGGCGATTTGGTGATCCAATCGATCAAGATACGGAATAGAATCATGGATATTGCCGGGCGTGACATGGGCATCCGTGATGATATTGTACTTCATATCCGTTGTACGGTGGTCTAGGTAGAAAAAGCCTTCCGGTTTATTTTCACGATAAAGATAGCCACTCTCAGGGTCAGTCATACTTTGACGAATGTCTTTTTTCGTTTTCACCTCCTCTTTTACCTTTAAGGGCTTTTTTCCGTGTGCCACCCGATCTTCTTGGATCGCTTCTTCTAATTCATTTATATAGTTCTGGGTATCTTGTTCAATCGTTTTTCTCGTATATTTATGTTTATTGGCATTGGCTTTAAGATGAGTTGAATCAGAAAAAAGAACGCGGCCTCCTACCATATCATGATTGATGGCTTGAAGCACAATTTCATCAAAAATATCTTGAAAAATCGTTGTATCTTTGAATCGAGTACGACGATTCCAGCTAATGGTCGAGTGATGAGGAACGGGGTCATTGATGTTCAAACCTAAAAACCATCTATACGCCATGTTATAGTAAATTTCTTTTTCAA
>NZ_PVRA01000020.1:0-1163 GCF_002998555.1 Bacillus sp. NMCC4 | reverse complement strand
AGTTGAGCTACACCGGCTTTATCTATCCTAACATTATGTAAGAATAAATATGGTGGAGGATGACGGGCTCGAACCGCCGACCCTCTGCTTGTAAGGCAGATGCTCTCCCAGCTGAGCTAATCCTCCATATTGTGTTGTCATTTCGAATGTCTCTCGATCCGACAAATAGTATTATATAACGATAAGATATTGTTTGTAAAGACTTTTTTAAAATAATTTTTGAATTTATTTTAACGTTGTTTTTTCGTCTTTTCGTTAAGGCACCTAAAGAATTCTACCACTTGTCTCATCATTTTAAAAGTCTTTTTTTCATCTTTTTATGTTTTTTTGTTAAAAAGGGCTCTAATAAAGCTTTATTGATGTGAAATTACCCTTTTCAAGCTTTTTATATGCTTATTTTATTCAATATATCTTCTCATACAAATCATCTAGAGAAGGAATTCTTTTATTATTTTATTTTTCTGGGAAATCATTTTCATGTAAAAATGTCCTTAAATGATGCTGTTCTTTACTATCTTCAATATTAAAGTGTTACTAGGGTATCAAGTTAGTGTTGATTCTTTCTTATTCTTACTTAGAGCGAGCGAAAAATTCAACTGTAAGTGTTGCGATACTCAGTCATCTAGTGTGTCTCTAAACAGTCCTCTGTATCTGGCTGCCAAAGAAAATTCTTATTAGCTGCTTTCTATGCTTTTGATCTTCATCCTAAACGAATTGAACGGCCGACCCATAAACAACAGCTGCGTTGTTCAATGAAAATACATGAAAGTGAGACGGACGGAAAGATCAACTTATCGATGAGGCATTTACTAAATCATCACTTCTCACTTTACAAAGTGATTTAATAGAAGTAATTTTTTCAAAAAAACAAAAAAGACCAGTTCCGTATGGAACTGATCCTTAGAAAAGCTTGGCGGCGTCCTACTCTCACAGGGGGAGACCCCCAACTACCATCGGCGCTGAAGAGCTTAACTTCCGTGTTCGGTATGGGAACGGGTGTGACCTCTTCGCTATCGCCACCAAACCTGATGGAGAGAATGTTCTCTCAAAACTAGATAACAATGTTCAAGCTTCACATTAGAATATAGGTTAAGTCCTCGATCTATTAGTATCTGTCAGCTCCACGTGTCACCACGCTTCCACCTCAGACCTATCAACCTGAT